>DAOTXW010000067.1:0-1783 GCA_034435035.1 Anaerolineae bacterium | reverse complement strand
GGTCTCCACCACGTACCCCTCCTGCGAGCGGTTGACCTCGAAGGTGAAGATGCCGGCCAGCAACAGCCCGCAGGCCAGCAGCCAGAGACACCAGAGCCGGGCTCGAGTCAGGGGATACTGCGTCATCATTCCTCGTCAGGTTGCCATGGGCGACAGCGGGAAGAGTGTAATGCCGGGGAGCGGGCAAAGACAGGGCGGACGGGAGGGTTGTCGCAGCCAAATAGAAATGTCCGCTACTTCCGCCCAATAGAAATGTCCGGTTGGCCTCGCGCCGGCTTCCGCCACGGATGGCTTGGCGGTGGACGCCACCGATTGCTTAGAGTACCACTTGGTCCGCCGGCGGGAAGACAGGGCAACGCAGGAGTGCGACCCGAGAGACCGCCGGTCCGATGAACGGCAGAGGCGTCCGCCTTTGCTCCAGGCCGGGCTTGCCCCCGGCCTTTTCTCTTGGACTTCGCCTTGCCTCCCTCTGCCGGGATCGGCTCCTTCGATAAACTCCGGGGGTCCGGGGGCGGAGCCCCCGCCTCGCCTGCCGACGCCGGGGCCGCCGGTGACGCCAGGGGCTTGAACGCCAGGTAACGCTGCTTGAAGCGGATGTGCATCGTGCCGTCCAGACGCTCCTCCACGATCACCTCGTTCTTACACAGGCCCGGCCACGCCGGCGGCAGCAGTTGATACACCCTCTTCCGGTAACAGATGGTGTAGTCCCTGGCCACGCTCCGGCTCTCCTGGTGGCTCAGGATCGCCGCCAGGTCCAGCTTGCGATCCAAGACCCGGTGAGCGTCGTTCGGGCTCGCCGGCTCTTCGATGCAGGTGCGGTTGAACCACGGCTCAAACGTCCGCTCCAGCACCGCGTTGGCCTCTTCCATCGTCCGCGCTCCGGCCAGACGCAGCTCTTTCACCAGGCGGTCCTGCCCCGTGCCCCACAACCGCTCGATGCGGCCCTTGGCCTGCGGGCTGTGCGCCCCGATCCACTGGATCCCAAGCTCAGCCGCCGCCCGTGAAAACTGCGTCGGAACCTGCTGCGGCTCGTCATACCCCGGCACCTTCGCCTCGGAATAGAAGATGCCGTGGCGGTCGCTGTACCAGCTCCGCGGAACACCGTGCCGCTTCATCCAACGCCACAGCAGGTCCATGTAGGCAAACGTGGTCTCGGAAGGATAGAACCGCAGCAGCACCCGGTCCGTCGCATCGTCGATCAGCCCCACCAGCGTCAGCACCGGACCTCGACCCTCCAGCCAGTCGTGCTTCGAGGCATCGGCCTGCAGCATCTCGCCGAAGCACGCCCGACGCTCCCGACGCTGCCGGTGAACCTCCCGCTTGCGCGACGCCTCCCACAGGCCCGCCTCCTGCAGCCAGCCGCGCAGCGTCTCCCGCGGCACCACGATCCGATCCTCCGGATCGCTCAGCAACTCGAGCTTCTCAGACGCCAGCGTCGGCCCAAAGTCCATCAGCTTCCGCCGGTACAGAGCCAGCGCCCGGGCCTTGAGATCGCCCTTGGCCGCGTTCGAGGGCTTGCCCCGCAAGCCATGAATCACCGCCTGATCCCCACGCGCCAGGATCGCATCGCGGATCCGGGCCACCTGGCGGGGACAGCGATCAATCAACCGCCCCGCCTCGACCAGCGTGCGGCTGCCGTCGAGCACTCCCTGCATGACCTTGAGCACATCACGTTCTCGCGCAGACATCTCCAGTAAGTCCTTCTCCATCCAAAAAAGTGGAACAGGACCAACAGGACATTTCTATTCGGCGAAGACAGGACATTTCTATTTGGCTATGACAG
>DAOTXW010000066.1:0-4752 GCA_034435035.1 Anaerolineae bacterium | reverse complement strand
GGCCTGAATCGCGCGGGCGAAGCCGCCGCCGTAGAGCGCCCGCGCCGCGGCCAGAGTCTCCCCGGCCCGGCCCGGATCGGCGCTCAGCGCCAGCTGGGCCTCGAACAGAGAACGGCGGAGATCCGCGGCGACGGCCCCCGGCGGGGGACTGTCGGCCCGGATGGTGTGACGTGGCGCCGCCAGCGACGCCGCCAGACCGACTGCGATCGCCAGGTGCAGCAGACGCATCATGGAGCCTCCAGAGCGATGTTCATCAGAACCGCGACCTGCGCGATCTGCCCCGCGATGGCGGTGGCTCGATCCTGCCCCTCCGCGCTCAGGATGTCGGCCTCCTCCGGCGTGAAGCGCCGGCCAGCCTGCTCCTGCGCATAGAGATCGGAGACGTAAGCCTGCAGATCCTCCAGGTCGCCGGTGATCTGCGCGTCCTGATCGGGGGCTATGACGCGCACCGCCGGGCTGAGACCGGCGTAGAGGGTCTGCCAGCTCAGGATGTTGTCGCTCAGATCGGACAGGCGCGAGGTGGCGACGAAACCGCGCTCCGCTGAGGCGCTGCCCTGCACATAGTATGAGTTCTTCCAGCTGTCCATGAAGTCGCTGAAAGTCGGGACATTGGCCACCAGCGCGCCGAAGGCTTCGGCCTCTGTGGCCTCCCAGTCCGCGGCGGCGGCCTGAAGGTCGGCTGTGTATTGCTCAAATGCATCCGCCGCGCCTTTCAGCACACTGGCATCGGGGAGCGAATCGCCCAGGTCCCGCTCGCCGTTCCCGTTGAAGTCGGGGTAAATGCCCGGCACGCTATAAGCCGGGTCGGTGCCCCACAGGGTCGCCTCGGTCACCTCAAACAGGTTGCCGGGTGTGGGGAGCACGCGCCCATCGGGCAGCGTCAGGTCGAACGGCACGACGCCTTCGCCGCTCGCCGTGCCTGCATCCAGGATGATGTCATACTGGCTCAGCGAGGGCACGCCGGCCACGACGCCTTCCATGCGCTCATACTGCGGGTTGGCCTCCAGATAGGCGGCGCGGGCCTCGGTCAGGATCTGAAGCACCGCATCCGGCTGATTCGCCCACAGGGCGGCGTAGTCGAAGCCGGCGGCGTCGGCCAGCGCGTAGTACTGATCGCTGGCGGCCTGCAGCCGGGTGATGCTGTCGTGCAGCGCTGCGGACTGCGATTCCACATAGGCCTCAAGACCGCCCAGATCGACGGGCGGGTAGGGGGTGTCCGCGGTGGCGGTGGGCGCCGGCGCGCCAGCCGCTGCGCCGCAGGCGGTCAGGAATGCTCCTGCCAGCCCGATCAGAACAGGGCGTTTAGCCATGGCGTTGCCTCTGCACAGGGGCGATGGTCGGCGCGGGGTTTTCCATTTGTCACCTCCGGGCGAATATGCCATAATTTATCTGTTTTATCCGTATATCTAAGCAGATCGTGCTGTGACTATCAAGGCCCCCCGGGTGACTGAGCCGGTCACCGTCTATTGATCGCGACAGGCTGCTCGCTTGTGTCCGGCAGTCAAGCCCGGTTGAAGATCGCACTGAACAGGGGTTCAGCCCCGGCTGAGAAAGGGATGACGGGTGACGGTCGTGACGGTCGGCCCTACCGTGCAGCGCTACCTGGCAGAGATCTACCGGCTCCAGCAGGAGTCCGGCTCTGTCACGATGCCGCGGGTGGCTGATGTGCTGGATATCTCGGTTCAGGCTGTGTCCCGGATGATCCGCCAGCTGGTGCAGGACGGGTGGCTCCAGCACGAACCGTACCAGGGGGTGAACCTGACGCCGGCGGGCGAGAAGATCGCACTCCGGGCGATCCGCCGTCACCGCATCGTCGAGGTGTTCTTCGTCACCATCATGCAGTTTGGCTGGGATGAGGTGCACGATCTCATCGAGCCGCTGGAAGGGGGCATCAGCGAGGTCGTGCTGGAGCGCATGACCGAGCTGACCGGCGACCCGGTCCGCTGCCCGCATGGTGAGCCGATCCCCTCCCGCGAGGGCGTCATGCCGCGTCTGGATGACGGCCCGCTGCCGCAGGTCCCGGCGGGCACTGTCAGCCGGGTCAGCCGGGTGCGGACGCATGACCCGGAGAAGCTGCGCTATCTGGCCAGGCTGCGGATTGTCCCGGAATCCGAGATCACGGTGCTGGCGCACGGCCCGTTTCAGGGGCCGATACGGATCCTGGTGGGAGGGCAGGAGCAGATTCTGGGGTTTGAGCTGGCGAGCGAAGTCTTCATCCACGCGCCGGCCTGAGGGCCTCCGGCGCCAGCGGGCCGCCGGGGTTTAATCCGGCGCGGTGAAGCGCACCGCGAACAGCCGCGGCCAGTACTTGCCCGTGACGTAGAAAAGGTCCTGCTCCGGGTTGTAGGCGATCCCGTTCAGCACGCCGGCTGTCCCCGCGGCGGCGGCTTCCTCCTCCGTCAGCAGCGGCGGCACGTCGATCACGGCGGTGACGGCCCCCGTCGCCGGGTCGATGCGCACGATCCGGCTCTCCTTCCAGACATTGGCATAGATGGCTCCGCCCGCGCATTCGAGTTCGTTCAGCCGGGTCACCGGCTGGCCATCCAGCGTCACCGGCAGCCAGCCCAGCGCCGTGAACGTCTCCGCATCCCGAAAGGTGATCGCGGCGCTGCCGTCGCTCATCGCCAGGCGCTCCCCGTCGGCGCACAGCCCCCAGCCCTCGCCCTCGTAGGGGAACATCCCGGTCAGCGTGAAGGTATCCCGGCTGTAGATCAGCGCCACGCCCTCGCGCCAGGTCAGCTGGATCAGCCGCCCATCGACCAGCGCCAGCCCTTCGCCGAACAGCGGCTCCGGCAGGCTCAGATGGCGCAGCACCTCCCCGGTCGCCGGATCCACCTCGCGGAGCGTGGATTCGCCGTACAGGCCCGTGCTCTCGTACAGCAGGCCGCCCGCGTAGATCAGCCCCTGCGTGAAGGCGGCGGGGTCGTGGGGGAAGGCCGCCACGGCTTCCGCGCGCAGCCGGATCGCCCCGCCGGGCGGCGAAGGCGTCGGGGATGGTAGGGGTGTCGGGGAAGGCTGCGGCGTCGGCGTCGGGGTGGGGGCAAGGGGGGCGGTGGGCGGTGCAGTCGGCGCCGGCAGCGGTGCTGGAGTGGGCGGCAGCCGAAAGGCGGCGCAGCTCGCTGTCAGCGCGCCGGCAGCTGCCGCGCTCAGGGCCGCCCGGATCAGCGCAGCGGGGGCGCGGTGGGAGATCATGCCTGCATTCTACCTGCCCGGGCGGCCCTGTCAAAACGCGCGCTGATTGATACAGCGCCGTCAACCTGTGTTACAATAGCGGCACTATGGAGAGTTCGCACCCGGAGCCGATCACCGGAGCAGCATGATCCTCATCCTGATGGGGGTCTCCGGAAGCGGCAAGACAACTGTTGGCCGTGTATTGGCCCGTGACCTGTCATGGCCGTTCTTTGACGGCGATGACTTTCATGCGCCTGCCAGCATCGACCGGATGCGGCGCGGCCTGCCGCTGACCGATGCTGACCGCGCCCCCTGGCTGGAGGCGCTGCGGGCGCACATCGCTGGCCTGCTGGCGGCGGGACAGTCCGCCGTCGTTGCCTGCTCGGCGCTGCGGGAGGTCTACCGCCGGCGCCTGCAGGTCGATCCGGCGGCCGTGCATTTCGTCTACCTGCGCGGCAGCCCCGGCCTGATCCGGGATCGGCTGGCAGCGCGCAGCGGCCACTTCATGCCCGCCGATCTGCTGGACAGCCAATTGGCCGCCCTGGAGGAACCCGCTGACGCCCTGGCCGTCACGGTGGACGATCCGCCGGAAACCGTCGCCCGGATCATCCGGGCGGCGCTGGGGCTGTGATGCCTCCGTGTGCGCTACTCCCACACCGCAAAAGGACATCGCAGCCATGGACACGATCCCGGTCGAGACCCAGCTTTCTGCGGGCGGCGTCGTTTACCGGCGGCGCGGCCCGCGCATCGAGGTCGCCCTCATATCGGCTGGCCCGCACCGCCGCTGGCAGCTCCCCAAAGGCATGATCGAGCGCGGCGAGGAGCCGGCGGCCACTGCCGTGCGCGAGGTTCGCGAAGAAACCGGCATCCTGGGCGAGGTGCTCGGTCTGATCGAGACCGTCGATTACTGGTTCGTATCCTACACGGCAACCCGCACCGTCCGCTTCCATAAATATGTACATTTCTACCTGCTGCGCTTTGTGAGCGGCAGCGTTGACGATCACGATCACGAGGTGCATGAAGCCTGCTGGCTGAGCATCCAGGCGGCGGCGCGGCTGATGGCCTTCGCCGGGGAGCGCCGCGTGATCACCCGCGCCCGCGAGATGATCCACGCCGCCGATCGTCGGGGCGCCTGACAGGCAAATTGCGGGGCGGGCGAACCCTTGTGGGTTGTTTGCCCGACTAATCCTATGTCCTATATGATAGGGCCTATTGTCAGGCAGCAGGACATAAAATCAATCCGAAGGGTGGATCGTGTATTATGAGAACCCGAAGCTCAGGCAGGTTGATGGTAATCATGATTGTGATGCTGGTGCTGGCTATGCTTCTGGCTGCCTGTGACGGCAGCGCCCTTTCGGGCGCAGCAGGCGGCCAGGGTCAGGGCGGCGGTCAGGGTCAGGGCGGCGGCCAGGGTCAGGGCGGCGGCCAGGGTCAGGGCGGCGGTCAGGGTCAGGGCGGCGGCCAGGTTCAGGGCGGCGGCCAGGATCAGGGCGGCGGCCAGGATCAGGGCGGCGGCCAGGATCAGGGCGGCGGCCAGGGTCAGGGCGGCGGCCAGGATCAGGGCGGCGGCCAGGATCAGGG
>DAOTXW010000065.1:0-38991 GCA_034435035.1 Anaerolineae bacterium | reverse complement strand
CTTCCGCCGCGCCGGCGCCGCCGGCGCGGGCGGATCCGCCCCGCAGCGTCCGCGGCCCCCCCCCGGCAGCCATCGCTGGCTGAGGGGGCCGCGCTTACCGGTTGGCCCGCGCCCCGCGCCAGCGGCGCAGCGCCGCGTTGCGCCCCACGGCCAGCGCCCACAGCATCGCCACCCCCAGCGCATGGCGGGCCGTCCCCGGCCAGATGCCCGGCGGCGGCGGCCCCGGGATGCTCATCAGGACGCTGAACAGCGCCAGGTGCATGACGAAGGTCCACAGCGACGCCTGCCCCGGCGGCAGCAGCAGCCAGCCCAGCGCCGCCCGCAGCGGCCTCCAGGCGAAAGTCACCAGCAGCACAGCCGCGCGCAGACAGGCCGCCACCAGCACCAGCCGCAGCGGCGTCAGGCCGCCGCGATCCCCCAGCGCTTCCGGCAGGCCGGGCAGGATCGCGTAGCCGCCGGCGTGGATCGCCAGCAGCGCCAGCGTCACGGCGACCGCCAGGCCGTCCAGGGCGCGGCGCAGCGGGACCTGCGCCCAGGCCGCGCCGATGGCTCCGCGCCGGTAGCCGATCGCCAGCCCGCCGAAGAACAGGATCTGCCAGGCCGCGGGGGAGAACAGGGGAGCGAACAGCCCGCGCAGCGGCGGCCAAAGCTGCGCGGCCAGGTACAGCGCCTCGCTGGCGGCGATCACCCGCCAGGCGCGCCCCCGCGCCAGCGCCCGCAGCGCCGGGGGCGCTCCCAGCAGGAACAGCACATACGGCAGCAGGATGGCCGCCCCGCCGGGGGCGCGGATCAGCGCCGGGATGCTCAGGATCGCCTCGGCCAGGCCGATGTTGGTGGGGATGGGCCGGCCCCAGACCGGGGCCGCCGTCAGCCGGCTCAGCACCAGATGCGCCAGCCCCAGCCCGACGGTCACCGCGTACAGCGTCAGCGCCCGGCGGCGGGTGTGCCGGATCGCCTCCTCCACGGGCCGGCGGGCCGCCACGATCCCCAGCACCAGCCCGGACAGGAAGTAGAAACCCTCCGCCGCGGAGATCACAAAGCGCGCCCGCCCGCTGATCGCATACAGCAGCGAGTCCCTTGCCGGCAGGTGGTTGATCGCCATGATCAGCAGGGCGAAGCCGCGCAGCAGGTCATAGCGCAGATCCCGCCCCCCCTCCTCCCCGTTGTAACGCCAGCCGGCCAGCCGCATCCCGCCCCCTGTGACGGCCCGCCCGGATTTCCCATTGACCGGGCGCAGGGGCAGTATATCATGAGCGCAGTATCCGTTATACTGGGGGTACAGTCGCGGGCGCGGGGCGCCGGCCCCGCCTCACCGGGAGGGATGCAGGGATGCAGGGTTATCTGTACACTGCCGGCGGCACCTACCTGCTGGCCGAGGCCACCGGGGCCGCTGCGCCCGTCAGTGCCCGCAGCGCTCAGGCGGCCCCCGCCGGGCTGATCACGATCACGAACTACGATCCGGTCACACGCGGCCCGGCTGCCGACCCGGTCATCCGGAGTCAGGGCCAGGTGACGCTGCACAGCGACTCCGGGGTCCTGATCGCGCCCCGGCAGGGCCCCGCCGGCCTGCTGCTGACCTGCGACCCGGCCGCCGGGGCGCCGCAGATCGGTTATGATGTCCTGCGCATCTTCAAGGTAGGCGCAGAGCGCGGCGAGCCGATCCACCCCGGCGACACGATCGTGCTGCGCTTCACGCCGCCCGGCGAGCCGCCTGTCCAGACCTGGCTCAGCGCCTCCGCCGCGGAGGTCGTTCTGCGGCCCGGGGCGCAGCCCCACCCCGCCGACTACCTGACTCTGCTGAAGCCGGTCGATCTGGCCGATTTCAGCGTCCTCTATGATGACCTGCTGGACGAGGTGGTCGGCGAGGCGTCGCTCACCGGGCCGGCGCTGCCCGGCGGCCTGCTGCTGACGGTGGACAGCCCCGATGCGCCCGATCTGCTGCCGCACGGCTCGCTGCTGCTGGAGGACATGGTTACCCGTTTCGCCATCGGGCTGAACGAGGGCTTCGCCGACCTGACGCCGTGCAGCCCGCGCACGATCACCGTGCGGGCGGGCCTGCCGCTGACCGGGGAGGTCATCGAGGAGCCGCTGAAGCTGGAGGGCGACCGCGCCTACTTCCTGAAGCTGAAGGTGATCTCAGCGCAGCGCGTCAGGAGCAGCCTGCCGCTGGGCGGCGTGACCGTCAATGTCACCGCCGAGCTTTCCCTGGACCCGCTGGAGCGGCGGATCGATCCGGTGAAGCTGCGGCTGCCGGTGATCCTGCTGAGCGAAAGCCCGGCCATTCAGAATCTGGCGCAGAAGGCCGAGCACCTGCTCTTCGACACGCCGCTCCAGTTCACGTTCACGGTGCAGCCGCCGCCGGAGGACGAGCCGCCGGTGTGCGCGCTGCTGGTGGCGCATTTCCAGATCGAGGGCAAGATGCGGGAGGCCCGCTTCGCGGCGAAGATCAGCGCCCGCGGCATCCTGCTCGACCCGCCGGGGTGAGGCGGGTGGCGGTCAGGCGGGCTCTTCGTCCAGTGTGATCAGGCGAATGCGAGGGGCAAAGCGCTCCATATCGCCGGTATTGAGCGTGGCCAGCGTCTCGATGCCATAGACCAGCATGGTCGCCACGATGTTCGCATCATGGATCTGCTTGCCGCGGGTCGGGTATTCCGCCAGAAGGCCCAGCAGCCGGGCGGTGACCTCTGCCGTATCGTCAGCGACACTGAAGAGCGCCAAAATCGCCGCCACCTGCCTGCTCACTTCCTGTACGGTCAGGGGCGGTATGAATGTGCTAGGATGAGCGGCCTGCACCAGATACTCCCTGATCACCTGGCGGCTGATCCACAGCTCGTCCCCGGCAGTCCACAGCCGCTGGAGGAGCGCCTCAGCCCTCTGGTGGTGAGTCAGGGCAGGCATAAGCGCCCGCAGCAGGATGTTAGTGTCTATGAAGACCCTAGCGCCCATCGTCCGCGTACCAGTCGCGGCGACGCACCGAAGGCTCCTCATTCACCGGGTTGTCCAGCTGGGCGTCTCTGAGCAGAGCGATCTTGCGTTCTACCGGCAGTGCGCGCTGCCCGACATGCTGCTGAAGATGCGCAATCAGCGCCGCCTGATCTGCAGGAGACAGCTGCTCCGCGGCGTGTAGAATCTGGTCCATTGTCAGCGAACTCATAGCAGGATGCCTCCCCACATCGCCTTATACCCCTGATTATACGCCATGTGGGGAACAGGGGGTCTGCTCGACCCGCCAGAGCGAGGCATCTCCGGCGTCGGGTATCCGGCAGGGGGCCGGGCAGGCCATTCCGGCCGCCGGGCGATGGGAGCAGTTTGCGCATGTTGGTCTGATCAGCAAGCTGTTGTATGCTCAATGCGGTACCGCCCTCTTGCGTCCCCATAGGAGCGTGATAGTGAGCAAGCCATTTCCCAAACGATCGCCTGTGAGGGAACGCTCGCTTCGGCATGCCGGCCAGTCGCTCGACGAGCAGCTTAACCTGCTGTTTGAATCAGAAGTCGTGATCCCTGTTATGGTGGCGTTTGCCACGGCGCTGCTGGCCATGAACGAATGGGTAGCCACGCTCACGAATGCAGAGCGCCATCCATGGGCCTACACGATCCTTGCCATCCTGGTGACGGCCTATGTCGGTGTCAGGATAGCCAGAGTCAGGCCGCGCGTCCGCCAGCTGCGGCTGGGCAGCGAGGGCGAGAAGAATGTGGCCGAGACGCTTGAGGCGCTTAAACAGGGTGGGGCAGCCGTTCTTCACGACATTCCGGGGGATGGTTTCAATCTCGATCACGTGGTGGTGTCACGCCACGGCGTCTTCGTCATAGAAACCAAGACCCACTCCAAGATCATGGGGAAGAACCCGAAAGTTGTCTTCGATGGACAGCAGATCACCGTGGACGGCATGAAGCCAGACCGCAACCCGGTTGAGCAGGCCAGGGGCCTTGCCCGGTGGCTGAGCAGGATGCTGTTCGATGCCACAGGCAAACACTTCCCGGTCAAACCGGTGGTGGTGTTCCCCGGCTGGTTCGTGGAGCCAATGCCCAGGGGCGCTGATGTCTGGGTGCTGAATCCAAAGGCTCTGCTGACGTTTGTAAAGAATGAGCCGGAGATCATCCCCGATCAGGATGTTCACTGGGCCACTTTCATACTCAGTCGCTACATTCGATCCCTGCCCGAGGGCTGATCCCTGACGGTGATTCCGCAGGGGGCGAGGCGCTGCTTCGCCCTGGCCGGGCCGGGGCCAGGCGGACCTCCCCCCCCCGGCCTGCGGCCGGCTCCGGGCCTCCGACCCGCCCTGCGGGCAGCTAGCCTTCCCGCAGCGTGAACCGCCACGCGCAGTAGGCCCCTGCCGGCGCGTCGGGCGGGCAGGCCAGGCACGTCGTCTCGATGCGCGGATCGACGGCCTGCGCGAACTGCGTGTACTCCACGATGCCGACCGGCTTGCAGGGGAAGTCGGGCAGGCCCTTGCGGCGGCGGGCCGCCTGGACGCGGCATTCCTCCATCTCCAGCTCCAGCGCGCCGTCCGCGGTCCACGCCACGCGCTGGCGGTTCACCCGCGCATACAGCCGGTAGCGCAGCGCCCGCGCCAGCCCTTCCAGCCCGGCGCCCGCCGGGATGCCGAACGCCTGCAGGATGCGCTGCGCCTCAACCGGGCTGAAGCGCTCCCAGGAGCGCGTATCCATCTCGATGGCCGCCTCCATGCCGTAGCGCTCCTCCAGCGCCAGGAACCAGCAGCCATCGTGCGCCAGCCAGTTCTTCGCGTGGATGTCCAGCAGCGTGATCAGCTCCTCGCGGGTCAGGTCGTCCAGGTTGTCCATGGGCAGCTCCGGGAGTGCAGGGCGGCGCGGCCAAAATGCGGCGAGAGAGTCTGTTCATCGTCGGTGACAGCGGCGATCTTCATGGATCGACCCTCCGGCTGATCGACTTACGGGTTTTCAGGCTCAGACACAGGCGAACCCTGGCGCTGCTCTTTAGATGCAGCCGACCGCCCCGGCGACGCGCCGGACGCCAGCAGCAGGATCAGCGTGATGGCCGCCGCGGAGGTCAGGCACCAGGCGCAGGTCGCGCCGATGACGAACGGCTCCAGAAAAGTGAGGTAGAGCGAAAACAGCGTCCCGCCCAGCGCCATGCCGGCCAGCGCGAGCCGCGCCGCGCCGCGCAGCGGCTCCCGGCTCAGGCGGGCCGCCGCCCAGGCGGCCAGCAGCGCCGCGTAGCCCGCGACGCCCAGCACGCCGATCGGGATCAGGCCGAACAGCCGCGCATAGGCGCTCTGCTGGACGCTGTTGCAGTCCCCCACCGGCCCGCAGATCGCCTCGGTGAGCGTCGTCTCCACGTAGGCCATGTAGGCCGACACGCCCAGCCCGATCAGGCTCAGCGCCGCGATGCCGGCCTCCCGCCAGCCGGGGGCGGGGACGGCGGCGGGCGCCTGCCACAGCCGCCGCAGCGGCGCGATCGACGCCGCCACCGCCGCCAGCATGATCCCCAGCATCAGGATCGACAGGGTGTTGCCGGCAGGGTCGCGGGCGAGGCGCTCCAGCACGCCGCCGGACGGTTCGCTGCCGGCCAGCGCGGGCCGCTCCGCCTCCGCGATGGCAGTGGGCAGGGGCACGGGAGTCGCCAGCGCCGGCGAGGCGATCGCGGCGGGCGAGGCTGTCGCGGCCGGGGCGCCGCCGGCGTCAGGCGCCGGGGTCGCCGCCTCCGGGGTCTGCAGGGCGTCCGCCAGGCCGGGGATATCCGGCAGATCGACGCCGCCGTTCTCCAGGTGATAGGCGATCAGGGAGGGGAAGAACTCCGGGATCTCGCCGGAGCCGACCAGCACCCGGTCGCCGATGATGAGCGTTGGCACGCCGCGGCGCTCACGCGGGATGGCGTACTTCTCGATGGCCGCGTTGTACAGCGCCTGCCCTTCCGGCGTGGTCACGTTGACGCCGATGATCTGCAGCTGCTGGCCGTACTGCTCCATCAGGGGCGGCAGGGTCTTCTGGATCACTTCATGGCAGTGCGGGCAGGAGGGCGAATAGAACAGCACCGCGTAGACGACCGGCTCCTGCGCCGCGCAGCGCTGCGGCGGCAGCAGGCTGAACCCGGCCGCCAGCAGCGCAGCCAGCGCCCATCCCGGCAGGGAAAGCCGCTTCATGGATCGTTGCCTCCCGATGGATCTGCTCCCTACCCCGCGTGTTTCGCGGCGCAGAGGCTGCCAGGGGCAGAGGTGATATCGCGAAACACGCGGGCAGTTGGGCCATCACTTGAAAACAGCGGGGTGCTTCAGCCCAACTGCGCTGGCCCCTCTGACGAAGGGCGCAGCCGGCTCCTGCCCGTATCGTAACAGTATAGTGGGCACCCGTCAACTCTTATGTGATAAGCGGCGCCCCTGCCGGGTGATGATCCTCCTGCCGCCGGGTCGATTTGCCCTGCGCGACTTCCTGAAGTTCCACGGGGCGCAGAAGTGGTGGTCGAAAAGAGCGAGCCGAAGGCGTTCGGCAGCCGGCTGCTGCGGGCGCTGTGAGCGGCTTTCCCCGCCGGGCCGCCTGTGCTATCCTGCTGGCACGATGGGACACTGGCTGCAGGAGGGACGGCGATGAGTACCGTGCAATGGATCGCGGTGAGCCTGGTCGCGCTGGTGGTCGCTGTGGGGGCGGTCGTCGTGCTGGCGGCGCTGCTGCTGCGGCGGCTGGCGGTCCGGGGCGTGCAGGATGCCCGCGCCCGCTACCCGGATGCGCGGCTGGTCGTCCCCGGCGCGAGTTTCTTCGGGCAGCAGTCCCGCGGCATGGCCCAGACCCGCGGCAACGGCACGCTGATCTTCACCGCCTCGGAGCTGATCTTCGTGCATTGGTGGGTCCCGGCCCCCACCCTGCGCATCCCGCTGGCGGCCATCGAGGCCGTGGACTCGCCGACCGCCTTCCTGGGCAAGACGCGCTTCACGCCGCTGCTGCGCGTGGACTGGCGCACGGACTCCGGCGGCCGCGACGCAGCGGCCTGGCAGGTGCCCGACCTCGACGCGGTGCGCCGCGCCCTGACGCCCGGCAGGTGATCGATCCGGCAGGAGGTTTGCCGTGGACGCTCCCGCCATGTTCCGGGCGCTGGCCGCCGCCCGGCAGGCATGCTGAGCAGGAGGGCACGCATGTCACCTGAGGGCAACAAGGCGATCATCCGCCGGGTGATCGAGGATATCTTCAACGCCGGGAAGATCGCGCTGATCACGGAGTTCATCGCGCCCGACTACACCGATCACAGCGCGCTGCCGGGCCAGCCCGCCGGCCGCGACGCGGTGCGCGACACCGCCGCCCGCTTCCGCGCGGCCTTCCCCGATCTGCGCTGGATCATCCGCGAGATGGTGGCCGAGGGCGAGCGGGTGGCCCTGCGCTGGGGCGCCGAGGGCACGCACCGGGGCGAGTTCGCCGGCTGCGCGCCGACCGGCCGGACGGTGACGTTCGAGGGCATCACCCTCTACCACCTGCGCGGCGGCCAGGTGACCGATGAATGGGTGTGCTGGGACGAGGCCGGCCTGCTGCGCCAGATCGCGGCGCCCGACGCCGCGCGAAAGGACGCGCCATGATCATCCTGGAAACGGATCGGCTGCTGCTGCGGCGGCTGGTGCCGGACGACCTGGACGACCTGTATGCCCTGTACAGCGACCCGGAGGTCCGCCGCTACTTTCCAGAAGGCACGCTGACTCGCGAGCAGACCCGCGAGGAGCTGGAATGGTTCCTCAACGGGCACCCGGAGCACCCGGAGCTGGGGCTGTGGGCGACGATCCACCAGGCCAGCGGCCGGTTCATCGGCCGCTGCGGCCTGCTGCCGTGGACGATCGATGGGCGGTATGAGGTGGAAGTCGCCTACATGCTGGCCCGGGACTACTGGGGGCAGGGGCTGGCGTCGGAGGCGGCGCGGGGGATCGCCCGCTACGCCTTCGAGACGCTGGGGCTGACGCGCCTGATCTGCCTGATCGACTCCCACAACGCGGCCTCGATCCGGGTGGCGACCCGAATCGGGATGGCCTTCGAGAAGGAAGGGCGCGACGAGATGGGGCCGTTTCTGCTCTACGCGATGAGCCGGCCGCCGTAGCCCCGCAGACGGCTCGAACTCCTTGTTGATGCTCAGGCCGGCGGCGTGTTCGTCCACACGCCCGCTCGTCGGTCGGCGGCGACGGCGCTGCTTCTGAACTGCCCGCTGAGCTTCCATCTTCTGCCCATTCCATTTTCCACTTTTTCGATCTATCATATCCACATCAGATACCCCCTGCGTTCAGGGTTCGGGGATCGCGACCCTCGGCGGCCCTGCAGGGCCAATCACAAATCCCATAACGATAAGGAGAGCGAGCCATGATGAATCAGAATCCAGCCGTGCCCCTGAAATCAAGCGCGTGGGCCGCGTTGCTGATCGGCCTGGCGGGAGTCATTCACATCGTCATTACGCCCCAGCACTGGGCGCATGCTCCAGCACATGGCCTGCTCTTCGCTGTCGTCGGTATAGCCGAGATTGTGTGGAGCGTTATGGCCTGGCGCCGCCCATCGGCAACGCTGTATCAGATAGGGATGGTAGCCGCTGGCTGGCTGATCATTTTATGGGTGATAACTCGTTTCCTTCCCGCGCCTTTCGGCCATGGGCCTGAGAGGGTGGAGCCATTCGGCGTGGTCTGTAAATTGGCCGAAGGCTTAGGGATGGTTGCGATTGGAGTGCTCATTTTGGGAGAGCTGACCTCCACAGCCGGGCGACGCGCGGGCTGGCGAGTCATCAGCCTGCTGGTGATAGGGGCATTCATAGCCGGATTCGTAACCTATGGGGTGGCTCGTGCGGCAGAGCCGATGTTCCCGGGGCTTGGAGCCTCCACGGATGAACATCATGACCATGACGAGACGGCCCCTGAGTCAGAAGGTGAACATCATGACCATGAGGAGACAGCCCCTGAATCAGAGGATGAACAGCATGATCATGAGGAGACGGCCCCTGAGCCAGCGGATGAACAGCATGATGAACAGCATGATGAAATGGCGCCAACGCCGTCTTATTAGCCTCACCCCCGAACCTCAGGGAGGCTGACAGCGGACCGCAGACGCCGGGGACGTGATCGGCGAATCTGAGATAGACCCTGCCCGCGGCGTGTTCGTCCACACGCCCGGCGCGCCCGCCCACCGGAGACCCGCACCGCCCCGGCGGCGGCGATCGTGCCGGCGTGCTTCACTTCGATGGGGGACGTCGTTTCTCCCTTCTGGCGAATCGAGCGTAAAATGAAAGGCGCAGGGGCCTGACTCCCTGCGCCTTCAAGTTGACTTCCGATCATGACATGGCCCTGCGGAGCAGCCTGCGGGCTGCATGGATTCGACACTCTCAGTGAGCACGGAAATGAGAAAACTTATCAGCGCAAAACTGGCCGCGAATATCTTGCTGGGCATCTATGGGCTGCTGGCCATCTTCCATCTCCTGGTGCTGGCCCGGGTTGTCCCATCCGACATCGTGTGGGGCGGCCAAAGTGGAGCTTCGCAAACAACTCTGGTGGTACAGGAGGCGATCGCCCTGGGCCTCACCGCGTTTTTCGGTGTCATCGTTGCCGCAAAAGTTGGCTACATCAAAGTGGGAGCTTTCCAGAAAGTCATCACGATCCTTGTGTGGATTCTCTTTGTCTATTCCCTTCTCAACATCGCCGGAAACCTGGCATCCGGCTCCTCTACTGAAAAACTGGTATTTACCCCTGTCAGTATAGGCGTTGCGTTTCTGGTCTTCAGGCTGGCGCTTGAAAAATGACTCCGCGCGAAGAACAACCGCACACAGTTAGGAGGCGCTCGAATGGAGCGGATCGATCTCAGAAAAGAATTGAAGCACCTCTATGCGCCATCCGCCAGAAAAGTGGAAGTTGTTGACGTACCGGGCTTCAGGTTTGTCACGGTTGATGGCGTGATTCAACCCGGCGAGACGCTGGCAACGTCTCAGGCATTTCAGGCCGCGATAGGCGCATTGTATGGCGTGTCCTTCACCTTGAAGTTCATGTCGAAGCGACAAAGACAGATTGATTACGCAGTGATGGCGCTGGAAGGACTCTGGTGGACCGATGGGGGCGAATTCGATTTTGCCGAGCAAGAGCCCTGGCAGTGGACCCTGATGATGATGCAGCCAGCGCACATCACTGAAGCCATGTACCAGGAAGCCCTGCAGCAGATCCAAGAGAAAAAGGACAACCCGGCCCTCTCCCGGCTTCGTTTGGAGACCTTCCACGAAGGGCTGTGCATTCAGGTGATGCACATCGGTCCGTATTCTGAGGAATCCCGGACGATGGAGAGAATGAAGGCATTTGCCCGGGAGAACGGCTATGCCTATCGTGGCAAACACCATGAGATCTATCTGGGCGATCCGCGGCGAGCCAGGCCGGAGAGGCTGCGGACGATCCTGAGGCATCCGGTCCAGAAAACCGCTTAATCAAAAACCGGAGGAGAAATCACCATGCAGAAGCCTCTGAAGATCGGTCTGTTCGGATTCCTGGCGTGGCTGATCACTTTCATGGTTTCCGTTTTGATCTCTCCCCTCAGGACATCCCGGCGCCCCCTGTTCGAATCCATCATGCCCGTTGTTGTAACAGGATGCGCGGTGCTCTTTGCAATTCGATATTTCAGGGACGTGAAGGCGGCCTTTTTGCGCGAAGGCATCGTGATCGGGCTGGCATGGTTCATCATCAATATCATCATCGATCTGCCGCTCTTCATGCTGGAAGGCCCGATGAGGATGTCCTTTGCGGACTACATGATGGATGTGGGGGTGGTGTATTTGATCATCCCTGCTGTGACCATCGGGCTGGGTTTCTTGGCCCGGCAACAAGCAGCCTGACCCTTCGCTCCCTCGCATCGGCTGAGCCGGGTTGCCGCCGGGCGCCTTGCAGCCGACCCGGCTCATCGGGGTTAAACACCGTCCTGGCATCGTCCTGACGCGTCTACCGATCAGGGTCATCCCGCGGGTTGATTCAGGCATCAGCGCCGCGCCGCCCAGGGCGCGGGGCGCTGAAGTCTCACCCGCCCAGGTCCTCCAGCAGGCGAGCCGCCGCCAGCCGCGCTGAGATCAGCACGGTCGGCAGGCCGGTGCCGGGCCGGGTGCTGGCGCCGGCGAAGTACAGGTTGTGGTACCGCGAGTGCCGGTTGGCGGGCCGGAAGTACCCCAGCTGCCCCAGGTTATGGCACAGCCCGTGCGTGGAGCCTTTGACCAGGTTGTAGCGCTTGCGCCAGGAGGGCGGCGTGTAGTTCACTTCGAACTTGATGTGCGCCTCCAGGTCGGTGATGCCCAGCGCCCGCAGCCGCCGGAAGACCTGCCGCCGCGCCTGCTCCCGGAGGGCGGGCCAGTCCTGCCCGCCGTTTTCGCTCAGATGCCCCACCGGCACGATGGCGATCAGCGTATCCTGGCCGGGCGGGGCCATGGCCGGGTCGAGCCGGGCCGGGGCGTGGAGGTACAGGCTGGGGTTCCGGGGCAGGCCCAGATCGTCGATGATGCTGCGGAAGTTGGCGCGGTAGTCGTCGGCCAGGAACAGGGTGTGCGGCGGCAGCTCCGGGTACGGTCGGTCCACCCCCCAGAAGAAGCTGATCGTCGAGCAGGAGTAGCGCTTGCGGCTCATCTGCCGGGCAGGGCCGGGGTCGGGCAGCAGGTCGCGGTACACATACGGCAGATCGGCGTTGGCCACGACCGCATCAGCCGCCAGGAACCGGCCATCGGCCAGCGCCACGCCCCGGGCGCGCTGCCCGTTCACGTCGATGCGTTCGACGGGCACCTCGAACTCGAACTCCACCCCGGCCCCGGCGGCGATCTCCACCAGCGCTTCCACCAGGCGGTACAGGCCGCCCCGCGGATACCAGACGCCGTGCGCCAGCTCGGTGTAGGGCATCATGGAGAAGGTGGACGGCGCCTCGAACGGGCTCAGGCCCATGTAGACATCCTGGAAGGTGAAGGCCGCCTTCAGGCGCGGATCGTCGAAGTAGGCGCTCATGTGGCGGTAGTGCCGCCCCAGCGGCCGCACCTGATAGATCAGCGGCAGGTTGCCCACGTTGAAGAAGTCCCGCGCCCGGCGGAAGTCCCGATCCACCAGCCGCCGGGTGGCGATGTGGTAGTGCCGGTGGCCCTCCTCCACGTAGCGCAGGAAGCCGTGGTAGCTGCCCGGCTGGATGGCCTCCAGCTGATCGCGCATGGCGCTCAGGTCGGAGGTCAGGGCGAGGCCGCTGCCATCGTCAAACACCAGATGGTAGGTGGGATCCACGCGCTGCAGGTCGAGCATCCCCCGCAGCGAGCCGCCCAGCGCCGCGAACTCGGCTTCCAGCAGCAGCGGCATCACCAGCAGGGTCGGGCCGGTATCGAAGTGATGCCCGTCGCGGGTCAGGCGGTCGCAGCGGCCGCCGGGGCGGGCGTTCTTTTCCAGCACGGTGACGCGCACGCCCCGGCGGGCCAGGTGAGCCGCCGCGGCGATGCCGCCCACGCCCGCGCCGATGACGATGACCGATGGTGTCCGCATGTCCCTATCCCTCCACAACCGACAGGCGGCGCGGGGACCCCGGCAGCGGCGGCTTCAGCGCCGCGCGCAGCAGCGACCAGCCCATCCGCAGCGCGCTGGCCGGCGAGCGCCGCGCCGGGTAGGCGGCCCGCAGCCGGCAGCCGTCCCGTTCGATGCGATCCAGCACCGCCTCGAAGCGGGCGATGTAGGCATAGCCGGCCAGCCGGCAGCGCAGGCTCCGGACCTGCGCCAGGTGTTCCCGCCCGTCGCGGAAGCAGGCGCGGGCCAGCGCCACGCGCCGCCGCACCCAGCTCCGGTAGACCGCGCTGTGCACGTCGCGGGGGTCGATGCCGCCGGCCTCGATCACTTCGCGGGGGATGTTGATGTAGCCGGCCTGCAGATCGTCCAGCGTATCGCGCAGCATGTGGGCGATGTGCGCCCCGGTGGCGGCCCGGTAGCGCAGCGGCCCGCCCGGCGACGAGCACCGGCCGCCGATGAAGGTGTGCAGCGCCTCGGTGACGGCGGCCGCCAGCCAGCCGGTGTAGCTCTCCAGCTCGGCGGCGGAGATCACCCGGCCGCGTCGCTCAGCGTCGAAGGTCATGACGCTCATCATATGGCAGATGTACGCCTGCAGGCCGCTCCCCGGCCGCCGGTCGCCGGCGATCAGGTCGGCCAGCAGGCACTCCTGCGGCAGCAGGGGTTCGATCGGTTCGCCCCGATACAGGCGCTCGACCAGGCGGCTCTGCCGCTCGATGAACGCCCGGCGGCAGGCCGGGCCAAGCGCGCCTCCGTCCAGCTGGTCGTCCACCCAGCGGAAGTAGGCATAGGCACGGAATGCATCCTGCATGCGATCCCGGTCCACCAGCAGGCGCACGGTGTAATACGTCTGCCGGCTGGCGGCCCGGGTGATCGAAAGGGCAAGCTGTTCTGGCGCTGAAGGAGGCTGCCCGGCGAGTTCGGCTAAGGGGTAAATCGTCACATTCATCCTGTCCGTAAACCCTGTGCGTTTCCAGTAAAATCCGGCGTTTGTGCCGGAGTTCACAAATATGTACGCACGGTGCCGGGCCGGGTTGCGCGGGCGCGGCGAAGCCCGCGCGGGCACCCCCTTGACTCCCCCGCCGATCCGGATTATAATAGAACATAAGTTCTAATTGCGGTGACGCGGGGAGGCAGACATCATGGGCGTACAGGACTTCCACATGGCCCGCATCCGCGGCGGCTTCCTGCAGGACATCAGCGACGAGATGGTCATCGCCCGCACCGGGCGCTCGTGGGCGGCCTGGGATGCCATCCTGGCCGCCTGGGACCTCCGCGAATGCGGCTTCGAGGCCAGCGCCCGCCGCCTGCGCAACGAGTACGAGATCAGCACCTGGTGGTCCAACACCATCACCGCGCGGCACTTCTGGCTGCGCGGCCTGGCGGACTGACTGCTTCCGGCGTGGGGGCTGCCCCCTGCCCCCACCCCCTTCGACAGGCGGCCTGCGGGCCGCCTGCTGCTTTCCCCGCACGCCCACTTGGCAGGTCGCCCGGCGGTTATGCTATACTCGGAGCATGAGACAGACGAGAGGATCCGCCAGGATGACATCGATCGGGCGCCGCTATCCGCCGATCAGGCCCTTCTGGTATGCCACGCTGCGGGCCATCATCCGGCCGCTGTTCCGCCTGCTGACCCGTTTGCGCGTCGAAGGGCTGGAGCAGGTGCCCGCCGACGGGCCGATGATCTTCGTCGTCAACCACCTGGACTATCTGGACTCGCCGCTGGTGTTCGCCGTCATGCCCCGCCATCTGCACCATCTGGCCGCTGAGAAGTACGAGCATCATCGGATCTTCGGGCCGCTGCTGCGGGTGGCCGGCGCGATCTTCATCCAGCGCGGCGAGGTCGATCGATCGGCCATGCGGCAGGCGCTGCATGTGCTGGAGGATGGTGAATGCCTGGCGCTGGCCATCGAAGGCACGCGCTCCCGGACGGGCGGGCTGCAGGCCGGCAAGACCGGGGTTGCCTACTTCGCCACCCGCACCGGCGCGGTGCTGGTCCCGGCGGCCATCTGGGGCACCGAGCAGATCCTGCCCGCGCTGCGCCGCCTGCGCCGCGCCGAGGTCAACGTCCGCTTCGGCGCGCCTTTCCGGCTGCCACACGGACGCGCCACCTCCGCAGAGCTGGACGCCTACACAGACCAGATCATGCTGCGGCTGGCCAGCATGCTGCCCGACTCCTACCGGGGGGTCTACCGCGATCGGGCCGGCCGCGAAATAACCACGCTGCCGGAGGCAGCCGCCCGCTGATGACCACCCCTCCCGACCGGCTGGAACCGCGCCCCTCCAGCCTGCGATCCGACACAGAGGAGCCGGCAGAGAGTCCCCCTCGCCACCACGCCCCGCTCGCCAGTGCGCTGCTCTATGCAGCGCTCGCGGTGGCGTGGATCGTGCTGTCGGATCTGGCCCTGCTGGCGATCGCGCCCCGCGTGGCGACCTACGCGGCGGCCCAGACCTTCAAGGGGATCGGCTTTGTCGCCCTGACAACGCTGCTGCTGTATCTGCTGGTGCGCGGCGAACAGCGCGCCTTCCGCATCCTGCTGGATCGGCACCGCCAGCGCCAGCATATGTTCGAGCACAGCCTGGCGGTGCAGGTGGTCTTTGACCCCGACGACGGGCGGCTGCTGGATGTCAACCGGGCGGCTGAGCGCTTCTACGGCTATGACCGGGGTACGCTGCGCGGCATGACGATCTTCGACCTCAACACGCTGCCCCGTGAGGAAGTGCGCCCCCTGCTGGATCGCTTCCGGGCCGCACAGCTCAACGTCGCTGAATTCACCCATCGGCTGGCATCGGGCGAGACCCGCGACGTGGAGATCCTCTCCAGCCCGGTCGAGATGGACGGCCGGGTGGTGCTGTATTCCATCGTGCACGACATCTCGGCCCGCCGTCAGGCCGAAGCGGCCCTCCACGAAAGCGAACGCCGCTTCCGCGCCATTTTCGACCAGTCCTTCCAGATCACCGCGCTGCTGGAGCCGGACGGGCGGCTGATCGAGGCGAACGCGACCGGCCTGGACTTCGCCGGCCTGCCGCGCAGCGAAGCCGTCGGGCGCCCCCTGTGGGATCTGCCCTGGCTGCCGGCCAGCGAGGCGGGCAGCGTCCGGCAGGCCATCGCCGAGGCCGCCGATGGACGGCTGGCACGCCGGCAGGCGGAGCTGCGCGGCCGGGGCGGTGAACAGATCACCGTTGACCTGTCGATCAAGCCGGTGCTCGACGAGCACGGGAAGACCGCTCTGCTGGTGGCCGAAGCCCGCGATGTCAGCGATCTGCGCCGGGCGCTGCGCTCCGTGCGCGAGGCCAGCGAGATGCTGGAGGCGGTGGTGCAGGCCTCCCCGCAGCCGATCATCACCCTGGATCGCGGCGGAGGCATCCGCATGTGGAACCCCGCCGCCGCGGAGACCTTCGGCTGGACCTCGACCGAGGTGCTGGGGCTGCCTTATCCGATGATCGCGCCGGACAGCATGGCCGCTTTTAATACGCTGGTCGAGCGGGCGCTGGCCGGCCAGTCGATCGGCGGCGCGGAGCTGACGGGCCGCCGCCGCGACGGCTCGACCTTCCCCCTCAGCCTGTCCGTCGCCCCGCTGAGCACCGACGAACGCCATATCGACGGGGTGGTGGTGCTGGCCGCCGATATCACCGAGAAGCTGCGAGCCGAGCGGCTCCAGTCCGCCCTGTACCGCATCGCCCGGCTGAGCGATGACGCCGAGGACATGCAGGGCTTCTACGCGGCCATTCATGATGTGGTCCGCGGGCTGCTGATCGCCGATAATTTCTACCTCGCCCTGCGGGGTGACGGGGGCAATGACCACCTCTACTTCCCGTACTTCGTCGATGAGACCGAGCCTGCGCCCACCGGGCCAGAGCCGATCAGCGGGCTGACGGGCTACGTGCTGCGCACCGGTCAGCCGCTGCTCATCTCCGAAGACGAGGTGCGCGCGATGGCCGACCGCGGCGAGGTGGAGCTGGTGGGCACCCCCACCGTGGACTGGCTCGGCGTGCCCCTCAAACACGGCGAGGATGTCTTCGGGGTGCTGGCGGTGCAGAGCTATTCGCCCGCCGTGCGCTTCAGCGAGCGCGATCTCTCCCTGATGGTCTTCGTCTCCAGCCACATCGCGGGCGCCCTCCAGCGCAAGCAGGCCGCCGAAGCCCTGCGCCAGAGCGAGGAGCGCTACCGGCTGCTGGTGGAAACTTCGCCCGATGCGGTCATCTATACGGACACGCTGCTGAACATCGTGTTCGCCAGCGGCCGGGCAGCCCATCTGTACGGCGCCGATTCGGCGGCTGGCCTGCCGGGCCCCAGCCTGCTCGACCTGGTCGCGCCCGAAGACCGGCTGCGCATCGCCGCCGACACCCGCGTCCTGCTCGACAGCCCCGACGTGGCGCGCGCCCAGTACACCCTGGTGCGTGCCGACGGGACATGCTTCCCGGCCCACGCCAACACCTCCCTGACCACCGACGCTGACAACCGCCCGACCGGCTTCATCTTTGTGCTGGAGGATATCACCGACCGCATCCAGGCGGAGGAGGCCGAACGCGAACAGCGGGCGCTGGCCGAGGCTCTGCGGAATGCCACTGCCGCCCTGAACAGCACGCTCAACCTGGAGGAGCTGCTCAGCCGCATCCTGGATTCAGTAGCCGCCGTCGTGCCGCATGACGCTTCCAACATCATGCTGATCGAAGGAGAAATCAGCCGTGTCGCCCGCTGGCGCGGCAAGCTGCCCGCCGGCGCCACCTGGGACGATGTGCATATGCCCCTCGCGCTGGCCGACGCGCCCAACCTGCAGCAGATGGTCGAGACGCTGCAGCCGTACATCATCAATGATGTGCAGAACTACCCTGGCTGGGCGCCCAACCCCGCCTCGGACTGGGTGCGCGCCTGCCTGGGCGCCCCGATTGCGATCAAGGGGCAGGTCGTCGGCTTCCTCAACCTGGACAGCCGCCAGCCCGGCTTCTTCACCGAAGGACACGCCCGCTGGCTGCAGGCTTTCGCCGATCAGGCGGCCGTCGCCCTGAACAACGCCCGCCTGTACGAGTCCGAGCGCCGTCAGCTGGCGCTGGCTCACACCCTGACGGAAGTCGGCTCCCTGCTGACTGCCGGGCAGCCGCTGAGCGAGGTGCTCGAGCACATTTTCGATCTGCTGGCGAGCGTGCTGAAGTACGACAGCGTCAGCGTGCATCTGCTGGAGCCGGATGGCAGCGTCCGGATGGTCGCCGGGCGCGGTCATCCCCACCCCGCTATGGCCGCTGCGCTGACCCGCGAACATCTCGAAGCGCCCTTCCGCGAGCGCGACGTGTTTATCACCGAAGACGCTCGCGCCCTCCCCGGCTGGATCGAGCACAGCGAGGAGCCGCCGGTGCGGTCCCGGATCAGCGCGGCGCTGCGCGTCCACGGCCAGCTGATCGGCGCCCTGAACGTCAACAGCCTCCAGCCTGGCCGCTACAATGACAGCCTGGCCGATACCGTGCGGGCCTTCGCCAGCCAGGCCGCCATCGCCATCGAGAACGCCCGGCTGGCCGAGAGCGAGCGCCACGAGCGCCAGGCCGCTGAACTGATGCGCGACGCCGCCGCAGCGGTCGCTTCCACGCTGGACCCGGACCAGGTTATGCTGGAGATGGCCTGCCACCTGCGCGCCATCAGCGGTTTTGATGTCTGCATGGTCTACGAATGGGAGCCCGGCGCGGAGGCGGTGCGCATGCTGGCCGAGCACAGCCGCATCATGTGGAACCGGCCCGACACCAGCTTCCCGTATCCGCTCGACCAGTACCCCGCGACCCGCCGCCTGCTGCACGAGGGCGGGATGGTCTACACCCGGATCGATGACCCGGAAGCCGACCCCGGCGAGGTCAGCTTCCTCAAGACAAAAGGGCTGGCCGAAATGGTCGTGCTGCCGCTGCGCTCCGGCGAGCAGATCATCGGCATCGCCGAGCTGGGAGGCACCGGCCCCCTGCCCCCGCCCGACGAGATCGCCGACCGCTGCGGCGCGGTGCTGGACGAAGCCGCCGGCTGGCTGCCCGACTCACTCTGGGCGGTTGAGGCGCCGCGGCTGTTCGAGCTGGCGATGGCGCTGCGAGCGGAGATCGGCGCCCCCTGGGCATCCCTGTCGGCCTGGGATACGGAGGGGGATGCCACCCGCGCCCTGATCGAGGCCAGCGACCTGATCTGGTCCTCCGGGCAGGGGCCGGCCTACCCCCTGAGCCGCTGGCCGGCCATGCAGCGGGTGCTGGAGAATCAGCGCTTCGAGGTCGTCACCCGGGACGGGCCGCAGGCGGGTCCGCTCGACCATCAGCGGCTGGATATGTGGGACCTCTCGGCCATGGTGCTGCAGCCGATGATCCTGCGCGGCGAGACGATCGGCCTGATTCAGCTCGACCGCCGGGCCCAGGGCCCGATCACCGAAGCCGACGTGCGCCGCTGGCAGGCTGCCGTGGATCAGGCCGCGGTGGCGCTGGAAAATGCCCGCCTGTACCACCAGAGTCAGGAGCGGAACCAGCGGCTGGCGCTGCTCAACGAGATCGCACGCCGCGGCACGGAGAGCAGCGATCCGGATACGCTGCTGGACACGCTGGCCGACATCGCCGGGCGCATTGTGGACAGCGATGCCTGCTACCTGACGCTGTGGGATCCTTTCAGCCATCAGGTGCTGCCGCGGGCTGCCTTCGGCCCGGGCAGCGAGATCTATCGGTTGCGGCCGCCAGCTCCACCGGAGCGCCGCACGCTGACCGCCTCCGTGCTGAAGGCGGGCCACCCCCTGATGATCGAGGATGTCTGGGATACCCCGTATGCGGAGCTTGACCGCACGCGCGATGCGGAGTACACGGCGATCGTCTCCGGGCTGGCGCTGCCGCTGCAGGCCGGCGGCCGCGACCTGGGCGCGCTGCTGCTGGGCTTCTTCAAACACCGGAGACTCACCGACGAGGAGATCCGCTGGGCCATGCAGGCCGCCGAGGTGATCGCGCTGGCCATCGCCAAAGCGCAGGCGTATGCCGACCTGGAGGAGCGCGTCGCCGACCGCACCGCTCAGCTCACGCAGGCCAACCAGCGCCTGATGATGCTGACGCGCCTCAAGGATGAGTTCGTGGCCAATGTCTCCCACGAGCTGCGCACCCCGATCACCAACATCAAGCTGCATCACCATCTGCTGGCCGCCCGCCCGGATCGTTTCGACATCTACATGGAGCGCCTGGTGCGCGAGACAGCCCGGCTGGAGTACATCATCAACGACCTGCTGCGGCTGTCAGAGATGGATCAGGGGGAGATGAAGGTCAACCTGGCCCCCACTGACCTCAATTCGCTGACCCGGCTGCTGGCCACCGACCGCCTGCAGATGGCCCAGGAGCAGGGGCTGACGCTGAATGTGGAGATGGCCGACGATCTACCGCTGGTGCAGGCCGACCAGATGCTGATCGGGCAGGCGCTCAGCATCCTGCTCACCAATGCGCTCAACTATACGCCGCGCGGCGGCAGCATCACCATCCGCACCCAGGTCATGCCGCTGATCAACGAGCGCTGGGCCATCATCAGCGTGGCCGACACCGGGATCGGCATCCCGCTGGATGAGCAGAGCCGCCTGTTCACCCGCTTCTTCCGCGGGGCGGCGGCCCGCGCTTCAGATATTGCCGGCACCGGGCTGGGGCTGTCCATCGCCCGCGAGATCGTCGAACGCCACCACGGCCGCATCGAGATGCTCAGCGAAGGGGTGCCCGGGCTGGGCAGCACCTTCACCATCTGGCTGCCCATCGACGGCGAAGCCGATCAGCCCTCCAGCACTTCGTAGTCGGTTTCGATCGGCACCACCTGCCGCAGCAGCCCGGCCGCCGGGCAGTAGCGGGTGATCGACAGCTCGATCGCCCGCGCCACCGCTTCCGGCTGCACACCCCGCCCGGTCACCACGTACCGGATCCGGATGTGAGTGAACACCTTCGGGTGATCGTCGGCCCGTTCACCGTGGACGTGAATGTCCAGCCCGGTGACGGCCTGCTGCTTCTTGCGCAGGATGCTGATCACATCCATGCCCGTGCAGCCCGCCAGACTGACCAGCATCAGATCCAGCGGGCGGCTGCCCATCTCCTGACCGCCGTGTTCCGGCTCGGCGTCCAGATGGATGGCATACTCCGGCCCGGCGCTGGTCAGGCCCTCGAAGTGCATCCCGCCGCGCAGGCTGATCTGCACGCTACTGGGTTGGGTCATCGAATCATCGCTCCTGTGAGGGGTGAGAACCGCGGACGAACAGGCGCAGCCCCAGCGCCGCGCCGCCGAGATCAACGGTCAGGTCCAGCAGCGAGCCGCCGGGCGTCACGCGCCCGCGCAGCAGGCTCTGCAGAACCTCCTGGCCCACGCCCAGCGCCACAGCGGCTGCCAGGACGATCGTCCGTCCGCGGCCATTAACGGCCGGCGGGGCAGCCAGCCGGGCCAGCAGGACGGCCTGCACGGCATAGACGAAGCCGTGAGCCAGCACATGCCGCACCTCGAAGGCCAGCCGCGCCCAGAATGCCTCCGGCGGCGGCGGCCCCCCCTCGGCCAGCACGGTCAGCCCGTAGATCAGCAGCATCCAGGCGGCGGGCGCCAGGATGCGCCCGGCGGGCAGGCGGTCGGGCTGTGCCCTCATGGTGAGAGTGTAACGCGCCGGGCGCGGGATTTCCGCTGTCCGCCGGACGCCTTCACGCCCCGGCGGCGGCCCGCAGCCGCGCCAGGTTGCCCGCGATCGCCCCGCCGGCGAAGGCCGCCCGCCCGCAGACGATCCAGTTCGCCCCCGCCGCCGCCGCCTGCGCGATGTTGCCTTCCCCGATCCCGCCGTCGGCGCAGACGCCCAGATCGGGCCGGTGCGCCCGGGCGAAGGCCGCTGCCTGCCGCACCTTCTCCAGCACGGGCGGCAGGTACGGGCAGTCGGGGGTTTCCGGCTCGGTGGTCAGGAGGATCACATAGTCCAGATGGGGCAGCAGGTAGGTCAGGTCGGGCAGCGGGGTGGCCGGGTTGAAGGCCAGCCCGGCCCGTTTGCCCAGTTCGCGGATCTGCCGCAGGACGCGGCGCGGGTAGCCCGTCGCCTCCCAGTGGAAGGCGATCGAGTCCGCGCCCAGCGCCGCGATCTCCGGGAGGATCGCCTCCGGAGTGTGCACCATCAGATGCACGTCGAAGGGCAGGCGCGTCAGCGGGCGCAGTTCGCCGATCAGCCGCGTGCCCAGCGTCATGACGGGCACAAACTGGCCGTCCTCCAGGTCGAAGTGCAGGGCGTCCGCCCCGGCGGCCTCCAGATCGGCCACCACCTGCGCCAGGTGGCCCATCGGCGCGGCGGCCAGCGAGGGCGCCAGCCGGATCGCGCTCATGCCTGCCCCCGCAGCCGGCGGACCGCCGCCATGAACTCGGCCACCCGGCGCTCATCCACCGGATTCCAGATGTAGCCGTCGCGCTTGAACGTCGTGCCCACCACCGCCCCATCGGCGATGGCGAGCTGCTCGGCCACGTTGCTCAGGCGCACGCCGGTGTTGGCGAAGACCGGCGTCCCCGGCACCGCCCCCTTGACCACCGCCAGCGCCTGCGCCGAGGTCTCCTCACCGGCGGTCAGGCCGGAGACGCACAGCGCATCCGGCCCGCCGTTGAACACCGTCGAACGGGCGATGTCGGCCAGGTCGCGGTCGGCCAGATAGCGGGCGGCTTCCGGCAGGATGTTGAACAGCAGGCGCACGCCCTGCCCGCCGATGGCGGCGCGGTGGCGGGCTACCGTCCCCCAGTCGGTGTTCCACAGCCCGAAGTCGCTGGCGTAGACGCCGGTGAAGATCTCGCGCACAAAGGCGGCGCCGGTCGCTACGGCCACGTCCAGGCTGGCGGCGGGATCCCACAGCACGTTGACGCCCAGCGGCACGCGGAACTCGCCGCGCAGCTCGCCGATGAGCCGGGCCATGC
Organism: Anaerolineae bacterium; assembly: GCA_034435035.1. Taxonomy (GTDB): domain Bacteria; phylum Chloroflexota; class Anaerolineae; order Aggregatilineales; family UBA3940; genus JAHEME01. The sequence goes on along the minus strand of DAOTXW010000065.1, from coordinate 16,617 downwards.
AGGCCACGGTGATCGGCTCGACGCGGGTCAGGTAGGGCAGGCTGGCTTCGTTGGAGACCATCACGGCGTCCACGCCGCCGTCCTGCAGGGCCTTCAGGTCGGCGCGGGCCCACGCCAGCGCGTGTTGCAGGCCGCGGGCGGAGTCATAGGCCGGATCGCCGGGCAGCGGGGGCAGGTGCAGCATGCCGATGATCGGTTTGGGGGTGCCGAATACTTCTGACAGCCAGGCGGTCATGGGGAAGCTCTCCTCGGGGGAACGGGCCGGCGGTTGATAGTAGGGTATAGCGGGAAGGGGGCCGCCGTCAAGCGGCGCCGGGCCAGACAAAGGGGCGGGCTGTGCGGCCCGCCCCCGTCACCGGCTGATGCGCAGAAACTCAGTCTCCGCTGCCTTCCTCAGGCGGCTTGATGAGCTTATCGCCCAGCGGCAGCTTCACTTTCAGGAAGTACATGCCCACGATGATCAGCAGCGTCACGAGGATGCCGATCACCGCCGGGGTCTGCAGCAGGTAGTACAGCCCGTAGGAGGTCGGCACCGCGGCGTCGCTCATGACCGTGTAGGTGGCGTAGCCCTCCGGCAGGCTCACCGCCGCGCCGCCGTTGACCACCATATCGGTGACCGCCGGGGCCAGCAGCGTGGTGAAGATCAGGCCGATGCCCATCACGATCGCGCCCAGGATGACCGTCAGCAGCACATCGCCGGCCACCAGCGGAGCCAGCATCGCCGCCACAAACGGCCCGTCCGCCAGATCGATGAACGGCAGGGTGCGGTTGCCCAGCGGAGCCAGCGCCAGCGCCAGCAGGATCTCGACCGGCACCATCAGCAGCCCGGCGGCGATCACCGACGGGTTGCCGATCAGGATGGCCGAGTCCAGCCCGATGTGGAACTCGCGCCCGGCGAAGCGCCGGGTCATGAAGTTGCGGGCCGCCTCCGAGACGGGGGTCAGCCCCTCCATCAGGATCGCCACCATGCGCGGGATCAGCACCATCACCGCGCCGGTGTTCACCGCCGTCAGCAGCGCATCCTTGACCCCCTGCCCGGCCAGCAGCGCCAGCACCAGGCCGATGATCAGGCCCAGCACCATCGGCTCGCCCAGCAGGCCCAGCCGCCGCCGGATCGTGTCCGGGTTCAGCTTCAGGTTCTTCAGGAACGGGATGCGGTTGAACAGCAGCGCGAACGGCACCGCCAGCAGCATATAGCCCGCCGACTGCCCGTGCGGGATCGACAGACCGGGCAGCTTGAAGTGCTTCTGGATCAGCGGCGCCGACCAGTCGGCCAGGAACAGCGTGATGACCAGGTAGGCCGCGGCTGCGAACAGGCCCATCGCGAAGCTGCCGGTGATGAACTGCACGATGGCCCCGGCGAAGGCCATGTGCCAGAAGTTCCAGATGTCGATGTCGAGCGTCTGGGTGAGGCCCAGCAGCAGCAGGATGATGTTGAGCGCGATGCCGATCGGGATGATCAGGTTGCCGACCGGCGTGCCGAAGGCCAGCGCGGAAGCCGCCGGCCAGCCGATATCGATGATGTCCAGCCCGGTGCCGGTGCGCTCGGCGAAGGCCGAGCCGATCGTGCTCAGGTTGGTGCCCAGCAGCCCGATCGTCAGGAAGATGCCGACGAAGGCGATGGCCGTGGTGATGCCGCTGCGGATGGCGCTGTCCCATTTCTGGCCCAGGATCAGGCCCAGGATCGTGATGACGACCGGGAGCACCAGCAGCGGCCCCATCGAGTTGAGAAAATTACCGATCGCGTCGAGTACGGCTTGCATAGTCTGTGGCCTCCTTGCCAGGGTGGATGGTGAAAAGCATCCTCGCCGGGCGCTCAGGGCGCGGTGAGCGCGTCCAGCAGCGCCTGCAGCGCCTCCTGCTCGCCCACGCCGGTGATGAGCGGCAGCCCGTTGATGATCGGCGCGGCGCCCTCGAACTCGGGCGGCATGCCGGTGGTGGCGACGATGGCGTCGGCCCGGACCCGCTCCGGAGTCAGTTCGGTGACCCGGTACTGGAGGATTTCGGCCTGGATGCCGTGCTGCTGGAGGAAGGAAGCGATCTTCAGGCGCAGCATGGTGGAAGTGGCGATGCCGGTGGCGCAGACGACGTACACGGTTTTCATCGATCTGTGCTCCTGAACAGGAGGGGGGCAGAGATGGTGCGCATGCGGCATGCCCATCTCCCTCCCGTAGGATACGACAGATTCAGGCGGATGTAAATACAGACGGCCGGGCGGGGGCCGGGGGTGGGGTCCGCCCGTGAACCCCCTCCCCGTCCTCGCTGCGCTCGGATGGGCCTCCCCCTTGCAAGGGGGAGGCAGGTCGAAGACCCGGAGGGGGTTGGGTCGGAGAGACCTCACCCCCTCCTCGCCGGGCTCGGACTCCCCCTCTCCGCTAACGCTGCGAAGCTGCGCGGAGAGGGGGATTAAGGGGGTGAGGTCCGGCCGGCTGGGCCGCCCAGACCGGCTCCCCGGCCAGGATGCCCGCCCCGCTGTTGATGATCCGTTCGCACAGCCGCCGCGTCGGCGGACAGGCGATCGTCCGCGCCGGCGACGCACGTTGCGGCGGGCCGCAGACTCGGACGCCCTCACCCTGAATCCCTCTCCCCAACGCCGCTGCGCGGCTGGGAGAGGGACTTATTTGCGGGCGGGCACGGCGGGAGCATCGGCCAACTGCCGCGTCCAGGCCGTGCCCTTTTTGTGTATGCGCCCGACGTACTGCTGCACGTGCGGGCCAGGCCAGCCTGCGCTGTTCTTCTGCTCGCCTCGGTGAGATGACGAGAGTCGCGCTTTGCTCTCATCTCACATTGCCGGAAGGCGCCTGCGTATGGTGGCGCAGCACCCCGCATTTCGCGCTGAGTCGAAATGCCCACAGGGACAACCCCTGCATCGAAGTACGTGGACGACGCCCCCCACCCGAAAACCGTTGTTGTTGTTCCAGTTGTTCGGGTTGTTCCTGTTGCGGTACGAGCAGCGGACCCTTTGATCGTTGTTGTTCCACGACCCGCCGCGCAACACCCGGAGGGCATCTGCCAGGCGGCCTGACGGGCCAGCCGCGTGACACACGACTGACTGACCCGACCAACCCACTATACTCGCTTTTTAGATTTTGGCGATTCGCGCTCGCGGCGCTGCGCGCACGCTCGCGCCAGATTCAGAGAGTCAGAGTACAGAGTCCAGAGCAACGGAGTACAGAGCTATTCAGGAAGAACAGGGACGACGCCCCCCACCCGAAAACCGAGGCTGTAAGCCCAGTTGCGCGGGTAGTTCCAGAGGCGGTACGAGCAGCGGACCCTAGGATCGTTGAAGAACCACGACCCGCCGCGCAACACCCGGAGGGCATCCCCTTCCGGGTCGTTGTCTTCCGGGTGGACAAATGGATCAGCCCACTTCGAGAGGCACCACTCCCACACGTTGCCCGCCATGTGGTACAGGCCGTAGGGCTGGGCCTTCGCCCCCGCGGCGTGGCTCGTCACGGGGCTGGTCTGGCCTACATTGTCATCAAAGTTACACAGTTCCTTCGTTGGCTGCTCGTCGCCCCAGGGCCAGCGGCGGGCCGGGTTGGGGTTCTTCTTCATGCCGCCTTTCCCGTCCGGGATTTGCAATCCACCGCGTGCGGCTTTCTCCCACTCGGCTTCGGTGGGCAGGCGGTAGCCGCGCCCGGTCGCCTCCGCCAGCCAGCGCGTGTAGGCATACGCTTCATACCATGAGACGCCGACCACCGGCAGCATGTCATCCCCCGCCCACTTTTTGTCTTTCCAGTAGCGGGGTTCTGTCCATGCCTTGCCGGTTTCCTTCCACGTTGAGTCGATCCAGTCCCACCCGGCAGCGCGGGCCTTCAGCCCTGCCGCCGTCCACCAGCGATCCTCGTGGTAGCCCCCTGCCTCGACAAAGGCCCGGTACTGCCCCACCGTCACCGGGTATCTGCCAATGGCGTAATCGTAGTTGAGATCCAGCTGGAACTGCTCTGGCTCGTGGTCAAAGCGCAGTTCGTCGCTTTTCGGGCTGCCCATCAGGAACGGCCCGGCGGGGATGCGCACCATTTCGGGCTCGTAGGGCAGCGGCGGCAGCGGCGCAGGCTCCGGCGGGGGCGCAACCACTTTGACCCGCGGCGGGGGCTGCGGGGGCGGCTCCGGCGGGGGAGCCAGCCCGTCGGGATCGTAGCCGGGCTCCACCGCCCACACATCCTCCAGCAGCCCGCGGATCTCCTCCTCCGGCTGCCCGTAGGCCGCCGCATCCCGCGCCCAGCCGTACAGGTAGTCGGCCACTTCGCGCCGCTGCCGCGCCTGCACTTCCTGCGCCAGCGCGTCGCGGCAGCGCGCTTCCTTCTCGTCGATCCGGAAGGCGGCCGGGATGGTCTGCCCGGCCTCGCGCATCTGCTGCAGCGCCACCAGCGCCGCCGACCAGTCCTTCTCCGTCGCCGCCCGCAGGTAGGCCGCCCGCGCGGCGTTGATGTCGATGCGGGCCGGGGCCTCGCCGGGGGACGGCGCCGCGATGGCGCGGACCTGCGCCTGCTCCTGCACCGCCTCCTCGATCAGATCCATCAGGTGCTCGATGTTGTCGATGATGTCGCGCCCGGAGCGCAGCTCGGCGAAGTTCAGCCCCCACACGGGCCGCAGCCAGGCGGGGATGTCTCCCTTATCCGGCACCGATGCGCCCTGGATGCAGATCGGCGCGATGGTCACGCCGTGCTGGATCGCCTCCTTCAGCTCCACCAGCACATAATCCTTCTGGCCGTCGCGCTTGCGCTGCCGCAGCAGCTCCAGCCACTGCGGGCCGATCACCATGACCAGCGCGCTGGACTCGCGCACTTTGGCCTTGATGAATGACTCAAAGTCCTTGAACTCCGGGATCGAGTCAAAGTCCATGAAGACATTGTCGCGCCCATAACGCTGGATGAACCAGGCGCGCATGTGCTCGACGAAATCCGGATGGTCGGCGCGGCGGTAGTTGACGAACAGCTTGAAGGCATCCGGCATGCGGGCGGGCTCCCGGAAGCGTCGGCGCAAGAAGATGGCTGCGTCCTATTGTACAGCATCCTGCCGGGCGGGGGGAACCCCCTCCCCCTCTCCGCTAACGCTGCGAAGCTGCGCGGAGAGGGGGATTAAGGGGGTGAGTTCCGCCCCGCCGGGGGATTCCCCGCCGCCGCGGGTTGGCGTATACTGGGGCGCGGGCCGTTCGCCCGGCCCCACTCTGCCCCACAGGAACGAACCGATGGCCGACGCCGCCGACCCTTCGCTGGACGCCCTGCTGGCCGCCGGGGACGACGAACGCCCCGCGCCGCCGCCTGAGCCGCCCCTGCTGCAGCAGATCGTCGACTCGCTGCGCCCGCCGAATCTCGTCGCCAGCCTGCTGGCCGGCGGCGTTTCCGGCCTCATCGGCGTGACGGCGGTGATCGCCTTCGCCTCCCTGCTGTTCAAGGACGGCCTGGCCGCCTACGCGCCCGCCGGGATCGGCTTCTTCCTGTTCGGCGGCGCGGTCATCGCCGCCGCGGCTTCGCTGTTCAGCTCCACCCCCGGCGTGATCGCCGGCATCCAGGATTCGGGCGTGGCGGTGCTGGGCGTGGTGGCCGCCGTCGTGATCGCCGCCCTGCCCGCCGGCGCCCCCTCCGGGCAGATGTTCGTCACCGCCGTGGCGCTGGTGATGGCCGCCACCGCCCTCACCGGCCTGATCTTCCTGACGCTGGGCCTGTTCCGGCTGGGCGACCTGATCCGCTTCATCCCCTACCCGGTCATCGGCGGCTTCCTGAGCGGATCGGGGCTGCTGCTGGTCAGCGGCGCCATCTCGGTGATGAGCGGGGCCGATCTGTGGCCGTCGCTGATCACGCCCGCCCTGTGGCTGCGCTGGCTACCGGGGCTGGTCTTTGCGCTGGCGCTGCTGCTGGTGCTGCGCCGCTGGGATCACTTCCTGATCGTGCCGGGGATGCTGGCGGGCGCCGTCGCCCTGTTCTTCGCGATCCTGGCCGCCGCCGGCACGTCCATCGCCGATGCCCGCGCCGACGGCTGGCTGCTCAGCGCCATCCCGGAGGGCAGCCTGTGGCAGCCGGTAGCCCTGGCCGACCTGCAGGGCGCGGACTGGCTGCTGGTGCTGCGCCAGGGCGGCAGCCTGCTGTCCGTGGCTGTTGTGATGGTGATCGCGCTGCTGCTGGGGGCCAGCGGCATCGAGATCGAGGTCCAGCGCGAGATGGACCTCAACCGCGAGCTGATCGTGCTGGGCGCGGCCAACCTGCTGGCCGCGCTGGGGGCCAGCCCGCCGGGCAGCCATTACCTCGGCTCGACGGCGCTGGTGCACCGGATGAAGGCCAGCACCCGGCTGGTGGGCGTCGTGCAGGCCGGCATCTACCTCTTTGTGCTGTTCGTGGGCGCGTCGCTGCTGGGCTACTTCCCGACGGTCGTGCTGGGCGGGCTGATCCTGTACTTCGGCCTCAGCTTCCTGACCCGCTGGGTGATCGACGCCCGCCGCGAACTGCCGGCGCAGGATTATCTGGTCGTCCTGCTGATCCTGGGCGTGATCTTCTTCCTGGGGTTCCTGCCCGGCGTGGGGCTGGGCGTGGTGCTGGCGGTCATCCTGTTCGTCGTCAACTACAGCCGCATCAACGTGATCAAGCATGAGCTGTCCGGGGCCAACCATCAGAGCACCGTCGAGCGCCCCGACCTGTACCGCAAGCTGCTGCAGCGCAAGGGTCACTGGCTGGTTGTCCTCAAGCTGCAGGGCTTCATCTTCTTCGGGACGGCCAACACGCTGTTCAACCAGTTCCGCGCCCGCGTGCTGAACCCCGACCTGCAAAAGCCGCGCTACCTCCTGCTGGACTTCCACCTGGTGACCGGCGTGGACTCCTCGGCCATGCTCAGCTTCCGCAAGATGCTCCAGCTGGCCGAGCAGTACGGCGTCATGCTGATCTTCACCGATCTGCCGACCAGCCTCAGGGCCCATCTGGAGCGCCCGCCCTTTGCCGAGCAGCGGGGGACGCGCTGGGTCGCCTTCCCCGATCTCGATCACGGCATGGAGTGGTACGAGAACCGGGTGATCGAGGACTTCGAGAGCGTCGGCTTCGGCGTCAGGCCGCCGACCATGACCCGCCAGCTCCAGAAGATGCTGCCCGGCCCCGCCGCCGTCGAGACGATGATGGGCTACTTCGAGCACCGCGATGTCGAGGCCGGGGCGGTGGTCATCCGGCAGGGTGACCCGCCGGGCGGCATTTACTTCATCGAAAAGGGGCAGCTGCGCGTGCAGCTGGAGCTGAGCGAGAAGCGGACCATCCGGCTGCGCACCATGAGTTCCGGCACGGCCATCGGCGAGCTGGGGACGTACCTGAACATCCCGGCCACCGCCTCGGTGCTGGCCGAAAAGCCGACCGAGCTGTTCTTCCTTTCCACGCAGGCGCTGGACGAGATGGAGAAGAAGAACCCGGAGATCGCCAGCGCGTTCCATCACTTCATGGCGCACACGCTGGCGGAGCGCCTGGCCAGCGCCGCCGAGACGATGAAGGTGGTGCTGGGGTAGGCCCGGGTTGGCAAGCGGTTTTCCAACCGGCCCCGGTTGTGCTACACTCCCGTGAGCGGCGTACCCTTTGTGACACGGCAGCCGAGGCAGCATGGGCCTACCGACGACGATCCGCGACTCCCGGCGCTTCCTTGAGTCCCTCGATCTCAAGCAGATCGAGGCGGCTGTGGCCGCCGAATCCCGCGCCCAGCTGGTGATCTGCGGGCCGGTCAACTCCGGCAAGTCCACCCTGTTCAACCAGCTTAAGGGGCAGCAGCTTTCCGCCGTCTCGGCGGTGCCGGGCACCACCCGGGAGACCCTCGCCGAGCGCTTCGGCCCCTTCTGGCTGATCGACACGCCGGGGCTGGGCGAGGTGCAGGGCGATCAGCAGACCGCCTCGGCCATGCGCGCCCTGGACGGCGCGGACATCGCCGTGCTGGTGCTGGACGCCTCGGCGGGCGTGCGCCAGTCCGACGCGGAGCTGTACCGCGACCTGCGCGCCCGCGGCCTGCCGGTGGTGGTGGCGCTCAACAAGATCGATCTGGTCAAGAAGGATGCGCGGCTCGTCCAGCAGAACGCCGAGCTGAAGCTGGGCGTGCCCGTGATCCCCATCTCCGCCCGCCACGGCACCCATATCCCCGATAAGCTGCTGCCGGCCATCATCGACTCGCACCCGCGCATGGCGGTGACCATCGGGCGGGCGCTGCCGCGCTACCGGAAGATGGCCTCCCAGCGCGTGGTGCGCGAATCGGGCGCCATCGCCTCGCTGGTCGGCGCGGAGCCGATCCCGGGGCTGGGCATCCCGCTGCTGATCGGCGTCCATGTGCGGATGCTGCTGCGGCTGGCCGCCATCTACGGCGAGACCTTCACCGCCGCCCGCGCCCGCGAGCTGATGAGCGCCATCGCCGGCGGGGTGCTGGTGCGCTACGGCGCCCAGGAGGCCGTCAAGCTGATCCCGGCGGCGGGCTGGCTGGTGGCGGGCATCGCCGCCGGCACCGGCACCTGGGCGATGGGCCAGGCCGCGATCACCTTCTTCGAAGCCGAGCAGAAGCTGTCGCAGACCGACCTGCGCACGCTGTACCGCGACTTCCGCAGCCGCCGCCGCGAGCGCGGCCTGTTCAGGCGCCGGAATCGATCGGCGGACCTGCCCGGCGGCGCCCCCCGACAGCCATGATCCAGCCGGAACCTCAATTCCCCCCCCGCATCGCCTCGACGGCTCAGCCGTTCATCCCCCGGCTGCGGCAGCGGCAGTATCTGGTGGCGGCGGGGCTGTGGCTGCTGGCCCTGCTGCTGGCGCTGCAGATCAGCCGGGGCATCGCCCTGCAGCCGTCCGATGCGCTGTTCTTCGGCCTGCTGTACGCCATCGCCGCCTGGACGAGCGCCAGCCTGCCCATGAGCATCTACATCGCACGGCTCAGCGCCGCGCTGGTGATCGCCGCTGTGGCGCTGGGGGTGCCGCAGGCCATGCTGATCGGCGTGCTGGGGATGCTGCCGGTGCTGGCCGTGAGCATCCCGCTGCGCCGCGCCCTGGGCGTGGGGGTGATGGGCTGGCGGGATCTGCTGTTCAGCGTTCTGTGGCACAGCGCCGCCGTCTCGCTGGCGCTGCTGGGGGCCGGCTGGGCTTACGGGGCGCTGGGAGGCACATTCAGCGCCGTGCTGGAGGGGACGCAGCAGACCTGGCTGTACCTGCTGTTTGTGACTCTCGATTCCCTGCTGCTGGTGGCCTTCCTGATCGGCTGGCTGGCGCTGCGCGGCATCGCGGTCCGGCGCTACCTGAGGAGCAACGCGCCGGGCCTGCTCAGCAACGGCCTGCTGCCGGCTGTTTTCTCCCCGCTGGTGGCGATGGCCTACGCGGACTGGCCGCACCTGCGCCCGGTGATCCTGCTGGCTTTCGCCCTGGGCGGCTTGGTGATCTACCAGATGAATCTCGCCGCCGAGCGGCTGAGCAGCCGGGTGGATGATCTGCGGCTGCTCAACCGCATCGGGCAGACGCTGACCGCCGACCTGGACTCCGCGGCGCTGCTGGAGGCGATCAACCGGGAGATCAGCAGCCTGATCGATACCTCGGACGCCTACATCGCCCTGTACGACGAGGAGACCCGCATCCTGTCGTTCCCGGTCATTTACGTCCACGGTCAGCAGGTGCAGGTCGCTCCGCGGGTGGCCGGCAACGGCGTGGTCGAGTACATCATCCGGCAGCGCACCCCGCTGCTGTTCAACCGCGACCCGCTGGAGGAAGCCCGCGCTCTGGGCATCGAGCCGGTGGGCAGTATCCCCCTCAGCTTTGTCGGCGTGCCGATCCTGGCCGGCGATCAGGCCATCGGCGCGATCGGCCTGCGCAACTACCAGCATGCCCACGCCTTCAGCCAGGCTGACGTGCAGCTGCTGCAGACCATCGCCGCCGGGGCCGGCAGCGCGCTGCGCAACGCCCGTCTGTACGAGCGCAGCCAGCGGCAGGCGCAGGAGCTGTCCTTGCTCCACCGCATCACGGTGCAGGCCAGCTCCAGCCTGGAACTGGATACCGTCCTGCGCACCATCTGCGACGAGGCTTCCCGGGCCATGCCCTTCCAGAAGGTTGCCATCTTCCTGATCAGCGAAGACGGCCAGACCCTGCGGCTGGTGCAGAGCACCGGCCTGAGCGAGGCTTTTGTGGCCCTGTCCCGCGAGGTCCCCATCGACAGCGGGCGGGCCGAGGCGCTGCGATCAACGGCCCCGGTCGTCATCGAAGATTTCCACACCGATCCGCGCGTTGCCGCCTTCATTCACCTGGCGGAAGCGGAGGGTTTTGCCGCCCTGCTCGACCTCAGCCTGCGCAGCGGCGATCGGCCCATCGGCATCCTGTCGTTCTATTATGCGGAGCCGCACCACTTCGAGCCGGCTGAGCTGGAGCTGATGCAGACGCTGGGCGCGCAGATCAGCATCGCCGTGGAGAATGCCCGCCTGTTCGAGGACACCCGCGCCCGCACCCGCGAGCTGCAGGCCCTGTTCGATGCCAGCGTCAGCATCAACGCCTCGCTTTCGTTGAGCAACGTGCTGCGGGCGGCGGCCATCAGCATGCTTCAGGCGATGCAGGCCCACACCTGTCTGGCCCTGCTGGCCGGGGATGACCGCCGCCAGTTGAGGCTGCACCTGCAGATGATCAGCACCGCCGGCGGGCTGGTGGATGACAGCTCGGGGCAGCTCACGATCGAGCTGGATGCCCTGCCGGCGGTGCAGGAGGCCATTCGCTGCCAGGAGCTGACCACCCTCAACCGCGCTGCCCCGACCCTGAGCGCCGGCGAGCGGCGGCTGCTGGAGGCGGGGGGGATGCAGGTCGCGCTGGCGGTCCCCCTGATCAGCCGCGGCAAGCTGGTCGGGCTGATCGCCGCCGGCTGGCCGGAAGAGGGCCCGGCCCTGATGGGGCACAACACCCGGCTGGCCGAGGCCCTCGCCAGTCAGGCCGCCGTCGCCATCGAGAATGCGGCGCTGTTCGAGCGCACCGATCTGGCGCTGGCCAACCGGCTGGAGGAACTGAAGTCGCTGGAGGCCATCTCGCAGCGCATGACGCGCCGGCTGGACGCCCGCAGCGTCATCGAACAGGTCATGAACGCCGCCGCCGCCGCCACCGGCGCTGAAGTCTCCGAGGTGGTGCTCTACAACGAGGACGCCGACCTGCTGAAAATGGCCGCCCGCCGCGACCTCCCCGGCACGCCGTCGGTGGTAGACGCCTGGCCCGCCGACCAGGGCGCGACCGGCCGCGCCCTGCAAACCGGGCGCGTGGTGCTGCTGGATGACGTGCGCCTGGACCGCGATTACTGGTCCGCGCGCCCCGGCATCCTGGCCGAACTGGTCGTGCCGATCCTCCTGGAAGGGCGGCGGCTGGGGGTGATCAACCTGGAAAGCACCCGGCTGGCCGCCTTCAATCAGGAGCATGTGCGCTTCGTCACCAGCCTGGCCGAGCAGGCCGCCATCGCGCTGGAGAATGCCCGCCTGTATGAGGCGATGAGCCGCCGCGCCGATGAGTTCAGTACGCTGCGGAGCATCGCCGTGGAGCTGCTGGCCGCCTCCGACACTCAGCGGGCCCTGCAGTTGATCGCCCGGGCCGCTCAGGAGCGCACCCATGCCCGATCCGTGCATATTTACCACTATGACGCCGCCACCGACCGGCTCACCTTCCGCGCCAGCGCCTGGGACAGCGGCGAAACCAACCTCCAGTTCGCCACGCCGCGCCGCAACGGCATCACCGCGACCGTCGCCCGCACCGGCGAGCGGGTGGTGATCCGCGACCCCGGCCAGCACCCGCTGTTTGACCCCGCTAACCGCCCCGCCGATTGGCCGGCGGCGGGTGTGACGGATCTGGGAGCCATCGCCGGCGTGCCGCTCAAGCGCGGGCGCGAAGTGGTCGGCGTGCTCAACATCGCCTTCACCGATCCAGCCCAGCTCACCGAGGATACGCTGCGCTTCCTGGACTTCCTGGCGGCGCAGACCGCAACCGCCCTGATCGCCGCCAGCCTGAACGAGGCGATCCGCACCAGCCGCGACCTGCTGCAGGCGATCCTGGACAGCAGCCATGACGGCATTCTGATGTTCAACACGGATGGGCGTCTGGTCATCGCCAACTCGCGCACGGACTGGCTGCTCAATGCGCGGCTGACCCCGCTGATCGGCCAGCGCTTCTCGCGGGTGCTGGCCCATCTGCGGGCCGGCCCGGACGCCGAGATCTTCGACCGCGCGGCGGTGCGCGAGATCATGCACCAGCTCAGTCACAGCCCCACCGTCATCACCCGCCGCCGCTACACCTTCCGCTCCCCGACCCTGCGGGCCATCGAGGAGGTCTCGCTGCCGGTCACCAGCGACGAAGGCGAACTGCTGGGGCGGATGTTCATCCTGCGCGATGCCACCTACGAACACGAACTGGAGGAGTACCGCGACGAGATGTCGCACATGCTGGTGCATGACCTGCGCAGCCCGCTGGGCGGCGTGATCACCGGGCTGCAGAGCGCCCTGCAGGAGCTCACTGAGGGCGAGCGGGCGGCCTCGGGGCCGGACCTGCCCATGCTGAACGCCCTGCTAAGCGTCTCGCTGACCAGCGCCCGCGCGCTGCTGCGGCTGGTCGAGGCCCTGCTGGATGTCAACAAGCTGGAGGCCGGCGAGATGCCGCTCCGGCGGGAAGCGCTGGACCTGCGGGCGGCCATGGTCCGCGCCATTCAGACGCTCAGCGCCACCGCCGAAGAAGCGGGCATCACGATCCATCTGGAGGCCCCGTCCGGCCTGCCTCCGGTCAGCGCCGACATGGACGCGATCGACCGCGTCCTCATTAACCTGCTGGATAACGCCGTGCGGTATACGCCCGCCGACGGGGATATCTGGATCACCCTCGACGCCGCGCCCCTTTTCCAGACGGTGACCATCCGCGACACCGGCGAGGGCATCCCGCCGGAGCAGCGGGAGCGCATCTTCGAGCGCTTCTTTCAGGCTGACACCGGGCGCCGCAAGCGCGGCACCAAAGGCTCCGGGCTGGGGCTGACCTTCTGCAAGCTGGCTGTCGAGGCCCACGGCGGGCGCATCTGGGTGGACGAGGGGCCTGAAGGCGGCGCCGCCTTCCACGTGACCCTGCCCGTCGATCAGATTGCCTGAAGCGCTTGCGCCAGCCTGTGATTATCGGCATACTATCGGCAGGCCGTACAGGGGATGAATGCCGCTCATGACCGCTGAACAGCGCACCGCACTTGCCCGCTGGATCCTCGCCCTGATCGTCTTCGCCGCTGCCATCCTGCTCTGGCCCCGCCCCGGCTCGCTGAACCTTATGGGCTGGGTGCTGCTGGCCGCGCTGGCGCTGCTGGCCGCGCTGATCGAGAACGTGGGCATCACCGTGAGCTATGGCCAGGTCACCTTCATGCCGGTGGCCCTGCTGATGGCCTACCTGGCGCTGGGGCTGGAGCCAGCGATAGCCGCGCTGGTGATCGGGCTGACGCTGGGCGGGGCGGCCCATCTGGTGCGCGGTCGGATCGAAAAAGCCGATCGCGGCCTGGCGTGGTGGCAGCGGGTGGGCGTGGAGCTGTGGCCGGTGGGGCGCGGCGGCCTGAGCCTGCTGGCCGCCGACTGGGCCTTCCGGCAGCTGGGCGCCCGGCCCCCTCTGCAGGCGCTCGACTCGCAGGCAGCCGTCCTGGCCACCCTGCAGGCCCCGGTGATTTTCCTGATCGTCCACGATGCGCTGCTGGCCCTGGATCTGTGGCTGCGCGGGCTGAAGGTCGTGCCGGCTCTGGTCTTCAACTGGCGGCCCCTGCTGGCGGTGCAGCTCCTGCCGATGGCGCTGGCCCCCCTCGGCGCGCTGACCCTGTACCGGCTGGGGCCGGGCGCGCTGCTGTTGTTCGCGCTCATCCTGCTGGCGGTCGCCATTGTGGTCAACCGGCTGACGATCACTCAGAACACGCTCCAGCGTCAGGTCAGCCAGCTCAATTCGTTTGCCGCCACCAGCCATGTGCTGCGCAGCAGCCTGCGCAAAGACGAGCTGATCACCGCCCTGTACGATCAGGTATCCCGGCTGCTGGAAGTGCGCAACCTGCACATCCTGCTGCGCGAGGAGGTCGCCCCGCACCGCCTGCGGCTGGCGCTGGCGATGGAAGGCGGCAGCCGTGTGGAGAAAGACCCCGGGGACCGGCTGGATGACCTGACCCGCCGGGTGGCTGAGACCCTCGAACCGCTGCTGGTCGAGTCGGTCGATCAGGCCGCCGCGCGTCAGGGACTCGGCAGCCCGCCGCGCGCCCGATCGTGGATGGGCGTGCCGCTGCGCACCGCCAACCGCGTGCTCGGCGTGATGACCACCTGGCTGGCTGCCGGCGAGCAGCCCGACCGCCTCTTTTCCCAGCCCGATCTGGCGCTGTTCAGCACCATCGCCGCGCAGGCCGGCGTCACGCTGGAGAATGCCCTGCTCTACGAGGCGGCGCAGCAGCAGGCCGCTCAGCTGGCCCGCCTCAACCAGATCAGCACGGTGATGAACGCCTCGCTCAACCCGGAGCGCGTGCTGGAACTGATCGCCGAGTCCGTCATCGACGTGGCCGGCTGCAACAAGGCGGCCATCTACCTGCTGGAAACCGATGTCCCCGACCCCAGCCTGCTGCTCACCCATGCGCAGGGCTTCTCGCCGGAGCATATCGTCCGATCGCGCGATATCGCCGTCCCGCTGACGGACAGCGAGCGCCGCGCCGTGATGGACGAAGGCAGGACCATCGCCGTCTCCGAGGTGGGGCCGGAGTCCCAGGACGTATCCGCCCTGACCCTGCTGCTGTCCCGTCAGGAGCACTTTTCCGCCTACGCTTACCTGCCGCTGCGGGCGCAGAAGCAGCCCATCGGCATGCTGGCCGTCTATTACGACCACCCCCACCAGTTCTCCGGCAACGAGGTCGAACTGCTGGAAACTTTCGCCAACCAGGCCGCGCTGGCGGTCGTCAACGCCCGCATCTACCAGCGGGTGGACGTGCAGCTGGCCCGCCGCGTCGAGCAGATCGTCCGCATGGCGGACATCAACCAGCGGCTGACTTCCTCGCTCAACCTGGAGACGGTCTTTTCGATGATCGTCGATACGGCGATGGAAGGCTGCCGGGCCAGCCGCAGCGTGCTGCTGCTGACCGGCGACCTGCAGGAAGGGTTGGAGACGGGCGGCACCCTGAACATGGTGGCCTGGCGCGGCTTCGACCCGGCCCACAGCCTGCGCATGCCCCATCACGTGGCCGAGGAATTGATGGACAGCAAGGTCATGAAGCAGGGCGAAACGCTGCTGCTGAGCCGCGACGATCTGGCGGCCAGCGGCCCGCGCTCGCAGCTCAGCGTGCCGATCATGCTGGAGGATCAGGTCATCGGGGCGCTGGCGCTGGAAAGCGAGGCCCTCAACGCCTTCACCAGCGAGGACGTGACCTTCGTCAACCAGCTGGCGGTGCAGGCTGCCGTAGCGATCCGCAACGCGCAGCTCTACCGGCGGGCGCAGGTGGTGCGCGACCGGCTGGAGGCCATCCTCGACGCCAGCAATGACGGCCTGCTGATGATCGATGCCAAGAGCCGCATTGTGATGACCAATTCGCGCATGAGCGCCTTCTGGGACTTCGCCCGGCAGGATGCCAGCCCGCGCTCGCCGGATCAGTTCCTGGCCGATCCCCTGACGGCGCTCGGCGAGGGGCTTGGCTACCGCGAGGGCGAACTGAGCGAGCTGATGCAGCGGGCCATGCGCAACCCCGGCATGCAGTTCACCACCGATCTATACACCACGCGATCCGCCGGCAGCCAGCGTCAGCGCTACGTGGAGCGCCTGGTCAGCCCGGTGCGCGACGATGAGGCCAACTTCCTGGGCCTGCTGCTGATCTTCCGCGACGTGACCCAGCAGAAGGAGCTGGAACAGACCCGCGAAGACCTCACCAGCATGATCGTCCACGACCTGCGCTCGCCGCTGCAGGCGGTCATGGGCAGCATGCGGCTGATCAGCGAAGTCGCGCCCAGGGAAAACCCGGTTGTCGAGCAGGCCACCTCGGTCAGCTCCCGCGCGGTCAAGAAGCTGCTCAACCTGGTCAACAATCTGCTCGACCTGTCACGGCTGGAGCGCGGCGAGTTCGTGCTGGACCCGGGGCCGGGCAGCGTCCGGGCGCTGCTGGACGATGCCGCCGCCGAGCTGCTGCCGCTGGCTCAGGAGATGGATGCCGTCCTGCGGGTGGAAGCCCCCGACGACCTGCCTGACGCCCAGATCGACCGCGATATGATCGGCCGGGTGGTGCTGAACCTGCTGGATAACGCGCTCAAGTACTCCCCGCCCGGCACGCTGGTGCTGCTGCGTGCCCGCGAGGCCGCCCCGGAGGAGCTGCGCAGGGAGCCCCGCAAGGAGCCGATGCTGCTGGTCGAGGTCATCGACGGCGGCCCGGGCGTCCCCGATGATTACAAAGAGCACATCTTCGACCGCTACACCCAGGTTCCCGGCACCAAAGGCCGCCGCGCCAGCGCCGGGCTGGGGCTGGCCTTCTGCCGGCTGGCGATCGAATCGCACCACGGCGCGATCTGGGTCGAGGACAACCCGGACGGCCAGGGCAGCCGGTTCTGCTTCAGCCTGCCCATCGCCCGCCCGGCCGCCCCGCCGCCCGAGACGCCCCCGGAGAAGAAGCGGCCGGCCCCACCCCGCCGCAAGGGCGCCGCAG
>DAOTXW010000064.1:0-22543 GCA_034435035.1 Anaerolineae bacterium | reverse complement strand
CGCCGCCCCCGCCGGAGCGCCCGCCGCCGCCCCCGCCGGAGCGCCCGCCGCCGCGCCCTGCCCGGTCAGAGGCTTGGGCTTCCTCCAGCGTCCAACCCTCCAGCACCGCCTGCCGGCTCAGCCGAATCTTCCCGTCGCTGCCGATGTCTGTCACCATCACCATGATCTCATCGCCCACCTTGACCACGTCGCTGGGCGAATTCACCCGGAAGGTGTCCAGCTGGCTCACATGCACCAGCCCATCCGTGCCCGGCAGGATCTCCACGAACGCCCCGAACGCTTCGACGCGCACCACCCGCCCGGTGTAGATGCGCCCCAGTTCCGCGCTTTCGGTCAGCCCCTGGATGCGTTCCACGGCCCGCCGGGCGCTGTCGCCATCCACCGCGCTGATGAAGATCGTCCCGTCTTCCTCGATGTCGATCCGCGCTCCGGTGTCTTCCTGAATCGCCCGGATCGTCTCGCCGCCCTTGCCGATCACCGCCCCGATCTTCTCCGGATTGATCTGGATCGTGGTGATCCGCGGCGCGAACGGACTCAGGTCTGCCCGCGGCTGCTCGATGGCGCCCTGCATCACGTCCAGCACGGTCATTCGGGCTTCGCGGGCCTGCGCCAGAGCCTGCGCCATGATCGCGTCCGACAGCCCCTTGATCTTGATGTCCATCTGCAGCGCGGTGATGCCCTGGCGCGTCCCTGCAACCTTGAAGTCCATGTCCCCCAGATGATCTTCCATCCCCTGGATGTCGGTCAGCACCGCATAATGGCCTTCCCCGTCCGTGATCAGCCCCATGGCGATCCCTCCCACCGGCGCTTTGATCGGCACCCCGGCATCCATCAGGGAAAGCGTGCTCGCGCACACGGAGGCCATCGAGGTCGATCCGTTCGAGCTGAGTACCTCGCTGACCACCCGCACGGTATACGGAAAGACTTCTTTGGCCGGGATCACCGGGCGCAGCGCATTCTCTGCCAGCGCCCCATGCCCGATCTCGCGCCGTTTCGGCCCGCGCAGAAACGCCGTTTCCCCGGTCGAGAAGGGCGGGAAGTTGTAGTGATGCAGGTACCGCCGCGTCTCGGCTGGCTCGAGGCTGTCCATCTCCTGCGCGTCCCGCGGCGTGCCCAGCGTCGTCAGGCTTAGCACCTGAGTTTCCCCCCGCTGGAACAGCCCTGACCCATGGGTGCGCGGCACCAGGCCCACCGCCGCCGACAGCGGCCGGATGTCCCGCGGGCCGCGTCCATCTGGCCGCACCCCCTCCATCAGGATGCGCCGCCGCACCTGGTCGCGGATCACGTCGCTGATCACCTCATGGACTTCCTTCAGCTTCAGCAGATTGGCCGCCTCATCCTCGACGGTGTATTCGGCCACCACCTGCGTCCGCAGGTCCTCCAGCACCGCGTCCCGTTCGTCGCGGTCATAGTGATCGCGCAGAATCTCTGCGATCCGCTGCTCCACCCGGCTGGTCACTTCGTCGCGCAGGGCCACGCTGATGGCCTTGGCCTCGTAGGTTCGCTTCGCCTTGCCGATCTCGGCGGCCATCCGGCTTTGCAGCGCGATCACCGGCTGCATCGCCTCATGCCCGAAGCGCAGCGCGCGCACCATCGTTTCTTCGTCCACTTCCCGCGCGCCGCACTCCACCATCAGGATGGCGTCCGCTGTGCCCGCCATCCGCAGATCGAGCGTCGACTCGGGCATCTGATGGTGCGTCGGGTTGATCACCAGCTCCCCGTCGATCATCCCCACCCGCACCGCGCCGATCGGCCCGTCCCAGGGTATGTCGGAGATCATCAGGGCCGCGCTGGCCCCGATCACCCCCGGGATGTCGATCTGGTGCTGCTGATCCGCCGACAGCGGCGTCAGGATGATCTGCACTTCGTTGCGCATCGCCTTGGGGAACAGCGGGCGCAGCGGCCGGTCCGTCAGCCGCGCCATCAGGATCGCGCCCTCCGGGGGCCGGCCTTCCCGCCGGAACCAGTTGCCCGGG
This sequence comes from Anaerolineae bacterium, assembly GCA_034435035.1. Lineage (GTDB taxonomy): Bacteria > Chloroflexota > Anaerolineae > Aggregatilineales > UBA3940 > JAHEME01. The sequence goes on along the minus strand of DAOTXW010000064.1, from coordinate 20,567 downwards.
ATGCGTCCCGCCCCGTACAGCCGTTCTTCAAAATCCACGCTCAGCGGAAAGAAATCGATCCCCTCGCGTGGCTTGGCGCTCATGGTGGCTGTCGCCAGCACCATCGTGTCGCCCTCGCGGGCCGTTACGGCTCCGCCCGCCTGAAATGCATAGCGGCCCGCCTCCAGGACGATCTCCCGATCGCCGAGCCGCGCGCTGTACTGCCGGATCTCTGCCATTCGTTTCCCTCCAGATAGATTGTCGCTTCGTCCTGGAGGTCAGGGACTGGAGCTTGGCATCAAGGCCGCGCCGTCTGCGCCTTGATGACATGTTCCAATTCCTGCTCCCCCGGACGTGTTCGCAGTTCCCGACAAGCAAACGAGTAGAGGGAGCCTTTATTGCGCTCGCTCTACTCGCTGGCTGCTCTGGGTTGGCTGCGTTGGCCTCTGACTTAGCGGCGCAGTCCCAGCCGCTCGATCAGCTGCTGGTACGCCGCCGGATCGCTGCGTCGCAGGTAAGCCAGCAGCCGGCGCCGCTGTCCCACCAGCTTCAGCAGCCCGCGCCGCGAGTGCTGGTCCTGCCGGTGCGCCCGGGTGTGGGCGATCAACTGATTGATCCGTCGCGTCAGCATCGCGACCTGCACCGGCGTCGATCCGGTATCCCCTTCGTGCGTCTGAAACTCGCTGAAGACTTCCTGCTTTTCTTCTTTGCTCAGTGGCATGATGCTCGTGCTTCTCCCTGTGATGTCACCAGGCGGGCCGGAGAGAGGCCTGCCGGTCGAATGGTTAACAGAGTCAGTATAACCTGCCCGCCGCTGCCCCGCAAACTCGCCCGGGGGTTGGGCTGCGCCCCTATTGCCGCAGCGCCTCCGCGTAGGCGAATAGCGCCGCGGTGCCACCCGTATGCCAGAACAGCACCCGCTGTCCGCGCCGCAGTTCGCCCCGCCGGATCAGGTCGATCAGCCCGGCCAGCGCCCGCCCTGTGTACACCGGGTCCACCAGAATACCTTCCAGCCGCGCCAGCAGCCGGATCGCCTCCCGCTCCGGGTCGCCCAGCACCGCGTAGCCCCCGCCCAGGTAGTCGTCGTTGATCACGATCGCCGTCTCGTCCGGAGGGGGCGCCCCCAGCAGAGCGGCTCCGTCCGCGGCCAGCTCGGCGACCCGTGGCGCGAAGGCCCGTTTCTCGCTGTCCACGCTGATCCCGATCAACTGCGACCGGACCCCGGCCAGCGCCGCGCCCAGCAGCATCCCCGCCTGCGTCGCCCCCGATGATGTCGCGAACACCTGCGCGTCGAACAGGTCGCGGCCCACATCCTGCAGCTGCTCGCCCAGTTCCTGCATCGCGCTGACGTATCCCATCACCCCGATCCCGTTGCTCCCCCCGTAAGGCACCACGTGAGTCCGCCGACCCGCTGCTCTCAGATCGCCTTCCACCTGCGCCAGCGTCTCACGGTAGGGCGCCCGCTCCGCCGTCCAGTGAATCGTCGCCCCCAGCAGTTCGTCCAGCAGCACGTTGCCATTGCTGGACGCCGGCGGCTGCCCCCCCGGCGCATGCAGCACCAGGTGACAGTTCAGCCCGGCCCGGGCCGCGGCGGCTGCTGTCTGCCGGGCGTGATTGCTCTGAGTCGCCCCGGCGGTGATCACCGTGTCGGCCCCTTCTGCCAGCGCCGCCCCGATCAGGTACTCCAGCTTACGGGCCTTGTTTCCCCCCGTCGCCAGCCCGGTCATGTCGTCCCGCTTGATCCACACCTCCGCCCCGCCCAGATGGGCGCTCAGCCGCGGCAGCGCCTCCAGCGGCGTCGGTAGATGCGCCAGCCGGGCGCGGGGCAGGGCGGCCAGTGTCTCCTGCGGCGTGCTCATCGTGGCTTCTCCTTAGAAACAAAGCGCCGGGCGAGAAGCGCCGCCGCTCCTCGCCCGGGATGTCACTCCTGTCATTCTCCATCTATCACCGGCCAGCCGCCAGCTGCCGGCCTCAGTGCTCGTACAGCAGCCTCGCCTCGCGGAACGACAGCAGCCGCCGCAGCTTCTCGTCATACAGATCCAGCCCCACCGAACGCAGGCTGTCGCGCAGCGTCAGCGGCTTCACCTTCTGGAACAGATCGCTCTCGTCCTGGCAGTTCTGCAGATAGTAGTTCGGCACCTTTGGGCTCAGGTGATGCACATGGTGGATCCCGATGTTCCCCGTGCACCATTGCAGCACCTTCGGCAGCTTGTAGTACGAACTGCCCAGCAGCGCGGCTTTGGTGAAGTCCCACTTGTCGTGGCTTTCCCAGTAGATCCCCTCGAAGTTGTGCTGGATGAAGAACAGCCACACGCCCATCGCCCCGCCGATCACCATGATCGGCAGCTGCACCAGGATGTACTTGTCGATCCCGATCAGCAGGTGCATGACAACCCACAGGGCCACCAGGGCGGCGTTGGTCGCCAGCACGTTGTTGCGCTCCCGCGCCGCCGACCCCTTCACCCAGAGCCGGTGCACGATCATGAACATGAACAGCGGCCCCAGCCCGAACATCACGAGCGGGAAGCGATAGAAGCGGTACACCAGCCGGTTGAACGGCTTCATATGCTCGTACTCGTTCACCGTCAGGGTCCACACATCGCCCATCCCCCGCCGATCCAGGTCGCCCGCCGAGGCATGGTGCTTGGCATGTTCGTGCCGCCAGTGATAGTACGGCGTGAACGTCAGGAAGCCGGTGAGGTTGCCCACGATCTCGTTGGCCCGCTTCGACTTGAAGAAGGACCCGTGCCCGCAGTCGTGAAAGATGATGAACGTGCGCACCAGGAAGATGCCCGCCGGCAGCGCCAGCGCCAGCGTCAGCCAGTACGAGATTTCCAGGCTGCGGTACATCAGATACCACAGCGCCAGGTACGGCACGACTGAGTTGATGATCTGCCAGATGCTCCGCCGTGCATCCGAGCGCTGATACTTGGCGACGATGTCGCGCCAGCTTCGATCAGCGGTGTCAATCACTTGTCTGGCCAGGTCAGTCGTTTGAGGCATAGTTGAGAGTGTCAAGGGGTTCCCTCCAGAGAACCGGATAAGTGCGTGGTCTGGCCCGTTTTTCGTGTGCCAGGTTTCTCAGTATACCGCATATGGCCGGCGGTGACGAACTATTCCCCCGCCCCCGACGGCCTTCACTCGCCGGCTGCCTCGCGCCGCAGCCGCCGCCTCCCGAAGCCCCGCATCACTTCCAGCACCGCCGGCATCGTGCGCGTGTACAGCCGGTACAGCCGGGGCCGCGCAGGGAAGTCCCAGGCCCCGATCCGCCGCACCACCGTCCCCCCGAACCCTTCCTTGAAGCGGAAAACCCCCGCCAGTGGATCCGCCTCGTTCCCGAAATCGTCCGGCGCGCCCCAGAAGTCATACACGGACATCTTCTGCGCCCGCGCCCACCGGATCGCCTCCCATTGCAGCAGATAGGTCGGCATCAGGTTCCGCTCGTCGTCCGACGACGCCCCGAAGAAGTACCACGCCCGTTTGCCAAACCCGAAGATGATGACGTGCGCTAGCGCCTGCCCGTGCCGCTCCGCCACGATCGGCTGCGCCAGCCCCGCCCGGATGAAGTCGCCCCACGCCTGCCGATAGTAAGAAAATGGCCGGATCACGAAGCCATCACGCTGTGCGGTCTGCACATACAGGCGATACAGGAGGTCCAGGTCGTCTACCGTCCCCAGCCGTGTGGTCACTCCTCGCTTGATCGCCAGCCGCACGTTGTAGCGCGTCTTCTGCTTCATCGCCATCAGCACGGCTTCTTCCTCGCGCCGCAGGTCGATGATCACCGAGTTGCGGAACTGCACCTGCTCGGGCGAATACTGCCAGCCCAGCGCCTGCCATTCCGCCGCGATCTGGTGGCCCTGCGCGACCTCGGCGGCGTCCCCTGCGCCCGGCACGCCTGTCCCGATCACCACGTCCGGATCGATCTTTATAAAGATCGCCCCCTCTTCGCGAGCGTGCCGCTGTAGAGACTGGATCACCGCGCTGCGCAGAGCCGGGTTGCTGTAATCCAGCGCCGGCCCCTTCGGCACGTATAGAATCCGCAGCGGCCCGATCTCCCGCCTCAGGACCTGGGCCATCGCGACCACGCCGCCCTGGTGATAGTACGCCAGCCGCTGCGGCGTCCAGCCGGTCGTCTGCCGCTTGAACTCGCCCCATTCCCAGGTTTGCAGCACATGGGCGTAGGGAATCTCTGCCAGCGTGGCATTCCACAGGCCGCGGTCGGTGATGGTCTGGGGTTGGATCTGCATGGGCTGGTATCCACGGATAGCGGCGAGGTCGCCGTGGCGAGGTCGCCGCGGCGAGGTCGCCATTCGGATCAAAGCGCAGCGGGTTCACGCATCGGGCAGGGGATCAGCCGGCTCCGCTCTGCCGCCGGGCGATCACGCCGCGATAAAGCGCGTACAGCGCCGGCTGGTAAACGCGGTCCCACGCGCCGACGCTCCGCGCCACCTGTCCGCCGAATCCCCGCTTGAATCCGTACACGCCCCACAGGCCGTCCGAGCGCGTCTGGAACTGATCTTCCAGCGTGGCCTCGTCCACATCGGGGATGCCCCACAGGTCATAAAGGACGCAGCCGCCCTCCCGCGCCCAGCGGATGGCCTCCCACTGCAGCCCGTAGGCCGGCATGCGCTCACGGGCCTCGCCGGACGATGCGCCATAGAGGTACCAGGCGCGCTGCCCGCAGCGGAAGGCCATCAGCCCGGCCACATCGCGCCCTGCGTAGGAAGCCATCAGCAGGACGGCCCGGTCCGGCGCGAACAGCCCCAGCGCCTGCCGGTAGTAGTCCTCACTGTGCACGCCGAAGGCATTTCGCGCCCCGGTCGTCCGCATCAGCGTGCTGAACGAGGTTACATCGCTCGCGTCGCCCCGCCGCACGACGATACCCTTTTTCTGGCTCAGCCGCACCTTGCGCCGCGTGGTCTGGCTCATTCGCATCAGCACGTCGTCCTCGCTGCCGTCCAGCCTCACCAGGATCGTCCGCGGCGGCTGCACCGTCTGGGGGGAGAGCCGCAGCCCCAGCTCGGCCAGCCGGGCGCGCAGCGCGGCCTCATCGGCGGCGTCTGGTTCGATCTTCAGCGCGAAGGCCCGGCGGCGGCGGGCCATCTCTTCCAGCGCCGCCAGCACGGCTGCCGTCCGATCGCGATCCGCCCAGTCCACCACCGGCCCGCGCGGCACGTAGGCCAGCGTCCCGGCCCTCAGCGGCAGCGGTCGGCACAGCACCAGCGCCCCCGCCGCGATTTTTCCCTCCGGCTCGGCCACGGCTACGATGGCATCATCCCAGCCGAAGCGGCGCTTGAGCGCTCCCCAGCGCGAGCTCTGCAGCAGGTGCCCTCCCTGCGCGGCGACGAAGGCGTCCCAGGCTTCGGATTCTGGCTGGATCACGGTCAGTGTCACGGCGGCTCCTTCCGGCAGTCATTATAACATCGTACTCCCATCCGTCGCGCAGGCAGGAGGGCGCGGCCTCGCTTGGTTGATCCTCCTGTTGTGTGCTACCATACCCCACAGAGCGCCGCCGCTGTGAGGAGTAGCTCATGATCCCGGTCAATCGTCGTGCGTTTCTGGCTGGCTGCGTCATTCTGACCCTGTCAGGCTGTGCCCTCATGGCGGCCGGCCGTCAGGGAGCTGCGCCGCCCCCGCCGGAGGCGGCCCTCCAGTCCCGGCCGCGGCCCACGCCCACCACGCCGCCCTCCGAGCTGCCTCCTGATGAGTCGGGGCAGGGGGGAGGTGGAGCCGGTACTGCCGCCTCGGGGGAGATCCTCTTTGTCCGTGCCGGCCAGATCTGGGCCATCCGCCCCGATGGCTCCGGCGAACGCGCTCTGACCCCCACCCCGTCCGATAGCGTCATCAAAGATCTCGTTCTTTCGCCTTCGGGCCGCTATCTCGCATTCACGCTCAACCTCCAGGAGGTCGCGGTTCTGGACCTCCGCGTCGGTCAGCTCACCACCGTCGATTCGATCGAGCAGGGCAGCGTCGGCTCGCTGGTCTGGAAGCCCGACAGCTCTGCCCTTTACTACCATCGCCTGACCACGGACGCGGAGGGGGCGCCCGTCGGCAGCGCTGTCTTCCTGACGGCGGTTCCGGTCGCCGGGGCGCCCACCCCCGTGCGCCAGTCCGATCTCACCGCTGGCGAGCCGGTCGTCCTGCCTGGCTTTGCCCTGGCCGATGCCCTGCTCGTCCACCAGATCGCCGCCCCCGGCGAGGCCCCCGGCCAGTGGCTCACCCTCGATATGGTCAGCGGCGCCGCCCTGCCTGTCGAGGACGGCTTCGGCCTCTGGGATGTCGCCCCCGCGGGCGACCGCCTGCTGATGGTGGACCTCGACGCGGCGGCCCCCGGCCCGGCGGCGCCGGTGCCGCTCACTGTCGCCGGATTCTCTCCCGCCAGCGGCGCCCTCAACCCGGTTCAGCTCTCGCCGATTGGCGAGTCGGCGGTCTACACCGCCGCCCGTTTCGCCCCCGATGGCCGGGTCATCCTGGCTCTGCGCCGCGATGTCGCTCAGGAAGGTCAGCTGGCTCAGGTCGCCCGCCTGGCCCCCAACGATTCCGGCAGCTACATCCCGGCCCTGATCCCGAATCCCGAAGGCACCGAGGCGGTCGCCTTCGCCTGGTACAGCGAGTCACTGACGGTTGTGCAGGCCATCCCGCTGGCCGGCGGCGACCCGGAGCTGTGGCTGCTCTCAATGGACCCCGGCACGCCTGCGCTGCGCCTGGGCGTCGGGGAGTTCCCGGTTGTTGTCCCCTGATCGGGCCAACCGCTTGCCTTATTGCCATGTCTGGAGGCGGGTGTTATACTAGCGCAGCACTTCACAAATGCGCCAGGGCGCATATAAGCAAGCTCCCATATCGCATCTGCACCGTTTGAGTGCTTAAGGAGTGGCTCCTGTGAGCGAGTGGTCCTTCATCGCTATCCTCTTCATCGTATCCATGAGCTTCCCGGCGGTGCCGATTGTGGCTGGCCGCCTCCTCGGCCCTAACAAGCCCAATGCCCTCAAGAACAGCGTTTATGAATGTGGCGTCGAGACGGTGGGCGACACCTGGGTGCAGTTCAGGGTCCAGTACTACATCTTCGCCCTGGTCTTCCTGGTCTTCGATATTGAAGTCGTCTTCATGTTCCCCTGGGCGGCCGCCTATAACCAGCTGCCCTTTTACGGGGTGATTTCCGGTGTCGTCTTTATTCTCCTGCTCGCCGAGGCCCTCATCTACGCCTGGCGAAAGGGGGCCCTCGAATGGGTGTAAGCGCCTTCAGGCTGGCTGATAACCCCCGCGGTTATCGGTTTTTTTATGCCCCTCGCGGGCCGATGTTCGGGCCGCGCGGCGGGCAGTAGGAGCGACCTTCAGCATGGGAGATATCTTCACCACCATCCACACCTGGCTGCGCGGCTTGTTGGAGAGCCTCGGGGCCAGCCAGATGCTCGCCGAGGGCATCCTCCAGCTTGTGGCTGCCCTGGTCGTGGCGAACTTCGTCCTGCTCATCCTCATCTTCAACATCTGGTTCGAACGCAAGGTCATCGCCCGGATGCAGGATCGCATCGGCCCCAATCGCGTGGGCCCCTGGGGGCTGGCTCAGGCCGTTGCCGACCTCGCCAAGCTCCTGTCTAAGGAGATTATCATCCCCGCCGGCGCCGATCTGATACCTTTCATGTTCGCTCCGGTGCTGGCTGTCGGCAGTGTGATCCTGATCTGGGCTGTTATCCCCTTTGCCCGGAGCGCCATCGGCTCAGATCTCTCCATCGGCGCGCTCTATTTCGTCGCGGCGGGCTCGCTCGGGGTGATGTCGATCCTCATGGCCGGCTGGTCCAGTGCCAACAAGTACGCTCTGCTGGGCGCCTTCCGCGCTGTGGCCATGCTGGTCAGCTATGAAGTCCCCGTCATCCTCACCCTGCTCGTCCCGGTGCTGCTCACCGGCTCGATGCGCATGAACGAGATCGTCGCCGACCAGCGCATCTGGTATTTCCTGGCCGCCCCCCTGGCCGGCCTGATCTTCTGGATCGCCAGCGTCGCCGAAGTCGGCCGCACGCCCTTCGATCTCCTCGAAGCCGAGTCGGAGATCGTTGCCGGCTACCATATCGAATACAGCGGCTTCGCTTTTGCCATGTTCTACGCCGCCGAATGGGCTCATGGCTTCGCCATCTGTGCCCTGATGACCACCCTGTTCTTTGGGGGCTGGCGCGGCCCCGGCGTCGATCAGTTCCCCACCCTCGGCGTGCTGTACTTCATGGCCAAGACCTTCATCATCTACTTCTTCCAGACCTGGACGCGCGCCACCCTGCCGCGTCTTCGCATCGACCACGTCATGAATTTCTGCTGGAAGTTCCTCATCCCCATCAGCTTGCTGCTGCTGGTGTCGATGGTCCTGGTCGATAAGACGGCGGCCCTGCTCATCCCGGATTATCTCTCGACGGCGTCCTTCATGGCCATGCTGCCGCGCACCCTGATCCTGCTGGTCGTCAACCTGGTGATCGCCGGGGTCGCGGCGCTCTGGATCGCCCGGATGGGTCGCGCCGAGCGGGCTCGCCAGGCCGCCGCCATGCATGCCGCTGCCATCGAGCCTGGCTTCGTCCAGCAGGCAGGCAAGTGAGGCCCTCATGACGATCACGCCCGTTTTCATTGCCTTTGCGGTCATGACCATTTTCGCCCTGGGCGGCGGCTTCGGCGTGGTGGTAAACCGCAATCTGGTTCACGCCGCCCTCTTCCTGGTGCTCTCGCTGTTCGGCATCGCCGGCCTGTTTGTCCTGCTGGAGGCTCCTTTCCTGGCGGCGGTGCAGGTGCTGGTTTATGTCGGCGCCATCACCGTGCTGATCACCATCACCATCATGGTCACCCGGCGCATCATGGGCATCACCGAGTCCGTAAACCGGCAGTGGCCGGTCGCCGCCCTGATTGGCGTCCTGACCATGGCCACGCTCGGCTTTGTGATCCTGGGCCGGTTTGCCGGGCTTCAGCCCGCCGCCGATGTCCCGCCCGACAGTGTCGTTTCGCTGGGCCGCCAGCTCGTCAGCTCCCAGGCGTTCCTGCTGCCCTTTGAGGTCGCCTCGGTGCTCCTGCTCGCTGCCCTGATCGGCGCCATTGTGGTTGCGCGCGACTGACGTGCCCCCCTCCTCGCGGGCGGCCCGCGCTGCCATCGCGCTGACCGTGGCGCTGCTGACGCTGGCCGGCCTGGAGGGGGTCTTGGCCCTGACCGGGGCCGTTCAGCCGGACTTCACGGCCGCTGACCGCGTGGATTCCGGCGCCCTCCAGCCCGTCCCGTGGTGGGTGTGTGATGCCACCGCCTGCCGCTTTGATGGCCCGGCCTTCGCCCGGACCGCCGCCTCGCCGGATGCCCCGGCGAGCTACCGCCAGACAGCCTGGCTGGAGCGGCTGCACCTTATCAATCCGCAGGGCTTTCACGACCGGGATGCCTTCGCCCGTCCGCCCGAGAACGCCCCCGCCTACCGCCTGCTGGTGCTCGGCGATTCGTTCGCCTTCGGTTTCGGGGCGCCGCTTGGCCGCAGCTGGGTCGAACTCGCCGAGGCAGACCTGCAGGCCCGCGGGCCGGTGCTGCTCTGGAATGCCGGTATCCCCGGCACGGGCACTCAGCAGGCCCTCGCCCTGATGCGCGCCTACGGCCCGCTGCTGGCGCCGGATGTCGTCGTGCTCGGCTTCACCGCCGCCAACGACTTCGACGACAACCTCTACCCGGTTGACAGCGTCATGGCCCTGTCCGCCGGCCTCCTGCTCCGGGGCTACCGGCTGGACGCCGCCGGGATCGCCCATCCGCTGACGCCGCTTCAGGCCTACCGGCGCGCCCGCGGGGGATCCCCGCCCGGTTACGCCGGCCCTCTCGAGTTCGCCCTTCGCCGCACACGGGTCGGCACCGTCGCCTGGAAGGGCGGCTACCTGCTCGGCCTGCGGGCTGCGCAGGGCTGGGCGGATGTCTCCGGCGCGTCGGCCCGTCGCGACGCCCGCGCCGCGCAGGTCACGGAGGACCTCCTGCGCCGGCTGCGCGATGAAGCCGCCGCTTCCGGGGGACAGCTGTGGGCGGTCGTCATCGCCCATCCGTCCGACTACCGGCCCGGCGGCCCCGGCGAGGACTACCGCCGGGCGCTGGCCCTGTTCGACCGTCTGGGCATCCCGGTGCTGGATACCTACCCGGCGCTGACCCCGGCGGATTATGCGTCGGATGGCCACTGGAATGAGAATGGGCATCGCCGGGTGGCGAGCCTGCTTCTGGAGGCTCTCCCGCCGCCTTGATCGGTTGTTGGAGATGCAGTGTCGCTCGGTACCGCGATCGCGGATCGCTAATCGTTTTTCAGGAGTGCCCGATGGTCCCTTTGCACCTGTATCTGCTGGTCGCCGCCGCCCTCTTTTCGCTGGGCGTCTATGGAGTCCTCGCCCGCCGCAACGCGGTGGCGATCCTCATGAGCATTGAGCTGATGCTCAATGCCGTCAATCTCAACCTCGTGGCCTTCTGGCGCTTCATCGCCCCTGAGGCCCTCAACGGCCAGACCTTCGCGGTCTTCGTCTTTGCCGTCGCCGCCGCGGAGGCCGCCGTCGGACTCGCCCTGATCATCTCGATCTATCGCAACCGCGAGACGGTCGTCGCTGAAGATATCAACATGCTGAAGTGGTAGCGTCCGCCGGCGCCCGGCGCGCTCGCCGGGCCGCTGACCGGCTACGAAGGAACCGCTATGAACCCTGAACTCCTTGTCTGGCTCATCCCCCTGCCTCCGCTGGTGGCTTTCTTCGCGATCCTGCTCTTCACGCGGCGCAGCCGGCTCGTCAGCGACCTTGTCGCGGTCGGCGCCATCCTGCTGACCTGGGTCTTCGCGATCATCGTCCTGATCACGGCCATCACCACCCCCCACCTGGGCGAGGAGCCGATCGCCTCCCGGTTCGTCTGGCTGCCCCTCGGCCCGTCGCTGGAGACCGGCCTGCGCATGGGCACCCTGGTCGATCCGCTGGGCGCGGTGATGCTCTTCTTCGTCCCCCTCACCGCCACCATGATCTTCATCTACTCCACCGGCTACATGGCTACCGGCCACTACTGGACGGCCATCCTGGGCGGCGGCCACGGTCACGGCGATTCCCACGCGGCGGGCGGCCACGGCGACGACCACCAGGAGCAGATCGACTCCGCCGGGCGGCGCATCGTCCGCTTCGACTCCACCGCCTGGAAAGCCCGTTTCATGGCTTTCATCGCCCTCTTTGCTGGCGCGATGCTCATCCTGTCGGTGGCCGACAATCTCCTCCTGCTCTTTGTCGGCTGGGAGATCATGGGCCTGTGCTCCTACCTGCTGATCGGCTTCTGGCACAACCGCATCTATCCCAACGAGCCGGATCGGATCACACCCTCCGGCGCGGCCATCAAGGCTTTCATGACCACCCGCGTCGGCGATGTCTTCATGCTCATCGGCATCGCCTGGCTCTACAGCTTCACCGGCACCCTCAACTTCCGCGAGATCTTCTTCAACGAAGAATTGCTGCACGCGCTGGAAACCACGGCGGCCTTCCCCGGCTCCGCCCTCTTCGGCGGGCTTTCCGTGGCCGCTGCCATCGGCCTCCTTCTGATTATGGGCACGGTCGGCAAGAGCGCCCAGTTTCCGCTGCACACCTGGCTGCCCGACGCGATGGAAGGCCCCACCCCCGTCAGCGCCATGATCCATGCCGCCACCATGGTTTCCGCCGGCGTTTACCTGCTCATCCGCATGTTCCCCCTGCTCAGCCTGGGCTGGCATGAGCATACGCTTAGCATCCCCATGCAGGTCATGGCCTTCATCGGCTCCTTCACCGCCCTCTTCGCCGCCTCCATCGCCCTGGCCCAGCGCGATATCAAGAAGGTGCTGGCCTATTCCACCATCAGCCAGCTGGGGTTCATGGTCGCCGCGCTCGGCATCGGCGCCTATGTCGCTGCCGCCTTTCACCTGATGACCCACGCCATCTTCAAGGCCCTGCTGTTCATGGGCAGCGGCTCAGTCATCCACGCGGTCGAGCACGGCGAGGAGCATGCCCATCATCATGGCCATCACTTCCCGCTTGACTTCGACGCGCAGGATATGTTCAACATGGGCGGCCTCTGGAGCCGCATCCCCGTCACCGCCTGGACCTTCCTCATCGGCGGCCTCGCGCTCTCCGGCTTCCCGTTCGTGACCGCCGGCTTCTGGTCTAAGGACGAGATCCTGGCCGACGCCTTCGCGCACGCGCCTGTCGTCTTTGTCGTGCTGGCCTTCACCGCCTTCCTGACTGCCTTCTACACCATGCGGCAGATCGGCCTCACCTTCGCCGGCCAGCCCCGCACCCATGCCGCTGAGGAGGCCACTCAGACGGACTGGCGCATGAACCTTCCGCTGGTCATCCTGGCCTTCTTCGCCATCTTCGCCGGCTTCGTCGGCGTCCACCAGGACTTCCCGGTGCTTGGCTCGCTGCTGGGCGGCAACCCGTTTCACCACTTCGTCGGCGCCACCCTGATGGAGGAGCCGGAGAAGCTCGCCTTTGACTGGACGCCGCTGCTGCTGTCGGTCGGCATCGCCCTGTTCGGCCTGCTGGTTGGCTGGCTCGTCTACGTCCGCCGCCCGCTGCCCGCCGGCCGCCGCGATCCGCTCATCTCCGTCCTGGGGCCGCTGTATACCCTGTTTAATCGCAAGTACTACATTGACGAGCTCTATGACTGGATCTTCGTCCGCCCGGCCCGCTGGTTCGCCGCCACAGTGGCCTACCAGCTCATCGACCGCGGCATCATCGACGGGGCGCTTCACTTCATCGCCCGCAGTGTCGAATGGCTCGCTTTCCGCAATAAGGACTTCGATACCTTCATCGTCAACGGCGCGGGTGACAGCGTCGCCGAAGGCGTGGGCAATTTGGGCGATGCGTTTAAGTATCTCCAGTCAGGCCGCGTCCAGCAGTACCTGGCCGTGGCCGCCGCCGGCCTGCTGATGCTGGTGGGGGTTTTCGTCTGGATCGTCTTCCTGCGCTGATGCGCCCGGTTGTCTGGCTCTGAGAGGGTAAGCCTCGATGCAATTCATTCACCAAAACCTGCTGACGCTCATCACCTTCACCCCTCTGCTGGGGGCGCTGATCGTCCTGCTGCTCCCCCGTGAGCGCCGGGGCCTGGCCCGCTGGGTCACCCTGCTGGTCAGCCTCGTCCCGCTGGCCCTTTCGGTCCAGATGTGGCTCTGGTTCCAGGCCGATCCCTGCCACGACATCGTGGCCCGCGCCTGCTTCGAGCAGCGGGCCGTCTGGTTCCCGCTCCTCAACAGCAGCTACCATGTCGGCATTGATGGCATCAGCCTGACCATGGTCATCCTGACCACCCTGCTCACCCCGCTGGCCGTCCTCATCTCCTGGAGCATTCAGGAGCGCGTCAAGCTCTACATGGCGCTCTTCCTCCTGCTCGAGATGGGCATGCTCGGCGTCTTTGTCTCCCTCGACCTGCTCCTGTTCTTCGTCTTCTGGGAGTTCGGCCTTGTCCCCATGTACTTCCTGATCAACCTGTGGGGCAGCGCCAACCGCCAGTACGCCAGCTTCAAGTTCTTCATCTACACCATGGCCGGATCCCTCGGCCTGCTGCTCAGCATCCAGCTCATGGGCCTGCTGATGGGCACCTTCGATATGACCGAGCTGATGGTGCGCTGGCCCGGCTTCGGCGGCGATGAGGGCTTCCAGCTCCTCGGCATCGGCATCACCGTCATCAAGAACGTCACCTTCTGGCTCTTCACCATCGCCTTTGCCATCAAGGTCCCCGTCTGGCCGTTCCATACCTGGCTGCCCGACGCCCACACCGAAGCCCCGACCGCCGGCTCCATGATCCTGGCCGGCGTCCTGCTCAAGCTCGGCGCCTACGGCTTCCTGCGCCTGGTGCTGCCGCTGTTCCCCGTCCCGGCCCACAACTTCGCCCCGGTGCTGGCCGTCCTGGCGATGCTCGCCATCGTCTTCGGCGCCTTCGCCTCCTTCGGCCAGACCGACTTCAAGCGCCTGGTGGCCTACAGCTCGGTCAATCACATGGGCTTCGTGGTCCTGGCCATCGCCGCTGCCGGCTGGGTCGGCCTGGACGCGCAGTACAGCCCCGAGCACAGCTTCGATGCCATCATTGCCGCCAATGGCGCTGTCCTGCAGATGTTCAACCACGGCATCAGCGCCGCCGCCATGTTCGCCCTGGTCGGCATGATCTATGACCGGATCCACACGCGCGATCTCACGAAGATGGGCGGGCTGTGGGTGGTCGCGCCGGTCTACGGCGGTATCCTGATCTTCGCCTCGATGTCCTCCCTGGGCTTGCCCGGTCTCAACGGCTTCGTCAGCGAGTTCATGGTCATCCGGGGCGTCTGGCCCGTCGGTGCCCAGCAGACGCCGATCTTCACCCTCATGACCGCCATCAGCATGATCGGCCTGCTCTTCACCGGCGCCTATATCCTCAAGGCCATCCGCCATGTCCTCCACGGCCCGCTCAACGCCGACGCCGTCGAGATGGCGCATGGCCGTTCGCTGGAGATCACCTTCCGCGAGGGTCTGGCTATGGCCCCGCTGCTCGTTCTGATGGGGGTTATCGGGGTCTACCCCACCTGGCTCGTCCGGGTGATCAACGATACGGTGACCCGGTTGCTTTCCTGATCGCGGCCGGGTGAGGCGCGCTGCGGCGCCTCATCGACGCATCAAGCATAGGATGCTCGTATGAACTTTCCATTCCTGACCGTCATCACCTTCGCGCCTATCGTGGCGGCCATCATCCTCTTCCTCATGCCGGATGAGGGTAAGATGGACCCCGTCGCGGATAAGGAGCGCATCGCCGCCCTCCGCACCGGCATCCGATCGCTGGCGGCGGCCGCCACCTTCATCAGCCTCCTCCTCGGCCTGTTCGTCTATTTTGGCGTCAACAGCGCCTACAGCGCCGGCCTGGCTGGCCCCTTCTTCTATGAAGATGGCCCCTGGCCCTGGGTTCCGCAGATCGGCATCGGCTACCACATGGGCGTCGATGGCATCAGCGCCCCCATGGTCCTGCTCACCGGCCTGGCTTCCTTCTGCGGCGTCCTGATCTCCTGGGGCATCAGCGACCGCCCCCGTGAGTTCTTCGCCTACTTCATGCTCCTCACCGCGGGCGTCTACGGCGTCTTCGTCGCCCTGGATGTCTTCCTGCTCTTCTTCTTTTACGAGCTGGCCATCTTCCCCATGTACATCCTGATCGCCACCTGGGGCTGGAAGGTCACCCGCGAATACGCCGCCATGAAGCTCACCCTCTATATCCTGATCGGCTCCGTCGTCGCCCTGGTCGGCGTCATCGCCATGTACTTCTTCATGGAAAGCGCCGGCATGCAGGGTAGCTTCAGCCTGCTCGATCTGATGCAGGCCCGCGATGCCGGCATCTTCGATCGGCCCTACATGCGCATGCCCTTCGGCCTGGGCGTGGCATCTTTCGCCCGGGTCTGGTTCCCCTTCATCTTCCTGGGCTTCGGCATCCTGGCCGGCGTGTTCCCCTTCCACAACTGGAGTCCTGACGGCCACGTCGCCGCTCCCACCGCCGTCTCGATGATCCACGCCGGCGTCCTGATGAAGCTCGGCGCTTACTCCGCCCTGCGCGTCGCCGTCATGCTCCTGCCTCAGGGCGCCATCACGCATCTGCCCTGGCTCGTCTTCCTGGCCCTGATCAACGTCGTCTACGGCTCCCTGATCGCCATGGTCCAGCGCGACTTCAAGTACGTCATCGGCTTCTCCTCCGTGTCGCACATGGGCCTCGTCAGCCTCGGCTGGGCCACCATGAATCTCACCGGCCTCACCGGCGCCGGCCTCCAGATGTTCAGCCACGGCGTCATGACGGCTCTCTTCTTTGCTTCGGTCGGCATGGTCTACGACCGCGCCCACACCCGCGATATCCCATCGCTGGGCGGGTTCTGGCACCGCATGCCCCTGGTCGCCCTCGCCTTCATCGTCGGTGGCCTGGTCAGCATGGGCATGCCCGGCTTCTCCGGCTTCGTCGCCGAGTTCCCCATCTTCATGGGCCTCTGGCAGGCTGGCCGGACGATCGCGCCCTACTACGGCCTGATCGCCATCCTGTCCATCACGGGCGTGGTGGTGACCGCCGCTTATGTCCTGCGCGTCGTGCAGCGCGTCTTCTTCGGCGAGTTCGATGAGCAGAAGTGGCACGGCGAGGTGGGCGACGTGACCGCGCTCGACAAAGTGGCCCTCGGCATTCTGGCCTTCTGGCTCATCGCCGTGGGCGTCTTCCCGTCGATCATGCAGCCGATGGTCCAGTATGGCATGGAGCCCATCGCTCGCCTGTTGGGAGGTGCGTAGTTGTTTACTGAACCCACTTCATTCGTGCAGGCCGTCGTCCCGATCGTCTCGGAGATCGGCCTCACCCTCCTCCTGCTGGTCGTCCTGACGGTTGACCTGTTCCTCAACCCGGCCCGCCGCCGGACGGTTGGCATCGTCGCCGGGGTGGGCATGCTTCTGGTGATGGTTCTCAACCTGGCGGTCGGGCTGGCCGCGGTCGGCAGCCCGGCCTTCAGCGGACCCGTCCTGGGCGGCATGCTGCGTTACGATATGCTCGCCCTGATCTTCCGCACCATGATCCTGATCGCCGGCGCGCTCACCGCCCTCATCGCCCTCGATGTGCCCGGCGTGGGCCGTCAGGGTGAGTTCTACGGCATCCTGATCGTCGCCACCCTCGGCATGACGCTCATGAGCGCCGCCAGCGACCTGATCATGGCCTTCCTCGCCCTGGAGACGGCCTCCATCTGCCTGTATGTCCTGGCGGGCTTCCTGCGCGATGCGCCGCGCAGCACCGAGGCCGGCCTCAAGTATTACCTGTTCGGCTCCTTCACCGCCGGCCTTTTGCTGTACGGCCTCAGCCTGCTGTATGGCTTCACCGGCACCACCGGCATCTATGAGCTGGCCCGCCCCCTCGCCGATCTGGTCGGCAGCGGCCCGGTTGGCGTCTTCGGCTTGATCCTGGCCCTGCTGCTGGTGGTGGCCGGCTTCGGCTTCAAGGTCGCCGCCGTCCCCTTCCACTTCTGGACCCCCGATGTCTACGAGGGCGCGCCCACGCCGGTGACGGCCTTCATCAGCACGGCCAGCAAGGCTGCCAGCTTCGCCCTCCTCGTGCGCGTCTTCTCCGCCGTCTGGCCGGAGGCCGCCGCCCCGGCCTGGACGGGCCTGCTGGCTGCCATGGCCGTCGTCACCATGACCCTCGGCAATCTGCTTGCGCTGGTGCAGCGGAATATCAAGCGCATGCTGGCTTACAGTTCCATTGCGCAGGCCGGCTACACTCTGATGGGCGTGGTCGCGCTCACCCGCACCGATCTCGGCGTGGCTTCGGTCGCCTTCTACATGCTGATGTATGTGCTCACCAACATCGCCGCCTTCGCCGTCGTCATCGCCGTCAGCAACACCGGCGCCTCCGATGAGATCCGCAGCTTCGCCGGCCTGGCCCGCCGATCCCCTTACCTGGCGCTCGCGCTGGTGCTGGCGCTGCTTTCGCTGGCGGGCGTCCCCCCGCTGGCGGGCTTTTTCGGCAAGTTCTTCCTGTTCGCCGCCGCCGTCGAGGCCGGCTATGTCTGGCTCGCTGTCATCGGCGTCCTGAACGCCATCGTCGCGCTCTACTACTATCTGACCGTCATCAAGGTCATGTACGTCGATCCGGTCGAGGACACCCGCCCGATCGTCCTCCCCGGCGCCTACGGGGTAGTCCTGTTCCTGGCCTGTGCCGCCCTCATCGTCATGGGGACGGTCGCCGGCCCCTGGTTTGACTGGGCGCTCAGCGCCGCATCCAGCATCGCGCTCGTCCCGTGATGTTTCCCCCTCAGCACGCTGAGGGAGCCGCGGGAAGGCCAGAGCCGGGGCAGCCGTCGCTGCCCGCTGGAACCTGTGAAGAATTGGACAAAGTTTGACCGCTTTGTCTGCCTGTGCTAATATCTCCGCGCCCGGCTCGGAGACTGCCGGAGGCATCGTGGCCGATAGTGCCGCACAGCGCTCGTTCCTGCGCTCGGTCGGAGTCGCTGCCCTGGCCGGCCTGGGTGGCTTCCCCGCCGCGCTCCTGATCGTGGCCGCGGTGATCGCTGGCCGCCGGCTCGATGCCGCCCTGGGCACCGCCCCCGGCTTCGTCCTGGGCCTCACCTGCCTGGCCATTCCGCTGGGCGTGGTGCTGATGATCGGTCTCGCCTGGCTCGCGGTGCGTGCCGCGCGCCGCCTCAATCAGCAGGATTACGCGCTTCTGACGCATCAGGGCCGCCCCCGGGCCGCCCTGGCTGATGACGACGAGGAGGATCGCTCTGAATGAATAAAGGGCTTCTGATGCTGCTGGGCATTGTCGTGGTGGTGGCCGTCTTCTGCGCCGGTCTGCCCTGGCTCACTAACACCGTCCTGGGTTTCTCCACGCAGATTCGTCCCGTCATCGTCCTGCCCGGCGAGGCGCTTTCCAAGACCCCGCTCTTCACCCTCGCGGGCCAGAATGTCTATCTCACCAATACCCTCTTGCATACCTGGGTCGCTTACGTGATCCTCATCGGGATCGCCCTGCTGGCCCGCCTCGGCCTCCGCGGCGAAGTCCCCCGCGGCCTGGGCAATGCCGTCGAAGCCGTCATCGAGCTGCTCTACAACATTGCCGAGCAGACCGTCGGCCATCGCAATGCCCGCCGCATCTTTCCCATTGCTGCCACCATCTTCCTGCTCATCCTCACCGCCAACCTCTCCAAGATGATCCCCGGCTTTGAGAGCGTTGGCTTCCTGCACGAGCCGCATGACGAAGGCCATGAGAGCTTCGACCGCGCCGAACTCGGCAACACCGGTATCTACTACCTCGTCCCCTTTGCGGAGGGCGAGGGCGTGGCCCACGCCGGGGAAGAATCCGCCGCCGAAGACGCCGCCGGGGAGGAGCATCACGGCTACGTCATCACCCCCTTCCTGCGCGGCGCCGCCACCGACATCAATTTCCCGCTCGGCCTCGCCATCGTCGCCTTCGTCACCATCCAGGTCTTCGGCTTCTCCAGCCTGGGCGCCGCCTATGCCGGCAAGTTCATCAACGTCGCCGCCCTCGAGCGCGGCGGCATGGGCTTCATGGACTTCGGCGTCGGCCTGCTTGAGCTCATCCTGGAGCCGATCAAGATCGTCTCGCTCACCTTCCGTCTTCTCGGCAATATCTTCGGCGGCGCGGTCCTGGTGATCGTCGTCGGCTCGCTCGTCCCGTATCTTCTGCCAACCGGCCTGTATGCCTACGAGATCTTCGTGGGGACGATCCAGGCCTATGTGTTCTTCATGCTGACTCTGGTGTTCTCCGCTATGGCCATGACCGGCCACGGCGGCGAGGAGCACCATTGATCTCCCGGTTTTTCCGGATCGTGCGGCTGGCTAACGCTGTCCGCTAATCGCTAACCGCTACTTAAGGAGGATTGCTTACACATGACCGGCGATATCGTCACCGCTCTGAAGTACCTCGGCGCTGGCCTGGCTGCTATCGGTATGATCGGCCCCGGCCTCGGCATTGGCCTGGTGGCCTCTGGCGCGCTCCAGGCGATGGGCCGCAACCCCGACTTCGCCCCCACCATCCAGACCAATATGATCCTGGGCATCGTCTTCGCGGAGTCTGTCGCCATTTACGCGCTCGTGGTTGCGCTGATCCTGATGTTCGTCGTCGGCTGAGGCCGGCGTTCGGCTCACGCTTCAAGAGCGGAGGTAGACTTGGAAGCACTAGGTATTAACGCAGGGCTCCTGCTGATCCAGATCATCGGCTTCATCCTGCTGGTGCTCTTGCTGCGGGGCCTCCTCTATCAGCCGTTGCTCAATGCCCTCGAGGCGCGCCGCGAGCGCATCGCTGAGGGACTCAATAACGCCCGTGAGGCCGAGCAGGCCCTCGCTCGCGCCGAAACCGACCGCCAGGCGCTCCTCGATGAGGCCCGCGCCGAGGCCCAGCGCATCACCGCCGAAGCCCGCGCCCGCGCCGAGGAAGCCGCCAGGGCCCTCATCGCCGAGGCCCGCGCCGAGGCCCAGCGCATCCGCGAGCAGGCGCAGACCGAAGCCACCGGCGAGCGCGACCGCCAGCTTGCCGAGATGCGCGACCAGATCATCGCTCTCAGCCTCGCCGCCGCCAATCATCTCATCGGTGCCAACCTCGATGAGAAGAAGCAGCGCCAGGTGATCGAGGACTTCTTCGCCGCCGTCCCCGTGGAGGCCCGCCGTCTCGGTGACAGCATGACGGTCATCACCGCTCTCCCCCTCACCGATGCCGAGAAGGCGAAGTTCACCCGCACCCTCGGCGGCGCTGAGGTCGCTTTCCGCGTCGATCCGTCGATCCTGGGTGGAGTCGTCCTGCGCTCCGGCGCTCAGGAGATCGACGCCAGCTACCGCGCTCAGCTGGCTGGCCTCCGCGCGTCCCTGTCCTGAGTTCGACGCGCCGTTCGCCCTTCACGCACAGCCCGCCGGGAACCCTTCCGGGGGGTTGTGCGTTATCTTTCCTGAGGCCGATGGTTGGTCGTCAGCGTCCGCCCCGGCCTGATCTTCTTTTAATGGGAGTATCACCGTGACTGTCTACCGTCGTGTTCTGGTCATGCCGCTTGTCCTCGCCCTGGCCGCCCTCGCCTGCGCCGCCCCCGGCGCCCCGGCGGCGACCTCGCCCGCGCCCACCCCGGAGC
>DAOTXW010000063.1:0-23067 GCA_034435035.1 Anaerolineae bacterium | reverse complement strand
GGGTCGGGGCCGGGGCGGCGGGCGGATCGGCCTTCGGCGCGGGCGGCAGCGGGCGCGGCGCCGTCCGCCCTGTCAGGTAATGCAGATGTTCGCGGGCGCGGATGTGATCCGGCTGCAGGCGCAGCACCTGCTCCAGACACGCGATGGTGTATGCCGGGTCGGCGGGATCGTAGGAGAGATGCGCCAGCAGCGCCCAGCCGGACGCGTTCGACGGGTCGGCTTCCAGGGCACGCCGCGCCAGGATGCGGGCTTCGGCGCGGCGCCCGGCGCGGGCCAGACGGATAGCACGGGCGACGAGAGCGGCAGAGGACATCATCGGCTCGGCGGCGGGGGCGGCGCTCAGGCCAGCGACAGCTCGCCCTCGATCAGGATGACCACCTGCCCGCCGACGCGCACCTCGGCCACCGCGCCGTCGCGGATGTCAACCTCCACTTCGATCAGGCTGGGCCGGTCGATCTCGAAGCCCTGCTCGATCACCATGTGCGTCGTCGAGACCGCCGGCTCGTACTCAAACACCCGGTTGGCCAGCAGATAGGCGCCCAGCGCCCCGGCCATGCTGCCCGTGGCCGGATCCTCCAGCACGCCCAGCAGCGGATCGAAGTTCCGCACATGGGCATGGTGGGCGCGGTCGAGCGTCTCCAGCGTGAAGACCTCCGCCCCGGTGACGCCCACGCTCCGGCACACCTCATTAAACGGCCCGACGTTCAGGCGGATGCGCTGGATCGCCTCCAGCGAGGCCACCGGGATGATCAGCCCCGGCAGCCCGGTCGAGTAGACCTGCGCAGGCAGATCGGGGTGCAGGTCGGCCTCCTTCAGGCCGAGCGCACGGGCCAGCTGCTTGCGGTCGGTATAGACCTTGCCGTGGCGGGCCTCCGCCTGGGTCATGACGGCGCGGTCGGTATAGCCCTCCGCATTCGTGATCAGGTCCACCGGCAGCACGCCGACGCCCACCTGCTGCCAGATGCGCGTCACCGGCCCGGCGATGGGGTAGCGCCCCAGGCTCGCCAGCACCACGTGTGTGCCGAGGGTCGGGTGGCCGGCGAACGGCAGCTCCGCCGACGGGGTGAAGAAGCGCACCCGCACGTCGGCCCGCCGATCGGTCGGCGGCAGCACGAATGTGGTCTCTGACAGGTTCAATTCGCGGGCGATCTTCTGCATCTCCGCCTCGCTCAGCCCTTCCGCGTCGGGAAAGACCGCGACCGGGTTGCCGCCGAAGACGACCTCAGTGAACACGTCTGCCTGAATGAAGCGGTAGCGGCGCACGCCGTTGCCCTCCGGTTATGGATCGGTAGTGATCGGGTTCCGCCTATTGTAACACAGCCGGGCGCGAGGCGCGCAGCCCGGCGCGGGGCCGCCGCGCTTCACCAGTGGAACAGGCCCGCGGCGTGTGCCATAATCTAGCGTGGTTTTCTGTCCCTCTGCACCCCCGGAGCCAGTGCGCCATGCTCAGCCTGGAGCAGCACCGCCAGATGAAGGACCGCTTCTTCAAACAGGACCGCGCCTCGCCCCTGCTGCCGGCGCAGCGCGAAGTCTTTGATGGGCTGTCTTACTACCCGGATAACCCCGACCTGCGGCTGGAGGTCACGCTGGAGCCGTTCGCGCAGCAGGAGACGGTCAGCCTGCAGACCAGCACCGGCGACGTGCAGGACTACACCCGCTGGGGGCGCTTCACCTTCGAGGTGGAGGGGCAGAGCGCCGCCCTGACGGTCTATGTGGCGCATCACGGCGGGGGGTACTTCCTGCCGTTCATGGATGCCACCAGCGGAGAAGAGACCTACGAGGGCGGCCGCTATCTGGAGATCGAGCCGCTCCAGGGCCGCCGGGCGCGGGTGGACTTCAACCTGGCCTACAACCCGTACTGCGCCTACAACCCGTACTGGTCGTGTCCCATCCCGCCGCCGGAGAACCGGCTGAGCGTGCCCATCCGCGCCGGGGAGAAGAACCCGGCGGGCGATTGGGCCGAGGCGGGCAAGGAGTAGGCGGCTCCCCCCGGGGAAGCGCTTGCGCGTTTCCCGAATCCGGAGTATCCTGTAGGGTATGAACGGCGAGACCTGACCCATTCCACGCCTATCGGCGGCGACTCAGGCACTTACTGGCAAGTCCTTTTTGGATTCCTGCCAGGGTGCTGAGTCGCCGTTTTGTTTATGGCGTGAAAGGAGTCAGGCCATGCCAACGATAGGGTTTGTGGGGAACTGCCCGCAGTGCGGCTCCAGGCGCATGGAAGGTGAAAAGCGCTGGGCCGAGCAGCGCGGCGAATGCCCGGACTGCGGCCTCTTCTACGAAGAAGGCTGGTTGAACCACGTAGCCCAGGCCTACGCGCTCTCCACCGCGAAGAACGCGCAGCGGGTGGGCAGGACCGCGCGGGCCAGGCTGCGCGAGGAAAGCTGGCTGCTGCGCGGCCCGATGGCCCTGCGGATCGCCTTCATCCGCAAGGATGAAAGCTCGCGCGGGCACTTCCACGTGATCAACACCTGGTTCAGCGTGCCGCTGCGCACGGTTTCGCGGCCCACCGACATGCGCGTCGTGCGCTTCACCGAAGAGGAAGAAGCGGCCTTCGACGAGAACGACTGGTTCCTCAGGGATGGGGACTTCTGCTGAGGCCCCCGGCAGCCTGCCCGCCGGCGCCGGGCTGAGGCGGGCAGGGGGCAGGCGGCCCGGGTCCGGGAAACGCACAGGCGCTTCCCGGATCCGGGTCACCGTGGCGAGCCCCCTCGTGGATTCCCGGCGGGGCGCTGAGCCGCCGTTTGGTTCAGGGCGTGCAGGGAGTCAGGGCATGCAGCGCCCGATGATCGCGCCCCGCAGCCTCCGCGCCGGCTGCCGGAGGAATCACTGGCCGCCCGGCAGCAGCCGGCGCAGCCGCCGCGCCGCCGCCGCCCGCACCAGCAGGGGCCGCAGCCGCTGCCACGCTTCCTGCGCCAGGCTGTTAGCCCGGTCGCGCTCCATGGCTTCCAGCGGGCGCGGCGGCGCGTACTGCTCCTGCATGTACAGCCCGGCGATGCGATCCACCTCCTCCGCGGCGGGCGGCAGCGCCCAGCCGATCCGCTCGGCCCGTTCGGACGGCGTCGCGCTGTCCGGCAGGTTCACACCGATCCACGGCGCGAATAGATTCAGCCGGGCATAGCTGCGGGAAACCCCGCTCAGCCCGGCCAGCCCGCGCTGCTCCTGCCAGACCCAGGCCCCGACGATCGCCAGCGCCGCGCCCCCGGCGGCGGCCAGGGCGCCCCAGACGATCCCCGGCACCCGGAAGGCCCGCAGCCGGCCCAGCAGGCCCCGATCGACCGGCGGATCGGCGGAATCCAGCCCGCCGTCCGGCTCGCGGGCGTTGTCCCCTTCATCGCGCTGCCCGCCATCCGGCGACTGTTCGCGCGGGTCGGCCAGCCCGCCGAACGTCTGCGGGCGCTCCGCTGGCCGCGCGATCGGGTCGATGGCCGAGGTCGGCTCGAACTCGATCCAGCCGTAGCCGGGGAAGTAGACCTCCACCCAGGCGTGCGCGTCGGTCTCCGCCACCCGGTAGCCCCCCAGGTTGGGATCGCGCTCCCCCTGCGCGAAGCCGGTAGCGATCCGGGACGGGATGCCCAGCGAACGCAGCATCACCACCATAGCGCCGGCGTAGTAGTTGCAGTAGCCCTCGCGGCTCTCGAACAGGAAGTAATCGACCGGCTCGACGCCGGGCGGCGGGGCGGCGATGGCCTGGTTGTAGGTCATGTTCTCGCGCAGGTAGCCCTCGATGGCGCGGGCGGCGTCGTAGGGGTTGGCCGCGCCGGCGGCGATGCTGGCGGCCAGCTGGCGCGTGCGCGGCGTGATCGCCTCCGGCAGGGCCAGGTAGCGGGCCGTCACCCAGTCCGGGTAGAGGCTCCCCGCGGCGCGCAGGCTGGCTTCGTCGGCCACGCTGATCGCCGAGGTGGCGGTGTAGTCGTCGCCGGCGCCAAGCATGTCCCGGGCGCGCACGGCCATCACCGAGACGTACTCCTGCGAGCCGGGCTGGGTGTAGATCACATCGACGTTGATGGGCAGGGAGGCGAACGAGACGGGCTGCGGCGCGGCGTAGATCAGCCGGGAGGCCGGGATCGCCATCTCGAAGCGCTGCTGCACCGTGCGCCGCAGCGCATAGTCGCTGATTTCCTCCACCCCCAGGATGCCGAAGTCCGATGCCTGGCGGGCGTCGCTGGCGCTCGTCCAGCGGCCATCGCCGCTGTAGGTATCGAAGACTTTGGAGCGCCAGTAGTAGCGGTACGCCTCCGGCGCGTAGACGATCATCACCGTGGCGTTGGACAGGTTAACCGGGCCGCCCAGCGTCAGCGTGGTGCCTCCGTAGTAGTCGGCGGTGGTGGCGCTGCCGCCCTCCACGCCGCCGAACAGCCGCTGGAATGTATCCTGCACGCGGTTCCACGGGTTGATCGAGCGTTCCCAGGCGCTGGCGAGCCGGTTGCTGGCCGAGGCCGCCGGGGCCGACCAGGCCAGCGCGATCACCAGCACCCCGGCGATCACGCCCGCCCGCAGCAGATCGAAGCAGGTGCCGGGCGTGAAGCCGACGCGCCGGGCGCGCCACACCCGTTCGCGGTTGACCGCGTTCGTCCGCACCGCCAGCGTGAAGGCGAAGAACAGGTAGGCGATCAGGAACAGGTCCATGCGGGCCGGCCCGCTGTAGTAGTAGGTGTTGATCAGCAGCGCCAGCCCGGCGGGCACGACGGCGTACCACAGCCGGCGCGACCGGAACAGGCTGGCCGCCGCGTTGAACCCCAGGATCCACACCACCAGCGCCAGCGCCAGGATGAACATCAGGTTGTCGCGGCTGAAGCCGCCGCTGGCTGTCTGCTCGATCCACAGCGCGACGCGCGTCCCCAGCTCGATCCAGCGCTGGCGCAGCGTCAGCCCGGCGTCCAGAAAGCGGGCGGACAGGATCATCCAGATGGCGAACAGCCCGTAGATCGCGCCGGCCAGCAGCACGCTGAGCTCCGAGAACACCGAGATCGCCAGCAGGTAGCCGGTCAGCAGGGCCAGCAGGCCTAGCGTGGGCAGCAGCCACAGCCCGCCCGTCCAGCCGGCGGCAGCGACCGCGCTGGATGCCGTCAGCAGCAGCAGCGCCAGCAGCAGCAGCGAGGGCAGGTCCTCCAGCAGGCGCGCGCCCAGCGGACGCAGCCCCAGATGGGCGGCCAGCCGGGCGGCGGGCGAGGCCGGGCGGGTGATGCGGGTGGCGGTCATAGGCAGGCGGCCTTTCGGGCACGGGTGGCAGGCTCAGGCAGGGAGCCCTGCCCTGTCTCGATCCGGTCGTCGATAGCGACTCCTTGATCTTACTTACCCGGCCCGCGGGCGTCCAGTTCAGAGGGAGGGGGAGGCCCATCCGGGCGCAGCGAGGGCGGGGAGGGGGGTTCACGGGCGGGTCTCTCCCCCCCGGCGTCCCCTTGACAGGCCGCCGACTTTATCTTACAATGCTTTCAATATGTTATAAAAGTTACAAATCGTCACCGCCAGGAGATCCGCCATGACCGCCGCCCCCCTGCACGTCGTCACCGGCGCCTTCAGCTACACCGGCCGCTACCTGACCCGCGAGCTGCTGGCCCGCGGCATCCGCGTCCGCACGCTGACCAACCACCCGCATCGCCCCCACCCCTTCGGCAGCCGCGTCGAGGCCGCGCCGCTGGACTTCGCCGACCCCGCCGGGCTGGCGAGCAGCCTGCAGGGCGCCGGGGTGCTGTATAACACCTACTGGGTGCGCTTCGCCCACGGAAAGACAACCTTCGAGGGCGCGGTGGAGAACACGAAAACGCTGGTGCGGGCCGCCCGCGAGGCCGGCGTGCGCCGGCTGGTGCATGTGAGCATCGCCAACCCCGACCCGGAGTCCGATCTGCCGTACTACCGCGGCAAGGGCCAGCTGGAGGCGTTCATCCGCCAGTCGGGGCTGTCGCACGCCATCGTGCGGCCGGCGGTGCTGTTCGGCGGGGAGACGGCCGCCGAGGACGTGCTGCTGAACAACATCGCCTGGCTGCTGCGGCGGCTGCCGGTCTTCGCCGTGCCCGGCGACGGCCGCTACGGCATCCAGCCGATCGCCGTGGAGGACATGGCGCGGCTGATGGCCGGGGCGGGCGAGCGGACGGAGGATGAGACGTTCGACGCGGTGGGGCCGGAGGTCTACACGTTCCGCGAGCTGGTCGATCGGCTGCGGGCGGCGGTGGGCAGCCGGGCGGCGATCCTCCACCTGCCGCCGGGGGTCGCGCTGGGGCTGGCGCGGGGGCTGGGGATGCTGGTAGGCGACGTGATGCTCACCCGCGACGAGGTGCGCGGGCTGATGGCGAACCTGCTGGTCTCCGCCGGGCCGCCGACGGGGACGACGCGGCTGAGCGACTGGCTGGCGGCGCACGCCGACCTGATCGGCGCCCGCTACGCCTCGGAGGTGGGCCGCCACTTCCGGTGAGGGGCAGGCGCCCCCTCAGCGGCCGCGCCCCCGGAATCAGCAGCGGCCGCCCTCAGGGCAGCCGCCGCGCATTCGTCATGAGTCTGGCCGGCCCGGATCAGGCCACGCGGTCCACCGCCGCCGCCGGCACGCCGAACATCGGCGCGGGCTCCGCCACCCGGCGCTGCCGCAGGCTCCCCACCCCCAGCCGGACCTCATCCAGATGGCGATAGTACAGCCGCAGCAGGTCTTCCTCGCTGCCCCGGAACATCTCCAGCACGTCCGCCGCGCACATCGCGCAGAACGGGTCGCTGCAGGCCGCCGCCAGGATGCCCGCGCCCCGGCGCACCCGGCGCACCGTCAGCGTGAAGGCCATCACGTGCGGATCGACCGCCTCCAGCCGGCTGACGTAATCCACCAGCTCGGCCCAGCGCTGCCCGTGCTGGGCGCGCAGCCGCGCCACCCCGAACAGCGGATACAGCGAGTCGTTAAGTGCCATGGTTTCGCCCTCTGCCGCGTGCCTGCGGTGAATACTTGGTCGGTACGCTCAGTGTAGTTGGGTCGCCCCCCATAAGCAATAAGGGAAGCGCTTCAATACGATTTGAATCAGGTTATAATCTTTCGTGCGCTCGCGCCGGGCGGCCTGCCGCCGCCCGACCTGCATCATCTATACGCACCGGGCCGCCGGAAGGTTCCAGGAAAACCGCAGCAGCCCGGCTGTCCCGCCGGGGAGCAGCGCGCGCCCGCCCCCGTGGATCGTCCAGCGACTCCGGCGCCCCTACCCGTACCGGCCCTCCCCGCTGTATACTGGGGGCGCATCGTGATCGCGGAGGCGCCCATTGTCCGGCTTCACCTTCCACCCCCTCACCCCCGACCGCTGGCCCGACCTGGAAGCGCTGTTCGGGCCGCGCGGCGCGCTGGGCGGCTGCTGGTGCATGTGGTGGCGCCTGAAGCGCTCCGAGTTTGACGCGCATAAGGGCGAGGACAACCGCCGCGCCTTCCGGCAGATCGTCGAGGAGGGGGCCGAGCCGGGCCTGCTGGCCTACGACGGCGGGCGCCCGGTCGGCTGGGTGGCCGTGCAGCCCCGCGAGGCGTATCCGGTGCTGGCGCGCTCTGCCACGCTCAGGCCGCTGGACGATCAGCCGGCGTGGGCGGTGACGTGCTTCTTCGTGGCCAGGGGCTACCGGCGGGCGGGGCTGGCGCTGCGCCTGCTGCAGGCGGCTGTCGATCACGCCGCCCGGCACGGAGCGCGCCTGATCGAAGGCTACCCGGTCGAGCCGCGCCGCGAGGCCGCGCCCGACCTGTACGTGTTCACCGGCTTCGTCTCCACCTTCCGGCGGGCGGGCTTTGTGGAGGCGGCCCGCCGCTCCCCGACGCGGCCCATCATGCGGCTGACGCTGGAAGGCGGCGCCCCGTGATCGGCCCGCCCCCGGCGGACGAGGGCGCCCGCCGCCTCGGCCTGATCCTGCTGGCCGGGCTGTCGCTGGGCAGCTCGGCGGTGATGGTGCGCGTCGGCATCCAGGAATGGCCGCCCCTGCTGCAGGTCCTGCTGCGCTTCGCGCTGACGATGCTGCTTTTTGCCCTGGCCCTGGGGGTCGCGCGGCGGGCGCTGCCCCGCGACCCGGCGGCCTGGCGGGACATCGCCATCTCCGGCCTGTCCAATACGGCGGTGCCGGTGATCGCCTTCACACTGGCGCTCCAGTACATCTCGGCGGGGGTGTTCGGGGTGCTGCTGGCGCTCTACCCCCTGCTGACGGCTGTCCTGGCTCACCTGCTGCTGGCGCACGAAAAGCTGACGCGCTGGCAGGCCGCCGGGCTGGCGCTGGCCTTCGGCGGGACGCTGCTGCTGGTGCTGACGGGCACCACCGGCCTGGGCGCGGCGGGCGACCTGCGCGGCCACCTGCTGACGCTGGCCGGCGTGGTGATCGCGGCGGCCGGGCTGGTCTTCACCCGCGCCCGCCTGCAGGCGCACGATTCGCTGGTGGTGACGGCCGGGCAGGTGGCCGTCTCGCTGCCGGTGATCGCGCTGGCTATCCTGGCCGCGCCGCTGGCCCCCGACGGGCTGGCCGGATCGGCGGGCGGCGCGGGGCTGCTGGCGGCCATCACCTGGCGCGGCTGGCTGTCGGTGATCTACAGTGCGCTGGCCGGGTCGTTCGCCGGCTACCTGCTGCTGATCATCCTGACGCGCCGCTACGGCGCGACCGCCGGGGCGCTCCCCGGCTACCTGATGCCGGTGGTCTCCGGCCTGCTGGGCGCGCTGCTGCTGGGCGAGGTGATCAGCCTGCCGCTGGTGGGCAGCGCCGCGCTGGTGCTGGTGGGCGTGGTGATGGTGGGGAGCTAGCAGGGCGGGCAGCTATCTGCCATCGGCTTCCTGCTCCGGAGGGCTTACCGATGCACATTGTGAAGACCGTCGCGGAAGTGCGCGCCCTGCGCGGGGCCGATCCCGCGCTGACGTGGGGGCTGGTGCCCACGATGGGCGCGCTGCACGCCGGCCATCTGGCCCTGGTGAACCGCGCCCGCGCCGAAAATGACCGCGTCGGCGTCAGCATTTTCGTCAACCCGATCCAGTTCAACAACCCCGATGACCTGCTGAAGTATCCCCGCACTCTGGAGGCCGATGCCGACCTGCTGCGGGCCGCCGACGTCGAGGTGCTGTGGGCGCCGTCCGTCGAGGCCGTCTACCCGCCCGGCTTCCAGACCCTCGTGTCGGTGGGGGAGATCGCCGCCCCGCTGGAAGGCGCGGCCCGCCCCGGCCACTTCGACGGCGTGGCGACGGTGGTCGCCAAGCTGTTCAATATCTTCCAGCCGACGCGGGCTTACTTCGGGCAGAAGGACGCCCAGCAGGTGGCCGTGATCCGCCGCATGGCCCGCGACCTGGACTTCCCGCTGGAGATCGTCGCCTGCCCGACGGTGCGCGAGCCGGACGGGCTGGCGCTCTCCAGCCGCAATGTGCGCCTCAGCCCGGCGGGGCGGGCCGCCGCGCCGATCCTGTTCCGCGCCCTCAGCGCCGCCGCCGCCGCCTGGGAGCGCGGCGAGCGCGATGCCGAAACTCTGCGGACGATCCTGCGGACGACGCTGGCCGCCGAGCCGCTGGCCCGCGTCGAGTACGTCAGCGCCGCCGATCCCGACACCCTGCACGAGCTGGACGGCCCCGCCCCCCGCGCCCTGCTGAGCCTGGCGGTCGTCATCGACGAGGTGCGGCTGATCGACAATCTGCCGCTGGGCTGAAGGGCCTCAGCCCGCCGCCTCCTCCCCTCCGGCCAGCAGCGCCAGCGCGTCCTCCAGCGTCTCGACCGGGTGCATCCTGCTGGCGATCCCGCCGTACACCCCGGCGAACACCCGTAACAGCGCCCCCACCACCGCGCTCATGCCGATGATCACGAAGCGGCGCGCATTGCGGTGGTGGTAGGTGGGCGCGGCGGCGATCTCCGGGAAGTGCGCCATCACGTTGGCCGGCACGACCAGGTCGCGGAAGTCGGCGAGGATGTCCACCGGGTGATCGACGCTGTCCAGCATGGCCTGCATATCCTGCATCATGGCAGCGAAGTCGCCCCAGTCCATCACGCCGTGATACGTCTGCAGAATGATGGTGTGCTCGTCGTTGTACCAGCCCGCCTGCATCGACCGGCCCATGTCTGCCCCTCCGACCTCCGATTTTTTCTGGGAGTATGATACACTGGCAGTCAGGTAAGATGAAGTGGGGGGGTAGCTCCCCGGGGACCTCGCAGCGCAGTTTCTTTACTATAAAAATACTGCCCTCTCTTGCACCGGAGAAAACACCCATGCTGCTCGACGACGCGCACGCCCTGCAGGATCAGATCACCGCCTGGCGGCGGGACATCCACGCCCACCCGGAGCTGGGCTTCCAGGAGCAGCGCACCGCCGCCCTGGTCGCCGCCGAGCTGAAGGCGCTCGGCCTGCGGGTGGAAACCGGGGTGGGCCGCACCGGCGTGGTGGGCCACCTGGGCGAGGGCCGCCCGGCGGTGGGCATCCGCGCCGATATGGACGCGCTGCCCATCCAGGAAGCCAACGCCGTGCCCTACGCTTCCCGGAACCCCGGCGTGATGCACGCCTGCGGCCATGACGCGCACACCGCCATCCTGCTGGGCACGGCCCGCCTGCTGACCGCCCTGCCCGACCGCCCCGCCGGCGAGGTGCGCTTCCTGTTCCAGCCCTGCGAGGAGGACGAGGACGCTGAGGGCAAGTCCGGGGCGATGCGCATGATCGATGACGGCGCCCTGGCCGGGCTGGACGCGGTCATCGCCCTGCACGTGGACAGCCGCCGCACGCCCGGCCGGGTGGATATCGCCGGCGGCTACGTCTCCGCGTCGGTGGATACCTTCGAGGCGACGATCACCGGCAGCGGGGGGCACGGCGCCTACCCGCACCTGACCGTCGATCCGATCTTCATCCTGGCGCAGGTGATCAACGCCATCCACGGCATCCGCGCCCGGCGCATCAACCCGGTGCACCCCGCCGTGATCTCGGTCGGGTCGGTGCAGGCCGGCTCGGCCAGCAACGTCATCCCCGACTCGGTGGCGCTGAACGGCACCATCCGCGCCTTTGACCAGGCCACCCGCGAGCAGCTGTGGCAGGAGCTGGACCGGGCGCTGGCTGTGGCCCGCGCCTACGGCGGGGATTACACCTGCACGCTCCGCAAAGGCTACCCCTCGCTGTACAACGATCCGGACGTGGCGGCGGTGATCCGCCAGACGACGATCGACCTGCTGGGCGAGGAGGCGCTGATGCCCAACGAGCTGGGGATGGGCGCGGAGGACTTCGCCTACATGGCGCAGCAGGCCCCCGGCGCGATGTTCAGCCTGGGCGCGCGCTATGATGAGATGCTGCGCCCGCATCACAGCCCGATCTTCGACCTCAGCGAGGCGGCCTTCCCGGTCGGCGCGGCCCTGCTGGCCGAGACGGCCTGCCGCCTGCTGCGCCGCCCGTAGGGGCAGCCCTCGCCGGGCCGGACTCCCTCCCGCGCGCCGCGAGGCCGGAGGGGGTCCTCCGCGCGCCCCCCGTCCGTGCCGGAAAAGGCCCCGCCCTCCGCGGACGAAAAGCGCCGCGGGCGCCGATTCCCGATCTGGCGTACAATAAGGGTGCGCCTGGCGCGCCGGCGTCCGCCTTATTCCATTATTCGCCCGGACGCCGCACCCGGGGACTCATCATGCCGCCTCTGCAGTATGCCGACCACGTCGCGCACCTCCACGCCGTCGTGCGTGCCGCGCTCGACGCCGCCGACCCGGCCCGCGCCCTGGCCGTCAACTGGCCCTATGCGCTCAGCCAGACCACCGGCCCGTGCTATGTCGTCGGCGCCGGCAAGGCCGCCCTCGAGATGGCCCTGAAGTTCGATGAGCTGTTCACCGGCAACCTGGCCGGCGGCGCCGTCGCCGTCATCCCCGAACGACTCGCCGCCCTCGACCGCAGGCCGACCCGCTTCACGCTCTACCCCGCCGCCCATCCCCTGCCCGACGAGCGCAACCTGAAGGCCGCCCGCGCCATCGCCGAGGTCGCCGCCCTGGCCAGCAAGGGCGATACGCTCATCGCCCTTTTTTCCGGCGGCGGCTCCGCTCACCTCACCCTGCCCGCCGAGGGCCTCACGCTGGACGACCTGCGCCGCATCACCGAGGCCCTCCTGCGCTCCGGCGCCCCCATCCAGGCCCTCAACGCCGTCCGCAAGCACTGCGAGCGCCTCAAGGGCGGCAAGCTCGCCCAGCTCGCCCACCCCGCCCGCGTCTGGGCCTTCATCCTCTCCGATGTGATCGGCGATCAGCTCAATACCATCGCCTCCGGCCCCACCGCCTCCGACCCCACCACCTTCGCCGATGCCCTGGCCGTCCTGGATCGCTACGGCGTCCGCGATGAGGTCCCTGCGGTGACGCGCCATCTGGAGGCGGGCGCGCGCGGCCAGCGCGGCGAGACGCTCAAGCCGCACGACCCCGCCTTCGCGGTGGTCAGCAACATGCTGATCGGCAGCAACCGCCGCGCCCTGAACGCCACCCGCGGCGCCCTCAAGGCGATGGGCCTGCCGGTCGTCGGCTATGAGTTCAACGTCGAAGGCGAGGCCCGTATTGTGGGCCTGAATCTGGGGATGGTGGCGCACAGCCTGATCGACCGGCCCGACCGCCCGTGCTGCTGGCTGATCGGCGGCGAGACGACCGTGACCGTGCACGGCAAGGGGAGCGGCGGGCGCAACCAGGAGATCGCGCTGGCGGCGGCCATCGCCATCGCCGGGCTGCCGGGCATCGCCATCGCCGCCTTCTCCACCGATGGCATCGACGGGCCGACGGACGCCGCCGGGGCGATCGTCACCGGCGAGACGTGCGCCCGGGCCGAGCAGATGGGCCTCGACCCCGTGCGCTACCTGGCCGAAAATGACAGCTACAGCTTCTTCAAGCAGGTCGGCGGGCTGATCCAGACCGGCCCGACGGGCACCAACGTCAACGACATCGCCGTGATGATCGCCTACTGATCGCCTGCGGATCGCCCGCCGCCCGCCGGAGGCGAGCCGGTTGCGGCAATCTGTGAAATACCGTACAATCTGCGCTGAACCTCTTGCCCTGCCCACCACCTTCCCAGGGAGCCCGCCGATGCCCGGTTCACCGCGCCTTACCCTCCCTCGCCTCTGGCTGCCCGTTCTGCTCATCGCCGCGCTGGCGGCCTGTGCGCCGCCCGCCCCCGAGCCGCCCACCCCCACGCTCACCGCCCTGCCCGCCACCGACACCCCGCCCGCCAGACTCGAACCCTCCGCCCAGCCTCCGCCCTCCCCGACCCTGCCGCCCGCGGAGGCGAGCGCCACCGCCGGCGCGCAGGATGCCGCCCGGCTGCTGGCCCTGATCAACGCTGCGATCACCGCGGAAGCGAATTACCGCGCCGGCGCCGTCCCTCACGCCGAGGCCACGGCCACCGCCCAGGCCCTCTCAGCCGGGATCGAGAGCGTGCTCACCCGCAACCCGCCCGCGATGGAAACGGCCCTGGCCAACCTGGACGTGCAGAGCGCCACCGAGAGGGCGCCCCTCGAAGGGCTGGCGGCGGTCTGCGAGGGGCAGCCCTTTGCCAGCGCGCCCCTGTACGTCCCCGGCCCCGGCCTGCACACCCTCCGCCTGGAATACGCCACCACCAGCCCGGAGCGTCTGATCAGCCAGCAGGACCTGCCCTTCGAGTGGGTGCCGCCGGGCTTCGCCCCGCCGGAAATGGTGCTGTGCGTCGATGCGCACAAGACGCTGGTGGAGGACTGCATCTATGTGGATGGCAGCGGTCAGTCCCGGGCGATCATCAAGCGCTGGCAGTTCAGCCTGGAGGCGTGGCTGGTAGCCGCCAGCACCGGTCAGGTGATCGACCGCCGATCGATCCAGGGATCGCAGCCCGGCACCTGCCCGGACAGCCTGTCGCTGGGGCCGAACGAGAACAACTGGATCCATTACGAGGGATCCAGGCCGGGCTTCGCGGACGTGCAGGAGTGGCTGGCCGGGTACGTCGCGCCCTGAGGCGCCCCCTGGCGCGCCGCCCCGCCGCCGGGCTGCCGCGTTGATTTCACGCCAATTTCAGATAATATCGACCCACTTGATTGCAATATTTTCGAATATCCTTACACTACCCGTGAGGGCCGCTGGCCGCTGCGGCGGCGGGGGCGTAGCGCAGGTTATGAGTCCCTCTCACGACGGGAGGACAGGAGGCACTGACATGACTCATCGCTTCATCTCTCTCAGGAGGCGCACGGCGACGCTGATCGGCGCCGCCCTGCTGGCGGCCGTGGCGCTGCTCAGCGGGCGGACGCCGGTGGCGCGCGCGGCGACCATCGTGGTCAACAGCAGCGCGGATACTGTCGCCAACGACGGCGCCTGCACGCTGCGGGAGGCCATCACGGCGGCCAACACCAATACAGCCTCCGGCGCGGCAGCCGGCGAATGCGTCGCCGGCACCGTCGGGCTGGATGTCATCACCTTCAGCGGGACGGGCCTGGTGCGCATCCAGCCCACCAGTGCGCTGCCGTCCATCACCCAGGCGCTGATCATCGACGGCAGCAGCAAGCCGGACTTCCCGACCAACCGCGTCGAGGTGGACGGCGTCAGCGCGGGCGCCGTGGACGGGCTGCAGATCGCCGCCGGCCCCTCGACCGTCAACGATCTGACCATCATGCGCTTCAGCGGCGACTGTGTGCGGATCACCGGCGGGTCGGACAGCACCATCCGGGATAATATCATCGGCCTGAACTCCGCGGGGACATCCATCAACGCCTGCGGCGGCGGGATCCGCATCAGCAGCGTCAACGATATCACCGTGAGCGGCAACCTCATCTCCGGCAACGGCTATGGCATCACCGCGTTCACGGACTACAGCGCCTTTGAGGACAACTTCATCGGCACCGACATCACCGGCACCGCCGACCTGGGCAACACCGCGGACGGCATCCTGATCAGCTCGACTTCGGACCACAACCTGGTCAGCGGCAACCTGATCAGCGGCAACGGCAACGCCGGCATCAACCTCAATCACGCCAGCGCGAACAGCATCTTCGGCAACTTCATCGGCACGAATGCCGCCGGGACGGCCGCCCTGCCCAACACCACGGGCATCTTCATCGGCGGCAACGCGGATGGCAACGTCGTCGGCGGCCCGCTGCCCAATCAGCGCAACGTGATCTCGGGCAATTCCGGCATCGGCGTGGTGATCAGCTACGTGGGCCAGCAGCCGGACGGCAATCTCGTCCTGGGCAACCTGATCGGCACCGACGCCGCCGGGACGGCCGCCCTGCCCAACGCCTCGGGCATTGAAGTGACCAACGCCGGCACCACCGTCATCGGCGGGACAGCCCCCGGCCAGGGGAATGTGATCTCAGGCAACACCGGCGGCGGCATCGCCTTCTACGGCACGACCGCCCTGGGCGGGGTGATCGCGGGCAACATCGTCGGCCGCGATGTCACCGGCGACGTCTCGCTGCCCAACGGCGGGACGGGCATCCTGATCGGCGACGGGGCCGCGGCGCAGGTCACCGCCAACCTGATCGCCGACCACTCACAGGGCCTGCTGGTCAACGCCAACAGCAGCCCCACCCTGAACGCCGGCTCGACGGATAACTGCATCATCGGCAACGCGAACGGCGCCAGCAAGGTCGCGGCCCCGACCGTGACCTTTGAGAACAACTGGTGGGGCGATCCGAGCGGCCCGTCCGGCGCAGGCCCGGGGGTCGGCGACCCGGTCGGCTCCAACCTGGACTTTGACCCGTGGCTGACCGTCGCGCCGGCTTCGTGCAGCGGCGGCTCGGCGCAGCCGGCCCCGGTGGCCAGCAAGCCCGTCGATCCCAAGCCGACCAACAAGGTCTTCACCAAGTTCAAGTGGAAGGCCGAGGGCGGCGCGCTGAGCTTCTATCTGCTGGTGGATGACGAAGAGCTCTTCACCAGCCCGGAGATCGACACCCCCGTGGACCGCACCAAGTTCGAGGCGCTGACGCCGCTGGACTACGGCATCTACTACTGGACGGTCATCGGCGAGTACGAGGACGGGTTCACCGCCTGGGCCGAGCCGGTCATGTTCTTCCTGACCGTCATGAAGAAGCCCGCCAACGGCGCGATCATCAGCGATACCACGCCCGGCTTCGGCTGGAAGAAAGTGGACGGCGCGCTGACCTACGATCTGCTGGTCGGCACCGACCCGGACCTGACCAACGTGGTGATCGACGTGCAGGATACGGAGGAGAAGGGCTTCACCCCGGCTACGCCGCTGGCTCCCGGCACCTACTACTGGCGCGTCAGCGCCGACACGGGCGCTGTGATGCCCACCTGGAGCTTCACCATCGCGCCGTAAGGCTGCCTGACCGAACCGTGAATCAGGGGGCGCATCGTCAGGATGCGCCCCGGTTTTTCTGCCCGCTACGCCCCGCCCGATCCGTCGTCCGGGGCGGCCCGCCGCCGCTGCCCGCGCCGGTAGGCTTCCAGCGGCACGCCGTACCAGGCGGCGATGGCCGCTTCATCGTCGGCGGCGGCTCCGGCCCGGCGGAGCTGCTTGCGCAGCTCGCGCAGGTCGCCGGGCAGCTGATAGCAGCCGTCGTAGCGGCTGCCGTCGGGCAGGGTAGCCCCCTTGAGCCGGTTGGCGCGCGCCAGCGCCCCGCGCGGGAGGCGGGCGCAGTCCTTCAGGTTGGCGCCGGCCAGGTACGCCCCGTCCAGCCGGACGCGGCCCATCGTCGCCCCGCTGAGGTCGGCCCCGGTCAGAAACGCGCCGCGCAGATCGGCCTCATACAGCCGGGCGCCCTGTAGATTGGCGCGGTACAGGCGCGCCCCGCGCAGCACGGCCCGCCGCAGATCGACGCCCTCCAGGTTGGCCCCGATCAGCTCGACGCCTTCCAGCGTGCCGTCCGTCAGCCAGCCGAGCATCCGCAGCTCCTCGGCAGCCCGGCGGGCCTCAGTGTTCAGGCTGCTGCCGAGTTTATGGGTCAGCCTGGCTTTCAGATCGCCCAGCTTGCGCTCGCGGGCCTCCTTCTGGTCGCGGCTGGCGATGATCAGGTCCAGCAGGATGAAGGTGATGAACGCCCCGCCCATCTCCGAACCCAGGTTGAGCAGCAGCCCGGGCCAGTCGCGGGTGATGGCCAGCGAGAGGCTTGAGGGGATCAACGCGCCGACCAGCAGCGCCCCCAGGATCAGCACCCGCCAGCGCCCGGTTTCGCCCATGCGCGCCCAGCTTTCCCGCAGTCGATTCATCGATCGCACCCTCGCTCGCAAGTTCAGCCGGGCTATAAGGTATCACAGGCCGCCGCCCCGCGCATCCCCCCCCGGCCTCTGCCTGCGCCCCCGCGGCGGATTGACACACACCGGGCGGTGGTCTACAGTTGGGGCAGCAGAGCGCCGGGCTGCAGGCGAACCTTGCGCCAGGAAGGAGACGCTTGCTGATGGCCGGTGAAGTCATTCAGACCGTCATTTCGGTGGGCGGGAATACGATCCGGGTCACGGCCGCACAATGGGCGCATCTCACAGAGGCGCATGACTATATGTCTGGCAACCTTGACATCGTGCTGGAGACGCTCGCTGAGCCAGGGCGTATCCTGACCGGCGACCAGGGCGAATCGCTGGCCCTGCGTGACTATGCGCACACCATCATCTCACGCAAGACGGCCGTGGTGATTTACCGCGATGAGCCGGACGGATTTGTGATCACGGCGTTTCTCACCTCCAGACCCGACAAGATCGAGGGAAAGTATGGGCAGCGATGGCCGAAGTTAGCATCTCCAGACAATTGATCTCCTCCCTGCTGGCTCTGCCCGCCCGCCAGATCTGGACGGATTACGATTCAGCGACCGACACCCTGTACGTGAGCTTCCGCAAGCCGCAGCAGGCAGATGACAGCATCCTGGAGGAAGACGGCAACATTTACCACTACCACGGCCGTGAGCTGGTCGGGGTGACCATCCTGCACGCCTCCGCGCAGGCGGCTGCATGACGCCGCCCCGCGCATCCCCCCCGGCGATATGACGTTCCGCGCCGCCGATCCGTGACAGGTGACACTCTCCCCCGCCGCCGCCCCGCGCTATGCTCAGGGCGGTTGATGGGAGCAGTTCTCCTCCTCCGCTCACTTCCACCCCCTACTGCTCCCTCACCGTTTTTTTGCCCGCACCGGGACGCGGACCTTCCCCCCCCACCTCCCGCCCGCTCAATACATTGATTATATCGTCAATATGTACGCCTTTTGTGACATTTGTCCCAATCCGGGTATGACAACCGGTACTACTGACGCCGCGCCGGGCGCGCTACCCTAGAGGAGGATGGGGAGCCGCGCCCCATGCGCGGCCGATCCCCGCACCGGTAATCGAGTCAGTTCGCAGGGAGTCCCCTTGCTGCCACCTGTGCCCCCGGCCATCGCCTTCCCCACCCCTCCGACCGTCGGCGGCGCATGCCCCTTCTGGCTCCCGGCATCTGATATCCGCCCGAAAGTGAGGCCCGCATGGAGAAGCTGAATCTTGCAGTCCCGGCGATGTACGCCGATCACCACGTCCTGGAAGTCCGGCGCATCCTGCTGGCGCTGCCCGGCGTGAGCGACATCTATGCCAGCAGCGCCTTCCACGCGGTCGAGGTCACCTACGACCCCGCCGCGATCAGCAGCGACGCGATCGCCGCGGCCCTGCGCCAGGCCGGCTATCTGGATGACCTGCTGGCCCCGGTGGAGATCGCAGCCCGGAACGTCGCCGATGGCGGGGAGCGCCCCAGCTTCCGCCACACCGCCGTCTCGGAGAACACGGGCCGGACCATCGGGTTTGGCCGGAACACGCCCTATATGGGCCGCCCCCTGTGGCCGTGCCCGGGGATGGGCGCGCTCAAGAATACCCGGATCGAGGAGGAATAACCCGCCATGCCCAAGGAACGCAAGTCCCCCCAGGAGCACAGCATCGACCCTGCCGCGCAGGCGATGCTGATCCGCGCCGACGAGATCGGCGTGTCCACGGCCTTCAGCCGGGCCGATGACATGGTGCCGTGCAACATCGGCGGGGCCGGGATGTGCTGCAAGATCTGCGGCATGGGCCCCTGCCGGCTGACCAAAGACGGCCAGACCGGCGTCTGCGGCGCGACGATTGACACCATCCAGGCCCGCAACTTCATCCGCGCTATCGCCGCCGGCTCGGCGGCGCACTCCGACCACGGGCGCGACATGGCCTTCATCCTCAAGGCCGCCGCCAACGGCGAGGCCGAGGGCTACGCCATCCGCGATGTGGCCAAGCTGCGCATCGTCGCCAGCGCCTACGACATCCCGATCGAGGGCCGCGCCCCTGAGGAGATCGCCAACGATCTGGCCGACCTGTACATCGCGCAGTTCGGGCAGCAGCGCGGCGAGATCGCCCCGGTGCGGCGCGCCCCGGCCAAGCGGCAGAAGCTGTGGAAGGAAACCGGCGTCATCCCGCGCGGCGTGGACCGCGAGGTGGTCGAGGCGCTGCACCGCACGCACATCGGCGACGACCAGGACCCGGTGCACATCCTCCAGCACGCCATCCGCACCTCCCTGGCCGACGGCTGGGGCGGCAGCATGATCGCCACCGATGTCTCGGACATCCTGTTCGGGACGCCGGCGCCGGTGCTGGGGCAGGCCAACCTGGGCGTCCTGCGCGACGACATGGTCAACGTGGTGGTGCACGGCCACGAGCCGACGCTGAGCGAGATGATCGTGGCGGCCTCACAGGACCCGGAGATCATCCAGTACGCGCAGGCAGCCGGCGCCAGGGGCGTCAACCTGTCCGGCATCTGCTGCACCGCCAACGAGATCCTGATGCGCCAGGGCATCCCGGCTGCCGGGAACTTCCTGCATCAGGAACTGGCGATCCTGACCGGCGCGGTCGAGGCGATGGTGGTGGATGTGCAGTGCGTCATGCAGGCGCTGGTCGGCCTGGCGCAGAACTTCCACACCCAGATCATCACCACCTCCCCCAAGGTGCGCATCAAGGGTGCCACGCACATCGAGTTCGACGAGCACCGCGCCCTGACCATCGCGAAAGAGATCCTCAGGACCGCCATCGACAATTACAAGAACCGCGGCGAGACGAAGATCCCGGATGTGCGGGAAAATCTCGTCCCCGGCTTCTCGCATGAGTACATCAATTACATGCTCGGCGGGTCCTACCGCGCCAGCTTCCGCCCGCTGAATGACGCCATCATGTCCGGGCGCATCCGCGGCGTGGCGGCCATCGTCGGCTGCAACAACCCGCGCAGCCGGCAGGACTACCTGCACACCCATGTCACCCGCGAACTGCTCAAGCAGGATGTGCTGGTGGTCGAGACGGGCTGCGGGGCCATCGCCAGCGCCAAGCTCGGCCTGCTGCTGGGCGAAGCCGGCCTCGATCAGGTCGGCCCCGGCCTGCGCGAGGTCTGCGAGACCATCGGCATCCCGCCGGTGCTGCACATGGGATCGTGCGTGGATAACACCCGCATCCTGACCGTGCTGACGCAGATGGTGGAGGAAGGCGGCCTGGGCGACGACATCGACCAGATCCCCGCCGTCGGGCTGGCGCCGGAGTGGATGAGCGAGAAGGCCCTGTCCATCGGCGCGTACTGCGTGGCCTCCGGCGCGTATGTGATCTTCGGCGGTTCGTCGCCGGTGGGCGGCATGCCCGACCGCGTGGAGGACAGCGACCTGGTGCTCAACTACCTGAGCGAGGGCTGGGAGGAGCTGTACGGCGGCAAGATGGAGTTCATCGCCGACCCCGACGAGATGATCCGGCGCACGCTGGCGCACATCGACGCCAAACGGGCCGCGCTCGGCCTGCCGGAATGGAAGCCCGATCGCTTTGGCCGCAGCGGCGATGCCCGCATGGCCGAACTGGAAACCCTGCCGCTGGAAGCGCGGCGGGCCGCCCTGTACGGCGCGAAGTAGCCTTCAAGGAGCAACCTGCCATGTCTCGTTACATTGCCACACGGGCGATCCGGGGCGCGAACGCGCTGGTGACCGAGGCCGAAGTCATGCTCGACCGGGCGCTGGCCGAAAAAGGCCCCGATACCCCCGTCGCCTTCCCGAACACCGCCTACTACCTGCCGCTCATCTATGGGATGACCGGCCAGACCGTCGAGACGCTGGGCGATCTGGGCGAGGCGCTCAACCGCGCCCGCAGCCTGCTGCACCCGGTCCCCTCCGCCCATAACTGGACGCCCTACCTGGGCGAGACGCTCGACTGCGGCATGGCCACCCTGATCGCCGCCGAGGTGATCGAGGGGATCCGCTACGTCTACGGCCTCCAGCCTGAGCCGCGGCCCGGCTTCCAGCTGGCCGGCGGCACCGCCTTCACCAGCCCCGATGCGAACGGGGGCGGGGGCGACGGCCACCTGAACGGGGCCATCGACGACATCCAGCTGCGTTCCTGGGGCATCCAGCTCGTCGATGGGCGCATGCCCGGCTTCGCGGCCATCGTCGGCGCGGCCAAGTCCAACGAGGTCGCCGTCAAGATCGTGCGGGAACTGCAGAGCCGCAGCATCCTGTGCTTCCTGTCCGGCAATGTCAACGGCCGCAGCATCATCGATCAGCTGCAGGAGGAAGGCGTCGAGCTGGGCTACGACACCTACACCGTCCCCTTCGGCACCGATACCCTCAGCGCCATCTACGCGCTGGGCTTCGCGGTGCGCTCCGCGCTGACCTTCGGCGGCATGAAGGGCGGCCAGGCCCGCGACATCCTGATGTACAACAAGGAGCGCGTGTTCGCCTTCGTGCTGGCGCTGGGCGAGGTCGATGACCTGAAGTACGCGGCGGCGGCGGGAGCCATCAACTTCGGCTTCCCGGTCATCGCCGACACGGTTATCCCCGAGATCCTGCCCACCGGCATCACCACCTACGAGCACGTCGTCAGCCTGCCGTTCAACGAGATCGACGGGGCGGACGACCTGGAGCGCGCCGAGCGCCTGGTGCAGAAATGCATCGAGGTGCGCGGCGTCAAGATCAAGATGGCCAATGTCCCCGTGCCCGTCCCCTACGGCTCGGCCTTCGAGGGCGAGGTGGTGCGCAAGAGCGATATGCGC
This sequence comes from Anaerolineae bacterium, assembly GCA_034435035.1. Lineage (GTDB taxonomy): Bacteria > Chloroflexota > Anaerolineae > Aggregatilineales > UBA3940 > JAHEME01. Next base: position 1,197 of record DAOTXW010000063.1, on the reverse strand, counting down.
GTCGAGTTCGGCGGCAAGCACTCGCGCTGCTTCGAGTACCTGCGGATGGCCGACCTGGATTCGGTGGTGGACGGCCGGATCGAGGTCGTCGGCCCCGACTTCTCCGCCATCGAGCCGCAGGGTCACATGGACATGGGCATCGTGGTGGAGGTGGCCGGACGGCAGATGCAGGAGGACTTCGAGCCGGTGCTGGAGCGCCAGATCCACTACTTCGTCAACGGCGCGTCCGGCATCCAGCACATCGGCCAGCGCGATATCGCCTGGATCCGCATCTCCAGCGCCGCCGCCGACAAGGGCTTCAACCTGGAGCACTTCGGCAAGATCCTGCACGCCCGCTTCCACGCCGACTTCGGCGCGATCGTGGACAAGGTGCAGGTGACGATCTACACCGATCCGGCGCAGGTGGAACACTGGCTGGGCGAGGCGCGGGCGGCCTACGACTATCGCAACCGCCGCCTGGCCGACCTGACCGATAACGCCGTGGACGAGTTCTACTCCTGCACGCTGTGCCAGTCCTTCGCGCCCAACCACGTCTGCATCGTCAGCCCGGAGCGTCTGGGCCTGTGCGGCGCCTACAACTGGCTGGACTGCAAGGCTTCCTACAGCATCAACCCGACCGGGCCCAACCAGCCCATCAAGCTGGGCCGCCCGATCGATGACCGCAAGGGCTACTGGGAAGGCACCAACGACTACGCGAAGGTCGGCTCGCACGGCGTCGTCGAGGAAGTCTCCATGTACTCGATCATGGAAAATCCGATGACCGCCTGCGGCTGCTTTGAGTGCATCGTGATGCTGATCCCTGAGTCTAACGGCGTGATGGTCGTCAGCCGCGAGGACACCAGCATGACCCCGGCGGGCATGACCTTCAGCACGCTGGCCGGCATGGCCGGCGGCGGCATGCAGACCCCCGGCGTGATGGGCGTGGGCAAATACTATCTGATCAGCCCCAAGTTCATCTCCGCCGACGGCGGCTTCAAGCGCGTGGTGTGGATGTCCAGCTATCTCAAGGAATCGATGGCCGATGAGCTGCAGGCCGTGGCCGAGCGTGAGGGCGATCCGGACCTGATCAGCCGCATCGCGGATGAGCGCAGCGTCACCACGGTGGATGAACTGCTCGCCTGGCTGGAGGAGCACAACCACCCGGCGCTGGTCATGGAAGCGATCTTCTAGCAACCCTCCGGGGGGGGGGGGGGGGGG
>DAOTXW010000062.1:0-153610 GCA_034435035.1 Anaerolineae bacterium | reverse complement strand
GGACCGGGGGCGGGGGGGGCAGGCGCAGACCCCGCCTTTTCATCGTCTGACGGGTTTGCGCGTGCCCGGTGATTGCAGTACACTAGCCCCACTAGAACGTTCGGTCGAATCGCAGTAGGGGAGTGAGCGGGATATGCCTGATGATGGCCGGCTGGCATCGCTGGACAAGACCCTCAAAGACCTGACCAAGAAGTTCGGCGAAGGCGTGATCATGCGCCTGGGGGAAGCGTCTCACCTGCAGGTCGATACGATCTCCACGGGGGCGCTGTCGCTGGATATCGCGCTGGGTGTGGGGGGCATCCCGCGCGGGCGGGTCACCGAGATCTACGGCCCGGAGTCGTCGGGCAAGACGACGCTGTGCCTGCACGTGATTTCGAACTCGCAGAAGCAGGGGGGAATCTGCGCCTTCATCGACATGGAACATGCGCTGGATGCGACGTATGCGGAGGGGATCGGCGTCAATGTCGATAACCTGTACATCAGCCAGCCGGACACGGGCGAGCAGGCGCTGGAGATCGCGGAAGCACTGGTGCGATCGGGGGCGATGGATGTGATCGTGCTGGACTCGGTGGCCGCGCTGGTGCCACGGGCCGAGATCGAGGGGGAGATGGGCGACGCGCACGTCGGCGCCCAGGCCCGCCTGATGAGCCAGGCACTGCGGAAGCTGTCGGGGGCGATCAAACAGAGCAACACGGCGATGATCTTCACCAACCAACTGCGCGAGAAGATCGGCGTGATGTTCGGCAGTCCGGAGACCACCACCGGCGGGCGGGCGCTGAAATTCTATGCCTCGATCCGGCTGGACATCCGGCGCATCCAGGCGATCAAGTCGGGGGGCGATGTCGTGGGCAACCGGACGCGGGTGCGCGTGACGAAGAACAAGCTGGCAGCGCCGTTCCGGGAATGTGAGTTTGACATCATGTACGGGGCCGGGATCAGTTATGAGGGCGATCTGCTGGATCTGGCCACGGAACTGGGGTTCATCGACAAGCGGGGGGCGTTCTTCCGGTACAATGACGAGCTGATCGGACAGGGACGGGAAAACGCCAAGCAGTTCCTGGTCGAGCATCCGGAATACTGCCGGGTGCTGGATCAGGCGGTGCGCGAGGCATCGGCGCTGCGGCCGCTGCCGCCGCTATCGGTGCAGGCGGGGGATGACGTGGATTAGTCCCGCGGCGTGACCCACGCCAGCCGCAGAGCCGCCGGGGCAGGCAAGCTCAACGCGGGCAGCGGATGAGCCAGGCGTGCAGAAGGCAGGCGCCGAGGGCTTGTTTGTGCAATACATAATAGCGGATAATATTATGTAGAGCGCGGACCACGCGCCTGCTGGTGCTGCCAAGCTACTGGGTGATTTACCCTTCCATCCACTGGGATACAGGATGGAAGGCATGAAACCGCGAACCGGAAACCGTATTCATCTGCCACGCTGAGGGCGAGGCAGGTCGCTGACAGTTAATCGAATCGGTCGCCGGTCCCGACCTGACAGGGTCCGGGTTTTTCCGCCTATCATAGCGGCGGGTGCAGGCTGATCGGCACCCTGTCCGTCTGCCCATCAGGCTTTGCAGGCTCAGCAGCCGTGGCTTCGCCGCGGCTGCTGTTGGTTTACCGGCAGAGGCAGCATGGCAGGCACGATCACGGCACTGGTCGTTCAGAAACGCAACCGGGACCGCGTCAACGTCTTTCTTGACGGGGAATTCGCGTTTGGTCTGGCGATGATCGAGGCGGTACGGCTGCGCAAGGGCCAGCAGCTCTCGGATGAGGAGATCGCCCGGCTCAAGGCGCGGGACGAAGTGGAAAGCGCTGTGGAGCGTGCCCTGGCGTATCTGGACTACCGGCCGCGGAGCCGTGATGAGGTGCGGCGCTATCTGCGTGAGCGCGAGCTGCCGGAAGCGGTGATCGAGGCGGTGATCGAGCGTCTGGAGGGTGCAGGGCTACTGGACGACGCCGCATTTGCGCGGTTCTGGGTGGAAAACCGGGACCAGTTCAAACCGCTGAGCGAACGCGCCCTGCGCTATGAGCTACGGCGCAAAGGGGTCGCCGACGAGATCATCGAGGCAGCGCTCGACGACCTGGACGAGGCCGGGGCGGCCTACCGCGCGGGACAGGAGCGTGCGCGGCGGCTGGCCGGCACCGACCGGGACACATTCCGCAAGCGGCTGGGGAGCTTCCTGAGCCGGCGCGGTTTTAGCTATGATGTGGCGCGCGACGTCACCAACCAGCTATGGGAAGAAATCGGCCAAGCGAGCAGCACGCCACATCCTGACACAGATCCTGACACTGAGTGGGAGGATTGAGAATGCAAGCATCCCTGTTCATCATCGGTTTACTGGTGGGGGCGGCGGTTGGCGCAGGAGCGCTCTACCTGATCCGCGCCAGCCGCGAGGCCCGGCTGCGCAGCAATGCAGAAGATCGCGCGCGGGAGATCGTCGCGGCGGCGGAAGGCCAGGCGCGGGACCTCATCGGGCAGGCGCGCGACGAGGCGATGCAGTTCCGGAAAGAAGCTGAAGATGAGCTGAACCGGCGGCGGGCCGATCTGAGTCGTGAGGAAGACCGCCTGCAAAAGCGGCGCGAGCAGCTAGATGAGCGGGTTGAGCGGCTGGAGGAGCGTGAGCAGAAGCTCAACAAACGCCAGAGTCTGCTCGACCGGCAGCGCAACGAGCTGGAAGAACTGAAAGCCGAACGGCTGGCGGCACTGGAGCGCGTGGCCGAGATGTCGCGCGATGACGCACGCCAGCAGTTGATCGCCATGGTGGAAGAAGAGACGCGTAATGACATGGCACGCCGCATCCGCGAGGTGGAAGATGAGCTATCGGTGGAGGCGGATAGCCGGGCGCGGGAGCTGATCGCCATGGCGATCCAGCGTGTCGCCTCGGAATACGTATCGGATGTGACGGTATCGGTAGTGCCGCTGCCAAGCGACGAAATGAAAGGCCGCATCATCGGACGCAACGGACGCAACATCCGCGCCTTTGAGCAGGCCGCCGGGGTCGATGTGATCGTTGACGACACGCCGGAAGCCGTGACCATCAGCAGCTTCGATCCGGTGCGGCGCGAGGCGGCGCGGCGCGCGCTGAGCCAGCTGGTGCTGGACGGGCGGATACATCCGGCGCGCATCGAGCAGTTGATCACCAACGCCCGCAAGGAAGTGGAGCAGATCATCAAGGAAGAGGGAGAACGCGCAGCCTATGATGCGGGAGTGGGCGGCCTGCACCCGGAAGTGCTGAAGATGCTGGGCCGCCTGAAGTTCCGCACCAGCTACGGGCAGCCACAACTGGCGCATGCGGTGGAAACCGCCCGCCTCTCCAGCGTGCTGGCCGCTGAGCTGGGGGCGAACATCGAGATCGCCAAAGCCGGCGGGCTGCTGCACGACATCGGCAAGGCGATGGATCACGAAATGGAAGGCACTCATGCGGCACTGGGCGCGGAGTTCTGCCGACGCTATGGCGTCCCGGCGCCGGTGGTCAACTGCATCGAGTCCCATCACCACGAGGTGGAGCAGACCTACGTCGAGGCGATCATTGTGGAAGCCGCCGACGCCATCAGCGGGGCAAGGCCCGGCGCCCGCCGTGAGAGTCTGGAGAACTACCTGAAGCGCGTGCGGACTCTGGAGGAGATCGCCAACTCGTTCGAGGGCGTCAACCAGAGCTACGCGCTGCAAGCTGGCCGCGAGGTGCGGATCATCGTCAAGCCTGAGGACATTGACGATCTGGCGACGATCCGGCTGAGCAAGGACATCGCCAAGAAGATCGAGGAGTCCATGCAGTATCCGGGCCAGATCAAGGTGACCGTCATCCGCGAAACAAGAGCTGTGGACTACGCCAAGTAGCTGGTGCGCTGCCGCGGCTCACTGGAGGGCCTTCCCCTGCGCGGGGAAGGCCCTGCGATTCTGCCGGGTGGTGAACGGGCGACAGAGATGCTAGACTTCGGGGCATCCTGCCGGAGAAGGAGAGAAAGGCATGCAATCTACTGAAGCCCGGAAAGGGACAGCGTCGCTTTCCGATCTGTTCTCGCGCTGGAAAGAAGTCATCCTGACCTGTAACCTGCGCAGTGAGCGCCCGATGGATGGGGTCTCCAAGTGGCTGATCCTGACGCGCGCCTGCGTCTTTTCGATGACCCTGACATCAGGCGTGGTGGGTGGATTTCTGGCGCTGGGCGCCTGGCGGGCCAGCGGCGGGACCGCCGAGTTCAACATCCTGAACTTCGCTCTGGCGGTGATCGGGCTGGGCGTGGCGCACGCCTCCAACAACCTGATCAACGATTATTTCGACGAGGCCGTAGGGCTGGACACCGCTGAGGATTACGCACGCGCGCAGTATGCGCCTCACCCGCTGATCTCAGGGCTGGTGACACGGGCCGGAATGCTGCGAGCCATCCTGCTGCTGAATGCCGTTGATCTGGCGATCCTGATCTTCCTGACCGTGATGCGCGGTCCTGTGGTGATCGCCTTTGCACTGGCGGGGCTGTTCATCAGCGTTTTCTATACTGCGCCCCCTGTGCGGCTGAAGCGGATTGGCCTCGGCGAGATCGGCGTGGTGCTGGTCTGGGGGCCGCTGATGATCGGGGGCACCTATTATGTGACGGCCGGCGAGGTCCCGGTGTGGGTGCTGGCGGCCTCGCTGCCGTATGCGCTGCTGGTGGGCACGGTGCTGGTAGGCAAGCACATCGACAAGATTCACATGGACAGGCCGAAGGGCATCCATACGCTGCCGGTCCTCATCGGCGAGAAGGCGGCGCTGCGGCTCAACCAGTTTCTTTTTGTGGCCTTCTACTTCATCATCGCTGCCCTGGTGGTGAGCCAGTCGCTGAGCGTGTGGGTGCTGCTGGTCGCCTTCTCGATTCCGATGCTGCTGGAGACGCTGAAGCTGTATTCGGCGCCCAAGCCGGCTGAGCCGCCTGAGAACTACCCGGTGTGGCCGCTGTGGTTTGTCTCGATCGCTTTCCGCTTCACCCGGCTGGCCGGCGGGCTGCTGATCCTGGGGCTGCTGCTGCACGGCATCTTCCCGCTGATGGCGCCGTTCAAGCTGTTCTAGCGCCCCGCCGCGGACCAGGCCCGGCCGGCACGGCGCTGCCGGGCCTGTCGATTCATCCCCTCAATGCGTACCGGGCTCCTCGCCCTCGACGGCGACTTCGCGGGAGCGGTAGGTGGTGATCAGCATAACCGCGGTGACGATCACCGCCGCGGCAATCAGGGTGCGAACGGTCAGCGGCTCGCCGGCCAGCAGCCAGCCCAGAAAGACGGCTACAACCGGGTTAACATAGGCATAGGTAGCGGCGCGGGCGGGGGTCGTGGCATTGAGCAGCCACATATAGGCGGTGAAGGCCACAATCGCCCCGAAGACGATCAGATAAGCCAGCGCCAGGATGGAGCGCGTTGATACCGCGGCCAGATCGACCCGAGCCCATTCCCCACTGAGCCCCGCCGCGAGCGAGAGCAGCACCCCGCCGGCCAGCATCTCCAGCGCGGTGGCCATCATCGGCGATTGGGGCATGGCGGTGTGCTGGGAGTAGACGGATCCGATGGCCCAGGAGAGCGAGGCGAAGCCCAGGACGCCAGCCCCCAGCAGGTTGATCTCGCTCTGGCTGCCGCCAAACGGGTTGATCAACAGACCGATCCCGACCAGCCCGAGGGCCAGGCCCGCCAGCACCGGCCCGGCGGGGCGCACGCCATTGGGCCGCACCCAGTCGATCAGGACGACCCAGGCAGGGACGAGCGCCACCAGCAGGGCCGTCAGACCGGATGGCACGGTCTGCTCCGCCCAGGTCACGCCGCCGTTGCCGCCCAGCAGGAGCAGGGCGCCAACGACCATCGTCGAGCGCCACTGAGGGAAGGAGGGCAGCGGCGCACCGCGCAGGCACGCAATCGCAAAGAGCGCGCCGCCGGCAACCAGGAAGCGCACGCCGGCCATGAAGAACGGGGGAAGGGTCTCGATAGCATAGCGGATTCCCAGGTAGGTGGACCCCCAGATCAGGTAGACCGCAGCAAAGGCCAGCACCAGGCGGGCCCGTGAAGGAACAACCGAAGCGGACATGAACGACTCCCGGGGCCGCGGCAGGCGCGGCCAGATACTGGTGTGAAATGGCTCGATCAACCGGTGCATGAAAACCCCGGAGCAGAGCGGAGGATACGTCCAGCGTTCAGCGGGAAGCCAGCGCGGCGGCAATGCGCGCGGCGGTGCGGGCGTTCTGCTCCAGCAGGGCGATGTTGACGGACAGGCTGCGGCCGGCGGTGATCTCCGCGACGCGGGACAGGAGAAAAGGTGTCACTGCTTTGCCGCGGATCCCGGCGCTGCCGGCATCCGCCAGCGCCTGCGCGACTGCGTCCTCCAGCACAGCGGCGGGAAGGGCGAGGTCGGCGGGCGGCGGCACCGTGATCAGGGCGCCGCCCGCGCCAGGGAGCGCCCAGCGTGCGCGCAGGATTGCGGCGGCCTGTTCGGGCGAGTCGACCCGGGCATCTACCGGCAGCCCACTGCTGGAGGCGTAGAAGGCCGGGAAGGTATCCGTGCCATAGCCGATGATGGGCACCCCGGCAGTTTCCAACCATTCCAGCGTGCGCGGCAGGTCCAGAATCGCCTTGGCGCCAGCGCATACGACAGCCACCGGGGTCTGCGCCAGTTCGGGCAGATCAGCGGAGATGTCGAGCGCGTCCCCCCGGTGCACCCCGCCGATTCCGCCGGTCGCAAAGAGCCGGATGCCGGCCAGGTGAGCCACGATCATCGTGCCGGCGACGGTCGTAGCGCCCAGCCCGCGCTGCGCGATCACGATCGGAAAGTCCCGGCGGGAGACTTTGCGGACCTCCTCCGCCACGGCCAGCCGCTCGATCTCGGCCTCGCTGAGGCCGACGACAATCACCCCGTCGATCAGCCCGATGGTGGCAGGGACGGCCCCTTCGGAACGGATGGCAGCCTCGACACTCAGAGCCGCGAGCCGATTCTGGGGGCGGGGCAGCCCGTGGGAGATAACGGTCGATTCGAGGGCCACAACGGGCCGGCCCGCGGCCAGCGCCCCGGCGACAGGCGGCGCCATGCGGAGGGGAAGGTATTGATCCACAGGCAATCTCTTCTGCCGATTCCGCGCTATATCACCAGCTCATCATACAGCAGATCGACACTGAGGTCGGGGCGAACCGTCTCGCGCGAGCGCAGGGTCAACGAGGCGGCGGTGACTCCCAGACGCACACACTCATCCAGCGGGATGCCTTCGCGCAACCCGAAGATGATGGCTCCGACCATCGCATCCCCTGCGCCGGTCGGATCGATGACCAGGGTCGGCACGGCCGGGATATGGCCGCGGGTCTCGCGCGAGGCATAGACCACGCCGCGTTCAGCCAGCGCCACGACTGCGGTATCGACTCCAAGAGCCACCAGATGGGAGGCAGCCGCCAACGCAGCCTCCGGGTCTTCCGGGGGGAAGGTCTGGCCGCTCAGGACCTGAGTCTCCGGCACATTCGAAGTTGTCATGCTGAAGGCAGGGAGGTGGGCGCGCAGCCGCTCCGCCAGGCTGACAGAGGTGGGGTCGGCGGCCAGCGGCACATCGTACTGGCGGCAGAGGTGGACGACTGCGGCCAGGGCGCGGGCCGTCAGGTTGGCGTCAACCGCGGCCATCGATGCGCCAGCAAAAAGCTGATGGCGCTCCTCGAAGTAGGACGGGGCCAGCGCCTCCATGATGCCCATGTCATCAACACCGACTTCCAGCGCACCATCGGGCTGGAGGAGGGCCATATAAGCCCCGCTGTGCTGCCCCTCGACGATCAGCGCCTCGCTGATATCGATGCCACTGCCTGCCGCCTGCCCCAGGATCCGCTCACCGGCGTCATCGTTGCCCACGGCGGTCAGCAGGATGGTTTCAACGTCCAGCCGGGCGAGGTTCTCGGCAATGTTGCGGGCGACGCCGCCGGGGCTGATCCGGATGCGGCCCGCGTTTGAGCTGCCCCGCAGGGGCGCCGCGTCGGGGCGGCCTTTGATATCGAGACTGGCCGCGCCGATCACCAGAACATGTCCTTCCGGGTTCATGGGTCTCCCCCTGCGGCTCAAGGCAAGCATCAGCCAGCGCGAACGAGGCCATCAGGGCCAAGCGTAGCACAGCGTCGGGCGTCCGGCAAAACCGCCCACCGACGCCTGCCCGCCGATCACCGGGCGGATAAGCCCAGCACAGACCTGTAGGGGCCAGAGCTGCCGGCACAGTGAGGAGCCGACCGATCAGGCGGCGGCTACAGGCTGCGCCTGTTCGGCGCGGGCCGGCAACTGCCGGACATAGAAGACGATCCCGACAAACAGCGCCAGGGCGGCGAAGATGGCCGCGCCGATCACCATCACCATGCTCCGGGGGCCCGCCGACTCGAACAGCTGGCCGATCACCCAGGGAAGCGTCATGGAGCCAGCGTTGGCGCCCACCAGCAGGAACCCGGTCACCTGGCCGGTGATGGGCATATGGCGCTCCGTGAAGTTGATGGTGGACGGGAACATGGAGGCGATAGACATGCCCAGGCCGATCGTGCCGATCCAGAGGGCGGGCGGCCAGGCGCTCAGCAAGGCAATCGCGCTCAGGCTGACCGCCGCACCGATCAGGTCAAGCAGGAGCATCGTGCGAGGCTGGAGCCGGGTCGCCAGCGGGATAGCGATCAAGCGCCCCAGGGTCAGGCCGCCCCAGTACAGCGAGTTAAGGAGGCGGGCGGTGGTTTCCGGCCCCAGCCGGAGGGCTACCGCGTAGGAGAAGATCCAGCCGCCGAAGGAGAGTTCGGCGCCGACATGCAGGAACATCAGGAGCGCCGTCATGAGCGTCAGCCAGGCGTAAGCCGAGGTATTGCGCTGGACGTGGGCATCAGCGGCGCCATCCCCAACGCGGGTGGGGCTGGGGATGCGCGTCATCCAGACAGCAACGGGCAGGATCAGAAGGGCCAGCAGCCAGTAGGCCCAGCGGATCCCGCCGGTGAGCATGACGATGCGGTCGATGATCATGGGGGACAGAAACGCTCCCAGCCCGAAGGACAGATGCAGAGCGTTCATATAGGGGCCGACCTTATCCCGGAACAGCCAGACGATGAGTGTATTGCCGCCCACATCCAGGACGCCCATGCCCAGGCCGATCAGGATCAGATCGATGACCAGCAGCCAGAGGCGGGGCAGGACTGGCAGAAGGCCGATGGTGACGGCCATGCCCAGCAGAGTCAGGGCCAGCACCGGCTGACCAGGCCGCCGGTCATACAGGCGGCTGCCCAGCAGTGATCCGAAAATGTAGCCGAATGAGTTGGCGGTGAAGATGATGCTGATCTGGCTGAGAGTGGAGCCAGTCTGGCTGGCCAGGCCGGGGAGGGTTGGCCCAAACGCTGAGAGGGCCAGCCCCAGCACGATGTAGGCAGCATAGTAGGCAAAAGCACGGGCCAGGCGGCTGCGCCCGGGGTCGTCGTCCGGCAACAAAGCAGGGACAGCCATGGCGATCGCTTTCGGTGAAGGCAGGACACACGCGGCCGCCGCCGATCATAAGCGCAGACAGCCGGGCGCGCAAGGTACCGACGGTGGAACTAACGGAACCGCTCAGTCGGGCAGCAGGGGGAGCTGGACATACGGGCGGCGGCCATCCAGCAGGATGTAGGGCGCGGCCCGCTCGACCGCCGCCACGCCGATCCGGCGCAGGTGAGCCAGATCGGTCAGACGGCCCCGGCGGCGGGCGCGCAGGATGGCATCGGCTCCCCGCGGACCGATACCGGGCACGCGCAGGAGGTCGCGCCGCCCGGCGACCATGACGTCAACGGGGGCTTCGCGCAGGTGCTCATCGGCCCAGACCCGTTTGGGGTCGCGGTCAAGCCGCAGGTTGCCCTGATCGACAAAGGGCAGGTCTTCGACCTCCCAGCCGTAATCCCGCAGGAGGAAGCTGGCTTCGTAGAGGCGGCGCTCCCGGACAGCGGGCACAGCGGGGAGGTTCTCAAACGGGGTCTGCTCGACCGGCTCGAAGCGGGAGAAATAGGCCCGCCGCAGGCCGGCCTGCCGGTGGAGGCGTTCGGTGATGGCAAGCAGCTCGAGGTCGGTATCGCCGACAGCGCCGACTACAAACTGGGTGACCACGCCGGCGCGGATCGCGCCGGGAGGGCCGCCGCGGGCCGCCTGCCGGATCTGATGCGTCCAGCGCAGCATCCGCAGCAGATCGTCGTCAAACACTTTGCCCGGCGCCAGCCGGCGCAGACGGTCGGCTGTGGCGCCCTCAAGATTGATCGAAACGCGATCGGCGAGCTGCATGGCCCGCACCACCTGATCGTACTCCGCGCCGGGCATGATCTTGAGATGCACGTAGCCCTGATAGGCATAGCGGCCCCGGATGATCTCGATGGTGTCGATCAGGCGATCCTGGGTCCGGACGCCGCCGTTTACCACGCCGGAAGACAGGAAGATACCCTGCACCAGACCGGCCCGCTGCAGCGCATCGAAGGCGCCGGCCAGCTCGTCCGGCTGAAACGTCACCCGGCGCATCCTGCCCCGGCCAGCGCGGAACGGGCAGTAGAAGCAGCCCTTCTCACAGGCGGTGGTGACCATCGCCCGTAAGACGGGCATCCGGCCGGTGGGTGTGGCCACTTCGGCGATGCACGACATGACGGCGGCGGCTCCGGCGGGCAGGTCGGGCGCGGCGGCCGGGCGTTCCAGGAGCGGTAAGTCGCCGGCTGGTTCATGCGCGTTGGCTGCGGCCATGACGGCCAGCTTATCGATACCGCCAGGGATGGTTCGGAAGTTCATACCCCCATTATACCGAACATATGTTCTTTTGTCACGCCATCCGAATCGAAAACATCCCCTCCGGCCCCGGCTGCACGCCGGGCCTTTCTTATGTCTTGCTGATGGAATCTCCCGCCAGAATGTGCGACAATAGAAGTAGTTGTAAACACTAACTGAGTAATGGATGGTACATCTGTGAACCGCTTTGATCGTTTTACTGAACGCGCCCAGGATGCCACCCAGCGGGCGCTGGAGATCATCCAGCGCTACGGCCACACCCAGATCGATACTGAGCATATTATGCTGGCCCTGCTGGAGCAGCCTGAAGGTGTCATCCCTCAGATACTCGAGGCGCTCAGCGTTGATGCCGAGGCGCTCAGACGCCGCCTGGACGAAGACCTGCGCACCTCCCCACGCGCCGCCAGCATCTATGGCGGCGGGGCCGGCCAGGTCTTCATCACACCGCGCGTTAACCGCGTCATCGAGGGGGCTCAGGAGGAGGCCTCCCGGCTGAACGACGAGTACATCTCGACGGAGCACATTTTTCTGTCCATTCTCGCCAATCGCAGCACACCCTCTGCCCGCTTCCTGAAAGAAGCCGGCGTGACGCGTGAGCGCGTGCTCGAAGTGATCCGCGAGATTCGGGGGGGCCAGCGCGTCACCGACCCGCAGGCCGAGACGCGCTACCGCACCCTGGATAAATACAGCCGCGACCTGACCCGCATGGCGTCCGAGGGTAAGCTCGATCCGGTCATCGGACGCGATGATGAGATCCTGCGCGTCATCCAGATCCTCAGCCGCCGCACCAAGAACAACCCCGTCCTCATTGGCGAGGCGGGCGTTGGCAAGACCGCCATCGTCGAGGGACTCGCCCAGAAGATCGTGCATAACGATGTCCCCGAGCTGCTCATGGGCAAGCGCATCATCGCTCTCGACCTGGCCGCCATGATCGCCGGCTCCCGCTTCCGCGGCGAATTCGAGGAGCGCCTGAAGTCCGCCATCGAGGAAGTGCAGCGCGCTTCGGGCGAGGTGATCCTCTTCATCGACGAGATCCATCAGGTGGTCGGCGCAGGGGCTGCCCAGGGCGCGCTCGACGCCAGCAATATGATGAAGCCTGCGCTGGCCCGCGGCGAGCTCCAGACCATCGGCGCTACCACCCTGGATGAATACCGCCAGCATATTGAGAAGGACTCGGCGCTGGAGCGCCGCTTCGCCCCGGTCTTTGTCGAGGAACCTTCTATCGAGGATACTATCGAGATGCTGCGCGGCCTCAAGGCCCGCTACGAGGCGCATCACAACATCACCTACTCGGATGCTGCGCTGGTGGCCGCAGCCCGCCTCAGCCATCGCTACGTCACCGACCGTCATCTGCCCGATAAGGCCATCGACCTGATGGACGAGGCCGCCGCCAAGCTGCGCGTCGCCCTCTACTCCATGCCGCCTGAGCTCAAGCAGATGAAGAACGAGATCGACCGGCTCATGGCCGACGAGGAGCAGGCCGTCCTCAGTCGCGATTACGGCCTGGCGGCTCAGTATAAGACCCAGCGCCTCCAGCTGCAGGCCAGCTACGATACGGAGTATGCCCGCTGGCGCCAGGATAAGCAGATCGATGAGGTGGTTGACGAACACGACATCGCCGAGGTGGTCGCCCAGTGGACCGGCATCCCCATCCAGCAGATGCTGGAGACCGAGGCGGAGAAGCTGCTCCGGATGGAGGATGCTCTGCATGCCCGGATCGTCGGCCAGCACGAAGCCATCGTCGCGATCTCCGATGCGATTCGCCGGGCGCGCTCCGGCCTTAAAGACCCGCGCCGCCCGATCGGTTCGTTCATCTTCCTTGGCTCGTCAGGCGTGGGCAAAACAGAGCTCGCCAAGGCGCTTGCCGAGTTCCTGTTTGATGACGAAGAAGCCCTAATACGCATCGACATGTCCGAGTACAGAGAGCAACACACGACGGCGAGGCTGTTCGGTGCACCCCCCGGCTATGTCGGCTACGAAGAAGGCGGCCAGCTCACTGAAGCCGTCCGCCGGCGCCCTTACCGTGTCATCCTGTTCGATGAGATTGAGAAGGCTCACCCCGATGTCTGGAATGCGCTGCTGCAGATCCTGGACGACGGCCGCCTGACGGACGGGCAGGGCCACACGGTAGACTTCCGGAACACGGTGATCATCATGACGAGCAACCTGGGCACGCAGTTTGCTCGCCGCGGCGGGACGCTGGGCTTTATGCCCAGCGGCGACCCGGAGCTGGTAGCGGACCAGGAGAAGATCGAGAAGGCGCTCAAGGATACTTTCCGACCCGAGTTTCTGAACCGTATCGATGAGATCATCATCTTCTCCCCGCTGACGGTTGAGGAAGTCGAGCAGATCGTGGATCTCCAGATGAAGGAGATTCGCGAGCGGCTGGCCGAGCAGGGTCTGTCTGTGGAACTGACCGATGCAGCCCGACGCTGGCTGGCTCGCCAGGGCTACGAGCCGGCCTTTGGCGCACGTCCGCTGAAGCGCGCGCTCCAGAAGTACGTTGAAAGCCCTCTGTCGGTTCAGATTCTACGCGGCGACTTCCCGGAGGGCTCGTATGTTGTGGTTGATGCAACCGATGAAGGCGGGCTGATCTTTCGCTCTGCAGGCATCCCTGCCGGGATCGATGTAGACCAAGCCCTCTAGGGGGATACCTCCGTGCATCGGACCGCGCCCTGCGCCCACAGGCGATGCTGCAGGGCGCGGTCGTTTTGCCCGCGCTGTGTTAAAATGGGTGGTATCCTGGAATGACCGAGTAGCATAGTGCCAGCAGATTTTGACAGCCTGATCAACAGCCTGCGCGAACGCGGCCATCGAATCACCCTTCCTCGTCGATGGACACTGCGTGTTCTGCAGGAAGCCAGCGGCCATATCACTCCTGAGCAGGTACATAAACGGCTGATCGAGCATGATATCCGGGTAGATGAGGCGACGGTCTATCGTACCCTCCAGTGGCTGGCCGACAATCGCATCGTCACCCGCACAAACTTCGGTCAGGGCGCCGATGTATTTGCCCTGGTAGGCGATCGACCACACCACCACCTGATCTGTCTGAACTGCGGCCACACCATTGAGATCGATGACCGGCTGTTCATGAACCTGCGCGAGCGCATCCGCGGTGAATACGGCTTTCTGCCGCAGATCGATCACTACGCGATCTTCGGCCTCTGCCAGTCGTGTCTGGAGCAAGATCGGCAGCCGGGTTGATCGCGTGTTCGCAATTCGGAGCCGGACGGGCTATTCTATCGAGGCCGCTGCCCGCCGGGGCGCTGCGCTAACTTCGGACATTCGGAACTGATCATGCGTGAAACTATCAAAAGGTGGGGCCTGCTGATCCTCGTAAGCGGCGCTGTGCTGGCGATCGATCAGTTGATCAAGCAGCGGGTGACTGCCACGCTGGCTTACGGCCAATCCTGGACTCCGATCCCATCCATCGCGGCCATTGCACGGGTTACGCGCAGCCAGAATACTGGCGCAGCGTTCGGGATGTTCCCCTTTGCGTCCGATTTCTTTCTGGTGCTGGCGCTGATCACCATCGCAGCCTTCATCGTCAGCTACCCGCGTCTGCCCTCACATGCCGGGCTGTCGCGCCTGAGCATCGCTCTAATCAGCGGTGGGGCGCTCAGCAACGCGATTGATCGCCTCCTGCTGGGGCATGTCGTTGATTACGTTCACATCCAGCTTTCGCCCACACTCTCCAATATCTCCAACCTGGCGGATCATGCGATCACCGTCGGGGTTGCCCTGCTGCTCATCGATCAATGGCGGGCCGAGCGCCGGGAGCAGGCCGCGGCTGCGGCACAGCAGAGCGGATTGAATCAGGACAACAGCCAGATGAACCCGGCTGCCGACGATGATGCCGCCGGTTCACCGGAATCGACATCAGCCACTGTGGATCGACACTCCATTCCCTGATCGCTGCCGGACGTGGAGAGCCCCCTATGCACACGTTCCGCCTACCGACTTACCCAGGACTTCAGCGACTCCGCATGCCGGTCCCGTTGATCCTGCTGCTGGCAGCTCTGGCCTGCAATACGCCGGGGCGGCCTGTCGCGCAGTCGCTTGATGCCGATCCGATGGCCTCCCTGCCCCCTATCCCCACGCAGATCGCGCTGACTGAAACACCGACCGATACCGCCACGCCGACGCTGACCGCGACCGCCACGGCAACCCCAACTCCGACACCGACGGCAACCGCCACCGGCACGCCAACGCTCACTGCGAGCCCCAGCCCGGCGCCCACCAATACGCCGCCTCCGACGGCCACATCCGACCCGAACTATACGCCACCGGCGCCCACCGCGGCGCCCACAGCCACTGCTGGTGGCGCCACTGCTACCGCAGCGCCGACGGGCGCCAATCGCTTTGACAACCCTGGCTTTGAAGGCAGCACTCGCCCGGTGATATTCGGCGAGGTCAACGTCTATAACGGCTGGGAGCCTTTCTACTGCGATGAGCCTTACACGAAAGCCAAGTGCCCCGCCGAGCGCCGCGATACACAGAGCCCTCCTCGCCCGGGCTACAACGATCCGGGTCTGTTGATGGGCCGCCCTGAATACAAACCGACTGACGTTGCAAACCGCATTCACGGAGGAAGCAGCGCACAGCAGTGGTTCTGTTTCTTCCGTGTATGCCGGGCTGGCGTCTTCCAGACGATCCGGACGAGGCCGGGCGAAGTATGCGAAGTCTCTGCCTACGTGCAGAGCTGGAGCGCTGCGGGCCCCCAGGGAACGGATGGGCAGGCGTTCACTTCGGATACCGCGACTGCCGACGATCGGGATAACTCAAGCTGGCGGATCAAGGTAGACCTTTCGGGGGGCAGCAACGCCTTCGACCAGGGTCTGCTGGAGAGCCGTAAGTTTACCTACGAAGACAAGCACTACGACCGGTATGCCAAGATCAGCTTCACGTTCACGGCAACCGGTGAGCGCACAACCATCTTCTTTGAGAACCTGCGGCTGTGGCCCTTTGCCCACAACGACAGCTATATCGACGATGCGACCGCCATCTGCTCCGGGGGATAAACGGGTCCGCACTGCCCGGGGAGTCGGGCTGACCCTGCTGGGGATCGCGCTGATCAGCGGACTGCTGGGGTTTGATGTGATCCCATCGGCTGCGCTGTTCTACGCCAAGATGCTTTTCTTTACCTCAGCCACGCTGAGCGCTGCCTTCCTCCTGGCCTGGCTGGTGCTGAGCCAGGAGTGAAGCCAGGAGTTCCGCGTGTGCAATTACGCTTCTTCGAGGGGCGCCCGTTGAAGATGCCAGCCTGTGGCCTGCTGATAGGCATGAGCAACGCGGGTGAGCATGCTTTCCCCCGCCGCGATGAGCTGGCACCCGATCGGGAAGCCGTCATCGGTGAGGCCGCACGGCAGGTTAAGTGCCGGTAAGCCACTCAGGCTGAATGGGTAGGTGAAACGCAGCAGCTCGCGCGCGGCAGCCAGCCCTTCGCTGTGCGCGAGCGGATACGCGGCTACGGGAGTGGTCGGCACCAGCAGGATATCCACACTCTCACGGAGGAGCGCGAGCAGCTGCGCCTGCCATTCACGCCCGGTCTGGCGCGCCCGGGCGTACTCCGGGCCGCTGCGATTAGCCCCCCATTCCAGACGCGCCCGGACATCAGCGCCAAGGCTTTGCGACTGCCTGGCGAGCCGTTCTTCATGAAAGGCCGCGGCATCCGCGAGGCTGATTACGCTGGCGGCCTGGAGCGCCTGCTGCACGTCAGGCAGGCTCACCTCAGCGACCAGCAGGCCCAGATCGCTGAGGACTTCAGCGGCTCGACGGACCGCCCCGACAACCTGATAGTCCGTTTCACGCCAGAAGAAGTCATCCACGGGCAAACCAACCCGCAGCCCCCCCACCGGCTCGGTCAGATGCATGAGGCAGCGAGCAGGAGCTGCCGGCTGGCCATCCAGCACATCCAGCATCAGGGCCACATCATAGGCTGTGTGGGCGATCGGCCCAACGGTATCCAGAGTCCAGCTCATGGGCAGGACGCCCCGCCGGCTGACCCGGCCGCTGCCCGGGCGCATGCCGGTGAGTCCGCAGAGCGCCGAGGGCACCCGAATTGAGCCGCCAGTATCCGTGCCCAGCGCGGCAGGGCACAACCATCCCGCTACGGCTGCCGCGGACCCTCCGCTTGATCCCCCCGGACTATAGTCAAGGTTCCAGGGGTTGTGGACTGCGCCGTAGTGGGGGTTCACGCTGGTGGCGCCGATGGCCAATTCATGCAGGTTGGTCTTGCCGATCAGGATCGCCCCGGCAGCCCTCAACAGGCGCACGACATCGGCATCGTCAGCGGCACGGGCCTGCCCCATCAGCAGGCTGCCTGCCGTGGTGAATTCCCCGGCCACGTCAATCAGATCCTTCACGGCAACCGGGATGCCGTGCAGCGGCCCCCAGTGCTCGCCGCGAGCCAGCGCTTCGCTGGCATGGCGAGCCTCGCGCAGGGCCTCATCCGCCATCACCGACAGAAAAGCGTTGAGGGCAGGGTTCAGCCGTTCAATCCGAGCCAGACAGGCTTCAACCAGCTCGCGTGGGCTGAGGTCGCCGGCTGCGATCAGGCCGGCGGCGTGCGCGATCGTGAGGGCAGTCAGGCGGGCATGATCGGTCATGGGGATCTCCTCGCGTCTGTGTCAGATTGTAACCGGAGTGGTCGCAAAACCCAGCCCCCGCCCTTGCATGAGCCCCGGGCGGAAAGTACACTTGACACAGGCAGATGCTGAGCCCGGTTTATCCCGCCGGCTCAGCCTTCCCCGGACTTCAGGCGGCCTTTGCATCGGGGCCAGACTGACTGCGCGAATTGCAATGACAAGGGAGTGAGCATGACAACCAACGGCAACCTCGATCTCTCCCGGCTGGCTCCTGTGCTGGAAAGATACCCCGATGGTGGCCGCACCTATCTCCTTCCCCTGCTGCACGAAACACAGGCGATCTATGGCTACCTGCCGGAGTCAGCTCTGGTTGAGATCAGCCGCACGCTGCGGGTTCCCCTGGCCGACATTCATGGTGTTGTACAGTTCTATACCATGTTCTATCAGGAGCCGGTGGGGCAGCGGATAGTCCGAGTCTGCACCGATCCAGCCTGTGCGGTTGCCGGAGCAGAAGCGGTACTGATTGCTGCCTGCCGGCAGGCAGGGGTACACCCTGGAGAGACCCGCAGCGATGGGGCTATCACCGTTGAACGGGCTACCTGCCTGGGACTGTGCGATCAGGCTCCCGGCGCGCTGGTCGATGATCAGGCGTTTGTCAGGGTGGGTGTGGAGGACGCTCCGGCCCTGCTGACTGCCTCAGCCAGGCCCGCCGGTCTACAGGTATCCGGGGAGCCGCGTATCCTCACCCGTCGCATTGGCCGGCTGTCGCCTACCGATCTGCCTGCCCACCGGGCGGATGATGCGTTTTCGGCGCTGGAGAAGGCCCTGCAGAGCATGACGCCCGAGCAGGTGATCGAGGAAGTCAGAGCCTCGGGATTGGTAGGGCGCGGCGGCGCGGCTTTCCCCGTCGGGCAGAAGTGGCATTTCACCCGCAGCGCCGCCGCGCAGCCGCGCTATGTGGTCTGCAATGCGGATGAGAGTGAACCGGGCACATTCAAAGACCGTGCGCTGATGGAAGGCGACCCCTTCCGCATCCTGGAGGGGATGCTGCTGTGCGGGTACGCGATTGGGTCTCAGAAGGGATACCTGTTCATCCGGGGGGAGTATCCGCAGGCGACAGCGATTCTGCAGGAGGCCATCGACCGGATGACCGAGGCCGGTTTGCTGGGCGAACGGCTGCTGGACAGCGCTTTCAGCTTCGACATCGAGATCCGGCGGGGAGCGGGAGCCTACATCTGCGGGGAGGAGACGGCCCTGTTTGAGGCTATCGAAGGGAAACGGGGCTTCCCCCGGCTCAAGCCCCCATTCCCTGTCACCCAGGGGTTGTTCGGACAGCCCACGGCTATCAACAACGTCGAGACGCTGGCAGCCATTCCTGATATTGTGCTGAACGGCGGCGCATGGTTCCGCCAGTGGGGGACACATGACTCAGTAGGGCTGAAGCTGTTCTGCGTCAGCGGCCATGTCAACCGCCCCGGCGTGGTCGAGGTGCCATTCGGGATCACGCTCCGGGACCTGATCGAGGAGTTCTGCGGCGGCTTCGCGGGGTCTCCTGCGGCGGTACTGATGGGCGGCGCAGCAGGGAGCTTCCTGACACCTGATCAGCTGGATACACCGCTGACCTTTGAGGATCTGCGGCGGCATGGCGCGCCCGTGGGATCCGGCGTGATAATGGTGTTTAATGAGACGGTGGACCTGCGCCAGGTGCTGCGTGGTCTAGCCCACTTTTTCGCCCACGAGTCGTGTGGGAAGTGCTACCCCTGCCAGCTCGGCACCCAGCGACAGATGGAGATCCTGGATCGGGTGGCAGCCGGGCAAGTGCGACCGGGCGATCAGGCAGCACTGCATGATATCGGTTGGACGATGACCGACGCCTCGATCTGCGGACTCGGCCAGACGGCCGCCTCGGCGGTGCTGAGCGCACTGAAACTGTGGCCTCATCTGATGGAGCCAGGGGTGTGACTCCGCGAGGCAATTTCACATGATGGATAACAGCGTCCCCCTCAGCGGAGTGGAGCCGTGCCTCGATGGCGTCATGGGCACAGCTTACACCATCATCACCCGCCAGGGGCATGAGACGATCCATGCCGCGGTGATTCACGAGCGTCTGATCACCTTCTTTGTCAACGGGCAGGAAATCGTTACCGTGATGAGCACGCCCTGCCAGCAGGAAGCCCACGCGCTCGGGTTTCTGGCGAACGAAGGCGTGATCGACTCGCTGGCAGACATCCGGGCGACGCATGTGTGCCCCAGCGGGGCATGTGTCGATGTGTGGCTGACGCGCTCAGGCATCGAACTGCCGCGCCGCCTGATCATGACTTCAGGGTGCGGCGGGGGTGTGACGTTTGAGGATATGAGCTCCGCCTTCCCCCCGCTGCAATCCGATCTTCAGGCGACCCCCGCGCAGCTGTGGGAGCTAATGGGCCAGCTGAACCGGGCTGCCCGCCTCTACAGCCAGGCCCGCGGGGTACACACCTCCACCCTGAACGATCTGGAGGGGCCGCTTCTGGTAGCCGAGGATGTGGGCCGCCACAACACGCTGGATAAGCTGCGAGGGCTGGCGCTGCTGCAGGAGGTCCCCACCCGGGATCGCATCATCGTAACTTCCGGGCGTATCAGCTCAGAGATGATCAATAAGGCCCGGCGCATGCAGGTGCCGATTGTGTGCTCGCGCACTTCGCCGACCAGCATGTCAGTGGCGCTGGCGCACGAGTGGAACATCACCCTGATCGGGTATCTGCGCCGGAACAGCATGCACCTGTATACACACCCGGAACGCATCCTGACGCATGACCGCCCGCCCGCTGTCCCGACCCGCGAATGGATGAGGGAGGATACCGCCGATGTCCCATGACAGCCTCACGCTCAGCATCGATGGGCAGAGCATCACTGTGCCGCGCGGTACTACAATTCTACAGGCGGCCCGGCAGCTTGGTATCGAGATTCCGCACATCTGCTATCATGAGGCGCTGACTCCGCCGGCCGTATGCCGCGCCTGCGTCGTTGAGGTCAAAGGCGGGCGGGTGCTCGCAGCTGCCTGCGTGGCCGAGTGCGGGCCGGATATGGAAGTCCAGACCGCCAGCGAACGCGCCGTCCGCAGCCGCCGCACGATCCTGGAAATGCTCAACTCGGCGGTCGATCTGAGTGAAGCGCCGGATATACAGGCTCTGCTGGACAGCTGCCAGGCCGATCGGGAGCGCTTTGCAGAAGGCGCACGCCGCGAGTTCGAGGTCAAGGATGACAACCCCTTTTACATCCGCGATTACTCCCAGTGCGTGATGTGCTGGCGCTGCGTGCAAATATGCGCTGATGATGGCCAGTTCGCCTTTGCGCTGAACTTCGGTGAGCGCGGCTTCCACTCCCACATCGCAACCTTTCAGGATCTGCCGATGCCGGATACTACCTGCGTGTTCTGCGGCCAATGTGTGGGAGTCTGCCCGACCGGCGCCCTCAAGCCAAAGATCGAATGGGGACTGGAGCAGGGCTTTGACCTTGACCGGATCCGGCAGATGACCCGGCGCGGCAAGCGCCGCAAAGACACAACTCTGGACGTCGCAGAGTCATGATGCGCCCAGGGCGATCCCTGATCCTTGCAGCGCTGGCTGCTTCGCTGGCCGCCTGCACTGACGCGCTGGCACCCCGAAGCGATGCCGGCGTGCCGGTGGTGAGCTGCCTCCCGACCGAAGCCGACATGGAAGGCCCTTTCTTCCTGGAGGATGCGCCCTTCCGTGAACATATCGCGCCCGACAACGCCGGGGGCGATGTGCTGACCCTCACCGGGACAGTCTACCTGGCCGGCGCGCAGGGATGCGTGCCGCTGAACGGGGCCGTGATCGATGTCTGGCAGGCGGGCGTAAACGGCGAGTACAGCACCGCCGATACTTTTGACTATCGGGGCCGGATCGAGACGGACGAGGCCGGAAGTTATCGCTTCCAGACGATTGTTCCCCCGCCTTACGCTGGCAGGCCGTCGCATATTCACCTGAAGGTGAGCCATCCGGACGCAACGCCGCTGACAACCCAGCTGTACATTGAGGGCGACCCCGCACTGGGCGGCATCACCGCCGATGATTCGCCGCGGGTGCTGCGGCTGGCCGAAGGGGATGGGGCGTTCTCCGGGGAGTTTACAATTGTACTGACACGCCGATGAGGAAGGTAGATGACGCGCATCAATGACTATATATGGCAGCTGCCTCACAACCCGCTGCCGGATGATCCCCCCGACGTTGCCGCCCTTCAGCAAAGCTTCAATATGCCTATCGCGGCTGCGCTCGAACAGCCGCTGGCCGCGCTGGGCTATATATTGAAGAGCAGCGACGTGATGGTGAAGCTTCAGGATCGGGTGGATCGCACTTTTGACACCTATCTGGCCAATGTGCGCTTCATCCGCTACCTTCGATCGGATGTGATCGCCCGGGTGCACTTCGAGCATGGCGAATGGGCCACCATCCTGCCGGGCAACGTTGTCCATCGCTACACAATTAACCTGGATCGTTTCAAGATCATCGACCCCTCTACCCAGCAGGTCGTCCCGGGCTGGCAGGGCCGTCTACATACCCGGGTTTCCAGCCGGGATGCTTACGTCCTGGAGCACGACGGCGAGGATCAGATCTGGGCGTTTTCGACCGCGGAGCAGTTGGAACGCCAGCTGGCGCTGTTCCTCGATAAGTTCACCCGGCTGGGTGTGCCGTGGTTAGAGAGCCCGGCGGGTTTGTAGCCGCCGTCACTGGCGGCGCCAGACTCCCGGCGGTTGAAGCCAGCCGCATTCGGCGCTACAATAGCTTGCATCGCGGGCATGGTGTAACGGTAACACATCAGCCTTCCAAGCTGTTGTTACGGGTTCGAATCCCGTTGCCCGCTCTGGGGCTCGTAGCTCAGCGGTTAGAGCGGCCGGCTCATAACCGGTTGGTCGCAGGTTCGAATCCTGCCGGGCCCATTTTCCCACCTCCTTCCACCATGTACGCACGCGCTCTTTACCGGATCCGGGCTGGAGCGGCAGCCTGTCTGCTGACCGCCTGCGCGTCTCTCCCGGCGATCCCGACCCGCCCACCAACGCCCACACCCACGCCGGCGCCTACGCCGACTCCGGTGCTGGTTCTGACGCTGACCGAGGATTTCAACGATCCTGCCTCAGGATGGGATGCAGGCAGCTACACGCCCGGCGATGTTGGCTATGACAGCGGGCAGTATTTCGTGCGGGCCGCCGGGGCCGGGGTGTCGATGTGGGGGGCTGCCGGGCTCAGCTATGCGGATGTTGTGATCGATGTGAAGGCGTCATGGCTGGACGGGCCCGCCAATGGCAATGCGGGTTACGGGGTGGCCTGCCGCGTCCAGCCAGATGGGGATGGCTACTGGGCCCGCATCTCCGGTGATGGCATGTACTCGATCTTCGCCGTGGTTGACGGCCACTTTGAGCGGTTGATCCGCTGGCGGGGGGCAGAGGGGATTCGCACGGGCCGTTCCCAGAACCGGCTGCGCCTATCCTGCATCGGACCGCTGATCGCCCTTGCGATCAACGGTCAGCAGTATCCCGGTGTCCAAGATGAACGGTTTACAGGCGGTGATATCGCGCTTGTCGCGACCAGCTTTGAGCCTGCGCCGGTCGAAGCGCGCTTCGACGACCTGCTTGTCTGGCAGCCCTGACGCCCGGCTGCGGCGACCTGTGCGCCGCCGATGTCAGTGAACCTGCTGCGTTCGGTCCATGATCGCGCCGCGCTCCGTCAGCGGCTGATCGGCTCCGGGGCGATCGGGCGGGGCAGAAGTTTTCTCCACTGCGACCGCACAAAGCTTATAATCCGGTATTTTCGCCCGGGGATCGACCTGGTTGTTAGTGAGGACGTTCGCGGCCGCCTCTGCAAAGTGAAAGGGGATGAACACGGTCCCTGCCGGCGACCGCCCGGTCACGAGCACCCGCAGCACAATCGCCCCGCGCCGCGAGGATACCCGCGCCCAGTCACCGGTCACCAGTCCCAGCTGGACCGCATCATCGGGGTGCATCTCCACAGCGGCTTCCGGCCAGATGGCATCCAGACCCAGCCCCTGGCGGCGCGTGATGGTGCCGCCATGCCAGTGATACAGCACCCGCCCCGTTGAAAGGATGAACGGATAGTGCTCATCCGGCAGCTCGCTGGTCGTCCCGTACTCCAGCTCCCAGAACTTCCCCTTCCCCCGGGGGAAATCCTCCTGGAAGAGATACGGGCTGCCCGGATGATCCTCCGAGGGGCACGGCCAGTGAACCCCACCTTCACGCTCGAGCCTTTCATAGGTGATACCCCAGAAGTCGGGAGTCAGGCGCCGCATCTCCTCCCATATCTCGGAGGGGTGCGTAAAGGCAAAACCGGCGCTGGTCGTCATGCCGAGCCGCCTCTCAATCCGCTGCGCCAGGTCGCAGAGGATCTCCCAGTCGGGCCGCGAACTGCCCACCGGGGGCAATGCCCGCCGCACCCGCTGCACGCGCCGATCCGAGTTGGTAAAGGTGCCGTCCTTCTCGGCAAAAGACGTCGAAGGAAGGATCACGTCCGCCAGCTCACCCGATGAGTTCATAAAGATATCCTGGCAGACGATGAACTCGAGGGCTTCCATCGCATGCCGGGCGTGCTCCAGGTTCGGCTCGCTGGTCATCGGATCTTCGCCCATGATGTACATCGCCCGGATGCGCCCGTCGATGGCCCCATCCATGATCTCCGTCACCGTCAGCCCGGGGGTGGGGTTGAGCGCATGCCCGCCCCAGGCCCTTTCAAAGCGCTGGCGCGCCTCGGTGCTGTCTACACGCTGATAGGCAGTGAAGTATGGGGGGAGTCCGCCGCTGTCCGAGCAGCCCTGTACGTTGTTCTGCCCGCGGAGCGGATTCAACCCGGTTCCGGGCTTGCCAAGATGCCCACACATCAACGCCAGATTGGTGATAGCCAGCGCGTTGTCGGTGCCGTGCACGCTCTGCGAAATGCCCATCCCCCAGTAGATGGCAGCCGCGCCTGCTGTGGCATACAGCCGCGCTGCCCTGCGAATATCGTCAGCCGGGACGCCGGTGACTTCTTCGGCCCATTCCGGGGTGGCATGCTCCAGAGATTCGACATACTCATCGAACCCTTCGGTGCGCTCGTTGATGAATTCCCGGTTGGTCAGCCCTTCTTTGACGACCACATGGGCCATCGCCTGCCACAGGGCAACATCCGTGCCGGGAGCCTGCCGCAGCCACAGCGTGGCGAAATCTGTCATTTCGATCTGCCGTGGATCGATGACGATCAACTTCGCGCCATTCCTGCGCACTGCTCGCTTAAGGAAGTTGCTGATCACCGGGTGTGTCTCCGTCGTATTGGACCCGGTCACGATGAAAGTGTCCAGATGCTCCATCTCGGCGATGGAATTGCTCATCGCGCTGGAGCCGATGGCCAGCTGCAGCCCGGTCACGCTGCCTGAGTGGCACAGCCGCGAGCAGTGGTCAACGTTGTTGGATTTGAAGCAGGCACGGATAAGCTTCTGAAGCAGGTAGTTATCCTCATTCGTCGCCTTGGCACAGGCAAACGCAGCGATTGATTCGCCTCCGTGCTGCTGCGCGATCCGCACCAGATTGTCGGCCACGAAGTCGAGCGCCTCTTCCCAGGTCGCCTCCCGCCACTGCGCCGGCGCCGTGCGCGGCTCATCGCGGTTGGCCCGGATCAGGGGGGTCTTCAGCCGCGATGGGTGCATGACATAGTCCGTCCCAAACCGCCCCTTGACGCACAGCATACCGTAGTTGGGCGCGGCGTCGAACGGCGCATCGACCCGGTAGATTGTGCTGTCTTTGATATGGAGATTCATCTGGCAGCCCACTCCACAGAACGGGCAGGTGCTCAGGACGGTTCTGTCAGGGCGGATCATGATGCGGTCCCTCCGCTTCAAGAATACAAGCATAAATAAAGTATACCACTTGTATCTTTTTTAACAGCAGTGTGCTGCCGGGAACTGGAAAAGCCTGCGGGCGCGCCGGTGCGCCCGCAGGGAGTCTTATGCATGGGGGCAGGCTGGCTTTCAGGAGGATTCTGCGCTTTCCAGCCTCACCGCGCACACCTTGTACTCCGGGATCCTGGCCACCGGATCAAGGGCGCTGATCGTCAGCTCGTTGCCCAGCGCCTCGGCGAAGTGGAAGGTCATGAATACCAACCCCGGGCGCGGCCTGGCGGTGATCCAGGCCCGCGCGGTCACCGAGCCTCGCCGCGATGTGATGCGCACACAGTCGCCATCCCGGATGCCCAGCCGGGCCGCATCCAGCGGGTGGATTTCAACACGTTCCTCCGGCGCGAGGTAGTCCAGCCCGCCGACCCGGCGTGTCATGCTGCCGGTATGATAGTGCTGCAGGATCCTGCCGGTCGTCAGGACGAGGGGGAATTCCGGGTCTGGCGGCTCAGCCGGCGGCAGATAATCCACCGGATGGAAGCGCCCGCGCCCCCGCGTGAACCGCTCGCGGTGCAGGATCGGCGTCCCCGGATGGTCCAGGGATGGGCAGGGCCACTGCGGCCCGGGGCCCTGCTCCAGCCGCTCATAGCTGATGCCGCCGTAGCTGGGTGTCACGGCTGCAATCTCGGCCATGATGTCCGCAGGGCTGCTGTATTCCCAGCCCTGCGCGCCGAGGCGGCGGGCCAGATCGCACAGGATCTGCCAGTCGGCGCGGGCCTCGCCCGGCGGCGCAGTCGCCCGGCGCACCCGCTGCACACGGCGCTCGGTGTTGGTGAAGGTCCCATCCTTCTCGGCGAAGGCCGCGGCTGGCAGCACTACATCGGCCAGTTCGCAGGTCTCATTCAAAAAGATGTCCTGCGTAATGAGGAGCTCCGTATGCTCAAGACATTGCCGAACATGCCGGGCGTCCGGATCGCTCATCACCGGATTCTCACCCATGAAGTACAATGCCCGCACCCGCCCGTCGTGGGCGGCCTGCATCATCTCGATCAGGGTCAGCCCGGGGCGCGGCGGCGGCTGCGCGACGCCGTGGAAAGCCGCGAACCTGGCCCGCACAGTTTCGTCGTCAACCCGCTGGTAGCCCGGATACACATTTGGCAGGCCGCCCATGTCACAGGAGCCCTGCACATTATTCTGCCCGCGCAGCGGATTGACCCCCCCGCCCGGCACCCCGATGTTCCCGGTCAGCATCGCCAGGTTGGCGATCGCCAGCACGTTCTGGTGGCCTGTCGTATGCTGGGTGATGCCCATCGCATAGAAGATGCTGGCCGGGCGATTCGTCGCATACAGCCGGGCTGCGCGCTCCAGGTCTTCAACCGGCACGCCGGTGATGGCGCTGGCGCGCTCCGGCGGATACTGGGCGATCGCGGCCTGCCACTCCTCAAAGCCTTCTGTCCGTTCCTGGATGAACGCTGTGTCATACAGGCCGAGACGCACGATCAGGTACGCCAGCCCGTTCAGCAGGGCCAGATCAGTCCCGGCGCGGTGCTGGAGCACCAGTGTAGCGAAGTCAGCCAGCTCGATCCGTCGGGGATCGGCGACGATCAGCTGCGCGTTGTGCTTCCGCACAGCTTCCTTGATCTTCAGGCTGAGGACGGGGTGCTGCTCGGTGGTGTTGGTGCCTATCGCCAGGATCGCGCGGGCCCGGTCGAGATCATCGATTGAGTTGGTCATCGCACCGCTGCCGAAGGCCTGCCCGAGGCCGGTCACCGTGCTGGCGTGGCAAAGCCGGGCACAGTGGTCGATGTTATGTGTCCCGATCACCTGCCGCGCCAGCTTCTGCATCAGGTAGTTTTCTTCATTGGTGCATTTGGCGCTGCACAGGAAGGCGATCGCATCAGGCCCGCTCTCAGCGCGGATGCTGGCCAGCCTCCCGGCTATCAGATCGAGGGCTTCGTCCCAGGTCGCCGGCTGCAGGGCTCCGTCACGACGGATCAGGGGCGTCGTCAGCCGATCCGGGTGCCAGAGATAGTCGAGGCCAAAGCGCCCCTTAACGCATAACCTGCCATGATTGGGAGGAGCATCGAACGGCGCACCGACCCGGAACACGACCCCCTCACGTACATGGAGATCGATCTGGCACCCCACACCACAGTAGGGGCAGGTAGTCCGCACCACCGCATCGGCCTGCAGCATGTCGTCCACTCCTCGGAATACACACAGGCCGCGCCGGGGAGGCAGAGCCTGGCCGCGGCTGTTACCTGACATGATAGCAGGTGACAGCGGCAGGGTCAGCCGTGATCTGTCACCTTTGTGGCAGACAAACAGCATTGGCCGGAGGGAGTCCAGAGGAGGGCCGGCTCGCTGAATCCGGCACACTTCCCATGTTCCGGCCATGCTGTTATAGTTGTGGCGATGCTTATGCCTTTATCCCGGTAAGGATGGCCCCATGAGTGAGCCAACCACCAAGCTGATGATCGTCACTGATCTGGCGGAATCGCTGCAGCAGGCGGAGGCCATGCTGGCGGCGGCGCCGGAGTTTGAGATTATCGAATCGGCAGGGTCCGCAGAACATGCAATTGCCCTGGCACGGCAGCACCAGCCCGATGTGGTGATCATGGATTACGACATGCCGGGGCTGGATGGAGCTGAGGCCACACGGGCCATCCTGCGTGACAACCCGGATGCCCAGGTAGTCATGCTTTCGGTAGTCAATGATGCCGACGATATCCGCCACGCGATGCGTGCCGGCGCCCGCGACTATCTCATCAAGCCGCTGGCGCCCGGCGAACTGGTTGAGACGATCCGCTGGCTGCTGCGCGAACGCCGCGACTATGCGCGGATGCAGGCGTTTGTCAGCCAGATGCGCAAAGCCTACGAGGCCCTGTTCACTGACGACAAGCCCATCCCCGCAACGGTCGTCGCCTTCCTGGAGTCGCAGGTGGCGCAGGCCCCTGGTGACCGGCTGGCTCTGGAAACCCTGGCAGTCGCCTATGCGCGCAATCGGGACTGGACGCGCCTACAGCCCCTGGTCCAGCAGCTTGTGAATCCCTGAAAACGACAGGGCTTACACCAGGAACTTGCCATCCCGGTAGAACAGATCGCCATCTACCCGGATTTCTCCGCCTGAGCGCATGTCGCAGATCATGTCCCAGTGAATGGCCGACCGGTTGGTTGAGCCAGTATTCGGGTAGCCTACCCCCACGGCCATGTGCACTGTCCCGCCGATCTTTTCGTCGAACAGGATGTTGCGGGTGAACCGCTGGATCATCTCGTTGGTCCCGATCGCGAACTCGCCCAGATAGCGCGCGCCCGGGTCGGTATTCAAGATCGCGTTCAGATAATCCTGGCCTTTGCTGGCGGTTGCCCGGGTCACCTGACCCTCCTCAAAGACCAGTTCGACGCCATCGACCTCGCGGGCATCCTTGATCGCCGGGTAGGTGTAGCGCACCCAACCGTTGACGGAAGTCTCAACGGGGCCGGTATAGATCTCCCCATCCGGGAAGTTGCGTTTGCCGTCTGCATTGACGAATACGCGGTCTTTGATCGACAGGCTCAGGTCGATGTGTTCGCCCTTGATCTCTACCCTGTCATGCCCCTTAAGCCAGTCGATCAGGCGCTGCTGCTCGGCGGACTTCTGCCGCCAGTAGCTCACCGGGTCATCCAGGTGGACCATCGCCGCCCCGAAAACAAAGTCTTCGTACTCACTCAGGCTCATGTCAGCGTCCTGGGCAGCAGCCTGGGTCGGGAACTGGGTCAGCGCCCAGCGCAGTTCACCGCGTCCCTGCCGATCCATGAAGGCTTCCATGATCGGCGCCTGCGATTTCTGGAAGCGGGAGATACGCGCCGGATCGATGCCGGTGAGGGATTTGGTATTGACCGGGGCGCGCACCGCCAGCCGCACGTCAATGTGGCTCATCAGCCAGTGAAAGACGGGATCCAGGTAGTCGAGCTGGGCTTCGCTCCCATAGCGATAGAGCACCTCATCCGCTCCGCTGGGTGCCATCCGGAAAACCGGATTCCCACCCGCCATCAGGACATGCCGCTGCAGCGCCAGCCCCAGCGGCTCGGCAATCGGCTCATAGAGATGAATCATGACCAGATCGCCGGGCCGGACCTCGGTCGAGTAGTTGACCAGCACCTCGGCCATCTTATCGATTCGGGGGTCCATTCTTGCTCCTCTCGAGGGTATGCAGATGTAAAGCGTCCTAGACCTGAAAGCTGCCATCCCGGTAGAACAAATCGCCGTCAACGCGGATTTCCGCGCCGGAGCGCATATCGCAGATCATATCCCAGTGCACTGCCGACTCGTTGTGCGAGCCAGTGTCCGGGTAGCCGGCCCCCACAGCCATATGCACCGTCCCGCCGATCTTTTCGTCGAACAGGATGTTGCGGGTGAAGCGGGTGATACCCGTATTGGTGCCAATGGCAAACTCGCCCAGGTAGCGGGCCCCGGCATCCGTATCCAGCACGGAGTTGAGATAGTCGGCGCCTTTGCTCGCTGTGGCTTTGATCACCCGGCCGTTCTCAAAGGTCAGTTCGACCCCTTCCACTTCACGACCGCCGTAGACAGCCGGGTAAGTAAAGCGTACCCATCCGTTGACGGAGTCTTCCACCGGGCCGGTGAAGATCTCGCCATCCGGGAAGTTCTTCTTGCCATCCGCATTAATGAAGACACGATCGGCGATCGACAGGCTCAGGTCGATGTGCTCGCCCTTGACGATCATCTGCCGCTTTCCCCTGAGCCAGTTTACCAGCCGTTCCTGCTCGCGGGACATCTCCTGCCAGAAGCTGATCGGATCCGGCAGGTGGATCATGCACGCGTTATAGACAAAGTCCTCGTATTCGGTCAGGCTCATTTCGGCATCCTGCGCGGATGCCTGCGTCGGGACCTGTGTCAGGGTCCAGCGCAGCGCGCCAGAAGCCTGGCGGGTCATGAAAGTCCGGGTGATCGGCGCATTGGCCTTGCGGGCGCGCGCCAGGCGAGCCGGGTCGATGCTCGTCAGGGCGCGGGTATTGGATTCGGCCGCCAGCGTAATGGAGACATCGACGTTGGCGATCAGCCACTCATTGACGGGGTTCAGAAAATCCAGCTGCGCGTCACTGGCATACCGGTAGAACATCTCATCTGACCCCGCAGGAGCCATCCGGAAGACGGCGTGGCCTCCGGCTGCCAGCACATGCCGGTAGACGGCCAGCGCCAGCGGCTCGGCCAGTGGGTCGGTCAGCCGGATCATCACGAGATCCTCAGGTTTGACCCCGGTACAGTAGCTCACCAGTATCCGGGCAACATGATCAATGCGGGGATCCATGCTCTCGAGCCTCCACGAATCAGCAGACGCAGAAAAACAGGCTGGCATCAGCCGCACGGAAGAGCAACGCCGTCCTGAGCGAAAGGGAACCCGGGCGGCAAACTGTGCGCTGCGGCCGATGGCGTATCCTATACGCTGCCCGTGGACTATAGCATAACACGGACTGCCGGGAGGGGGTATCAGGCGAGCAGCTTCATCCGCTGAGGGTCACCCGGACGGTTGTGGTCACTCCCTCCGCCTTGAGCACCTGCAGCCGGACAGTATCGCCTGGCCCGAAACGGGCGATAGCCTGCTCCAGTGAGAGGGACTGTGACAGGCTCTGTCCATTAACCGCCAGCACGATATCGCCGGCCTCAAGGCCCGCCCGGGCTGCCGGGCCGCCGGGCCATGCAGTGATGATCAGCGCGCCATCCGTCACGCTGAAGGGATCGCCGGGCTTGAGCATCCGGTAGTACACGCCAAGCAGGCTGTCCTGCGAAGTGCCCACAATGGGCGGCGGCGGCAGGAGGGTTGGCAGCGGCTCGATGGGCAGCGGCCCGCTGATGATCACGAAGCCCAGGGGCACTTCAAACTGCTCGGTGAAGACCCCGCGGGCCACGGTCAGGCGGACGATGTCGCCGGGGACGTGCCGCCCCACCCGGCGGCGCGCCTGCGCGGCGCTGCTGACAGGCGATCCATCGATGGCGAGCAGCCTGTCACCTTCCTGCAAACCCGCTGACGAAGCCGGGCCGCCTGCGTAGACGGCTCCCAGCACCACCCCCTCAAGCGAATCCTCAAAGGTAGCGCCGAGCAGCCAGTAAATATCGTACCGGGCAGCCTGCTCATACTGCCGTCCGGCGATAAAGCCGCCAATGCCGCCGGCCACCAGCGCCAGCAGGACGATGGCACCGACCAGTGTCCACAGCCAGACCGGAGTCTGGGCTGCCGAGGCGGCAGGTTCATCGGGCGGGATGCGGGGCGGCCTCCTGGCTGGCGCAGGCCGGTCACGTTCAGGCGGGATGGGCTGGCTCATAGGTTTCTCCTCCGTCGCCGCAGGACTGCTACCAGTAGAACGCCATCCGCATTCATACAGTTCCCGGATCAGCGATTCCCCTGACAGCGGAGGTCACTATGAGGCACTGAGCACAGGGGAGCGGCTCAGGTTTCGCGCAGATCGTCCAGCAGGCGCCGCGTCGATGCGGTGATCTCCTCAACGGCCCGGTCAAAAGCCGGCTGGCGGGCGCGCGAGGGTTTGCGGTAGCCGCTGACCTTGCGCACATACTGCAATGCGGCGGCGGCGATCTCTTCGTCGGTTGGCAGCCGGTCAGTCTGGCGGAGCTGCTTTATACTGCGGCACATGATTCAGAACAGCCTCTGCTGCCCGGCCTGTTCACCCGGGTAGCCCAGATGCTCGTAAGCGCGGCGTGTGGCAACCCGCCCCCGCGGGGTGCGCTCCAGGAAGCCAAGCTGAAGCAGATACGGCTCGTAGACATCCATGATCGTGTCCGCTTCCTCGCTGATGGCCGCCGCAATGGTGTCCAGCCCAACCGGCCCGCCGTTGAACTTATCGATGATGGCATGCAGCACCCGGCGGTCGATGTCATCCAGCCCCAGCGCGTCGATCTCCAGCAGGTTCAGCGCATCCTGCGCAACTTCCAGCGTAATGCGACCCGCAGCGCGCACCTGAGCGAAGTCCCGCACCCGGCGGAGCAGGCGCAGCGCAACGCGCGGCGTCCCGCGGGCCCGGCGGGCCAGCTCGGCTGTACCCTCCGGCTCGATGGGCACATTCAGCATCTCGGCAGCCCGCTTGATGATGCGGGTGAGCGCTTCCGTGCTATAGAAATCCAGGCGGTAGACAGCGCCGAAGCGGGCCCGCAGTGGAGCTGTCATCAACGCCAGCCGGGTCGTAGCCCCGATCACGGTGAAGCGGGGCAGCTTGAGACGGATGTTGCGCGCGCTGGGGCCCTTGCCGATGACGATGTCAAGAGCGTAGTCCTCCATAGCCGGGTACAGCACCTCCTCCACGGCGCGGCCCAGCCGGTGCACCTCGTCGATGAACAGGATATCGCCCTTGCGCAGGTTCGTCAGGATCGCCGCCAGATCGCCCGCCCGTTCGATGACCGGCCCGGCGGTCACACGGATGTTGACCCCCATCTCATTGGCCATCACATGGCTGAGCGAGGTCTTTCCCAGCCCTGGCGGCCCGTAGAAGAGAATGTGATCCAGGGCTTCGCCACGTGAGCGGGCCGCCTCGATCAGGATGCGAAGATTCTCCACCAGCGCCTCCTGGCCGTAGATGTCGCTCAGCAGGCGCGGCCGGAGGGCGGCGTCGATATGGGTCGCACTGTCTTCGGGCTTGCGCTGGCCGGAGACCAGGCGATCATCGTCAGACATGAGCATTCCTTTAATAACCAGCAGGGCGGCGCAAGCTCGCAGGACAGGCACAGATACGGGCTGAATTATAGCGCATCGCAGGAGAGTCGCGCCGCCCTGCTCGCCATCCGTTCCACCGGCAGGCTATAATCCGCGTTCATTCTGAGGAGACGCTCTATTGAAGCAACCTTCACTCCGCTATCTCTATGTCACCGTTTTCACTGCCGGCCTGACCACGTTAGGCGTCGAGCTGAGCGCCTCGCGTCTGCTGGGCACCGTGTTCGGGACAAGCAACCTCGTCTGGGCCACCATCATCGGCCTGATCCTGCTCTACCTGACCGCCGGGTATTTTCTGGGAGGGCGCATCGCCGACCGGTCGCCCCGGCCGGTGACGTTCTATCGCACGATCGCCTGGGGCGCCTTCTGCACGGCCCTGATCCCGATTGCGGCCCGGCCGGTGCTTCAGCTGGCCGCGCAGGCTGTCCTGAACATCCAGGCAGCGACGCTGGTCGGGTCGTTCGTTGCGGTGCTGGCGCTGTTCTCTGTCCCGGTGACGCTCCTGGCGACCGTATCGCCCTTTGCGATACGGCTGGCGATCCAGGATACGGCCAGCGCAGGACGCATTGCGGGCCGGATGTACGCCATCTCAACTGTGGGCAGCATCATCGGAACGTTCCTGCCGGTGTTGATCCTGATCCCTGCCATCGGCACCAATCTCAGCTTCATGAGCCTGGCCGGGATGCTGTGGCTGGTCGCCCTGATCGGGCTTGGGCAGATCGATCGACGCGAAGCCCTGAAGCTGATCTGGATGCCGGCGATCATCATCGGGCTGGCCCTGCTCGTGCTGCGCGGCCCGCTCCGCCCTCCGCCGCGCAATGCCACGCTGATCTACGAGGAGGAGTCGGCCTACAACTACATTCAGGTGGCTCGCTGGGGCACGGCCAATGTCCTGCTGCTTAACGAGGGGCAGGGGATACATTCTGAGTACTTCCCGGACTATCCCGACTTCCTGGCTACCGGCGGCACCTGGGACTATTTTCTGGCGGCTCCGTTTTTCAATGCACCGCCTTTCTCACCCGCAGATGTAACCAGCATGGCCATGGTCGGGCTGGCGGGCGGCACGATCCCCAAGCAGTATACAGCGGTGTTCGGGCCTATCCCGATCGATGGAATGGAGATTGACCCGGCCATCATCCGGGTGGGGCGCGAGTACTTTGGCATGACAGAAGCCAACGTCAATGTGATCGTCCAGGATGGCCGCACCGCCCTGGCAGCCAGCCGCCGCACGTATGATGTCATCGGGGTGGATGCCTACCGACTGCCGTATATCCCCTGGCACCTGTCCACGGTGGAGTTCTTTCAAGAAGCCCGGGATCACCTTTCGGGGCGGGGTGTGGTGGCGATCAATGTAGGCCGCACGTCAGGGGATCGGCGCCTCATCGCAGCGTTTGCCGCCACGCTGGCGGAGGTATTTGCCTCCGTCCATGTGGTGGATGTGCCCAACAGCTGCAACACCATCCTGTATGCGACAGCACAGCCAACTTCTCCTGAGAATCTGCAGGCTAATCTGAAGGCGCTGCCTGATGGTGTGCATCCGCTGCTTCCGCAGGTGCTCCAGCAGGCCAGTGATCAGCTTCGTCCGACGCCGGCCAGCGGCCCGGTCTTCACCGACGATCGCGCAGCCGTGGAACTGATGACCGATCTGATCCTGGTGAGTTTCGTCCTGAGCGGCAGCAGCGAGCTGCCCTGCCAGTAAAGGAGGTCGCATGGAAAGCACATCGCTCCC
Source organism: Anaerolineae bacterium (assembly GCA_034435035.1). Classification (GTDB taxonomy): domain Bacteria; phylum Chloroflexota; class Anaerolineae; order Aggregatilineales; family UBA3940; genus JAHEME01. The sequence continues at coordinate 118,980 of DAOTXW010000062.1, read as the reverse complement.
TGCCGGGCGCTTGCTGCCGGGCTGGCTGGCGGCGCTGGTTGGGCTGATCATCACAGCCGCGCTGCCCCTGGTGCTGATCCTGATCAACGCGCGCCTGCTGATGAGTCCGCTGTTCATGACCTGGGAGTACAACCGGCCGGGCTTTCCCCCCGATCCGTTTGGCATGACCCGGGAGGATCGGCTGCTATATGGCCCCCTGGGGCTGGCCTACCTGTTCAATGATGAGGACATCCATTTTCTGGGCGACCTGACGTTCCCCGACGGCGCACCCGTGTTCAACGAGCGCGAGCTGTCGCACATGTACGACGTCAAGCTGGTCACTCAGCGGCTGGTGCGTTCTGGCCTGGCGCTGCTGGCCGTGGTGATATTTTGCGTCGGGCTGCTGGCTGCCAGCCCGGGAAATCACGCCGCGCTGGCGCGCAGCCTGCTGGGCGGAGGCATCCTGACGGTGGCGCTGCTGGTGGGGGGGATCGCTGCCGTGGCGCTGGCATTCGATTGGCTGTTTACGCAGTTTCATCTGTTGTTCTTCCAGGGCGACACGTGGATATTCCCCACATCGGATACCCTGATCCGGCTGTACCCGGAGCGCTTCTGGATCGATGCCTTTGCGCTGCTATTCGGCGGGGCCCTGGTGGAAGCTATCCTGATCGCTGCCCTGTCGTGGCGGGAGCTGCGGCGCCGGTAAGAACGCTTCTTGCTGGAATGCGCAGCGGCGGCCTGGAGGCCGCCGCTGTTGGCTTCATCCGAATGGATGATCTACGCGCCGTAGCGGCCCAACCGCCGGGCGTGAGCCAGCGCCAGCGGCATCAGGTCTGTGGCAGGGAACTGCCCCAGCGGGCCAGCCATGCACTCGCGCTCACCGAAGCCGGTAGACCGCCCGCGCATGTGGGTTGCGGGCGCCCAGAGCAGCAGGGGAACCGGGTGGAACGAGTGGGAACGCAGCCGGGCAGGAGTCGAGTGATCGCCAGTGACGATCAGCACATCCGGGTTGAGGTCCAGCAGAGCCGGCAGCGCCGCATCAACCTCCTCGATCACCGCCGCCTTTGCCTCGAAGCTGCCATCCTCGCCGCGGCTGTCGGTGGCTTTGATGTGGCAGAACACAAAATCATAGTCGGCCCAGATAGCGCCGACTTTCTGGAACTCATCCAGCGGCGTATCGCCGGGGCCGGTCTGGATGATCTGCATGCCCACCAGCCGGCTCACCCCCCTGTACATCGGGTAGACGGCCACGCAGGCGGGGTTGAGCCTGTAGACATCCTGGAAGCTGGGCAGGGCAGGGTCGGTGGCGAAGCCACGCAGGGTGATCATGTTGGCCGGATGGTGATCGGCCAGCACCCGGCGGGCACCCTCGATGAACTGGTTGACTGCCTCGGCAGTGCGCTGCGCCTCAGGAGCTTCTGCCCTGGCTGGCAGCGGCGCCAGGTTGGTGCCCAGAGGATCGGTCTCGCTGACGCGCGCATCCAGGCCCGGGCCGCGCAGCACCAGGGCGAAGCGATGCTCCTTGACCGGCTGCACCTCGATCTCCACACCGGGCACTTTCACAGCACGCATGGCTTCAACGGCCTTCGCGCTCTTCTCGGTGGCGATGCGCCCGGCCCGACGATCGCTGATCAGACCGTTTGCGTCCACAGTGCAGAAGTTGCCCCGGGCAGCCACATCGCCGGGGCCAATCTGGATGCCGATGCCTGCTGCTTCCAGCGCCCCCCGGCCGATGTCGTAGACCAGCGGATCATAGCCAAACAGTGCCAGATGCGCAGGGCCGCTGCCCGGTTCCACCCCGCGCGCGATCGGGATCGTCATGCCCGTGCTGCCCTCACGGGCCAGCCTATCCAGATTGGGGGTGCTGGCGGCTTCCAGCTCGGTAGGGCCATCCACTTCGAGCGGCAGCCCCCCCAGTCCGTCCATAACCAGCAGAATGATCTTGCCGCCCTCTGGAAGGGCCAGCCGACGCATCAGGTCAAAGTTAGCCATAGTGAGCTCCTTGCCAGCAGGTGAAGAAGACCATGCCTGTTGTATCATCTTCCCCGGCGGGCTACAAGACCCTGATGCCAGCCTCATGCAGGCAGCGGGGAGAAATCAGGCTTTTTATACCGGCAGATAGTAGGACAAACGTCACGCACGGGCTTTGACAGCCTTTCATGCCCCATGCTATGATCACTTTTTGGTGTACGGTAAATTGCGGTGGCAGTCCCTTCGCCATCGGCTCTCGCATACCTCCAGGGGCCAGTTGTGACCACTCAGCGCCCGAAGCCCCGTATGCTCCTGAAATGGTTGACTCCCGGCATTGGAGTCAAACGCTGGTTAGCATTCCTGATCGCATCCTCCGGGCTGATGGGAGTCGGGTTCGCGCTGGTGGTGTTAGCCCTCTATCGCGCTCGGCCATCGCTGCTGTGGTCGCACCTGCTGCATCTGGTGCGCGCCCCGCTGTGGATCCTCGGAGCTGTCGCCGGGCTGGCGGGGTTTGCCTGTGCGGTGCTGGCTGTGATCCGTATCAACCAGGCCATCCTCCGGCCCCTGGCGATGGGCGGCGCGGAAGTGATCGAGGCCATGATGGAGCATCGGCGGGGCCAGCGAGGCCCCAAGATCGTGACGATTGGCGGGGGAACGGGGCTTCCCACTCTGCTGCGCGGCCTGAAGGCGCATACGGCCAACCTGACCGCTGTAGTCACGGTCGCCGATGATGGCGGAAGTTCGGGCCGTCTGCGCCGCGACCTGGGAGTGCTGCCCCCCGGGGACTTCCGCAACAACATTGCGGCCCTCGCGCGTGATGAAGGGTTGATGACTCAGCTGTTTCAGTACCGCTTTGGCGAAGGCGGGCTGGAAGGCCACAGCTTTGGCAACCTGTTCATCACGGCGCTCAGCAGCGTCACCGGAAGCTTCGAGCAGGCGCTGATCGAAAGCAGCCGTGTGCTCGCCATCCGGGGAAAAGTGTTGCCGTCAACGCTGGCCGACGTTACGCTCATGGCTGATCTGCGTGAGACGCTGACCGACAGCACGCGCCGCGTGGCCGGCGAATCAGCTATCCCTGAAGGGCTGGGGACGATTGAGCGGGTGTTTCTGCAGCCGGATGACGCTCCCGCCTACCCCGGCGCAATCCAGGCCATCCTGTCTGCCGATCTGATCGTCCTGGGGCCGGGCAGCCTGTTCACCAGCATCCTGCCCAATCTGCTGGTGCCCGGCATCGCCGAGGCAATTCGTTCCAGCTCGGCGCTCAAAGTGTATGTCTGCAATGTGGCCACGCAGCGCGGCGAGACGGAGGGCTTCACGGTAGAGGATCATGTGCGTGCCATCGAACGTCATGTGGGCAGGGGCCTATTCGATATCGTGCTGGCTAACGATCGCTTCCCGCCTCTGGCGCCCGGTTCCAACTTCACGTATGTTCGCCCGGAAGGCGTTCATCACAACGGCAGCAGCCCAACCATCCGGATCCACAGCGCGCCGCTGGTGGATGAACATCGATCGTGGCGTCACGATGCGGATCGGCTGGCGCAGGCCATCATGCATGTCCTGGCGCTGTCCGGGCGCTTCGCTGAGGGTCCGGACATAAGTTCTTCCCCGGGCAATTGAATCTCAGTTACAAGGAGACACTATCATGGCAATTCGTATCGGGATCAATGGCTTCGGCCGCATCGGCCGCCAGGTGCTCAAGATCATCAAGGAGAACTACCCGAAGGACTTTGATGTAGTGGGCATCAACGATATCGGTGATATGCCCACCATGGCGCACCTTTTCAAGTACGACTCCAACTATGGCCATTTCCACGGCACGGTTGAGGTTAAGGACAATGGCCTGGTGGTGGATGGCGACTTTGTCAAGTTCTTCACCGAGAAGGACCCCTCCACCCTGCCGTGGAAGGATGTCGGCGCGGATATCGTGATCGAGTCGACCGGCAAGTTCACCAGCCGGGACGATGCCGGCAAGCACCTGGACGCCGGCGCGAAGAAGGTCATCATCAGCGCACCGGCCAAGGGCGAAGATCTGACCATCGTGCTGGGCGTCAATGAGGGCATGTACGACCCGGCCAAGCATCACATCGTCTCCAACGCCAGCTGCACCACCAACTGCCTGGCCCCGGCAGCCAAGGTTGTGCAGGACAACTTCGGGATCGTGCGGGCGTTGATGACCACCATCCACGCCTATACGAATGATCAGAAGATCCTCGATCTGCCGCACAAGGATCTGCGCCGCGCCCGCGCCGCCGCGATGAGCATCATCCCGACGACCACCGGCGCTGCCAAGGCGGTCGCGCTGGTCATCCCCGAATTGAAGGGGAAGTTCGACGGCTATGCCCTGCGCGTCCCGACCTCGACTGTATCGGTGGTGGACTTCACTGCCCTGCTGGAAAAGGAAACCACGACCGAGGCGCTGCACAAGGCTTTCCGCGATGCGGCCAATGGCTCGCTGAAGGGCATCCTGGGCTTCTCCGAGGAGCCGCTGGTAAGCATCGACTACAAAGGCGACAACCGCTCCAGTATCGTCGATGCCCAGTTCACCTATGTCATGGGCGGCAGCGGCAACTACGTGAAGGTGGTGGCCTGGTACGACAATGAGTGGGGCTATTCGGTGCGCACTGTGGACCTGGCCCGGCTCATGGGCTCGAAGCTGTAGCTTCTGCCTCGCCACGGCGCGAGGCTTCCCCTGCGCCAGCCTGCTGCCAGCCGCAGGAGGCTGGCGCAAGCCCGATCCATCAACCCGCCGGCCCCGATCAGGAGGAAGCGCACATGGCCCAGGCCAGGAAGTTCATCAACAATCCCCAGGATATTCTCACTGAGACGATGGACGGCCTGATCGAAGCCTACCACGGGATGGTGGTGCCCCTCCCCGGCGTCGCGGCCTATGTCAAGAAGGATATCCCTCCGGGAAAAGTCGCCATGCTGATCGGCGGCGGCAGCGGGCATGAGCCGCTGTTCCCCGGCTATGTAGGCGACAATCTGGCCGACGGGGTTGCACAGGGCGCATTCTTCACATCTCCCTCGCCTGATGTCGTGCTGGCCGCGACGCGGGCTGTGCATCGTGGAAACGGGGTGCTGTACGTTTACGGTAACTATGCCGGCGACAACATGAACTTCGATATCGCCGCCGAAATGGCTGCGGACGAAGGGATCGAGACGCGGACGGTTCGCGTGTGGGATGACGTGCTGTCCGCACCCCGAGACCGGATCGAGCAGCGGCGCGGCATCGCCGGGGACATCCTGGTCATGAAGATCGCCGGAGGGGCAGCAGCCACCCTCACCGATCTTGATGCCGTCTATCGAGTAGCTGCCAGAGCGCGGGATAACACCCGCTCGGTCGGTGTGGCTGCCGCGCCTGGCACGAACCCGGTGACCGGCAAACCGTTCTTCGAGATCGGGGATGATGAGATTGAAGTTGGCATGGGCGTGCATGGCGAGCCGGGCGTCTCGCGCCAGAAGATGGTGCCTGTGGACGAGCTGGTCACCCGCCTGATGGATGATATCCTGGCCGATCTCCCATTCCAGGCCGGCGACACGGTTTGCCTGCTGATCAACAGCCTGGGATCGACAACCTATACCGAGATGCTGATCGCCAATCGGAAGGTGCGCCAGGTCCTGCGCGACCGCCAGATCACGGTTTACGACACGCTGATTGGCTACTTCGCCGGATCGCAGGAGATGGCCGGCTTCGGGATCACACTGATGCGCCTCGATGAAGAGCTGAAGCAGTACTACGACATGCCCGTCAGGTCGCTCGGGCTGGTCAAAGGCTAGTCCCATGGCACTCGACGAGCTAACCGCCGAGCAGACCGTCGCCATGTTTCTGCATGTCGCCGACGGCATCCTTCGCTCGGCAGAAACTCTCAACGACGCCGACCGCGCTGTTGGGGACGGCGATCATGGTGAAGGGATGGCGCGCGGTTTCAGTGCAGCCCGTGAAAAGCTGACGGCGGAGACCTTCACCTCCGTGGACATGGCGCTCAGGGCGGTAGGCATGGCGATGATGTCCACGATGGGCGGCGCGTCTGGCGCTGTCTTCGGGACGCTGTTCCGGGCTGGCGGTCAGGCGCTGGCAGGGGAGACGGCTCTGACCTCACAGGGGCTGGCGCAGATGCTGGCGGCTGGCCTCGAGGCGGTGCAGAAGCGCGGCGGAGCGCAGGTGGGCGATAAGACGATGATCGATGCGCTGGAGCCTGCGGCACGCCAGGCACAGCAGGTCGCCGGAGAGCCGCTGTCGGCGGCAGCACTGGCCGTGGCTGAAGCGGCCCGGCTGGGTATGGAGAACAGCAGGGGGCTGATCGCTGCCCAGGGGCGCGCCCGAACTCTGGGCGAGCGCGCCTTGGGTCATCCCGATCCCGGCGCGATGTCCATGCACCTGATCCTGCACTTCATGGCAGAGTACATCGCCCGGCTGGCCGGTCAATCCCCTACGGCTGATGGTCTGGAACCTGAACCCTCCGAACAGGAGTGATATTCATGAATAAGAAAACGATCCGTGACATTGATCTCAAGGGCAAGCGCGTGCTGGTGCGCGTCGACTTCAATGTGCCCATCAAAGAAGGGGTCGTCACCGACGACACGCGCATCGCGGCTTCGATTCCCACCCTGAAGGCGATCCTGGGCCAGCAGCCCCGCGCTCTGATCCTCATGTCCCACCTGGGCCGCCCCAAGGGCGGCCCTGACCCCAAATACAGCATGAAGCCGACTGTGCCGGTGCTGGCGAAGTACCTGGGTGTCGATGTAGCCTTCGCCGAGGATTGCATCGGCGCAGCCGCGCAGGCGGCGGTCAGCGCACTGCCGGACGGCGGCGTGCTGGTCCTGGAAAACACCCGCTTCCACCCTGAAGAAGAGAAGAACGATCCGGGCATGTCGGCGGAGCTGGCGCGGCTGGGGGATGTATATGTCAATGACGCCTTCGGGTCAGCGCACCGCGCCCATGCCAGCACGGAGGGTGTGGCGCGGCATCTTCCGGCCGTCGCCGGGCTGCTGATGGAGAAGGAGATCGAGTACCTGGGCGCGGCGCTGGAGAACCCGTCCCGGCCGTTTGTGGCGATCCTGGGCGGCGCCAAGGTCTCAGACAAGATCGGTGTGATCCAGAATCTGCTGAACAAAGCCGATCGGATTCTGATCGGCGGCGGTATGGCTAACACGTTCTTCAAGGCGCAGGGCATCGAAGTTGCGGGCTCGCTGGCCGAGGCGGAGGCGCTCGACACGGCACGGGACCTGCTCGCCAGGGCCGGCGGCAAGCTGGTCCTGCCCGTTGACTCGGTCATCGCCGATAAGTTTGAGGCCGACGCAGATTCCCGAACGATCGACCCGAATACCGGCGTGCCGGCGGGCTGGCAGATTCTTGACATCGGCCCTGCGACGGTCGCGAAGTTCAAGGAGATGCTCAAAGACGCAAAGACGGTTGTCTGGAACGGCCCGATGGGCGTCTTTGAGATGGCCCCGTTTGCGAAGGGAACCTTTGCCATCGCCGAGGCGGTGGCAGAGATCACGGCCCGTGGCGCCGTGACCATCATCGGCGGCGGCGACTCGGCAGCGGCGATCAACAAGGCCGGGCTGGAAGCCAGGGTGTCGCATGTCAGCACCGGCGGCGGGGCCAGCCTGGAGATGCTGGAAGGGTTGGTCCTGCCGGGCCTGGCGGCGCTCAACGACCGTTAGCGCAGGCCGCAGCAGGCGGATTTTTAGCTCACCCGGGGGCGCGGCCGGCGGCTGCGCCCCTTTCTCACACCGGAGGAGCCTGATGCGTACCCCTTTCATCGCCGGCAACTGGAAGATGTACAAGACGATCGCGGAAGCGCGGGAGTTTGTGGAAGCGGTCAGGGAGCCGCTGGCTGAATACCCCCGCGTCGAGAAGGCGATCTGCGCCTCCTTCGTGGCGCTGGCTCCACTGGCTCAGGCGCTGGCAGGCACAGGCATCCGGCCCGGTGCGCAGGATATGCACTGGGAAGCCCAGGGCGCATTCACCGGGGAAGTGTCCCCGGTCATGCTCAGGGAAGTGTGCGATCTGGTCATCATCGGCCACTCCGAGCGCCGCCAGTACTTCGGCGAAACTGACGAGACGGTCAACCGCAAGATCAAGGCGGCGCTGGTGCATGGCCTGACGCCGATCGTCTGTGTGGGCGAGAGTCTCGAACAAAATCGCGCCGGCGAGACTGAGACCTTCGTGGGCACGCAGGTGCGGGCGGCCTTTGCAGGCATCAGCCCGGCGCAGGCAGCAGGCATCGTGATCGCCTACGAGCCGATCTGGGCGATCGGCACGGGTGTGGTCTGCCCGCCGGAGGATGCCAACCGGATCATCGGGCAGGTGGTGCGCGCCTCGCTGGCCTCGCTCTATGGTGAGGCAGTCGCACAGCAGATGCGAATCCAATACGGCGGCAGTCTGAAGCCCGACAATGTAGACGATCTGATGCGTCAGCCCGAGATCGACGGCGGGCTGGTGGGTGGGGCCTCGCTCAAGCCGGCAGATTTCATCACGCTGGTGCGGGCGGCGGCGGAAGCCAGGGGATTGCGCTAGACTCCCGGGCAGCGAAGGGGGAGCCATGCCTGACTGGATTGTGCCGTGGATGATTGCCGCTGCTGCGATCTGGCCCCTGGTGCTGCTGGAACGCTGGATGCACCGCCATATCCAGGGGCTGGGCCTGCTGCTAACGAATGACGCGCAGGCGGCGGTGCTGGTCTACTACCTGCTGCTGCTGCCCGGTGTGGCCCTGCACGAGATCAGCCAGTGGCTGCTGGCCAAGGCGCTGCGGGTGAAGGTCAAGCGTTTCAGCCTGTGGCCGGAGAAGCAGCGGGGAGGGGTGATACGGCTGGGCCTGGTGGAGATCGAGAAAGACATCGATCCGGTACGGGCCACCCTGGTCGGCATGATCCCGGTTGTTGCCGGGGTGGCAGTTATCGCCCTGATCGGCACCACCCATTTCCGGACTGATCTGCTCCTCGACTCGCTGTCCAGCGGCGATCTGCCCACGATTCTTCAGGGGATCGGAGCCTTCACCAGCACGCCGGACTTCTGGCTGTGGGTCTATCTGGTCTTCGCCATCGCCAATGCCATGCTGCCGGAGGAGCATGATCGGATCAACTGGTGGATGCTCGGCGGAGCCGCCGCAGGGGTGCTGGCCTTCCTGTGGATACTCGACCTGAGCATCCTGATCCAGGCGGGGCTGGAAGGCCCATTAGCGCAGATGGCCCGCTGGATGAGCCTGGCGCTGGTGATCGCGATCGGCGTCGATCTGCTGGTGATGGCTCTGGTCGCCACCCTGGAGCTGATCTTCAGCCGTGTGCTGGGGCGCGACCTGGAATACGGATAGGTGGGAAATGCTAGGCGTCGTCGCCACGGCCCGGATGCCGTGAAAGCCAGATGAAGCCAACCACGCTGAGCATGCCCATGACCAACAGCGCAACCAGCTTGTACAGCTGTGAAGGGATCGCCAGCGCCAGCCCGCCGAACACGGCGCAGAACAGGTAGTAGCTCAAGGCGATCTGCTGCTGGGAAAACCCCCGGTCGGCCAGCCGAAAGTGCAGGTGCCCGCGATCTCCGCGCACCGGATTCTGGCCCCGTGCCAGCCGGTTGACGATCTGCCAGACGACATCCAGCAGCGGCAGGCCCATCACCAGCAGGATGGCGGCCATTTTGGCCCCGCCGATGATGCTCAGCACACCCAGCGTGAAGCCCAGAAAATACGCCCCGGAGCCGAGAAAGATGCGGGCCGGGGCGAAATTGTAGGGCAGGAAGCCCAGCGTGGCTCCCAGCAGCGCCAGCGGCAGCAGGGCGACGCTGTGCTGCGGCGGATCGAGGCGGAAGACGGCATTGATGAACAGCACGATGCACGCGATCGCCGTGACACCTGCTGCCAGGCCATCGACCCCATCCAGCCAGTTAACCGTGTTCATCATCAGGCCCAGCCAGAACAGCGTCAGCGTCACCGTCAGCACATAGGGAAAATCAGGCGTCTGTCTGCCGCTGAGGGGATTGTTGACGTACTCAATCAGGATCAGGAACAGGATGGCAACGCCAGCGGCGGCGATCTGGGAAAGATACTGCGGCAGCGGCGGCAGATCCTTCCAGTCGTCGATCAACCCGACCAGGAAGATCAGCGTCCCGCCTCCCAGCAGCCCGATCAGGCGGATCACCTCTTTGTTGTCAAAGCGCAGCACCCACAGAGATGGTGCGACCGGCGGCGAAGGGTTCAGGCCATCGGCGATGAGCAGCTGGGACCCCAGGACGGCGATCACAAACGAGAGGTATACCGGGATCCCCCCCAGCCGCGAGACCACCCGACTGTGCTGCCGGCGCCCGCCCGGCACCGCGACGATCCCCCAGCGCTCTCCCAGCCAGCGGGCCAGCGGGGTGAGCAGCAGGGAAAGCCCCAGCGCCGTGCTAAAGGTCACCGCAAAGGCGGCATAAGGGGGGCGCACGGAGCTATCCTGTGCCGAACTGGCGGTCGCCCGCATCGCCCAGGCCGGGCACGATGAAGCCGCGCTCATTCAGCCGCTCGTCGATGGCAGCCAGGTGCAGCGGCACATCGGGATGCTCGCGGCGCATCAGCGCGATCCCTTCGGGCGCGGCGATCAGGCCCACGAACTTGATCCGGCGGGCTCCCCACCCCTTGAGCAGGCCGGTTGCCGCCGCAGCGGAACCGCCGGTTGCCAGCATGGGATCGAGGATCAGGCATACCTGCACCCGCGGATCCACCGGCAGCTTGTTGTAGTACTCGACGGGGTGCAGGGTGCGCTCGTCACGATACAGGCCGATATGCCACACCTCAGCGCCGGGCATCATCTCCCATACACCGTCCACCATGCCCAGCCCGGCCCTCAAGATCGGCACCAGGCCGATGCGCTCATCGAGCTCCGCGCCAGGAGACTCGGCCAGGGGAGTGCGGACCGTGACGGGGCGCAGCGCCAGGTCGGCTGTGGCTTCGTAGGCCAGCAGGATCGCCAGCTCGCGCACCAGCTGACGGAAGAGCGTCGAATCCGTGACAGTGTCGCGAAGCCTGGTCAGCTTATGCTTAACAAGCGGATGATCGGAGACATGAACACCCTCCATGGGGCGCTCCTTTCGAGGCGACGTGTCGGCCACGGCGATTGTACGGCGCGGAGGTCGCACCCGCAACCTGCGGCAAAGTGATGCGCACCTTGCACGCAGGGTTGCGGTTTTAGCACGTAGCGGGCGGATTGCCTGCACGCCCCTGGCGGGCCGACCATTCACAACGGAGAACACCATCTGATGCCCCGTTTCAAGCTCATCCTGAACCCGCAGTCCGATCATGGCCACACCGGCCGTATCGCCGAAACGCTCAAGACTCAGGTCGAGTCATTTGCGCGGTCATCCTCAAGCGATCAGCCGATATACCTGGATTGGGTGCAGACAGAGTATCCCGGGCACGCGACCGTTCTGGTCCGCGAGATAGCGGGACAGGGATATGACGTTGTGGTTGCCATCGGCGGCGACGGCACCGCCCATGAGGTCATCAACGGCCTGATGAATATCGAGAGCGAGCATCGGCCGGTGCTCGGGATCCTGCCGCTGGGGTCGGGAAACGACTTTGCCTACAATATCGGCATCCCTCCCAAGCTGGATGAGGCGCTGGACTGCCTCTTCGGCAGCGATGTGCGGTCGCTCGATATTGGAACCGTGGCTGATGATCAGGGCCGTATGCGTTACTGGGACAATACGATCGGCATCGGCTTCAGCGGTGCGGTCAACATTGCAGCCAAACGTATCACCTGGGTGCGAGGGTTTCTGCTGTATCTGCTGGCGGTGCTGGAAACGATTCTGTTCAAGCCGCCTGCGCTGACGGCCCGCTTCCGCCGGGGAGATGGCGATGAAGAGGTTCGTCAGTTGAGCATGGTCAGCCTGTGCAACGGCCCGCGCGAAGGAGGAGGGTTTCCCGTAGCCCCCGGCGCCCTGATGGACGACGGGTTGATCACCTATGTGCTGATGCGGCAGCAGGATCGACTTGGTATGTTGTATTTCCTGCCCATTGTCATGGGCGCCAAGCACCTCAGCTACAGCAGGGTCTTTGAGGCGGGGACGGCTTCGCGTTTTGCGATCCAGACCGATCAGGTCATGGCTGTGCATGTAGATGGAGAGACGTTCGGCCCGTGGGAGGCCAATATCCACCGGCTGGAAGTTACCATGATCCCGGGCGCCCTGCGGGTGCTGACCTGTGGGGGTATTGGCCTGAGCCAATGAAGCCAGCGCATCGGGTGGGGCGGGGTATAATCGGGGCATGCCAACGCTGGCGCGCGCCCTGGTCGATTACGATCTTGACCTGCTCCAGATCATCGCGGCCCAGTGGGACGTTGATCTGGTAGCACAGGAACGTACGGCCGCCGCCGAAGAGCTGGCCGCCGCGATGGGCCGTCCCGAGGCAGTTGAAACTACCTGGGCGCGGCTGTCAACCCACGAGCAGGCCGCTCTGTATGATCTGATCAATCGTCAGGGACGTATCCCCACGACCCATTTTGTCCGTCGCTATGGCGAACTGCGGGCGATGGGGCCGGCCCGCCGTGAACGCGAAAAGCCCTGGCTGTCGCCGGCCAGCATCACAGAGGCATTGTATTATCGCGGGCTGATTGTACGGGCTTTTGAGCAAACCCTGACGGGCGCGCAGGAGCATCTAGTCGTCCCCTCCGATCTGCTGGCACTGCTCCCCCAACCGGACCCCAGCGCGTTGGCGACACCCCCCGGCTACCCGGTCGCGCCGCCGCGCCGGGTTGAGGGCGGGCAGGGCGCTGCCGTCGATGATGCAGCCACTCTGCTGGCTTACCTGCTGCTACGCCAGACATCGCCTGACGAATGGCTGGCTACCGGGCCGGTGCCGCGCATTGACCGCCATCTGCGGCGGCCCATTCCCGGCTATCGAGTGATGCTGGTCAGCCTGCTGCGCGACCTGGGCATGATCGCGGATGAAACCTTCCTGACCAGTGTCCGCATGATCGTGAACAAGGATATAGCCCGGCCCTGGCTGGAGGCGCCCCGGCTGCATCAGCTGCGCTCGCTCGCCGAGGCGTGGCTGGAATCCCCTTCGTGGAACGAACTGGCATGGACTCCCGGGCTGGCCGCCGACCGCTGGCCTAACGACCCGCGGCTTGCCCGGCGCGCTGTGCTGGAGGCGCTGCGGGAGGTGCCTCCCGAAATCTGGTGGAGTCTGGACGGGCTGATCGATCACATCAAACAGGTCAACCCGGATTTTCAGCGGCCTGGCGGCGACTATGCGGCCTGGTATCTGCGCGATCTGGACACTGATGAGATCCTGCACGGCTTTCAGTACTGGGACTTGATTGAGGGAACGCTGATCCGATTCATTGTGGAAGGGCCAATGCGCTGGCTGGGGTTGGTACGCCTGGCGCCCGGCGGCTTCCTGCTGACCCCTCTGTGCCTGGCCCTGATCGGCCGGGAAGACTGGCCCTCCGCTCCCGACCCGGAAGCGCGGATCACGATCGATGAGCAGGGGGTGATCAGTGTGCCCGCCCAACTGGGACGCTACGAGCGGCTTCAGATAAGCCGCTTTACTGCCTGGATGGAGCCCCCGCCGATCCCCGATACCTCGCGGCGCACCAGAGCCGATGAAGGCGGTCTATATCTGTACCGGCTGACTCCGCAGGCGCTTGAACGAGTGGCCGCTGAAGGCATCACGCTGCCGACGCACATCATGCCCTTTCTCCAGCGGCTTTCGGGCCGCACTCTGCCCGCAAATGTTGCCAGGATGCTGGAAGCGTGGCATGCTCGCCCCGGCGAGGTAGTGGTACAGGACGCGGTGATCATCACCGCCCGCGATCTGGGGGTCTACGAACGCCTGCGCAGCAACCCGCGCATCAGCCGCTGGATGCGCCAGCAGGTAGGGCCGCATGCGAATGCGGTTCGTCGCGAAGACATGCCCGCGCTGCTCAATGCGCTCCGCGAAATGGGAGTGCTGCCCCTGTTCGAGGATCATGAAAAGGATGACTGGCCTTAGCAGCGCCGGGCTGACGCTTCCGGCCCTGGCGCTGCTGGCTGCGCTGGCTGGCTGCGGGGCTCGCCCGCCTGCCCATGCTGCCGGGATGGTCACCGCCGGGCCGCCTGTGCCGGAAGCTGCCTCGCCGACACCGTTGCCGGATGCCGCCAGCGAGTCGGTTCCACGGGCCGCCCCCCCAGGGGGCCCATCCGGTTTGCCTGCCCCGGCCTCTACCCCCGATCCAGATGATCTGCTGGCCGGTCTGCGGATCGATGATCTGGCGGCTCGCAGCTATGGCGGCCCGGGCATCACAATCGGTGCAGTCACCCGGACCGGCCGCGGCTTCACTCAGTACCGGATGGCTTACCAGAGCGATGGGCTGGCCATCAGCGGGCTGGCAGATGTCCCGGATGGGCAGGGCCCTTTTCCCGTTATCATTGTCAACCACGGCTACCTCCGCGCGGCAGAGTACCGTTCTGGCGCTGACAGCTGGCGCATAGCGGGCTGGCTGGCCGAGCGCGGCTACATCACGCTGATGCCGGATTACCGCAACTACGCGGACTCCGACCGAGGGCCTAACCCATTTCATATCGGTTATGCTGTTGACGTGATGAATCTGATCGCTCAGGTAGACAGCCTGCCGCAGGCAGCGCCCGGCCAGATCGGATTGATCGGCCACAGTATGGGCGGTGAGATCAGCATGTGGCCGATGGTCATCAGCCACGAGGTGGACGCCGTCGTTCTATACGCCTCGATGAGCGGCGACGTGGCCCGCAATCTGACATACGCACGCCGCTACTGGCCGGCGCAACGCCCGGCGATGGAGGCCCTGCTGCTGATCTACGGGGCGCCAGAGGATCGTCCGGCGGATTACGCAGCGCTATCTCCCGTGAGCTACCTCGATCAGGTGCGCATGCCGGTGATGATCCACCACGGCACTCATGATGAGACGGTGCCTTACCGGTGGTCAGAGGAATTGTGGCAGCAGATGCAGGCTGCTGGCATCAACGTGACGTTCTGGTCGTATCCGGGCAGTGGGCATACTCTTGAAAGCCGGGAATTCGAGGCCCTTATGACGCGCAGCCTGGAGCTGTTTGAGGCCAGTGTCCGGGCCAATGTGAATCGGCCCTGACTGGAGGGGCGCTACCTGCTGGCAGCTCAGGCTCTGTGAGTGCCATCAGGGCTGCGCAGGAACTCGTTGAGCATGTCGCAGACGCTCATGACACCCTCTACGCGAGACTGGTATGCTTTCTCCTTACTTTCGCTGATCAGCACATAGACCAACCCGGCTGTGCGCAGGGCCTGTAAATGATGGATCACGGTGGGAGCGCGCAGACGCAGGCGGCGGGCGAGTTGGGTGGGGGTGAGCGCTTCGGCAGTCAGGTAGCGCAGAATCCGTAGACGGGTGGGATCGGACAACGCCTTCAGCGCATTGATCAGCGCATCGGGTACGGTTTCGCCAGGCACCAGCGAGGAATCCTGCGGACGCGCCCCGAACAGCATGATCTCCATCTCCGGCGAGGCCTGACCCAGGAACAGGTAGGGCGCTCCCCAGTAGGTGGGCGCCAGCACGACCGCCGGCAGTTCACTGCCATGAACGCGTACACCCTGTGATAACGCTTCAATCAGCGCCGGATAGTCGAGCCGGCTGGCCAGTTCACGCGCACGAGACAGCTCAGCCTCCAGCACCGGGCGGATGCGGCGCTCCTCTTCGGCAAAGAAGACTTCATAGTAGGCATGCAGTGCATTGAGCAGCCTGGTGCCGTAATCCTCAGAGCGCGCCCACCACCCGAGCATGCCAGCGATCTTGCGATCAGTCACATTCGTCATGCCAAAGCGCTCAACAAATTCGGCCCGGAGCATGGCGTGCTCGTCCTCGCCCCATGCTCTGCGGCGGCTGACATCATGCAGCATTTGTATGGTGGCTGGCTGCCACTTATCGATGGGCATAAGGGCAGCCAGCCGATCGGGCGCAGGGATAGCATCCAGAGTTTCCAATGCGGTCAGGCTGTCTTTGGTGCCGGGCAGCGCATAGATCCAGGCCAGTGGGGGTGCGTTGAGATCGGAGGCGGCAATGTCCTCAAGGAACTCGCGGTCAGCTGCTGGCAGCCGGGAACGCATCCCAGCTGCCCAGGCAGCCCGCAGCCCGAAATTGGAAGGATTATGGAGAACGTACAGGCTGACGAACAGATCGTAGGCTGTGCCGATGTCCCAGATGATTCGCGGTGACGCCATAAACGAGGATCTCCTGAATGCGCCGGCGTACTTACCACTTTAACCAGCATGCAGCCTGCCGACAACTCCCGGGAGAGGAGCAGGGGCGCAGATCTGGCTGCGCCCCTGCGGGTGTCAGCGCGGCGAACAGGTTCCCCAGGGGGATAGGTCGCCTGATCAGCCGGCTGCCGGGAGCGTTGAACGGGGGGTGTTCGTCAGGCGGCCTGAGGGCTTCCTGGAAGCACCCGGACAGGTTCGCAGTCGCATTCCAGCTTGCGGCCGACGGTCATAAGCCAGGCGCCCAGGCTGAGCATGGCATGGCCGGTGGCGCGCGAGGCCCAGCGCCGGCGCTGAGGCCGGCCGGTCAGCCGGCTGCTGCGCTCAATCCGAACGGCCCGGAGGATGGCCTCACCGTGGTCGCGGGCGACTATCATCCACACATCGTGACTGGAGTTCATCGGTCCTCTCTTCCTCTGGCATCCCGGCGACAAGGTTGCGGCGGCACCAGTAAGTGGCTGCTCATCAATTAGATGCCTGTCGATTAGATATTTGACGATTAGATATTTGTCTACTTATATAATAATCTGTTTTGGATCGACGTCTACTGTACTTTAGTACAGTTCAGACGCCGGCGCTGCAACGGCCCGGGCCGGCAGCAGGCAGCTACTCACTCGTGTCAGGAAAAGCGGGGGGCGCTCAGTGGAGGATATGAAAGTTACTGCTTTTTATGCGGGAACGGTGGCGGAACAGGGCAGGCACCTTGAGTTTGGCCGCATCCTCTGTTCAGGGTCCCGGTGTACATGAAACCAGCCTGCGACGCGCACAGCGCTTCAGGTGAGGGCGGGAGGATTCGAACCTCCGGCCAAGAGCTTAAAAGGCTCCTGCTCTGCCGCTGAGCTACGCCCCCTTTACGCTGACAGTATACCGTTTCTCAGGCGGGCTGCCAACCAGGCCGCAGCTTCTACCCTTTCCCTTTGTATTGACGCGCAGGCATGGCTATGGTAGACTTCCTCCCGCCAGATATCGCACAGGATCCGGAAAGAAATGGAGCCTGTGTGTGCGGCAATGCTGCAATTCGATCTGACCAAGAAGGGGCTGGCAATAAGTAAGTCAAGCTACCGCATTAACGAAGCGATACGGGTTCGTGAAGTCCGTCTGATCGGGGCTGCCGGTGAGAACATCGGGGTAATCAGCACGCGCGAGGCTATTGAGCGGGCCCGCGAGGCGGACCTGGACCTTGTCGAAGTTGCGCCCAATGCCGAACCGCCTGTCTGTAAGATCATGGACTTCGGCAAGTTCCAGTATGAGCAGGCTAAGAAGGAACGCGAGGCCCGTAAGCAGCAGAAGGTTGTCGAGGTCAAGGAGATCCGGCTGCGCCCCAAGACAACGGATCACCACAGGATGTTCAAGGTTCGCGATGCGCGGCGGTGGCTGGCAGATGGTATGAAGGTCAAGGTGCGTATCCGCTTCCGGGGGCGTGAAATCCATTACCCGGAGATCGCACTGGAGCTGCTCGATCTGATCGCCAAAGACCTTGAAGATGTCGCGATTGTCGAGCAGAAGCCCGGCATGGAGGGCCGTACCATGCTGATGGTGCTGGCCCCGGCCAAGCAGCACGAATAGTCATCAGGCTCGGACCCCGTGGGGCTGGCAGTCAATGCGCGCTCACCCTGTGCGGGTGAGCGCAAAACATGGCGCAGCCTCGCCGGCAGCTGATCCGCCGCCTCCGGCAGCAACATAGACCCAGCGTCTAGGCCGGGCGCGGCTCTTAATGAGGAGAAAGATCGTGACGAAGAAGCAGAAGACCCAGAAATATAAGCTCAAGACCCACAAAGCGACCGCGAAGCGATTCCGTGTGACCGGCTCCGGCAAGCTGGTGCGCACCCAGGGACCCAAGAGCCATCTGCGGCGCAAGAAGTCCGCGCGCACCAAGGCGCGCCTGGCCGAAACGATCGTCGTGACTGAACGGGCCACAGAACGCCGGGTGGCGCGGCTGGCTCCCTATCTTAAGCGCTACAAGGGCAATCCCCCTGGCTAGCTTGCTGGCTGATCATTTGACATCCCGGCCGGTCAAGCCGGCCTGCCATCCCAGGTGAAGAGATCATGACACGTGTAAAGGGTGGAACGGTTACCCGCCGGCGCCACAAGAAGATCATCAATATGGTGAAGGGCCAGTACGGCTCACGGGGCCGGCTGTTCCGCCGATCCAACGAAGCAATGATGAAGTCACTGTGGTATGCCTACCGCGATCGCCGCAACCGCCGCCGCGACCTGCGCCGGCTGTGGATCATCCGGATCAATGCGGCGGCCCGTCTGAACGGCCTGAGCTACAGCCGCCTGATACACGGGCTGAAGCAGGCTAATATTGAGCTGGATCGCAAGGTGCTGGCTAATATCGCCGTACGGGATCCAGAAACCTTCGCCATGCTGGCCGAGGCCGCTCGCGGCAGCGCCTGACCTCAGTTCTCCAGAGATCATGAGCGCCTGCCTGAAACAGGGCAGGCGCTCATGATTTACCGGCTTGCAGCCACCCACACAGAATAGCAGCGCGGCCCCTGTGCCGCGAACCGTCAGGCGCTCCCGCCGGGGCTGCTCAGGGCATCGATATCGGGCACGACGACAACCCCTGCGAGAATCTCAGGGTAGCCGGGCCGGAGTGGTAATCGATAAGACTCTGTCTCTGCGTGGCCACGGGGTAAGGACATGATGAGGACTCTCGCCTTCTTCAAGCCTTATGGGGTGCTCACCAAGTTCACGGATGTCGAGGGCCGCCCGACGCTGGCTGACTATATCGATGTGCCCCGCGTCTATCCTGCCGGTCGGCTGGACAGGGACAGTGAAGGTCTGCTGCTGCTGACGGATGATCCGGCGCTGGCGCGTCGCATCACCGAACCGCGTCACGAATTACCCAAAACTTACCTGGCTCAGGTCGAACACATCCCGGCTGAGGATGCATTGCGGCAGATCCGCAGCGGGTTGAACATACGGGGCTACCGGACGCGCCCCGCCGAGGTTGATCTGCTTGTGGAGGAGCCATCCCTCCCGCCGCGCCCGACGCCGATTCGCTTCCGCCAGAACGTTCCCACGGCCTGGCTCCGTCTGATCCTGCGGGAAGGCCGCAACCGACAGGTGCGCCGGATGACCGCTGCGGTGGGCCACCCAACCTTGCGGTTGGTGCGGGTCGCGATCGGCACGATTGTGCTCGGCAACCTCCAGCCAGGGGAATGGCGAGACATCTCCCGCCGCGAGATCGAGGAGCTGATGCAGCTTAATACTTAATGCCGATCAGTTCCACAGCATCGATTTGAATCCGCCCCTGAACGCTGGTGGTCTGGTCCACATAGATAACCACTACATTGCCCGCATAATCGGCTTCAGGGATGCGAACTTCCAGCGCAAACGGGCAGGCCGCAACCGCCTGGGCCGGCTGAGCATAAACATCATGGACCTCGCCAAACAGATCGGTGATGCTGATGCGGGTGATGAAGCCAGGATTATAGGTCTGGATCACGCGCAGCCCGGTCGGCCGAACCAGCTGCGGGTAATACAGGGTCAGCGATGCAACGGTGTCGGGCTGGGCAGGAGCCCATGCGGTGCGGAAGTCGCCGCACTGATCGGTATTCGGTGGGCCGGCAGCCTGTATGGCTGCCCAGTCCAGATCGCTGATCTGGCTGTCAGCTGTGGCAGTAGCCGCATACTGGCGAATCTCCTGCCGTCCGCCCAGCGCCAGCGTCGGGGCAGCGCCGGTGAGAGCTGCATCGGGCGGCGTCTGCGTCAATCCAGCAGCCAGGGTTGGGACACGCAGGTTGGCCTGAGTGCTGGCAGAATCGATGGTGAGCTGGACGATCTGAGGGCTGGTGGCAGCATCCTCGGCGCCGCGCGAGAGCGCCCAGATGATAGCGGCCACCAGCACGATGCCCAGCAGTGCCGGCACTAAACGATCATCCCACCCTCTGATCAGGCGCCTGATCCGGGACAGCATAGGGTGCGCTCCTCCAAGTATGCGGGTAGCAGTATAGCCCCGTTGGCCCGGAGCGTCCAGCCGCGCCTGACCAACCCGTGCGACCGCTGGACATTGTCACTGGCATATGCTAGCATCCGGCTGGTGTGGCGCGGCGGCGAGCCGCGGCATTCTGCCCGCCGCAGACGACATCTGCAGCAGCCGGGAATCTTACTGGAAAGAGCCAGCCGATGATCACGATCATCAATTACGGTATGGGCAATCTCGGATCGGTGCTGAACATGTACAGGCGGCTGGGCGTTCCAGCCAGAATATCCTCCGACCGTGATGAGATCCTGTCAGCAGAGAAGCTGATCCTGCCGGGTGTAGGCGCATTTGATGCCGGGATGCAGCGCCTGCACGAACTGGACCTCGTTAAACCGCTGACGGATAAGGTCAAAAGCGACAGAACACCGGTTCTTGGCCTGTGCCTGGGTATGCAGCTGCTGACCGGCAGCAGCGAGGAAGGGGTGCTGCCTGGTCTGGGATGGATTGAAGGCCGCACGGTGCGTTTTCGAGTGGATCCGGCGCAGGCTAATCTCAAGATCCCACATATGGGTTGGAACACGACAGAGGTCTGTAAGGTCAGCCCACTGGTCAGCGGGCTGGAGCAGGATGCCAGATACTACTTTGTCCACTCGTATCACATCACCTGCGATGACCCCGATGATGTGGTCGCGCTGACGCATCACGGCTACGACTTTCCCGCCATCATTCACCGCGGCAATATCATGGGCACGCAGTTCCATCCGGAAAAGAGTCACCGGTTTGGGATGCAGCTTCTGAAGAACTTTGCGGAGCAATTCTGATCATGCTGATCCCCCGGGTAATGCCATGCCTGCTGTTGAAGGAAAGCGCTCTGGTCAAGACGGTTCGCTTCCAGAATCCGGGCTACATCGGCGATCCGATCAATGCCATCCGCATCTACAACGAGAAGGAAGTGGATGAGCTGATCTTCCTGGATATTGATGCCACCCCACAGAATCGAAAGCCGCCGTTCAAGATACTCGCCGAGATCGCCAGCGAGTGCTTCATGCCCGTTACCTATGGGGGCGGTATACGCGATCTGGCGGATGCCAAGGAGATCTTCAGCCTAGGCATTGAGAAGATCGCCATCAATACCTATTTGCATGAGAACCCCACCTTCATCCAGGCCGCTGCGGATCGGTTCGGCAGCCAGGCCGTGGTGGCCTCCATCGATGTGCGCCAGCAGGCTCCGGGGCGCTACGAAGTATTCACCCGCGGCGGGCGCCAGCCTACCGGGCTCGACCCGGTGCAGCACGCGATTGACCTGGAACGCCGCGGCGCGGGCGAAATCCTGCTGACCTCCATCGACCGCGACGGTACACAGGCGGGCTATGACGTCGATCTGATCCGGTCGGTTGCCACGGCGGTGACCATCCCCGTGATCGCCTGCGGGGGCGCCGGTAAGGTCGAAGACTTCGGGCAGGCTGTGCGCGAGGGCGGCGCATCCGCCTGCGCCGCCGGCAGCATGCTGGTCTACTTTGGACGCAACCGGGCGGTGCTGATCAACTTCCCGGCCCGGGACAGGCTCGAAAAGACACTGGGCCAAGGAGTGGCATAATGCGGCGCTGCTCGCGATGTCTGTACGACGAAACAGTCCCTAACATCACGTTTGATGCGGCAGGGGTTTGCAACTATTGCCACATGCACGACGGCCTGGAGCGCGAATATCCCACCGGCGAAGAGGGGCGGCGGCGGTTGGAGGCTATTGCAGCAGACATCAAGCGTGCAGGACGGGGTAAGCCGTATGATGTGGTCGTCGGGGTAAGTGGGGGTTGTGATTCGTCCTACACACTGTATCTTGCCAAAGAGCTCGGTCTACGGCCCCTGGCCGTGCATTTCGACAATACGTGGGATTCGACGGTTGCCGTTGAGAATATCCACGATGTACTTGACCGGCTGGATGTGGACCTTTACACCTATGTGGTTGATAACAAAGAGTATGATGATATTTACCGCTCCTTTCTCAAAGCCGGCGTTCCCGACGTCGAATCGCCCACCGATATCGGCCTGGCTGTGGTGCTTAACAGAGCCGCTGAGGAGCATGGGATCAAGTATCTGTTTGAGGGGCACTCATTCCGCACCGAAGGAGTGGCGCCGCTGGGCTGGATCTATATGGATGGTAAGTATATCGAGAGTGTGCAGCGGCAGTATGGGACAATGCCGCTTAAGACGTACCCTAACCTCTCCCTTTACAACTTCCTGCGCTGGACAATTATCACCGGGCTGAAGAAGATCCGCCCACTTTACTATGTTGACTATGTCAAAAAGGACGCGATGGCCTTTCTGACCCGGGAACTGGGCTGGGAATGGTATGGGGGCCACCATCTGGAAAATCGCTTTACTGCGTTCTGGCACACTTACTTCATGCCAAAGCGCTACGGCATCGATACACGGCTGCTGGGCTATGCCGCGATGGTACGCTCAGGGCAGATGACCCGTGAGCAGGGCCTTGATCTGATCGCCCAGCCGCAGCCCTACGATCCGGAACTCATCGAGATGGTCAAAAAGCGGCTGGGGTTCACGGACGACGAGTTCGAAGCCATCATGAACCTGCCCCGGCGGACCTACCGCGATTTCAAGACCTACAAGCCGGTCTTTGAAAGGCTGCGCCCCCTGTTCTGGCTGTTGTACAAGCTGAACAGAGTTCCCAAGAGCTTCTACATCAAGTTCACCGCTCCCGATCCCCTGCCGCCTTCCCGATGATGCCGGGGCTGCGCTGCGCTGATCCCGCCGGTGCGGGTAACGCGAATGCCGAAGGCATAGCCCGGTGGGCCGTCAGCGCACCAGGCCCAGCCGTCTTGCTGCGGCAGCCAGCCCCTGCAGAATCTCCGCAGCCGTGACCAAACGGAGTGCGACTATCAGAGCAGCCGCCAGCAGGATCAGGGGGACCTTCAGCGCTAAAGCCAGCAGCAGTGGGGCATGAATCTGCGAGCCAAGCCAGACTGCGATGCCAGCGACCGCCATACTTGCGATGAGGGTCCGCCATTGGTGAGGGACAAAATAGCTCCTCTGGCTGTAAATCATGTTCAGGCTGAAGGCGCAGAATGCGCTGATCAGGGTCGCCAGCGCCGATCCGGTGATCCCATAGAGCGGGATCAGCAGCAGATTCAGCCCAGTGTTCAATACCCCCCCGAGGATATTGATGATCGCGATGGCTCCGGTCTTCTTCTGTATCGACAAACCGGGCGCGAAGATATACATCCCCGAGAAAAGCAGCGCCGGCACCAGAATGGGGACAACGCTGGCTGCCGGGTAATACTCGGGGGCGGTCAGGATCACCATCAACTCGGGCGCGAACATCGAAAGGCTCATGAACAGCAGCAGCGCAAACGCGCTGAAATAGCGAAAGATACGGGCCAGCTCGCGGGGAGCCCCGGCCTCCTCATAGCGGGTGTACAGTATCGGCGTGATGGCATTCTGGAAGCCAATGAGGGCCAGAGACACGATGGAGGCAATACGGTACCCCACGCCGAACAATCCCATCTCTGACAGAGACAGGATCTCCTTGATGGCGATGCGGTCCACATAGCTGGCAAGAAATACGCCAATGCTGGAAGGAACCAGCGGCACAGAGAATGCCAGCATATGCCTGAGCTTCCCCACACTGAATACCAGCCGGTACTCCCCCCGAACGAAGTAGAAGCCCAGCAAGGCGGCCGTGATACTCCCGGTCAGCTGCCCGTACAGCACGCCCGTCACGCCCAGCCGCAGTACGGTCACAGCGACGATCGCTGCCAGCGCGGCCACCAGGCTGAAAAGGATGCTGGTGATCGCATAACCTCTCGGGTTCAGCCCCCAGCGCAGATGACTCTGTACAAAGTAGAACAGGCCGTTGAACCAGATAGCAACCGCCATCAGGCGCGCCAGGTCAACCCGTTCCGGGGAATCCAGAAGGGTAGCAGACATCACCCCGGGAAGGAGCAGCGCCGCCGCCAGGAAGATGGAGTAGACAAAGATGGTAAAGAGCAGCGTCGAGGCGGCATACTCCTGCCGCTCCGAAGTGGTGGATGCCTCTGGAAAGTAGCGAGCAAACCCCTGGCCAATCTCCAGGGGCACCGTCAGGCTGATCAGCGTCTGAAAGATAGCAAAAGTATCGATCACCCCGTAGTCGGCGGGAGTCAGCCAGCGGGTATAGATCGGCAGCAGGATAAAATTAATGCCGCGCGTCAGGAAATTGGCGGCCCCATAGATGATCGCGTCCCTGAGAAACTGCCTGAGCACTGAAGCCTATCTGCCCTTTCGTTGAGGCGCTCGACCGCCGGCAGCCTTCTGATCGGGCAAACGCAGCTGCCTGTAGAAGTCAGGCACAAAGTCAAAGGCCTGCGCCTCGCCGGCTTGCAGCCATTGCAGGATCTGCCGGGCAATCAGCACATGATCGTGATGGGCTTCGACAAAGGCGCGGCCTTCAAACGCCAGACGGCGGCGCAGTTCACGATCCCGGATGATCTGCCGCAGATGATCGGTCAGTGTGCTGCGGTTCACGTTGATCGCCGGGCAGTCTGCCGGCACCTTCGCATATTCCGGCATATATCGCACCAGCACCGCATTACCTGCTGCCATTGCTTCTGTGGACAGGACGCCAATCGTCTCTGAATACAGTTCATCAACCACAATGTCCGAGGCGGCCAGCAGCCTGCGCAGATCGCTATGGGGGGTGTTTTCGATCAACTGAAACTCGAACTGGACTCCTTCCCTCCTGAGCTGGTCAACGGAGGCCATCACTACGTCAGTTCCTTTGACTGA
Source organism: Anaerolineae bacterium (assembly GCA_034435035.1). Classification (GTDB taxonomy): domain Bacteria; phylum Chloroflexota; class Anaerolineae; order Aggregatilineales; family UBA3940; genus JAHEME01. Next base: position 94,098 of record DAOTXW010000062.1, on the reverse strand, counting down.
GCGATTGCTGGGGGCATGCAGCACCAGCGGGACTTTTCGATCCGGTACATGGAATTCGAAGAGACTCAGATCGATGGGGATCGTCACGCGCATGTAGGGGCGGGTCTGCAGCTGCCCGAATCCCGGCTGAGAGAGGATCAGGGAAGCGTTGCGTTCCGCGCTGGCGATAATCGAGCGCTTGGACCGGTAGGAGGAGTTCGGCAGGCTGTTGACGTAGTCGATAAATGGGCGGATTTCGTCGGCAACGCCCAGGCTGGACATCTCCTGCTCGAATGCTGGCCCATAGCGGATATCGCTGCCCAGAAAGACGCAGACGATCGGCTTGCCGAGCAGCCGGAGCCATCTATAGTCCAGCCTGCGCGGGAGGAGTGACGAGCCGAACAAAAACACAAATATATCATGGGTCAGCGCTGCTTTGAGGAACTCGGCTGCCAGCCCCGTTGTTTTGAGCAGCCTTCTGGCGATCCGGATGAACAGCCCGGAGCCGGCGGCCAGCCGCTGATTGGCGAGAATCACCCGATCGTAGGGATAATCCGGGTAGAAGGGGTTTCGCGCGGTAATCAGTGTGTAGGGTCTGCACCCCAGAGCAGCAAATCCCCGGGCATAGGTGTACATCACACTGGCCACTTCCGCAGTCCCCAGGAAGATGCGCAGCGCCTGGCTGTCTGACTGATCCATCGGCTTCATATGCAGCCAACTCAGATCGATGCAGATGACAACTTGTCATGATCCCGCCAATCCTGTATGGTCAGGCACGGGCGGATGTCCTATTATAGGGGATCGCCTGGCTTTACACTGCAACTGCAAACCTGCGCGAAACGATACAGCTTCTATGCCCGATACTTCATCCCTCCCGCTGATCCTGGCATCCGAATCCCCTCGCCGACGCGAGCTTCTGGCCCTGCTGGGAGTTGGTTTTCAGACCCTCGCATCCCGGGTGGATGAATCCCGCTACCCCGGCGAAAGCCCGGAAGCCTACGCCTGCCGGCTCAGCCTGGAAAAGTCATGGTCGGTCGCGGCAAGACTGAACGCCCCGGCGCTGATCCTGGCCGCGGATACGATCGTGGTTGATGGAATGGATGTCCTGGGTAAGCCCGGCGACAGCGGCGAGGCGGAAGCCATGTTGAGACGGCTGCGGGGTCGTACGCATCGGGTTATCACAGCTGTCGCCCTTCTCAACTCGGAGACCGGGCTCAGCCAGCTGGCCGCGCCGGCCAGCCCGGTGGCCATGCGCCATTACACCGATGATGAGGTCGCCGCCTACATTGCGACCGGGGATCCGTTTGACAAAGCAGGGGGCTATGCCATCCAGCACCCCGGCTTCAACCCGGCCGAGGCGTTCGATGGCTGCTATGCAACCGTGGTTGGCCTCCCGCTTTGCTATGTCGGTCACATGCTGGAGCAGGCGGGCATTCGGCTTTCGCCAGAGGGACAGGCGGCCTGCGCCAATCATATGGGATATCGATGCCCGTTTTACCCTCGCCTGCGTCCCCCGCAGAGCTGACCCATGGCCTTTGCTGATGGGCCTGGCGAATGCGGTCGGGTAAACTCTTGATCGCCGGACTGACGACATCCCTGATATGGAGAGCGCTTCAATGTATTCACTCGCCGTGCAGCGCGACTTCGTAGCTCAGCATTACCTGATCGGTGGAGACTGGGGGGCGGAGAATCAGCTGCATTCTCATCATTACCGCCTGGAACTGCGCCTGGAGGGCACTCACCTCGATCAGCATGGCTACCTGGTCGATATCGTCGAGGTCGAGCAGCACCTCAATGCCCTGGTGGAAAGCTACCGGGATCGCACCCTGAACGATCTGGCGGAGTTTGCCGGACTCAACCCAAGCATTGAGCATTTCTGCCGCATCATTTGCCTGAAGATGGCAAACCGGATTCAGACGCAGACCCTGACCGCACTATCGGTTGTGATCTGGGAAAACGATATCGCCTGGGCATCTTACCGTCAGGCGCTGTAATCTTATGCGCGTCGGGCTCATCATCTACGGCAGCCTTGATACGCTGTCGGGTGGATATCTGTATGATCGCATCCTGGTGGAGCATTGGCGTGCATCCGGCGATCAGGTGGAGGTGTTTTCCCTGCCATACAAAATGTATGGGGTTCACCTGGCGCACAATGCTGCCCCGGGACTCCTCCAGCGCCTGCGCTCAGCGAGCATGGATGTGCTACTGCAGGATGAGCTGTGCCACCCATCCCTTTTCCTGATGAACCGCCGCCTGACGCCGCGTCCATATCCGATTGTCTCGGTGGTACATCACCTGCGCAGCAGCGAGATGCGGCCAGTCTGGCAGAATGCACTCTATCGACCGATCGAGCGCCTTTACCTGCAATCCGTCGATGGTTTCATTTTCAACAGCCGCACCACCCAGGGAGTTGTCGAACAGGTTGCTGGCCGCAGCCAGCCGGGCCTGATCGCCTATCCGGCCGGGGATCGCCCGGGAGCCGGGCTGAACGCCGCGCAGATTGCGACTCGCGCCCGTGAACCAGGCCCCCTGCGCCTGTTCTTCCTGGGCAACCTGATCCCGCGCAAAGGGCTGCACACCCTTCTGGACGCGCTGGCATCGCTCAAGCCGGGGAGCTGGCGGCTGTCGGCAGCGGGGAGCACTTCGGCCAACCCCGGCTATACGCGATCTATCCTGCGCCAGATCCGGCGCCTGGGCCTTCAAAAGTGGGTGTCACTCACCGGCCCGCTTTCCGGCGACGATCTGGCTCTCTATCTCACCCGGAGCCATGTCATCGCCATTCCTTCGTCTTACGAGGGCTTCGGCATCGCTTACCTGGAGGGGATGGCCTACGGTCTGCCAGCTGTTGCCACGACGGCCGGCGCCGCACACGAGATCATTACCGATGGGAAGACAGGGTTTCTTGTAGCGCCAGAAGACAGCGCGGCGCTGGCCCGGCGTATCCAGCAGTTGATCGACGATCGGGAACGCCTGGCCGCGATGGGCGTGGCGGCACGCGCCCGCTTCGAGAACCATCCTACCTGGACACAGACGGCGGAGGCGGCGCGCCGTTTCCTGCTGGCCATGACGAACGCAACCTGACGGAGGCTGATGCGCCGCTTCAACGACCTGATACAACCTGAATGCCCCTGACATCGGCGCAGGAACTACAGCGAGATGAGATATTCCGAGAGCGGGCAGTTGAAAACTCGTTGTCCTGAATGCCTGGCGCGCATCTGGCTCAAGAGCAATGCCAGGCTGTGGGATCCGGTGACGTGTCCGGAGTGCCATACCTCGCTGGAAGTCATCGCCCTGCACCCGCCGACGCTCGGCTACATGCCGGCCGAGCCTGACGCAGAGGGCTGGCCAGAGGACAACCTCGCGCCTGGCCCGGCAGACAGCGTCTGATTGCCCGGCTCAACTCAGTATGTTAGAATCTGATGGTCGGGAAGAACGACGCCTCAGTCGCTGCACCGCTTCAGATGGCATGCCAGGCGGCTGCACCGGGTCAGCCCGGAACACCGGGGCCGTCAGCAGTCTGCCGTTAATTTTTTACACACCTTATGCGGCCTGAGATTCAATGAGCTTCGAGTTCCTGCTGCGCCTGATCGGGATGATTGTCCTTGCCTTCGGCGGCCTTAATCTGGGCGTGCGAATGGCGGAAATTGCTGGCGACCCGCCAGAAATTTGGGCGCTGGTGGTCTGCCTGATCGGGGCTCTGTTTGGCCTGATCCTGACCCCTCACTTCACCACCCGCCCGGCGCGTTCGCTGCGCCGCTATCTAAGTGGTCTGCCTGCCCAGCAGCTGGTAGCCGGCGTCGTGGGGCTGGTGATCGGCCTTGGGATTGCGGCGCTGCTGGCGCTCCCGCTCTCGCTGCTGCCACAACCGTATCGTTCGATCCTGCCGATCATCTCTGCCATCGTATTCGGATATTTCGGCACAGCCATCTTTGCCATGCGCCGCCGGGACGTCTTTGAACTGTTCCGCGGCCAGTTCCCCAGCCTGACCCTGGGATCCAGCAATGATGGCGGGCTGACCCCCAGCCGCCAGATCCTGCTGGATACCAGCGTGATCATTGATGGACGTATCGCCGATATCAGCCAGACCGGTTTCATCATGGGGCCGATGCTGGTCCCGAACTTCGTCCTGAGCGAGCTTCAGCACATCGCCGACTCGTCTGATTCGCTGCGGCGAAACCGCGGGCGCCGTGGGCTGGATATGCTGAACCGGCTGCAGAAAGAGTCGCTGGTGCCGGTCCGCGTCACGGATATGGATGTAGAGGGCGTGGACAGCGTGGATGAGAAGCTGATCGTTCTGGCTAAGCAAATGCGCTGCGCTATCGTCACCAATGACTTCAACCTGAATCGCATCGCCGAGCTGCAGGGCGTGCTGGTTCTTAATGTCAATGATCTGGCCAATGCCGTCAAGACCGTGTTCCTGCCGGGCGAAGAGATGGAGATCAACATCATCCAGGAAGGGCGCGAGCTCGGGCAGGGGGTAGGATACCTGGAAGACGGCACGATGGTTGTCATCGAGAACGGGCGGCGATACCTGCACGAAACCATTCGCGTGACTGTCACCAAAGTGCTGCAGACCTCCGCAGGGCGCATGATCTTTGCCCGGCCTGCGGAGGCCGGCCCCCGATAGCAGCAAGATGGCTCCCCACCCCGCCGTTGTGCGCTTTGCTCCCAGCCCAACGGGCCCACCGCATCTTGGGAGCCTGCGCACCGCCCTGTTCAACTGGCTTCTGGCGCGCGCTACGGGCGGGCGTTTTATTTTACGCATTGAAGACACGGACCGCGCCCGCCATCATCCCGAATCCGAGGCAGAAATGCTCCAGGCGCTGCGCTGGCTTGGCCTGGACTGGGATGAAGGCCCCGATGTAGGCGGGCCTCATGCGCCATACCGGCAATCCGAGCGGCTGGCGATCTATCATAAGTTCGCTGAACGTCTCATCGCCGGCGGCTATGCCCGCCGCTCCCCAGCGGAGCCGGGCGTGGTGCGGCTGCTCACGCCGCAGTCGGGTTCGATCACCTTCACCGATGTCGTGCGGGGCCCCGTAGCCTTCGACTCCCGGAAAATCGCCCGCGACCCCGTGCTGATCCGCTCGGATGGGTACCCGACCTATCACCTCGCCGCGGTGGTTGACGATCACTTGATGGGTGTGACGCACATCCTGCGTGGCGAAGAGTGGATTTCCTCCACGCCGCTGCATCTACTGACATTCAAGGCGCTTGGCGGCCCAGCCCCCGTATTTGCACACCTGCCGCTGGTCACCGACCGGGAGGGAAAGAAGCTCAAGAAGCGTGACCCGGCTTTTGTAGCACGTAGCTATCAGGCCGCCGGATACTTTCCGCCAGCCATGATGAACTATCTGGCCCTGCTCGGCTGGCACCCGGGCACCCAACAGGAGCTGTTCACCCCTGACGAACTGATCTCCCTATTCCGCATCGAGCGGCTGTCGCGCAGCCCGGCAGCTTTTGACCCGGATCGGCTCCGCTGGTTCAGCCAGCAGCACCTGGCACGGCTCAGCACCTCCAGGCTGACCGACCAGGCGAAGCCCTTCCTGCAGGCAGTCTATCCGGAATCGGCAGGATGGGAAACGGAGCGGCTGGAGCAGTTGATCGCAGCCGTGCGCGAGGAGATGGCGCTGCTGGGGGATGTAGTGCCTGCCACTCGCTTTGCCTTCCGCTATGACCTCACGGATGAGGCGCGTGAGGTGCTGCACAGCGAGCCGGCAGATCCTGCGCTGCACGCCCTGCGCGAAGCGCTCCTGTCACAGGCAGATGCCAGCCCTGCCGAGATCGCAGGCTGGCTCAAGACTCTGCGCGATCGGTTCAAGAAATCGCGGGGCTGGGGCGGGCGTGAGGTGATGTTTCCGCTGCGCGCCGCTCTGACTGGCAATCTCAGCGGCCCTCATCTCTCGGATGTGATCGCCGTCCTGGGCAGGGAAGAATCGCTTCGGCGCATCGACTTTGCGCTTGGTATAATGAAACCCTGAGGCAGGCGGCCAGCGGCGCAGCCCGCCCGTCATCCCGGTTTCGCGCACAGGAAACGTTCATGGCTCTTCAAGTATTCAACCGGCTCACCCGGCAAAAGGAAGCCTTTGTTCCCCTGGTTGAAAACCAGGTCAGAATGTATGTCTGCGGCCCTACGGTCTATGACCATGCCCATATCGGGCACGCCAAGACCTATGTTTCCTTCGATGTTATGCTGCGCTACCTCCGCCACCAGGGTTACCGGGTACGCTATGTCCAGAACATCACCGACGTGGGCCATCTGCTGGATACAGGGGAAGATCGCATCCTGAAGAAGGCAGGAGCGCTGAGTCTGGAGCCTATGGAGGTTGTGGAAACCTATACCCGGTCTTACTTTGAGGATATGGATGCCCTCGGCGTGATACGCCCCGATATCTCGCCGCGGGCCAGCGGGCATGTCCCGGAGCAGATCGCCATGACCCGCGCCCTGATCGAACGGGGGTACGCTTATGTGACCGGGGCGGGTGATGTGTACTTCGATGTCACTGCTTTCCCGGAATACGGCAAGCTGTCGGGCCAGAACCTTGACGAACTGATGGGCGGGATTCGCGTCGAGGTAAGCGAAGGCAAGCGGAACCCGGCCGACTTTGCCCTGTGGCGGCATGCTGAGGACGAACACCTCATGCAGTGGGACAGCCCCTGGGGGCGCGGCTTCCCGGGCTGGCACATTGAATGCTCGGCCATGTCGATGAAGTACCTGGGCGAAACGTTTGATATACACGGCGGAGGGTTGGAGAATCGTTTCCCCCACAATGAGTGCGAAATCGCCCAGGCGGAAGCCCTGACCGGTAAGCCATTTGCCCGGTACTGGTTGCTGACCGGCTCCCTGACGGTCGACGGCGTCAAGATGAGCAAATCGCTGGGTAATTTCATCACCATCAAGGATGCACTCAAGAAGACTCACCCGGAGGCTCTGCGGGCATTTATCCTTTCCAGCCACTATTCCAGCCCCATCGATTACAGCGAATCGGCACTGGAAGCCGCCACCCGCGGGTGGGAGCGGCTGATCGGAGCTGTTCAGCTGGTCCGGCACACTCTGCAGAGCGCTCCCGAAAGCGATGCGGCGGCAGGGTTCAGCACCGTGCTGGGGGAGCACCGTGCGCGGTTCATTGAAGCGATGGACGACGACTTCAATGCGCCAGTGGCGATCAGCGTTTTGCAGGCTCTAACGCGCGAGGTTAACAGCCTTCTCAACAGCGGGGAGGAGGTCGGGCGCACAGTGCTTCAGGCGATCGATGATTTGTATCGTGAACTGGGCGGCACGGTGCTGGGGATCATCCCTGACCGGTTGGCAGTCGGCGGCAGCGACGCCGATCTGGTGGGCGAGCTGGTCAAACTGCTGATCGCCATGCGAGCGGAGGCCCGAGCGGAGAAGAATTACGCCCGCGCAGATGCGATCCGCAATCACTTAGCAGAACTGGGCATTGTGCTTGAGGATCGCCCGGACAGCACCGTCTACAAGCTCCCTTAATGGATCCGGTCCGCCCGGAGCAGACAGCAGGGGTCGATGAGCAGCGAAATTCTGTATGGCCGCCGGCCGGTCGTCGAAGCTCTGCGATCCGGCCGGCGCGCCTTCCGGCGTCTGGTATTGGCCGAGGGGGTGGAGAGTTCGGCGGGTCTGCGCGAAATCGCCGAGCTAGCCCGCCAGCGCGGCGTGCGGATCGATTCGGCTGCCCGGACCTGGCTGGACCGTCAGACCCGGGGAGTAAACCATCAGGGCCTGGCGCTGGAGGCAGGAGCCTATCCATACGCGGAGGTTGAGGATATGCTGGCGCTGGCTGCCTCGCGCTCAGAACAGCCCTTCCTGCTCCTGCTCGATCTGCTGCAGGATGTCCAGAACGTAGGCACTCTGCTGCGCACCGCAGAAGCTGTAGGTATTCACGGGGTGATCCTGCAGGAGCGCCGTTCTGCCGAGATCACACCGGCTGTTGTCAGCGCCTCATCGGGCGCAGTGGAACATCTGCTGATCGCACGCGTCACCAATCTGGTGCAGACGATAAAGGCGCTTCAGAAGACCGATGTGTGGGCCGTGGGCCTGGATATGGATGCCAGCTCAACTCGCTATGATCGCGCCAATCTGCGAGGGGCGCTGGCGCTGGTGGTCGGCAGTGAAGGGCAGGGGCTGCGCCGGCTGGTGAGCGAAACGTGCGACCTGCTCATCCATTTGCCCATGCGCGGGCAGATCGAGAGCCTGAATGCCGCGACGGCTGGAAGCATCGCGCTGTACGCCGCCTGGCAGGCGCGGGGCTTCAGTTAGCAGCGGGGGCTATCTGCCCCTGGCAGGGGGCAACACGCCAAACAGCAGCACCAGGTAGGCCGCCGCCATAGCAGCCAGCCCCAGCGCGAGCCGCAGGCCTGCAGCCCCCGGGAACGTCAGGCGGGCTTCGATCGCACTGACGGCGGGGTTAGTCGACTCAACCAGGATCCGGGCCGGCGCACCCTGCTCACCGCTCTGAGCGTAGAAGTGCCGGGTGACGCGCTGTTCGCCAGTTCGCATCTGCCCCCCGGGTGTCGGGTAAGCGTAGCGGATGACATAGACCGGTACCGCGACCGGGATCAGCCGGTCATCGTCCCACTGCAACTGCTTTTCGGTGATGACCCCCTCGACAGCAAGGCCGCCACGCAGCAGCGCCAGCGGCATGCTGGCACGCCGTACTGCCGTGGCTGCCAGCAGTGTTCCGCCTATCAGCAGCCACAGCGCCAAGGCTCCAGCCCCTGCACGTCTGAATGGCATCGGATGGCTTCACTCCCCGATGATCTGCACAATCAACGTGCGGCTGCGAGGCCGGTTATCGAAGTCCACGTATAGAATCTGCTGCCAGGTACCCAACCGCAGCTGCCCTCCGGTGAATGGCACCGTCAGGCTGGGGCCGAGCAGCGCCGCCCGGACATGCGCATGCCCATTCCCGTCATGCCAGCGTGCATTGTGGCGGTAGGGCCGGTCCGTGCCGGCGATCTCATCGAAAAGTCTCCTGAAATCAGCCAATGCGCCGCTCTCGAACTCGATGGTTGTCAGAGCACTGGTTGAACTCGGACAGAAGAGGGTGACAATCCCGTCACTGAGGCCACTTTCGGCTACCAAGCTCTGTGCGCGGGGGGTGAGGTCATGCATGTCAGCCTCGCCTCGCGTACTGAGAGATATCTCCCTTGAGATCACCACGCTGCCCTCCTGCGCTTCAGTCACTGACAACATCGATCATCCGGGCACCCGTCACCCGAATCAGATCTTCAACCGACAGCCGGAGATTGAGTCCGCGCTGGCCTGCGCTTACCAGGATGAAATCCAGCAGCGTTGCCCATTCATCGAGGTAGATATCGAAGCCCCGGTTGAGCAGCGCCAGCGCGGATATTCCCCCTACCTTTAGACCGGTCAGCCGCTCAGCTTCCACCTGGCGAGCCATGTGAACCTTTTTGGCGCCTACTGCGCGGGCCGTCTTCTTGAGATCAAGCGTGCTGTTTGAGGCAATCATGATCAGCAGGGGCTTGAATCCGGGGTCATCGGCCAATACCACCAGCGTTTTGTAGACATGCTCCGGCGGGACATTGGCATAGGCTGCCACTTCAACGGCATCATGGATCGTATCGGGAAACCGAACTACCTGATACGGCACACCCTGTCCTTCCAGGATGCGCATGGCCAGAGTCTTGTCGAATGGGCCCATCGACGCTCCCGACCCACTAGGGAGCAGCAGCCGCGCTGGACACCGCGCAGCGAAAGCCGATCCCGGCAACCTGTGACAGGGCGCCAAAGTGCGATCGCGCTGTGCTGCGTGTCCAGTTCCGGTCGAGGCTCCAGCCGCCGCCGCGCACGACTCTGGCCGTCCCGCTGGCCGGGCCGGGCGGGTTAGTGGCCGGTGACTCTGCGTAATAGGTGGGGCTGTACCAGTCAGCCACCCACTCGGCCACGTTGCCCGCCATGTCGTAGAGCATCAGCGCGCTGACGCCGCCGGGGAACGTGCCGACGGGCGCCATCTGCGGCCAGCCATCCATGAATGTTGGATCTACAAAGGCAGGATCGGGCAGCAGGCAACCGGCGTCGCAGTAATTGAGGCGGGCAGGATCCCAGGTATCTCCCCACGGATAAGCAGATACCGCTCCCGTTGTCGGATTCCAGCGGGCTGCCATCTCCCATTCGGCTTCAGTCGGCAGGCGCGCCCCGCGCCAGCGACAATAGGCATCAGCGTGATACCAGCTAACGTAGATGACGGGATAGCCATTGAAGGCTTCAACGCCATAGTAAGGTGTGTTGTCAAAGGCATCCGTATCGCCGGGAAGCTGGCACCCTCCGGCCGCTACGCAGGCGGCCCAGCTTGCATTGGTTACCTCGTACTGATCGATATAGTAGGGGCTCAGCGTTACCGCATGCACCGGACTCTCCGATCCGCCCGCGTTAGACCCCATCGCGAAGGTCCCACCCGGCACATATACCATGAGCACGCCGTGCTGGCTGATCCCGCCACCCTCGCGCACAGTCACGAAGGGGGTGGCCGTCGCGGCGCTGCTGGTAGGAATCGGGGTGGGAATTGGCTGGCTGGTGGGCCGGGGTGGTGCCCGGGAAGGAATGGCTGACGCCGCTGCCTGGGAAGGTGGCAGTTGTGTGGGGGAAGGCAGCACGGTCACTGCCACGGCTGGCGTCAGGGTTGGGCGAGTGTCTGTCGGTTCTATCAGCCCATCAGATGGGCTGGCGAACGAGGTGTTCTCCACTGCAGCGCGGTCAGGCGTCATGGTGGTATCCCTGGCAGCCGGTGAAATCACCGTGTCAGGGAGCAGAGCCAGCGCCGCCGGAGGCAGGGCGTCAGCCAGGTAAGCGGCTCCGAGGAGCAGGCCCGCGCACAGCACTGCTACGATGATTGTCACCGCCGCGGCAATGAGCGCCGCTGGCAATCGGGGGCTGGAGCGGGGCCTCGTCCGATAGCTTGCAGGCTGCGCGGGTTCCTGGTTTTCACGGACCAGATCAGCCGGTTCCTCAAGCATCGATCCCGGGAGCATCAGCGATCCCAGCCAATCGGGCTGCGCCTGCCGTTGGGATGTCTCATCAGGTAGTGTGCTATCCTGCCCTGGCGCCGCACCGGAAGGCGATTGCTCACTACCACCAGGCCCCGGCTCAGACTCGGGGGTGAGGTCATCCGCTGTTTGATTGGTCATCGTCGCTCAGTCCTGCATGACAATACGTTCAAGGCAGGTTACTGCTGTCTCCTGCCATTGAGGGCTGGCCTTCCGGGGCGCACGCGTCCGCCTCAACCCAGACAGGCAACGAGACGCTGAGCGCACCTGATTGATCGGGCGCCTCGATCCAGATGCGCCCACTATGGCGCAGGATGATCTGTTCAGCCACCGCCAGCGGCAACGTGTCCAGTTGATAGCCATGGATCAGGCCCGCCTTATCGACCATCAGATCGATCTGTACATAGCGGCGCTGATGATGAGCAACCAGCCGGATATGATCATGGTGGGTCAGCCGCTGGGCAACGCCTTCCAATAGGGCGGATAGTGCGTGTGGCAGGTGCTGTTCCGACGCCGCGATGCACGGCAGGTCTTCCGGGATCTTGACATCAACCACCGGGAAGCTGTGCTGGTGGCGCTGAAGGGCTGCTCTGAGGGCCGTGTCAACTACCTCCGCGAGACTCGCCGGCCCGAGAACCCAATCGGGTTCCTGAGCCGGGTCAGTGCTGTTCAGATGCGCCAGTGTTTCCCAGAGGGCCAGGGCGCGCTCAACGCTCTCAGACGCTATCCGGGCCAGGTCGAGCAGTTCAAAGGGGTAAGCTTTTCCACTTTCCAGCCGGGATAACAGCATCTGACAATACGTATCTGCGAACAATAACGGCCCTTGCATATCCGACGAAACAAGGGTCTGGTTGATCAACTCGGCTCGCCATGATTGTTGCTCCCGGAGCAGCAATACGGTTACCGAGCCATGTTCCATCTCAAGCCGGAAGGGAGTGACAAGCAGGCGATTGTTGGCCGTGGCTATCTCGTAGCGCTGACCGGGCGTGTTAGGAAGGCTGTCGGTGAGAAGCGCCCGGGCAAATGACGCCTCATCCAGGCGATCATGCTGGCAGAGTGAGATGAGGTCATCCCTGTCTAGCTCCAGGACATCGCGAGGGGTGTAACCCAGCAGCCGCGCGGCGCTGTCATTAGCATAGATCACGATCCCGCGATCGCTGAAGATCAGAACGCCTTCATCCAACCGCTCAATCAGCTCACGCCAGAGCTCCGTTCCCACTTCGCGGGATGATCTACCCATTGGCCGACCAGCTCCTTACCCCGAATGGCCTGCCTCGTATGATAGCATAACTCATCTTCCCCGGCCTGAGACGCAAAACTGGCAGCCTCTGCGAGAGGGCTGCCAGCTGTCCATGTTTACATGAGAAAAAACATCAGTTACCGGATGAGCTGATTGGCACAGCGATCATCAAGGTGAGTGTATCTCCGGTCTCGGCGACCTGCGCGGCCGCATCGGTCACAGCCAGTGAGTCGAGGTCTGCCGCGAGGGGCAGCACCTCGTCAATGGTATCGGCCACGGTGATGCTTAGCTCATCATTCTTGGCGTCATTCACCACCAGCAGCAGGTCGTCGATCTGTGCCGCCAGTTCCTCTGCTGCACTGATCGTTTCTGCCGCAGCTCCGGGGGTGCTAGCCGCGCCGACCGCTGCTTCCTGCAGGATCAGCAGGTAATTTTCTAATCCCACGCCATCGCCTGGATTCTCGGGCCGGCCGTTGCCATTATAGTCCAGATATTCCGGGCTTTCACGACCTACAACGATGTTGATCACGTGCTCCGCGTGGCTTACCGCGCTGGGCAGGTTGCTGCTGCGGATCGCATCGATCGTATACTGCCTGTGCGAGTCATAGGCAACAGATTGGCGCATCACGCCTTCCGTAACCGCCTGCTGGAGCGGTATCCCGCGTGCAACGCTGAACATCAATCGCAGCCGCGCCTGAGTCTCGGGTTCAAGGCGCCCGCTGTAGATCACCGGGCCCGTCATCACGCCTCCCGAGCCTGCTGCCGGCTCCATGGTCACAACCACCTCACTGTACTGCATAAGCAAGTTAACCCCACCAGGCTCAGTGAAGGAAAGCCCGGCCTCGCCCGCGGCGAATTCAAGCACGCCCAGGCTGAGAGGTGGCTGCTCGGGATCAGTCAGCCACGCCTCATAGGCGGAGTCTGCAGGAGGCTCCGTCAGCCCCGATAGGCTGATGCTCACATCCGAATCCCGTATCAGCGCCAGGCCGACAGGCGATCCGGGGGCCAGAACAGGCTCTTCGGGCGCGGGGGTAAAGGTTGGCGCAGGCAGCGTGGGGCCAGGTGGTGGCTGATCGGCTCCGGACTCCGTGGCTGGCATATCGGCGGAGGGTTCGACAGCGCCGGGCCCCTCCTCCGACGGGCGCTCCCCGCGCCCCATCAGCAGCGCCGCCACGCTGATCACCAGCGCCAGCACGCCGGCCACCCCCGCCACCCAGATCACCGGGCTGGCTGGCGCTGGCGACGACTGCACCGTGACATCAGGGGTGGGGGCCAGGCTGGCCGTGGTAAGCGCCGGTTGAGGAGAGATCGCCAGGGTGGACTCAGGGTTGTCATCATCGACGGGGCGCCTGCGGGGCGCAACTAACTGCTCGGTGGCCGACGTCTTCGCCGCAAGCCCGAGGGCAACTTCCAGCGCCGTGGCCAGATCACTGGCTCTCTGAAACCGCTCAACAGGTGTCTTTGCCAGCGCCTGATCCACAACAGCCTGCAGCTCCGGTGAAGCGCCGGTCAACTGCGGAACTGGCTCCGCAATATGTTTGATCAGGATAGAAGCCTGGGTGTCTCCATCAAAGGGCAACTGCCCGGAGAGCATTTCATAGAGCATGATGCCCAGCGAATAGATATCCGATCGCGCATCTACCGTTTCGCCCCGAACCTGCTCCGGGCTCATATAAGCCGGTGTGCCAATGATCGTGCCGGAGGCTGTCTGCACACTGGCATCTGCCATACGCGCCACGCCGAAATCAGTCAGCACAGGTTGAACGTCAAGAGGCAGAGGCTGCGACGGATCGATTAGCCCGTTTTCGCGCCGCAACATGACATTAGCCGGCTTGATATCGCGGTGTACAACACCCCGGGCATGCGCATAATCAAGCGCGCCGGCCAGTGCCGAGATCAGAAAGGTAATTGTCTCCGGGGGTAAGCGCAGGCCCTGTTCGCGGCTCTTTGTCAGGTAGTCCTTCAGAGACAGCCCTTCAAGCAGCTCCATCACAATGTAAGGGCGGTCACCCGATATATCAAAATCCAGTACCTGCACGATATGAGGATGCCGCATACCGGCCACAGCCTGCGCCTCCGCCCGAAAGCGGCTCAGCAGCGTATCATTGTCAGACAGGTGTGCATGGAGGATCTTGACCGCCACCAGACGGTTGAGCGTCGTATGGCGTCCCAGGTAGACATCCGCCATACCGCCGCGCCCCACCAGCTTCTGGATTTCGACTTTTGAAAGCGTGCGCCCAATCCAGTCAGACATCAGAATGTCTCCACATCGATCGGCAGAATTATCGATATCGGGGGGTGCTGAACGCGAATCCTGGCAGAACACGCTGGCTGGAAAAGGCTCCGACCAGCCCCACCCCATGGGAATTGTAGCATAGACGACCGTGGCTGCAATGCAGGATGCCGGAAAACACCAGCCCGGGCGACGCGGCGTCGCCCGGGCTGGCATGGACTTGATGCCGACCTATCAGCGGATGATCATGCCGGGAGCATTCCACCCACTTGCCTGCAGCACATTGATGAGCGTCGGAGCGTATACCACTACGATCAGGGCAACCGCCACACCGACCCAGACGCGCCAGCGATCCAGTATCGCCGGCGCATGATCAGGGCCGGAGAGCGCTTCAGCCAATGGCACATCCACGTCATCCGCGGTGCCTTTTCGGGTCAGCAGGCTGCCGACCACATTCAGGATGAAGAACAGGCCGCTGACAGTCAGGATCACCCCGCCCGCAGCGGTCAGCAGCATCGCCGTGTTAAAGCCCCCCAGGGCCGTTCCCGCAGTGTCCTGTGCCAGCTGCGGGATGTAGGGAGCCTGCGCGAATGGTACGCGGCGAGGCGCCCCCAGCAGACCTGCCCAGTGCATACCGCGCCCGAACAGGACCATGCCGATGAACCACGTCCAGGCCTGCGCCAGCGCCATCGGGCGGCTGAACAGGCGCCGCTTGGTGATGTAGGGCAGCATCCAGTAGGTGATGCCCATAAAGGTCATCGTGGCTGCGGTGCCAACCGTCAGGTGGAAGTGGCCAGGAACCCAGGTGGTGTTATGAACGACCAGATTCATGCTGTATGAGGCATTGATCACCCCGCTGATTCCCCCCGCAGCAAAGATGATCATGGCCAGCACCTGGGTGGTGAAGCTTGGCTCTCCCCAGGGGAGCCGGAATATCCAGGCAAAGAGTCCCTTACCCCCGCGCTGCTTGCCGGAGTATTCCAGCGAGGCCATCAGGGTGAACGCGGTGACAAAGCTGGGAAAGGCCACTGCGTAGGTCAGCACCCCATGGATGCCCTTCCACGCCGCGCTCACGCCGGGATCGGTGTACTGATGATGCAGGCCCACCGGAACTGAGAAGATGATGAACAGCATGAATGCCAGACGGGCCAGGGGATCGGAGAACAACTTGCCGCCGGCCTGCTTAGGAACCATGGCGTACCAGGAAGCATATGCCGGCAGCAGCCAGAAGTACACCAGGGGATGCCCAAAATACCAGAACAGGGTGCGCGCCAGCAGGGGGTTGGTGTTCTCGATCAGGCCGAGAGACCACGGGATCACCATGGTCAGCATCTCAGCCGCTACGCCGATGGTAGCCACGTCCCATACAATCCAGGTGGTCAGCGAGGCCACGGTTGCCATCGGTGTTCTGACACCGGGGTTGTCGCGGCGCCAGGCCTGCCAGGTGGCAAAGAAATTGGCCGAGTGCAGCCACGTCCCCACCACGACCAGTGTCAGGCCAATGTAGTGGAGCGCGTGAGCGCGCATCGGAACGTAGAACGTATATAGAACATTGGCGTTACCGGTGAGCATGGCCCAGCCAGCCAGGCCAACGCCGATCATCATGACCGCAAATGCCACCCAGCTCAACCCCATCGCCGACATGCGACGGCCAAGCGAGCGGCTGGTGGCAATCATCAAGAATCCACTGATGAAAAACGTGGTCCATGTGAGCGCATTCAGCACCCCGTGCAGCGTGAGGCCCCGGTAATAGGTGCCATAGATCGGCAGCGGGTAGAGATTGATGCCAGCATGCTCCAGTGCCTGGAACAGGCCCACCAGTCCTCCTACCGCGATAGCCAGCACAGCGACAATGAAGAACCAGAAGGCCAGCACGCGCTCCTGCTTATAGTCGTAAGCTGTTTCCATCAGATGTCCTCATCAAGAGAGTAGCTGATGCGCCGTCGTCACCACGATGACCGAAAGCAGCACCAGGGCCAGAAAGATGTTCGAGACAACAAAGAGCCGGATCGCCTGACGGCGCTCAGGGGTGCGAATCAGGCGGATGCTACCCGCCATCATCAGCAGCGTGATAAACCCTGTCGGGATCAGATAGGGAATGCCCAGCGCAGGGTGCGCCGCCAGCACCAGAGTAGCCAGGCCCGTGCTGGCCGCATGAACGAATATCCACCAGGCGCTGTGATGCGCCGGGGCCCGCACCGGCAGCATAGGGACTTCTGACAGGGCGTAGTCATCCCGGTAGAACATCGCCAGCGCCCAGAAATGGGCAGGAGTCCACAGAAACACCAGCAGCGCGAGCACGATGACTGCGGGATCGGCGGCGGCATCGACCGCGGCGCCGCCTGTCATCACCGCGCAGCTGCCAGCGGCGCCGCCGATCACGATGTTGAGTACGCTCCGAGGCTTGAGCCAGACGGTGTACACACCAACATAGATCACGGCTCCCAGCCCCAGGTAGAAGGCCATCATCGGGCGGCTGGGCAGCACCGCCAGCACAGCCGCAAGGATCATCCCGATCGACAGCAGCAGGATAGCGACGGGGCGCTCGATCTCTCCACTGGCGAGGGGGCGCCGGCTGGTTCGCCGCACCCGGGAATCAGCATCGCGTTCAAGAAACTGATTGATGGCCGAAGCCCCGCCGGCAGCCAGCGTCCCGGTGACGAGGATCGACACCAGCGCCTGCCAGGAAGGGACACCGCGCGCACCCAGGAACGCTCCGCCGATAGCGGCAAACAAAAGCAGCGACACAACGCGCAGCTTAAACAGCGTCACCACCATCCGGATCGCCTGGCGTGCCGAGAGGCGGGGCGCTGCATCAGGGGCCACAACTTGCAGTTCAGGGCCCATCTCACTCTCCAACCACATTCACAACGCCGAACATCGTGTGATGCAGCGAGCCGCAGTACTCGTGGCAGTAGAACTGATAGGCGCCGGGTTCGTCAAAAGTGTGGGTGACCTCGGAGATCTGACCGGGT
Source organism: Anaerolineae bacterium (assembly GCA_034435035.1). Lineage (GTDB taxonomy): Bacteria > Chloroflexota > Anaerolineae > Aggregatilineales > UBA3940 > JAHEME01. The sequence continues at coordinate 76,649 of DAOTXW010000062.1, read as the reverse complement.
ATGACCATGATGTTCGTGTTGGTATCAAACATCTTGAACCCGTGAATGATATCCTTGCTGGCCAGATAGAAAGTCACGCGGGAGCCAACAGGAACCGTGATCTGATCCGGCGTGAACTGCCATGCCTGCACGACGATATAGGCTTCGTAGCGACCGGGGTACACCTCGCGCAGCCCGGGATTGCTGAAGCCGGGCGCGGTATCCACCTCCGCCGGGGCTACCTGATCTACAACGCTCGGCAGCTGCACCCCGAGGCCAAAAACGCTGATGGCAATGGCGCCGGCAAAGAGCACCAGCATACCGCTGGCAAGCCACATGAACGTTCCCTCAAGACGATCGATATGCATGACTGAAATCACCTCCGCCCCAGCAGGTCCTGAAAATAAACCAGCCCCCACAGGATCGCGAAGATCGCGATGTAGCCCAGCATCAGAGCCATTGCCCCGACCGGGGTGAATGACTCATCGCCAGGCGAGGTTTCCTGGTTGCCCTTACGAGGCTGTCGCGTTTGGTCGGCCATCTTCTTCCCTCCGATGCTTTACCGGCCTGCGAATATCAACACAGGGAGCCGGGGTCTGGCCACCGGCGTCCCTGTCTAACGCACTTACTCGGGGTAGCACATGAACAGATGCGCCGCCTCGTTCAGAGTCCGGGCGACGCCCGTGCTGTTAGCCTCTCGCACGATCAACCGGATATCACGCTGCGTGCGCTCAATATCGAGGGGGGCGCGGTATTCGGCCCGAATGATGTTGTTGCCATCCACCAGAATATAGCGCTGGGCCTGTAGATATCCGTAATCTTGTGCATCTGCCGTCAGCTTCGGCTGCCGCTCGATGTCGAGATCGGCAAGCGGCACTGCCTCATAGTAAACCCCAAAGCCCTGCCCGATGGTGCGCTTGAGATTCTCTGCATCTCCGCCCAGGAGCACCCAGTGCGTCGGGTCCAGCCCCTCGGCCTCCGCCAGCGCCGCACGACGATCCGCCGTGTCGCGCCGGTCGTCGAACAGGATCAACACCAGTATGAGATCGGGGACCTGAGCGCTGACTGCATGCTCGAAGGCGCGCATATCAGCCAGAGTTTGCTGAAAGGCAGGGGTTGGGTCGGCAGAATAGCCGAATCCGTACAGGGCAAGGCGGCCGCCGGCTTCCTCCTGCGTGAAGGGCTGCCCCTGCTGATCCTCGAGCCGATACTCCGGGCCGGCGGCAATACGGGGCACCACTTTGACGGGGCGGAAGATCGCAAAGGCCGCTACCAGCCCCAGCAGCCCCGCCAACGGCACGATAAACCAGTTCAGCAGGTGCCTGGTGGTGACACTGTTCATCAGTGCACTGTCTCCAGGCGTCCCATGATCTGCCAGAACCAACGGACAGGCCCACGCGCTGCCTGCTGACGCACGAGGCGGTCGATATCGCTCATGATGGCAGCGGCGCCGGGCAGATTATGATACTCAGCGCGGACCTGCCCCCGGGCATCCACCAGCAGCAGCACATTGCTATGTACGAAATCATACTCCTGAGCGCCAGAGCCGTTTGAGTCAGAGGCATCGATGCGCTCAAAATATACCCCGCACTCACTACCAACCAGCTGTTTCACCTCCAGGACATCGCCAGTGAGCCACAGCCAGCTCTCCGGATCGGCATTCACACTTTGCGAGTACTGGAGAAGGCGGGCAGGCGTGTCCCGCTCCGGATCAAAGGTGATGCTCACCAGCATCACCGTTTCGCCCAGCCAGCCCCGGTCAGCGAGCGCATCCTGCACCTGACGCATCTGGCCGGTCAGCGCCGGGCACACGGTGGTGCAGTAGGTGTAGATAAAATCATACAGCACGATCTTTCCACGCAAACCCTGATCGCTAACCGGGCGGCCATACTGATCGATCAGTGCATAGCCAGGAGCTGCTCCAACTTCTGGCAGGGGCGTAAAACGGTCCGCCAGCAGCGCGACGCCGCCAACCAGCAGCATCACCAGCAGGGCGGCGGCCACCGCCTTCACCACAGAACGGACAGCCCATCCGGATGCGCTGTCCACTTTTTTAACCCACCCAATGCTCATCATGCGGAATCGGTCGGTCATTGTACAGGCAGGTCGGGGCAGCCGTTCAGCCTGCGGCTGGCAGCTGCCCCGGATCCGCCAGCAGATCTTCCAGGCTCACGTACCCGCTCATGCGGCTGTTTTCTGCCAGGCTGGCCAGGCTGACAGCATCCAGTTCCCGGCATAGAACGCGCTGGATGTGTGCCCAGACAGGATGCGCGGGGCAAACCCGATCGCGTGGGCATTCACCCGGACGCAGCAGGCAGACATTCAGCATAATCGGCCCTTCAACGGCCTCAATGATCTCACGCAGGTTGATCGCAGCCGCGGGCCGGGCCAGTGCCAGGCCGCCACTGCGCCCCGTCACCGTCTGGACGAGCCCGCCGCGCTTCAGATCGCCGATGACCTTGACCAGAAATGGCTGCGGAATCAGCATCTGCTGGCCGATCTGAGGGGCAGGCACAAATGTACCTTCCTCCCCGGCGGCGACGGCGATCATGGTACGAACGGCATAGTCAGCGCGGCGGCTGATTCGGATCATGGCCCCATTCTACTAACGCGGACTAATTTAGTCAAGGTTATAAAGGGCCGTCCATCGGGGCCAAGGGTTTTTCCTGCCGGCGGAGAAGAGCGGCGCGAAGCGCCGTCGGTGAGGATCCATAACGCGCGCCACCTGGTTTCCCTGCGAGCAGAGCTGCCCGTAACATGAAATGTTCCCGTGGCGCCGGGCGCTGGCAGCGCTTGACAGGATTCTGGCATGGCAGTAGAGTGGGCAATAAGTATGTACCAGCCACCCGACCCCTCTGCCTATAACACACTTGTCTGGGAGATTGTGCGCCAGATACCTGAAGGCCGGGTCAGCACTTATGGGCAGATCGCGTCGATGATCCCGCCGCCACCGGGCTTAGACCCGGAGCAGTACCGACGCCTGAGTCCGCGGTGGGTCGGCAGCGCCCTGAATGCCACGCCGGCAGGGATGGGCATCCCCTGGCAGCGGGTGATCAACAGCCAGGGGGCGATCAGCCTGCCCGCTGGCAGCGCTTCGGCAGATCAGCAACGGGGTTTGCTCGAGCGAGAGGGCATCATTTTCGATGAGCACGGTCGGGTGGATCTCAACAGCGTGGGCTGGGAAGGACCCGATCCGGACTGGCTTCAAATGCATTCGCTGCTGCCCCCACGCTCGCTCCGCAAAGATGCGGGAAGGCCCGTGCAGCCCGGGCTGTTTTAGCCTCCCTTAAGCCTCCCCGGATAAATCATGAACAGCTGGCATGAATACGTTGGGAACATGCACATGCACACGCCGTACTCAGATGGGGAAGGCTGGCATGTGGATATCGCGCATGCAGCCATCGCAGCCGGGCTGCACTTCGTCATCGTGACCGATCACAATGTGCGGGTTGCTGGCATCGAGGGCTACTACGAGACCGGACCTAACCGCCGCGTCTTGCTGCTGGCCGGCGAGGAAGTGCATGATATGCGCCGCAACCCGCAGGGTAATCACATGCTCGTCTATGGCGCACCGGCTGAATTGGCGCCCTATGCGCCCAACCCTCAGGCACTCATTAATCAGGTGCTGTCCCTGGATGGAGTATGTTATCTGGCGCATCCCATCGAGAAGGCGGCCCCCCTGTTCGGAGAGGATGCGCTATCCTGGGTGAGCTGGGAGGTCAACGGCTACCACGGAATCGAGCTCTGGAATTACATGACCGAGTTCAAGAGCCATCTGACAGGGCGATGGACAGCGATCCGGGCTGCTTTCGCGCCCGATCGTTTCATCAGCGGGCCATTCCCCGAGACGCTGGCGCTGTGGGATCGCCTGCTCCGGTCAGGAAAACGTGTCAGGGTTATCGGCGGTGCGGATGCCCATGCGACTCGCTACTCAATGGGCCCCTTGAGTCGGGTGCTGTTTCCGTATGAATACCTTTTCCGGTGCGTAAATACCCACATCCTGTCTCCACGCCCGCTGAACGGCCTTCTTGGCCATGATATGAAACTCGTACTCTATGCTCTGCGCGATGGGCATGCCTTCGTTGGCTACGATCTCATCCACCCCACCACTGGCTTCCGTTTCTCAGCGCAGGGGCATAATACCAGCGTCGTGATGGGGGGACGCATTCGCGTGGGACATGGCGTAACCCTGCAGATTGTCACCCCGCGCATAGCGGACATGCGGTTGCTGCGGGATGGCGAGATAATCCTTCGTGAAACAGAGAATGCATACCGGACTTACTTTGCCAGTCAGCCCGGCGCGTATCGCGTAGAGGTGTATCTACACTACAAAGGCCGCCAGCGCGGCTGGATTTTCAGCAACCCGATCACCCTCGTTGCTTGAGGGTGTGCCCGCTCAGCCTGGCACGCGGCGTGCCAGCTCAATGCCGATAGCAGCATAGTCGGCCAGCCCGGCCAACAACTGCAGATGATGTTCGCTGGCAGTTTCTGCTGGGAGCGTGACGCTCAGGGCGCCCAGCGGGATTCCCCCCGTTATCAGGGGAGCGCACATTTCAACAACCTGTTTGCCGCTCGCTGCCTGCTGCGGCTTGCTGGCCACCGCCTGCCCAGAACGAATCGCACGCCAGGCGAGCACATTCTCGACCAGATTCTGCGCCAGTACGGTCTGGCCGGCGGTGTCCCTGAATGCACGCTGGGCCAGAACCGGTTCTTCCTGCTCAGCCATCAGCAGCAGGGCCGCCGTCTCAGTGCCGACCAGGTAGGCAGCGGCTTCCACGATGCGCAACATCAACGTCTCGGCATCCGGCAGACTCGCAACAAGCTTACCTATGCGATAGAGGCTTTGGAACTCCCGCATCCGCTTCTGAAATTCACGGCTGGCGACCGCCAGCTTCTCGGTCAGCTCTTCGCGCTCGCGGCGCAGGCGTGTGACGGTCAGCGCCCGCTCGATCGCGCCGAGCAGTTCTTCCTCAGTAAAAGGCTTGATCACATAATCACGGACGCCGAGGCGAAAGACCTCGATAGCGATCTCTTCAGAGCCGTAGAATGTCATTAGCACAACAGGGACTGCAACATTCTCCTCCCGCATCCGGCGGAGCAGCCCAAATCCGTCCAGGCGAGGCATCTGGAGATCCATCAGCACCAGGTCGGGGCTGCCTGTCATAATCTGATCGAAGCCCTCAAGGCCGTCGCGTGCCTCCAGGTACTCATAGCCGTTGGGCTTCAGGACATACTTGATGACGAAGTCGCGCATGTCTGCGCCGTCATCTACCACCAGTATTCGCTCACCAGCCACAGCGTCCTCATTTGGTGCAGCAGGCGCTAAGGATCAGTATAGCACGGGTAACAGGCACGAGGGTATCCACCCTGCGTACCGGGTGGGCCGTGAAGCCGTCGGATGCCTGGCAGGCCCGTGCAGCCCGCTCGCCTTCTGACATCGCCCGGCATCCTCAGGCCCCTGCCGCCTCACTGGTGAACGTGTTACAATCCCACCCTGTCGATCGGCAGCCCGACTGCTTTCGGAGGTTCAGTGCCTGTGCGTGAGCGGATCACCTTTCAGGATGTCATCCTGCGCCTGCATGAGTTCTGGGCAGGCCATAACTGCGTTATCTGGCAGCCCTATAACATCCAGGTAGGCGCTGGGACGATGAACCCTGCCACCTACCTGCGTGTACTCGGCCCGGAGCCATGGAATGTAGCTTATGTGGAGCCGTCGGTACGCCCTGATGACGGTCGCTATGGGGACAACCCCAACCGGATGCAGTACTTCTATCAGTATCAGGTCATCCTGAAGCCCGATCCGGGCAACCCGCAGGAGCTGTATCTGCAAAGCCTGGCAGCACTGGGCATTGATCTGCGCCGGCATGATGTTCGCTTTGTAGAAGATAACTGGGAATCGCCGGCGCTTGGCGCCTGGGGGCTGGGCTGGGAAGTCTGGTTGGACGGGCAGGAGATCACGCAGTTCACCTATTTCCAGCAGGCTGGCGGCCAGACCCTGAATCCGGTCTCGGTGGAGATCACTTATGGCCTGGAGCGCATCCTGCTGCCCCTTCAGCACAAGAGCGCCGTATGGGACATCAACTGGGTGGGCAATGTCAGCTACGGCGATGTGCTCCTCCAGTCGGAGATCGAGCACTGCCGCTACTACTTCGAGGTGGCGGATGTCCCGGCGCTGGCTCAGGTATTCAATATCTACGAGGCTGAAGCGGAACGGGCGCTGGCTCAGAAGCCGCCGCTGGTGATGCCTGCCCATGACTATGTGCTCAAATGCTCGCATCTGTTCAACGTGCTGGATGCACGCGGTGCAGTTGGGGTGGTAGAGCGCGCGGATTATTTCCGCCGGATGCAGCGGCTGGCCGCGCAGGTAGCGCGCGCCTATGCCAGCCGCCGCAGTGAGCTGGGCTACCCCGACCTGCCCGCCGGCTGGCGTGTGGACCCGGAGAGCGGTGCGCTCAACATCCCGGCCCCGCAGCCCCCGGCCCTGGAGATCGGTCCCTATCCGCAGAAGCCGGCCTCTTTCTTGCTGGAGATCGGGGTCGAGGAGCTGCCCGCCGGCGACCTGGCCTCTGCGCTGGAGCAGCTGCGCGAGCTGGTCCCAGGTTGGCTGGCAGAAGCGCGTCTGGAATACAGTGCGGTGACGGTTGGCGGCACGCCGCGGCGGTTGGTTGTGCTGATCGACAACCTGTCTCCTTCTCAACAAGCCCAGGAGATCATCCAGCGTGGCCCCCCTGTCCGCGCCGCATTTGATGCCGAAGGCCGCCCGACCAGGGCGGCAGAGGGCTTCGCACGAGGGCAGGGCGTCAGTGTGGAGGCATTGGAGCGCCGCATCATCGAGGGTGGCGAATACGTCGTGGCGGTTGTCAAAGACGCCGGCCGTCCGGCTCCGGAGGTGCTGTCAGAACGGCTGCCGGGCTTACTGGCCGCGCTCCGGTTTGACAAAGTGATGCGCTGGAATGCCTCCAGTGTAACCTTCTCACGGCCCATTCGCTGGCTGGTTGCGCTTTACGACAGCGAGGTGATCCCCTTCGAATACGGGCATGTGTTTGCGGGCCGTACAACCCGCGGAAGCCGGGCACAGGGAGCGCCCGCGATCGATCTGGCTTCGGTGGCTGACTACCTCCCCGCCGTTGAACAGCAGGGCATCCTCGTCGATCCGGGGGCGCGGCGCGAGGCGATCGCTGCACAGATCGCGGCCGCGGCGCGCCGCGTCGGAGGCCAGGTGCTTGAGGATCCCGATCTGCTGGATCAAGTCACCCATCTGGTCGAGCAGCCCACTGCGCTGCTCGGCTCGTTCGACAAGAGCTACCTGCAGCTGCCCGGCCCCGTTCTGACTACTGTGATGAAGAAGCATCAGCGCTACTTCGCTGTGGTAGACAGGCGCGGCGATTTGCTGCCCTATTTCATTGCTGTTCGCAACGGCGGCAAGAAATATCTGAACAGCGTGATCGCCGGTAACGAGCACGTGATTCAAGCGCGCTTCGCTGATGCCCGCTTCTTCTACGATCAGGATATCCAGAAGCCGCTGGCGGCTTACCTGGATGGGCTGAAGATGCTCACCTTCCAGGAGCAGCTTGGCTCTTATTACGATAAGGTAGCCCGTCTGGAGGGGTTGACCGGGCGCCTGGGCAGCATGCTCGGTATGAATGACGAGGCGCTGGAGTCCGCGATCAGGGCTGCGCGGCTGGCCAAAGCGGATCTTGCGACCCAGATCGTCGTCGAGATGACTTCCCTGCAGGGCATCATGGGCTGCGAGTATGCGCGAGCCTCCGGGGAGCCGGAGAGCGTGGCAACAGCCATTGCGGAGCACTATCAGCCCCGCTATTCCGGCGATGCGCTCCCCGGGACTCCGGCAGGGATCGCAGTAGCTCTTGCCGATCGGCTGGACAGCCTCGTCGGGTTGTTCAACGTTGGCCTTGAGCCAACCGGCTCAGCCGATCCGTTTGGCCTACGCCGGGCAGCTTTAGGCGTGGTCCAGATCCTGATCGGCCGCGGCATCCACCTCGATCTGCGTCAGGCCATCCAGTGGGCTGCCATGGGCTATACCCGTGAGCTGGGAGCGCAGTTCATCACCGACGAGGCGCGCGCCAGCGCCCTGGCATTTGTGACCGGGCGGCTCCGCGTGGCCCTGCGCGAACAGTTTGCCCATGATGTGGTGGAAGCGGTGCTGAATGCCGTGGCTTTTGACCCTCTGCGTGCGGCTGAACACGCCCGGCAGCTGTCCGCGTGGGTTCAGCGCCCCGACTGGTCGGCCACTCTTGATGCTTATGCCCGCTGTATGCGAATCACGCGCAGCGAGGTCGCGCAGTACGCTATCCAGCCGAATCTGTTTACGGAGCCGGCTGAGAAAAGCCTGTTCGAGGCTTATCAAACAGCCGCCCGATCGGTGGGGCCGGAGCCTGACGTGGACACCCTGCTCACAGCCTTCCTGCCGATGGTGCCCGCCATCACCACCTTCTTCGCCCCGGCGGCAGAGGGCGGCGTGCTCGTGATGCATAAGGATCGAGCTATTCGAGAGAACCGGCTGGCGCTTCTGCAGGCGATCGCGCAGATGGCCACCGGCGTAGCGGACCTTTCGCAGATGGAAGGCTTCTAAACCCGGGCAGGCTGCTTTACTTGCACACACTGGCTCATTCGCCATCCCGGCCTGGCTGCCCCGGGATCGCTGCCGAATCTGCTACAATGAAGGTGACAGTCAGCGTACCCCGGCTATCCGTATGACAGGAGCCCAATATGTCAGTCGCAGCGATCTACAAGCGCATGGACTACGGCCCGGCGCCCGAAACGCCGGATGCCGCTTACGCGTGGCTGGATGATCATGGTCGACGTTTTGATCTATTCATAGGCGGCCGCTGGGCGGCTCCCGCGGGCGGCGCGTATGCGCCCAGTCTATGCCCTGCTACCGGCGAAAAGCTGGCCGATGTGGCACAGGCTGGCGCTGCCGATATTGACGGGGCCTTCCACGCTGCTCAGGACGCCCTTGATGCCTGGCGCCGGACTTCCGGGCACCAGCGGGCACGCTATCTGTATGCGGTCGCCCGTCAGCTGCAGAAGCATCATCGTCTGCTGGCTGTCATCGAGTCGCTGGACAATGGTAAGCCGATCCGTGAATCGCGCGACATCGATGTGCCGCTGGTGATCCGGCACTTCTATGCGCATGCCGGCTGGGCGCAGATCATCGAGACAGAGTTCCAGAACTACCAGCCCGTTGGTGTGGTGGGCCAGATCATCCCGTGGAACTTCCCCCTGCTCATGCTGGCGTGGAAGATCGCCCCGGCACTGGCTGCGGGCAATACGGTTGTTCTGAAGCCGGCGCCTTATACGCCCCTGAGCGCTCTGCTCTTTGCTGAGATTCTGGCCGGAGCCGGGCTGCCCCCCGGCGTGGTGAACATCGTCCCGGGCGGGGATGAGGCCGGCGCTGCCATCGTCGAGCACCCCGGCTTTGACAAGATCGCTTTCACCGGCTCCACAGCAGTTGGGCGTATCATCCGGCGGGCGACGGCGGGCACCGGCAAGCGGCTTTCGCTGGAGCTGGGTGGTAAGTCGCCCTTTGTCATCTTCGATGACGCCGACCTGGACTCAGCCATTGAGGGTGTAGTCGATGCAATCTGGTTCAATCAGGGGCAGGTTTGCTGCGCCGGGTCGCGTCTGCTGCTTCAGGAGAGCATCGCCGATCACTTCCTGACTCGACTCAAGCGGCGCATGGACAGCCTGCGTGTTGGCCATCCCCTTGACAAGGGCATCGATATCGGCGCGCTGGTTGCGCAGGTACAGTGGGAAACAGTCGATCGCTGGGTCAAGACCGGGCTGGCAGAAGGGGCGCAGATCTACCAGCCGGACACCCCTCTGCCGTCCGGCGGCTGCTATTTCCCCCCCACGCTGCTCACCGGCGTCTCGCCTGCATCGACGGTTGTCCAGGAGGAGATCTTCGGCCCGGTGCTGGTGGCGATGACCTTCCGCACCCATGATGAGGCGATTGCACTGGCCAACAACACCCGCTACGGACTGGCCGCCAGCGTGTGGAGTGAGAACATCGGGGTAGCGCTGGAGGTCGCGCATCATATCAAAGCTGGAACGGTGTGGGTGAACTGCACGAATCTGTTCGATGCCGCCTCCGGTTTTGGCGGCTACCGCGAGAGCGGATTCGGGCGCGAAGGCGGGCGCGAAGGTCTATATGAGTATCTGCGCCCCCGCTGGCAGGATCGCCCACGCCCCTCGCTGCCAGAGGGTATCCGCGGCGACGCGCAGGCCTCCGCCTGGGCTAAGACCACGCCGGGCCGGCCCGCGCCACTCAACGGGGCGCGGCCTCCTGCGGCTGCCAGCTACCCGGAGCCAGGCATCGATCGCACACGCAAGCTGTTCATCGGCGGCAAACAGGCGCGCCCGGATGGGGCTTACTCCCGTCCGATCAGCAGCCCGGATGGTGCGCCGCTGGGCGAGGTGGGGGATGGTAATCGCAAAGACATCCGCAATGCCGTGGAGGCGGCCCACGCCGCGCGCGGTTGGGCGGATCGTGCCCCCCACGCCCGTGCCCAGATCCTGTACTATCTGGCGGAGAACCTCCACCTGCGGGCCGCCGAGTTTGCCGCCGGGCTGACCGCGATGACCGGCCAGCCCGCCTCAGCGTCAGCCGCCGAGGTGGAGGCTGCCATCTCGCGTCTGTTCACCTATGCGGCCTATGCGGACAAATACGGCGGTACGGTGCAGGAAACCGGCCTGCGCGGTGTGGTGCTGGGCATCACCGAGCCCATGGGTGTGATCGGGATCGCCTGCCCGGATGATCATCCTCTGCTTGCATTTGTCTCGCTGCTGGCCCCGGCCATCGCCCGCGGTAATACCATCGTGATCATCCCATCCGAGCGCTATCCACTCAGCGCCACCGACCTCTACCAGGTGTTTGAGACCTCAGACCTGCCGCCGGGAGTCGTCAACATCGTCACCGGCTCCCGCGATCACCTGTCCAGGGTGCTGGCCGAGCACGAGGATGTAGACGCCATGTGGTATTTCGGCTCTGCCGAAGGCAGCTGCCACGTGGAGTATCTTTCCGCCAGCAACATGAAGCGCACCTGGGTCAGTTATGGAATCGCCCGCGATTGGCTAAGCCGTGAGCAGGGCGAGGGTGAGGAGTTCCTGCGGGAATCCACCCAGGTGCAGAATATCTGGGTGCCGTCAGGCGAATGATCCTGCCGGAAGACTGTCGGCTGCACCAGCCCATCAACCACCAGGGCCGGGAGATGATCCCGGCCCTGTTTGCATGCCTGACTCTGGCCCAGCTCACGCGCGAGCGAGGACAGGACGATGCCCGTTGCCATACCGTCCCAGAGACAGTCTCAACACGTGGCTGTATGGATCGTGGAACACCTGCGCCTGGACCTGAAAAGCCTGTGCCAGGTGATCGGGCGTTAGCACGGCTTCCGGCGCCGCATCGGCCAGCACCTGCCCCTCATGAAGCAGGATCAACCGCTCGCAGAAGTGGGCTGCCAGATCGAGATCGTGCAGAGCAGCCAGCACTGCCAGCCCTTGCTCGCGGGCCAGCCGGGAAACCAGCTGCAGCACATCCAGCTGGTGCCGCACATCCAGGTTGGCAGTCGGCTCATCCAGCAGCAGCACGCGCGGCTGCTGCGCCAGTGCCCGCGCTACAAATACGCGCTGACGCTCGCCACCGGACAGCGTGTTGACGAAGCGTTCCGCCAGCGGCAGCACTGACATCGCCGCCATGGCGGCTTCAGCGACTTGCCGGTCGTCCGGGCCTTCGATCTGGAATCGCCCCAGGTGCGGGCTGCGGCCCATCAGCACCACCTCGCGCACTGTGAAGGCGAAGTCCAGGGTTGTAGACTGTGGCACGTGGGCCACTAACCGGGCCACCTCACGGGCGGACCAGGCGGTCATATCCCGCCCTGCCAGCTTCAGAGTGCCCTGCGCGCCCTTCCACAGGCCGCCCAGCACCCGCAGCAGGGTAGATTTCCCTGCGCCGTTGGGGCCGATCAACCCCACCATCTCGCCAGGGCGCAGGGTCAGCGCAACCCCGTTGAGCAGCACTGCATCATCCACCATGAAGCGCAGCCCATGCGCCTCGATGACCGGCGCACGCCTGTCCTCATTTGATCCCGATGTGTTCATACCTGACCTCCCCGCAGCCTGCCAGACTGTACGGCGACCCTGCCAGTCTGGTTCACTCGCCCGGCATCAGGTCGGGATAAAGCAACCGTGCGATGTCCTCAACTCCCAGCACAATGTAGTGAGAAGTCGCGCTCATGTGAGCGTCGGTGATGGCTGTCACCCGATCATTCTGCACCGCACTAACTCCGGCAAATACCGGATTGTCCCTGAACTCGTCATCGGTGACATAGGGCGAGAGGATCACAACATCGGGGTTCATCTCGATGATTGCTTCTTCACCAACCTGGTTCCAGTCCACCAGCCCAGCTTCTGCAGCGGCGTTCACGCCCCCGGCATGCTGGATCATATCATCTACGGTGGTTGCGGAGCCGGCTACCCAGCCGCCGCTGGCCAGGTATAACACGGAAATGGGCTCACCCTCTGCCGCGCTGATGGCGTCGGCGATCGCGTCCAGATCGGCTGTCATCTGCGCCACCAGTGCCTCAGCCTTCTGCGGCTCACCCACCAGGCTGCCGATGAGCAGGATGTTCTCCTTCATCGAGTCGATGGTGCTAAAGTTGCCGACGGCAAACACAGCCAACCCGGCTGACTGGAGCTGTTCAATCACCGCGGCGTCGGTGAAGGTGGCGACAAAGACCAGATCGGGTTCCAGTGCGATGATCTGCTCCGGGCTTGCCTCGACGGTGTTTGGCACCTCAAGCAGCTCTGGCCGCCCGGCAATGTTGCTGGTTGTGGGGTCAGAGGCCAGATAGGTCACCCCGATCAGCCGCTCTGGCCCTACCAGATCCAGCAGGATCTCGTCAGTGCCCAGCGTCAGGGACACGATCCGCATCGGCTTCGCAGCCAGTGTGACCAAGTTGCCCAGGGCATCGGTCGCGCTCGCTTCAAAAGGTTCATCGGTGGCCGGCTCCTCGACCGCCGGCGTATGCGTCGGTTCCGGTTCAGAGAGGGTGACTGCCGGCAGGTCAGTCGCCGGAGCTGGTCCGGCAGGTGCTGCCGGGGCACAGGCTGTCAGCAAAAACACCCACAACATGGCAAGGAAGGTGAGTCTTGGTGCGAGCTTCATTGCAGAATGCCTCCATCATCCTTGAGTGAAATAGAGAACAGCCAAGTCATTACAGGGCCCGGATCAGCCGCCGGGCACGGTGCAGCAGATACAGAAAGAACGGCGCACCCAGCAGCGCCGTGATGATGCCGACCTGCAACTCGGCAGGCTGCAGGATCAGCCGGGAAATGGTGTCAGTCGCTGCCAGAAAGACAGCACCTCCCAGCGCACTGGCGGGCATCAGCAGGCGGTAATCTGGCCCCACGATCAGCCTCAGTGCATGGGGCACCAGCAGACCCACAAAACCTATGGGCCCTGTGATGCTCACTGCCGCGCCGGCGGCCAGCGAAGCGAGCGCCATCAGCGCAAAGCGGGTGCGGGGCACATCGACGCCCAGCCCCTGCGCCGTTTCCTCGCCCAGCAGAAGCAGGTTGATGTCTCGAGCAGAGGCCACCAGCAACGCGACGGTGACCAGGACCGGCCCCAGGATGGCAAACAGGTGAGGCCAGCCGCGGCCTCGCAGCCCACCAATCAGCCAGCTGAGGATAGCCTGCACTTCGGGGAAGCGGTTGGTTAGCAACAGCAGGGCGGAGATCAGTGCACCAAGCAGGGCGTTGACCGCCACACCTGCCAGCAGCAGCGTAGCCGGCTGCGACTGCCCATTCATCAGGGACATGCTATAGACCAGAGTGGCCGCCCCCATGGCTCCCACGAACGCGAACAGCGGCAGGACCCACAGGCTGTCCCCGGCAATGCCGGTGGTGATGGCGATCACCGCCCCGAGTGAGCCGCCGACGCTTACGCCGATGATGCTGGGGTCGGCCAGCGGATTGCGGAAGATTCCCTGCAAAGCCGCCCCGCTGCTGGAGAGTGCCGATCCTACCAGCAGGCCAACCAGGATGCGCGGCAACCTCACCTGCGTGACGATGGCATAATCCGACTGGGGAAGATCGAGGCCGGCCGGCAAGCCTGCACCACGCAGAATCAGGCTGGCAACGTCGCGATAGGGAATGCGTGCCGGCCCATGAGCCGCCGAGAGGATCACCACGATCGCCATCAAGCCGGTGAGCACGCCGCATACGATCATCAACCGGCGGCCCAGTGGCTGCGAGTGCAGCAGAAAACGGCTTGTGCTGTCAGTGGTCAGCATACGGATGCGCGTCCTGGCTGGTCCCGGGGTAACAAAATACCCCGGTGTGGCCGGGGCTGAGGACCTGCACAGGCAGACAATCTCGGCGCCTGATGCCCGATTCCCCGCCTCCTTCCACGAAGGCCGGAATGCAATCAAGGCGGGCGACCTGGCTTGCGACTGTTCAGCCGCTTACAGTTGCGGGGCAGCGCCGGACTCTCACCGGCTTCGCCATTTGCGCCCTGCCATCCGGGGCAGCGGGCACCTTGATTGGAGAAGATGCAGTCTTGTTAACTGGCTTCACTATACCCGGGGTTGCGGCAGGCTGTCAAGATCACCCGGGAATTGGGGGAGATAAGGTCATTCGCATCCAGCCGACGCTGTTTTTGACGGTGTCCCGGCGGGTGTGTACAATAACCCTGCTGGCCCCCATCGTCTAGTGGCCCAGGACGCGGCCCTCTCAAGGCTGAAACAGGGGTTCGAATCCCCTTGGGGGCACCTAAAAAGGTGTACAGTTAACCTTCTTCACGGACGGTTTGACTGAATCTCAGGACCGTCTCAATGGGACAGGCACCCAGGTTGCGATAGCCCAGGTGAGGGCTCTCAGGGCTGCCACAGGCGCTTGGCCAGGGCACATCATCCGGGGGAAAGCCTTCTGCCCACTGCGCCGGCCCCAAAAGCCTTTGTTGTTTGCCAGGCTCAGGCTATTGAGCAGATTCTGCTCTACGTTCAGGTGCGTATATCTTTTACTTTGGTTGCCGAACAGATCCGGCGCGCGGCCGGCAGTGTCCAGCCGCGATCATGCCTATGGGGCATATGTGCAGCTCCCATTGAGATAGTCCAACTCCGGGCACGTCGCGCCGTCCGGGAATCGGCATATCACGCTGGTACTGCCCCCTTCTTGCTGCTGAATCTCGGGGGTATAGCCCTGCTGGGCGCAGTAGGTGTACTCCAGCCCACACTCCCCGCGGAAGAACGCCCATTCCTCGCACTCGCTGCCATCGGGGAAGATGCACATACCATACTGGTTGCCATCAGCATCAGTGCGGACCTCGGACTGGAACCCCCGGTCGGCACAGTACACGGAAGCCGGATTGGCGATTTCAACCTGCGTCGGGGCTGAGCACCCGGCTGCTGTCAGGGCAATCATCGCAGCCAGCAACCAGAAAGTTGACGCTCGGGACATACAGCACCTCCTTACCATTGTTCGCAGGCTGAAGACAGACGAGTCAGCGCCGCGATCGGCCCGTCATTTGGGTTAGGGTCTCTATGGGCTGCCCGCAGCCGGAAAGCTAAAATGCCCTCCGTAAAGGGCATCTGCAAGCACTCAGCGAACCGATTAACGCGCCAGACCCTGTCAGGACGGCGCGCAGGAAACCCATCTGTCTATCGGGTGCCAGCTGGCAAACCTGCGGGGGCCCGACACGCGAGCCTAGCGGCCACGATCCTGTCGCTTGGCTTCGCGGCGGCGCGCGCGGCGGATAGCCTTCTTCTTCTGGATACGGCGCACTTCGCTTTTACTGATATACCAGCGCTTGCGCCGGACGGCCCCCAGGATGCCACTCTTGGTGATCTCCTTGCGGAACCGCTTGAGCAGGCTTTCCTGGCTTTCCCCAGGACGAAGTTCAACAGTCGCCAACTTCTCTCTCCTGTAGTGATAGACTGGTGTCACTTTACGGAATACTCATACCGGCCAGTGCACAGCCTCTGGCTGGCGCACAACTCAACATTATAACGCAATATGGTGCGAAGCGCCCAATCACCGCTCCGGGATTCCGGGGTTTCCCCGCGAGCGAAGCTATTTGGCCGCGGGCGGCTGTCCGGGCCGGGTGGGCAGCCGGTTCAGCACTTCCTCAAGCCGGTCCATATCTACCGGCTTGATGAGGTAATCCATCGCCCCTGCCTCACGGGCTCTGGCGCGAGTGCCGGGATCATCTTCGGCGGTAACGAATACAACCGGGGTTTGGCCGGCGATCGGATCGCGCTTGATGTACCGGCATACCTCCATACCATCAACGCCGGGCATATTGAGATCCAGCAGGATCAAACCTGGCAGGTTGCGTTGCAGCAGTTCCAGCGCCGCACGTGGGCTGTTGACGATCTGCGTTTGCCAGTCGAACAGGCCCACCATATCAGCCAGCGTCTGCGCCATACTGGTGTCGTCATCAACGATCAATATATAGGACATGCTTGCCTCATCGATAACGTGCTGGCACTCATCCCGGCAGTCTCAGAGACATTATACTCGCATTCGCTGCTCCGGGATCATTCATTCTGGAGGCGCAGACCTGTCTATGGGCTGCCCGGGGAGGCGCCGGCCTCGCCAGCCGACCAGTCTGGCAGGTTGCTGAGGGCCTCGTAGGCTGGCCGGGTTCTCGTTTCGGGCCAATCCGGCAGGGTGATGGACCACCAGTACTGCTCGTCGGCAGGCGTCCAGTACGGGTCGGCGATGTAGATGGTCGTCATGATGCCAATCCATGGCCGCCAGTTCGCATACGCCCACCAGTAGGCGCGCACCAGATAGTCGGCCTGCTGCTCTTCGCTAACCCGGAACCAGCTGTAGGCCGGGTTATCCGGATCGGTAGTCCAGCCCATTTCCAAGATCGCGATCTGCTTGCTCCCATCGCCCTGTTCAACCATAATCTGCCGGATATCCTCCACATGCCGGAAGGCATTCCAGCGGTGGCCTCCATAGGCGGGCGTGCTGGCTGCCTCCTCTGGCGGGATCTCCGGAGGAGCCGCATAGCCAGGAGCATTGACTCCCAGCATGTCAAAGTACTTCGCGCCGCCTGCTTCATACATCCGACGGATGAACTCATCGTCGGGCATCGCTTCTGGCGGGCCGGTGCCGGTGGGAGCCATGCCAGCCGAGATGACAATAGCCTCCGGGTCGCCATTCTTGATTCCCCGGTAACAGTGTGCCAGCAGGGCCACATAACCGGCCGGATCCGGGGGTTGTCCGCCCCACTCGCGGGCCAGGTTGGGCTCGTTCCATACCTGGTAAGCCTCGATCTTGCCGCGGTAACGATGCGCCACATGGTAGCAGAAGTCCTCAAAATCCGTCAGATTGACGGGCGGGGCATTTTCCAGCGGCACTGCGCCACCATCGGCCTGCGACCAGAACGGCTGGCGATCCAGGCGCACAATCATCGACAGCCCGCGGGCCTCCGCGTCAGCGACGATCCGGTCAGTTCGCCACCAGTCAAAGTCGCCCTTCTGGAGTGTTTCAATCTCGCGCCAGGGGAATTTCTGCTTGATCCAGTGAAAGCCCATCTGCTCCACCAGGTCGAGATCACGCTGGGCGATCTGCTCGTTCCACCACAGCGATGTGTGGATCGCTGGCGAGGGTGAAGGCACCAACTGAATCACCATGGGGGCAGGCTCAGGTGTGGGCGAAGGGTCTGCCATCAACCGCTGCCCGGCCGAGCAGGCCACCAGCGCCAGCGCTGCGCTCAGTGGGAGGGGCGCCTTCAACAGCAGGTATCGACGGAGGGGGAATCTCACCACAGGATCATCCTGACTCAGGCGGGTCAGCGCAGCCCGGCGGCTGGCTGCGCTGGCAGATTCGGGGTGTAACGGCCAATTACCGGCCTATGGCGGCTTGGGCATGCTGCGCACCGCATCAAAGGCGGGCCGCGGCGCACCCTCCCCGGTCAGGATGCTGAACATCGTCGTATCATCCTGGGGATTGCCGCCTGCCTTGGGCGAGAAATCCAGGTTAAACAGAAAAGCCAGCCACACAAAATCCCAATCATGCATCAGCTGGAAAGCCTGGGTGATGTTGTTGGCCTGTTCCTGCAGGGTATTGTCATAGGCAAACTCGAACGACTGCTTGGCCTGCCCGTTCATCCCCTCGACGCTGGCCCACCCAAACTCGGTGACGCATAACGGCGTGTCCCCGCCCCCGGCGACGATGAGATCCCGGTAGCCGCGCAGTGTCGAATAAAACGACCAGCTGTGATGCGGGTTGTCAAACGGTCCGCGGAATGAAGCGCTGGCATCATTAAAACCGGCATCATAGGCAATGTTCGGCGGCACATTGTAGCCGTTGGCATGCGCTCCCACGCAGTCAACCACGTCCAGCAGCCCTTTGTCGATCATCGCCTGCATGTAGATGAAGTCGTCATAGGCAATGACCCCATCGTTCACACCGGTAGGGGCGAGCGCCCCGCTGATCACGATCACGCCCGGATCGATGGCGCGGATCGCCTCGGCAGCGGGCCTGAGCAGATTCATGTAACCGGTGGCGCTTAACCCGCCTGCGGTGTACCACTCACGCTCAAGGTTCTGCTCATTCCACAGCTCAATCGCATGCACAGCCCCCTTGTACCGCTGAGTGAACTGGGAGACGTAGTTTACATAGTCCTGGACATTGTCAGGGGGGCCGGCCTTCCCCGGTGCAGTGACCGACCGCGCCCAGTCCGGGGCGTTCAGGATGCCCACCATCACCCGGATATTGCGGCGCGAGGTGGCGGCAAAGATGGCATCCAGCGCATCCCAGTTTGGCTGGCCGCGCTGCGGCTCCAGGTCAGACCAGCGCACCTGCTGCTTGATCCAGCCCAGCCCCAGCTGCTGCACCTGGTCAAGCGTTTGCTCGGTGTTCATGTGCGCCTGCACCTGGATCCCGTAGCCAAACGAGGGGTCCTGGCGCGGCGGGATGGTAGGCGCAGGGAGCGGCGTAGCGCCCGTATTGGCCGCCTGAGTGGCAGCTATATCGCCCGGACTCAGCGCTGAGGTTGGGGTAGGTGTGGTGTTTTGCACGGCGCTTCGGGTGGGGCTGTCGGCGATCTCGGCGTAAGAGCGATCCATCCGGGCGCCAAAGAAGATCGCCAGGAATGTGCAGGCACCGACCAGCATGACTACCCCAATCCAGGCGACTGCCAGGATCCGAAGCTGCTGCGGGGTCAGGCGGCCTTTACCGGTTGTCATGACAGCATCTCCTCCTCAGGCGGGCTTCAGGGTAGCAGATCGCAGGCGGGGCAGCTGCCATCCGGGCGGATGATGGAGTAGCCGGCCTGCGGGTCGCTATCGTACGTGGAGAAGCCAACATTCCACACGATCATGAAGCGCACCCAGCCCAGCCCACGGGCGATATCTGCGCCTTCCTTGAGCCAGGCGGCCTGTTCCGCGACGGTGTTGCCTGCGCCCCAGCTGAAGGCAGTCGGCAGCGGGCCATAGCCTTCAGGTGTCAGGTAGCCAAACTCGGTGATGCACACCGGCAGGCTACCGCCCATAGCATTGTAGGTGACTTCAATCGTCGGCAGAAAGTACCAGCTGTAGTGATCTCCCTCGCTGCGCCCTGATCGGACGGACGGGGCGGTGGTGCCTGAATTGTGGTGCGCGCCGACACAGTTAGCATAGTTCGCCCCTCCCGCTGCTGCGATGCCCTGCAGATAGCGCTGATCGCTCCAGGCATTGGTGCCATTGTCAAAACCGGTTGGAGCCAGCGCGCCGATGATGACAATCGTGCCCGGACTGACCGACTTGATCGCATTGAAGCCGGGGGCCAGCATATTGTTGACATAGCTGGCCGGGTCGAGCTGCCCCGCCGGCCACTCGCGGTCGAGGTTCATCTCGTTCCACACTTCGATGGCATCCGGCTGGCAGCCAGCCACCGCGCGCAAATGCTCGGTATAGGCGCCGAAGTCAATGCTGCTCGGGTACAGCGGGCCGGGGATGCTCAGCAGCACTTTGAAACCCGCTGCGTGGCCAGATGCGACATAGCTACATGCCGTGGCGGCATCGACATACGGCCACTTTGCCTGAAACTTAACCCAGGTCATCCCCGCCTGCTGCATATAGTTGGCAACTGCCAGCGTATTGGGAACCTGGCCGCCCAGCTCGAAGCTACCACCGGGGTTGCCAGCGCTGCCTGATGGTGGAGGGGGCGCGGATTGAGTAGGCGCCGGGGTAGGAGTCCTGTTGCTGTTATTGTTGTTATTATTACTGTTGTTGGGCCTGGGCGTGGCGCTGGGCGCGGGTGTTTCGTCCTGCTCCGGGCGCACACGCACTGCTACCGCGCCGCGATCGGAGACGCGCCCGCCCACGATGTTCGCCTGGATAACGTAGTCGCCCCGTTCGCTGGCCTGCCAGACCAGCGGCGTGCCGATGCCGGTGCTTTCACTCAGCACAGCCCCGCTTGCCCCCGATACCGTCCACTGAATGAGCATCTGGTTCGGCACCGTGGAGGCCGCGCTGGCTTTGAACTCATTAACTGCAGTCAGCAGGCCACCGTCGTTGCGCCCGTCCAGCATATCGCGGATCATCAGCCCGCCGATATGGTACGTCGAGACAAGATCCATCCGCAGGCGGATCGTATTGGCGGTGACCACCCAGTAGCGGCGCGGCCCATTTTCGCCCTGGGCCGTATAGCTGTAGGTGCCGGTGAACTGGTCGGCGGTGAAGTCCTGGATGCCACCGTTCAGGTCAAACGTCAGGGAAGTGTTCGGCGGGTACCGGTCCGAGCCGTCGGGATTCGCGTTGGTCAGCGCGATCCCGCCCAGCGGCTCCAGGGCATTGTCGTAGCCAATGGTCTTGAGCCCATCACCTGTCTCGCGCACGCTCAAGGAAGAAAATGCCAGGTGTATCTTCAGCCGCTCGACCTCCCCGGCAGCCCAGTTCAGCATCTGCAGGGCACGTCCGCCAGCCGCATATGATGCCGGATCGAGATCACCGGAGATAACGAAGATGTCACTGGCGGCGCCTACAGCTCGCCAGTCGTAGCCCCCGGTATCCCATGCGCCTGGCTCGCCGCCAGCCATGGGGACGAACACGGCCAGTGTCTTGTTCTGAGCGTCGAGCGCTGCGCCCAGTTCTTCGATGAAGGTGGTGAACGCCTCCCGATCGCCAGGGTCAACCGCCCGGTAGTCAACAGCTACCCCGTTGTAGCCGTCGCCGACGACGAAAGCGGTCACGTCATCAATATGGAGCGCGCGGGTAGCTTCGTTGTTCAGAACATTCGAGAGCACCGCCGGATCCTCACTGCGGATAACCGGGAGCACCGCATAGCCGGCGCCGATCTGCCAGCCGCCCAGCAGGGCACCTTCCAACGCGCCGTCCTGCCTCAGCGTGATGCCGGTCGGGAAAACCATATTCAACGTCGAGGCGCTGATATCCGTCAGAACCTGTCCCTCTTCAATGGTGGTACTGATCAGGGGGGTGACCGCCTGCACTTGAAACACCGCAACACGCTCCGGCCGCTCGCTGGTGCGGATCACCTGCGCCGCGGCATCGACATGCGAAGGCACAAACAGCCAGCGCCCCTGCTCCTCATCCCAGCGATAGAGGCTCAGTGTTTCATAAGGCTGGGAGTCATTGGGGATGGCCAGCTCGATCAGTGAAGCCCCTTCGCCGCGCACCTGAACCGTGTATAGAGGGCTCTTTATCTGCAGATAGGCGGGCAGGTTATCGCGCGCCTCTACCAGCATATCGCCTGCCTCACCCTGGAGGAAGGTCTCACGGGGGACTGAGCCGAGCTTGACGCGCAGGCGTTTGTCTCCTTCCAGAATGATGCTGAGCCCGTCAGGATGGGTCGCAATGGGGTCGCGGGAGGTGAGGGTGGTCCAGCCTAACCCGCCTGTCGCCAGCAGCACAATCGCGGCGACGATTGCCGCCAGCGCCAGCAGTCCCCCGCAGCCGGCCAGCACAAGCCGGGTGGCTGGCGCCGACCCGCCGGTTGAAGGCTGCGCCGAATCGCCGCCGGGCATCGGTGTATCATCTGTCGGCTCTTCCGAGGCAGCTTCTGCTCGCAGCACAGTTTCCTCGGCATCCGGTACCGGCCTGGCCGCAGGCATAGTTTCCTGCTCATCCAGCGCCGGATCGTGCCCCTCTGTGCGGTCGAAATCGGGATCCCCCGGCATCGTTTCATCCATCTCTGGCATAGCTCCTACCCCTTAGCCTCTTCCCTGTTGTCTAGGGCATTACACTGTCCAGTGCATCACACGCCGGGCAGCCGCCCCCGGGGCGAACGATGGCATATCCGGCCATTGGATCATCGCCCCAGTACGTGAAGTCGAAGTTCCATACGATCAACAGGCGAACCAACCCGCTCTGCCGGCTCATCTGCACTGACTCAGCCAGCCAGGCCGCCTGCTCGGCAACGGAATTGTCGGCCGCCCAGCCAAAGCGTCCTGGCACATTGCCCAGGCCCTCGCCCGACAGATAGCCCAGTTCGGTGAAACATACGGGCCGCCCGAAGGTCCCCCCGTACAGCTGAAGCATGCTGCCGTAGTACCAGCTGTAGTGCTGATAGCCCGGATCAGCGGGATGCCCGGTTGTCGCAGAAGGCGCGGTCGCGCCCGCATTGTAGTGCACACCCACGCAGTCCATGTAGCTGGCGGCTCCCGCCTGAGCCATCTGCTGTAGATAGAGCCAGTCGTCGCATCCGCTGCCAGTTGCCGAGCACCCTCCCTCGGCGAAGAAAGCGCCGGTCGGAGCCAGCGCTCCCGAGATCACCATGATGTTGGGGTTGATCTCCTTAATCGCATTATAGGCAGGGGCCAGCATCTCCCTCGTATAGTACTCTCCGTTGATCTGGCCGCGCGGCCACTCATAATCGATGTTCTGCTCGTTCCATACCTCGATGGCATCCGGCCCATAGTAAGCTACACCGCGCAGGAAATCAAGGTATTTCTCGATATTGATCTCGGCCGGATAGTTGGTGCGCCCCGGGATGCTCAGCAGCACCTTGAACCCGTGACGCCGCCCCTGCTCGACCAGATTCCAGGCTACGCGGGCATCCATATCTTCAGCCCAGGCAAGCTGAAACTTGACCCAGGTCATCCCTGCCTCCCGCATTCGGCCGGGATCGTTTATCACGTGGTTGACCTGCCCGCCAAGCTCAAAGTTGCCAACAGCCCCGGCAGGAACCACCGGCGGCGGCATTCCTTCCAGTGGGGGCGCCGGAGTAGGCCGATCCGCAGACAGTACCGGGACCCCGGCAACAACCGCTTCGGCGTCCGGTACAGCAGCCGGTTCTCCTTCTTCAACGGCGATCTGCACGGCCCCCAGGTCGGCGGTGACCTGCCCGGTGAGCGAACCGCGGATGGTATACTGGCCGGCCCCGGGCGGATCCCAGATGAGCTTCTGGCCCGGCAGCACGCTTGTCTCAGCGAGCACGGCGCCGCTGGCATCCGTCACCTGCCAGCGCAGCTGCAGCGCCGGGCCAGGCCCGCCTGATGACTGCTGCGCCAGAAGCGCTGTTAGCATTGCGTCAACGCCCGGCGCAGCACCGCCCGATTCCAGACCCTCCAGCATCACCCCGCCCAGCCGATAGCCTGCCAGCCAGTCGAGCCGCTGGCGCAGCGACGGAGCCGCTACAAGCCAGATCGTATGGATACCGTCACCGGTGTAGACGGTGTAATAGGGCAGTCCGGTTCCAGGGGCCTGGCCAAAGCCGGCAGCTATCCCGTTCAGCCCGAAAGTCAGGGTCTCGGCGGAGGCCGGCGGCGCACCCGCCGGGGGGGACTCCAGCGCAACGCTGCCCAGCGCCGAGAGCGCATAATCATAGGCGATCGGCTCAGTCCGATCGCCCCATTCGTCCACGGGCAGCGCAGAAGTCACCAGCACCAGCTGCGTCCGGCTGACCCGCCCGGTTGCCCATGCCAGAAAGCGGGCAACGCTGCCGTCGCTGGAATAGTCCTCCGGGCTGCCAGGCGGGGTCACTACGATCAGGTCGGCCTGTGCGCCCAGCCTCTCCCAATCGTAGCCCTCCGTCCCCCGGCCATCAATCCCGACAGGCATCGGGACGCGAACCGCCAGCAGGCCGCCGGTCGATCGCACGGCGCCTGCCGCATCTCCAATGAGACGGTGATACGCATCGGCCGATGCAGCCTCCAGCGGTCCAGCCTCAAGGACCACCGCGCCCATGCCGGGGCCAGCCGCCAGCTGGCTGGCGTAGCGGATCAGGGCGCGTCGCGCTTCGGGCTGCGCCAGCAGCGCGCTCAGCGCCTGCGAGCCGGAGAAGCGGATGACCGGAAAGATGGTTTGATGCTCGCCGGGCGGCAGGGACATCTCCATTGGTTCCAGCACGCCGCCTGGCTGCACCTGCCCGGCGTCAACCAGCAGAGCCGGCAGTAACCCGGCAGGCGTGCCCTCGATCGGTGAGCCGGCCTCAATGACCGCGCCGAGCAGCGATGAGGTCGGGTGAACCTGCAGCAGCGCCACGCGACCCCGGTGGAGGCTGACCGTGATGCGCCCGTTCTCAGGATCCGGTTGAGATGGAAGGAACTGCCAGCGGCGGCGCGCCGTATCCCAGCGATACAGATCGGGCCAGGCTGCCGGATCGGCCTCCCGGGGAGTGAAGATCAGCCGGGCCTGCCCCTGTCCCCGGACATGAATATCGTACAATGGGCTCACCATCTCAGCCGCCGGGGGCAATGCAGACTGCGCCGATACGGGATCGGCGGTGGTCACCCGGTACCGGAGGGGCGCATCGCCGACTGTCTCCAGGCTCAGCAGCGCATCCACCGGCTGCGGCGGGCTGCCGGCCTGCAGGGTCTGATAGCTGCGCGCGCTGATCGCCAGAATGACGATCGCCAGTGCGGCCGCCAGTACCGTCGCGGCCCCCACCCTGAGCCGGCGATCGCTACGGGTGAGCCATACCGGCAGCCGCAGCCGGAACATCGGGCGGGGGATATCCACCGGCTGCTGCTCGGGCCGTCGCGGGGCAAAGTGCGGTTGAGGCTGCATAGGGGCTGTCAGGGCCGGACGGCCGCCAGGGCGTCACAGGCCGGGCAGCCGCCGCCCGGTCGAATGATCGCGTACCCGGCCTGAGGATCGGCTCCGTACACGGTGAAATCCACATTGAAGATGATCATCAGCCGAACCTTGGCGCTCTGGGAGGCCAGCACGGCGGCCTCGGCCAGCCATGCCGCTTGCTCGCCAACCGAGGTGTCCTGCGCCCAGGCGAAGGCCGCGGGCAGGGCGCCATAGCCCTCCGGGCTGAGGTAGCCGATCTCGGTGAAGCACAGCGGCTTGCCGAAGGTAGCCCAGTAGGTGTTGATCATCCCAAAGAAATAACGGGTGTAGTAGGCATCGCGCGGATCGCCAGCGGTCAGCGAAGGTGAAATAATGCCCTCGTTGTAATGGATGCCTATGCAGTCAGCATATCTGGCGGCACCAGCGTCGCGCATCTGAGTGATGTAGAGGAGCTCGTCGCAGGCCAGGGGGCCGCAGCCGCTGCCGCCATATACGCCAGTCGGGGCAGGGGCGCCGGAGATCACCAGGATGTTTGGGTTGACGGCCTTGATCGCCTGGTAGGCAGGTGCCAGCATGTTAGTGACATAGGTGGCCCCATTAATGTCAGCCAGCGGCCATTCGCGGGGCAGGTTCATCTCGTTCCATACTTCAATGGCATCCGGCCCCAGGGCTGCCACGCCTGTCAGGAAGTTCACATAAGCAGCGTAGTCGATCGAAGCGGGATTCTCCGCGCCGGGGATGCTCAGCAGCACCTTGAACCCCCGCGCATGCGCATCGGCGATGCGCCCCCCGACAGCGCCGGAGGGATCATCACCCGGGCTCCACTTGTGTTGAAACTTCACCCAGGTCATCCCGGCGGCGGCCATCTGGGCAGCGTGCCCGAATGACTGCGTCTGACCGCCCAGCTCGAACTGGCCGGGAGCGATAGAACCGGCTACCGGAGCCGGCGTTGGCTGGGGGGCGGGGGTCGCATTGGGATCGAGCGTCGCTGTTGGCCGGTTAGACGGGGTTGCCGTCGGAGTGGGAGTCATTCCTGCGGGGGCGGCCTCGGCGACCTGCACCACGACCTCCCCGCGGCTGGCCTCCGGGGCCGGGCCGCTGATAGCGGCGCTAATGGCGTAGGAACCTGGCTCGGCGACTGCCTGCCACAGGTACTGGATCAGGCTGAGGTCACCACCGGTCTCAGCCACGCTGGCCCCCGATTCCGACGTCACGCGCCAGACGATCTGAAGTGCGTCCGGATCGCTCACCGGCTGCTGATCCAAGATGGCAGCTAAGGCATCAGCCGCACCGGGAGGCGCATCAGGGTGTGCCAACCCATACACCGCTACCGATTCAAGCCCGTAGTAGCGTGCCCAACCAGCCCGGCGGGCCAGGTTCTGGGGAGAGCTGAAATAGACCGTGTGCATCTGTCCGCTGTCGTCGCGGTAAGTGAGGTAGTTCATCGCCAGCGCCGCGTCCAACCCCATCGACTCGACACGGCCTGACAGGCGAAGCGGAAGTGAGCTGCCTGGTGCAAGGGGAATAGAGGGATCAAAATCCCCGGCGACCTCCACCGTGCCGAACAGCGCGGCCGCGGCCGCCGGGTCGATCGGGAGCGCTGTACCTCCGGCAATATCGACGTTCAGCACACTGATCAGCAGGCCCAGCCTGGAGCGCTGAACCTGCCCGACGGTCTGACCCAGCAGATCGCTGACAGGCCCACCGGGCAAATAAGCGGTTGGATCATCGCCCGGGGCCAGCCATACGCGATCGACAGCCCCCGCGATCGCCGGGATCTCGTAGCCCGTGGTATCTGTCCCTCGCACAACGATATGCAGTTCCTTGCCATGTGCGTGGATGCGTTCGGCCAGGTCTGCCACCAACGTGGCGTACTCATTGCCAGGGGCAAAGTCCAGCACCAGCCCGTCATACGGCATGATCAGCCCCATCAGACTTTCGACCAGCATGTACCGGGCCTGTTCGGTGCTGTAGTCGGAGAGGGCGCCTGATCGGTTGGCAACAATCGGCATGACACTGGGAGCAGCCGCTTCCAGAGGGGCGCCTGAGAGGCCGCCCGTTTCTGTCACCCACACGCCCTCTGGCAGCGCCAGATCATAGCTGCTGCTGATACTGGCGCCTTCCACGCTGATGACGACGGCTGTCCTGATGTTGCGTGGATCGGTGTGGGCGGCCATGACAGTCATCAGCGGGCCAGTGGGTTTGAAGACGATCACCCCTCGAGCCGCTTCCTGCTGGCTGGGGACAAAGACCCATTGCTGACGCATCTCGTCCCATGCGTAAAGATCCAGAAGCGCCAGTGGTTCAGCCCCGTTCGGGACAGCCATCTCTGCTATGATGGGCGCGTCAGGGGGGATCCTGATCGTATACAGCGGGCTGAGAGGCGTCACGGCGGGGGGTAGTGCTTCCAGCGCCTGCACCCACCCGGCCCCGGCCTGCCCCGACACGAATGTCTCGCGGGCAATCGTCTCCACCTTTACCCGGGCCACCGCGCTGATGTCGGCCAGCGATACGGCCAGGCCATCCGGGTGCAAATAGGCCGGCCGGTTGGCATTGAGGGTGATAGCCGCCCTGCCCGGGCGCATCAGCAGCAGCGCAGTAACCGCCGCTGCCACGGCCAGGATAGCAGCCCCGATCCACCAGAACCGGCGCAGCAGGCCGGGGCGGCCCAGCGGAGTGGTCTGCTCAGGTGTGGGGAACTCGGGGTCGTCAGTGGCGTCAGTCATCAGCTGCTAAGGCTCCAGGCAGCAGCGAAAAGGCGGCCTTAACGGGGACCGCCGGCTGTCTGCTATGATAGCTACAGGAACGGCATTCTACCGTGCTGGCCGGGAATCCGCAATACGCCTGCCCGCCGTTTGGCGTTCGTCTTGTCGCGTGCGGCGGGCAGGCCGAATGGGCAGTAAAGACGCTGCAAGCCTGGCCTTATGTCAGGCCAGACCGCAGCCAGCTGGCTTTTCCGCTCTCGACGAAGTACACCGAGCAGGCCTCGTCGATGCGTTCTGGCGTCAGGTGGGGAGCCACTCCTTCGAACTCACACAGGGCCACGACGATTCGCAGCACGTCACGCGGGTGGACAGATTGCATAGGGCGACCCGTCTCCCGGTACCAGCGCTGCAGCAAATGAAGGAATGATTGCTTGTCCAGCATCAGCCCGAGCTGCTGACAGGTCTGCGCGAATATCTGGAAGTACATACGCTCGTCTGGGCCATCGACCAGCACCTTGATCTGAATGCGGCGCAGAAAGGCCTCATCAGCCAGATCGAGCGGGTCGAGATTGGTGCTGAAGACGATCAGCTGTCGGAAAGGTATCTGCATTGTCTGACCGGTGCGCAGGCGCAGAAAATCGATGCCTGTCTCCAGAGGAACTATCCAGCGGTTGAGCAGATCGATGGGGCGCACAGCCTGCCGCCCGAAATCGTCGATCAGGAACATGCCGCCATTTGCCTTGAGCTGCAGGGGAGCCTCATAGAACTTTGCCACCTCATCAAAACGCAGGTCCAGTGCGGGCAGGGTTAATTCGCCGCCTGCAATAACCACCGGGCGCTCGAACAGCCCCCAGCGCAGGTCGATGCCAAGCTGCCCCGTCCGCTTGCGCTCCACTTCAATCGGGCGGTGGATGAGCGAATCGTGCAGGTTGATGATGTGTCCCCCGATCGTCAGTGCGTAGGGCAGCCAGATCGGTGTGCTGCCGCCTATCAGACCGGCAATCGCCTGGGCGATGGTCGTCTTCCCATTGCCCGGCGGCCCGTACAGGAACAGGGATGTGCTGTTGTTGACCGCTGGCCCCAGGCGGCGCTCAAAACCATCTGGCAGCGTCAGGTGGCTCAGCGCCGCCTGGAAGTCGGCAGCGCTTAGCTGCAGCGGCTGACCGGTCTGCATCTCAATGGCATAGGTGTATTTCTCAACCGGGACCGGAGCCGGGCCAATATACTGAGTGCGCTCAAACGCCTCCTGGGCGCGGCCGCGGCCAGCATCCGACAGCCGGTAGGTGTAGCTCAGCCGCCCGAGCTGTCCGGCCCCGGCTACCTCGACCAAATGCTCCTTCTGCAGCGCGCTCAATACCTCGTCAAGCAGACCCGGATCCAGATGCAGCACAGCGGAGAAGCGCTGTACGGAAACGTCACCTTCCTGAAACAACAGCCGCATGACCAGGTCCACGACGATTCCAGAGGGGATATCCAGATCGCGCAGGCTGGTAACCTGCGCCAACACCTGCAGCAGCGCATCGGGGGGCTGCGCATTCATACGAGCGCTCATAATCTTTATCTCTCCTCGGAGTGCCGCAACAGGCCGCTGCGTGCAATCAGCTGCGTGGCGAGCGTCCGTGCGAGTTGTCTGTACATGGTGCTGGCAATTTCCGGCTGCCGCTGTTCGAGATTGGCCAGTGCCTCGGGTGTGATCTTGAGGACCCGGAGGTCCGTCCCCGCCGAGACCGTAGCCAGACGCGGCTGCTGGACCAGCAGTCCCAGCTCGCCAAACGACTGGCCGGGCGTCACGATCCCAACCGCGCGCTCGGTGCGAGTGACGGCATCCGTGCCGATCACCAGCGCGTAGCCATCCAGCACCAGGTACATGCCATCCGAAGGATCGCCCTGCTGAAAGATGTTGGTTCGCGCGCGGTAGGTTTTCTCCTCCCCCAGCTCGCGCAACACCTCAAACGATGCGCCTTCGAACTTCCAGCTGACTTCCCATACCGAGTCCGAGTCCAGCGCAAAATCCGGTAGGCTCATCGTAGTTTCCTCCCGCTTACTTGATGATCGACCTGACACACCCTCACGCCATTGCCTACATTATGGCATAGGTGCGTCGAATCGACAGCCGCGGCGCTCTGCCCGCCGCCGGCCTTGCGCGAACTGCCAAAGCGCGATACTGTCCCGCCCAGTTCTGCTAACAGGAGGCTGTCATGCCCTCTAGCCCGACGCCGCCCGTCATCGACTACGAAGGATCGAACTACCGCACCGACTTCTGGGAAGGCCAGGGGCGGGACTACGAGGATCGCGCTGAACGCGTTGCGATCCGGCGCCTGCTGCCCGCATCAGGGGAACGGATCATCGAGGTGGGGGCGGGATTCGGGCGTCTGGCGCCACTGTACGCCGGCTATCAACAGGTGGTGCTGTTTGACTACTCGCGCTCTCAGTTGGAGTTTGCCCGCCAGCGTTATGGGGATGACGGTTACCTGTACGTGGCCGGAAACATCTACGCTATGCCGTTTGCACCCCGTGTCTTTGATGCTGCCGTGATGGTGCGTGTCCTTCACCATATGCAGGATGCGCCCGCTGCGCTGCGGTCTATCCGGGATATACTCCGGCGCGGCGGGATCTTTGTGCTGGAGTTTGCCAACAAGCAGAACCTCAAGGCGATTGGCCGCTGGCTGCTGCGCCGCCAGACCTGGAACCCATTCCAGAAAGACCCGGTTGAGTTCGCGCCGCTTCATTTTGACTTCCATCCCACCTATGTGCGCCGGACGCTGGCTGCCTCAGAATTCGCGCCCGAACGCATGCTGACCGTCTCGCATTTTCGACTGGGCCTGCTCAAGCGGCTGATCCCGGCCGGGCTGCTGGTCTCCGTTGACGCACTGGCTCAGCTGACAGGCAACCTGTGGCAGTTAACACCCAGTGTCTTTGTGCGCAGCGAGGCTGTTGGCGCAGGCGCCAGCAGCGAACCCCCTGCCGCGGCTTTCTGGCGCTGCCCGGGCTGCACTTCGCTGGACCTGGCCGGAGGCCCCGATGGGCTGACGTGCCGCAGTTGTGGGACTCGCTACGCCCGCCGCAATGGCATCTATGACTTCAAGGAGCCAGCCGCTTCTTGATCCACAGGCGCGGTGGCTTGTGGGGACATGCGCCGTGCTGTACAATGATCCTGGTTGGATTCTGGTTGCCCCAGCACGTGAGATGATCGATGTGTCCGGTTGATCTGCCCACCACTCCACCACCACTCCATCAGAAAGTCGCGCTGACCGATACACAGGTCAGGCAGATCGAACCGATACTGGCGCGGTTGAGCCGCGACCTGGAGGGCCTCCCTGTGGTGTTGGCCCAGCAGGCCGAAGTTGTCGCGATGGGCGGCATTTCTGACACGGCGCTGGCGGAGCATCTAGCGCATGTGGCCGATCGGATCTGGCGAGGGGGGGCCGGGCATCCGGCCCGCGAGATCGTGCGCTTTGAGGAAGAGACGGTTGAGCAAACAGGCCGCACGACCTATCTGCTTTACTCTCAGCATGTGGAAGGCGCGCTGACTCTGGTGGTGGGTTGGCAGATGAGCATTTCCCTGACTCAGGTGCGCGCCGAAGTTGCTGATGCCCGTGAAGCGCTGCTGCGCCTGCTGAGTTAAGCCTGCCCTGTCGATATCTTGACGCCCCATCCTGCGTCCATCTATAATCCCCGCCACTCATAGCCTGATGCGGTTGAGGAATTCCTTTGCCAGACGATAAGCTCCGCCCGTCGCTCCCCCCGGATCTCTATACGGAAGAGTACTTCCTGACAGCCTGCGAAGGCTATGAGGAGTGGATCACCAGCGAGGGTGAGCATCTCTCTCGACGGCTGTCCTCGGCGTTTGCAGTGGCTGCGGTGGAGCCGGGTATGCGGGTGCTGGATGTGGGCTGCGGGCGGGGTGAGATTGTGCGGCATTGTGCCCGCCTGGGCGCTGATGTCATTGGCATTGACTACGCGCCGGTGGCCGTGCGGATGACGCACGAGCTGATCGCTGAACAACCTGGAGACCGCCCGCCGGGGCGGATGGGGCTTGCGCGTGCTGATGCCAAGTTCCTACCCTTCCCGCCATCCACTTTCGATCGAGTCCTCCTGTTTGATGTCGTAGAGCACCTGTATCCCTGGGAGCTGCATCAGGCACTTCTGGAGGTTCGCCGTGTGCTCAAACCGGGTGGTCGGTTGATCGTCCATACCGCTCCAAACCGCTGGTATGATCGCTATGCCTATCCGGTGGTGAGATGGGTAAGGCTGCTGATGGGGCAGGGGCGCAACTACCCTCGTAACCCGCGTCAGTTTGGGGTAGCCGTGAACGAGCACGTGCATGTCAATGAGCAGGATCTCTTTAGCATGCGGCGGGCTCTGGCCCGGGCCGGCTTTCGGTCACAGGTATGGCTTGACTCCCCGCCCCAGCACCGGAATGAGAGCTGGCCTCTGGCTGGCCTGCGCCGGATCGCTTTTGGCTGGATTCCCTTCCGCTGGTTTTTTGAGCGGGAGGTCTTTGCCGTAGCCTGGAAGGCCCGCTAAGGGCATCGCTTGATCAGCTCTGGGTGTGAAGATGCGAGACCGCCGCTCTGTTGATGATCTAAGCATCGAGGAACTGGAGCAGATTCTCCGCATCCGTAAGCGTGAGGCGCGGCTCCAACGGCTCCAACGGTTTGAACGCATTGGCCGGCGGGCCGGAGCCGCGCCTCTGCAGCCCGGCGACCCGGACGCTCCTGCCGACGAAGAGCCTGATCTTGACTATGAATCGTTCTTGCAGCGTGGCCGGTTGGCCTGGCGGTCACGCAGCCTGCGCGACCAGCTGCTTCTGCTGGTGGAGGTGGTCGCCATCGGCGGGCTTGTAGCAATCCTGGTTATGGCTGCCAGCTCTCTGCGTGAGATCAACCGCGAAGCGGCTTCTGTGCAGTCAGGCGAGATCGCCAGCCTGCCAACGGCGTCCCCCACGCCACTGATCAGCGTCGTGGTGCTGCCAGGCGGCCACACACCACCCACAGCTCCCGAGGGCGCACAGCCAAATTTCAGCGAAGTGCCCGATTATCTTAAGCCGCTGGTTGAGCAGCAGTTCGCCGGGCCGGTGATCGTGCCAACGGCGGGGCCTTCCGTGGCCATCCGGCTGCGCATCCCTGCGCTGAATGTAGATGCGCCCATCGTACAGGGCGATGGCTGGGAGCAGCTGAAGAAAGGGGTGGGCCAGCATATCGGATCGGCTGACCCCGGCCAGGCAGGAAACCTGGTGCTGTCTGCCCACAATGACATTTACGGAGAGATATTCCGCCACCTGGATCAACTTGTAGAAGGCGATGAGTTGATAGTCGGCACTCTCTCCCGGGAGTATGTCTATCGGGTGGATTACTGGCGCATTGTACCGCCGACGCAGGTCGACGTGATGGCGCCAACCCGGGAATCGATCGTCACGCTCATCTCGTGCTATCCTTATATGGTTAATTCCGACCGCATCGTAGTGGTTGGGGAACTCATGGCCCCGTAGCGCAGGTCGGGGCCTGTTCATCTCAGGAGGTCTGTTCAGTGGCCAAAAGGAAAACGCGCCGCACAGCCGCAGTTGTGCGGGACACTTCGCCGGGCGCGCAGCAGTCAGCAGTGAAGACTTCCGCGGCAGTTTCGCCGGCACCTGGCAGGCGCCCCGATCTCAATGAGGAGTATCACTACGTGCTCCGGGACCTGCGGCAGATTGCCATCATTGCAGCAATCCTGATCGCCGGGCTGGTAGCCCTGTCTTTCATTCTTCAGTAGCCAGCAAGGAGGTCGGGGTGGCCGGACTCGAACCGGCGACCTCTGCGTCCCAAACGCAGCGCGCTACCAACTGCGCCACACCCCGACTGTGCAGGAAGTATAGCCGCCCCGGGTTCAAACGGCAAGGCTACGGGATGGTAAATGACGGTGTAGGGGTTGGCGGTGGGAAGGTTGGGCCGGCGCCTGCCGGCGGCGTGGCAGCAGGGATCGATGTTGGGTTGGCGCAGGCTTCTACCGCAGCGTCGCGTTTATCACGGATGACGCTGTCATCGCGCAGCAGCAGCGCAGCCTCCAGTTGGGGCACTGCGTCGCAGTGGGCGCCTGCGCCGATCAGCTGATCGGCGAAGCGCACGTGGGCTTCCCACAGGCGGGCAGATGCATCACGGTAGTTCGGAGCAATCTCGACGATCGCCTCAAAATTCGGGATGACCACATTCCAGTTCAAGCCCCAGTAGGTCTGGCCGGTTGAATACAGAGTGGCAAGGTAGCGCTCCCCGGCCGCCTGGTCATCCAGCGGGCGGATCTGCTCAGCCTGGTCAAGCAGCAGCAGCCCCTCCTGAATGCGATCTCCGCGCACATAGCTGAGGCCAAGCGTCACATAGGACTGGTACAGCATTTCCTTGACCTCCACCTCGCGAAAGCGTGGGTCGAGCAGCTGCAGTTCTTGCAGGCGGCTGATGGCGCTGGGCCACTCCTGCCGACTGTAGTAGCCGCTGGCTTCCGCAAAGATCGCTTCCGGATCCTGGGTGGTGCTGGGGAGCAGCGTGGGGATGGCTGTGGGGCCGGCTGCCATCTGCTGCTCAGCCTGCGCGAGCCCTTCCGCGGCGCCGGGGTAACCGGGCGCGCGCGCCAGCACCCAGCGGAAGCGCTCGGCGGCCAGCTGATACTGCCCCGCTTGCAGGTTAGCCGTGCCCAGGCTGAACTGAACCGCGATCTCCGCTGTGGTGGTCTGTGTGGCTTCAATTTGTCGCTGGCGCTGTCCCGCGACAGCGCCGCCGGCCGCCGATACGCCCAGCGCCGCGAGCAGCACACATAATAACGCCCCTATGAGCATAACCCCCGATGAGAGATGCTGGGCAACGTCAACAATCCGGGACGAGGATCGCGGAGGGCGTGGGGTGGAAGGAGGAGTGGGTGGTGGATACATAGACGGCCAGCCCGCGAGGGTGCACATTTACGGGCGAGAATCCGCGGGCATTATAACGGGTTCCGCCGGGCTTGTCCAAGCACCGCACTCTCTCCGATCCAATGCGACTCCGGCAATAAAGGTGGGCGCATGAGTTCAAAGGCCATGCTGGGTCAGGCAAAATTGAGAATACCGCGGCGGTTGAGGCGAACGGCTGCATTTCAACATCAGGGGGCTGCGGTGCGCACCCTCACCCCCGCCCCCCCTCTCCGCCAGCTTCCCTGACCTTCCCAACAGAGGTGTGCCCTGTGTACAATGAAGAGATACCTCCCCCGGAACAGAGAGGCAGAGGACATGCACCGGCCCCTGATTTCTACCCCGCTGCATCAGTATGTTGAAGTGGATGAGGGCTTCTACCATGTCTACGAAACGTATGAACCCGATCGGGAATGCCTTGCTAGAATCCGCGCGGCGCGCCCGGTGGCGCACGTGATCACCCCCTGCCGCTATACCTGCAAAGACTGCGCGCGCAATCTGCCGCAGATGGCCCGCATCGCCGAGTATTTGCCCGGCTGGACGTGGGAGGTTTTCGACAGCGACTCTGGCGCAGTACGTCGGATGGCGCTGGGTATCACCCGCATTCCTACATTCATCGTGTACGATCGGGAAGGCGGGCGCGAACTGGGGCGTATTGTCGAGAATCCCGGGTCCGGCTCTCTGGAGTATGATCTGTGGCATATTATCACCAGTGCCGCGGGCCGCACGGGTGACACCCTCAAGGAGATGAATGGTGGCTGAGCAAACCAGCAGGCGGCTGATCACCACTGAAGACCTGTACCGTATCGTCTACGTGGAAGATCCACGGATCAGCCCGGATGGGAAGTGGATCGCTTACGTCCATGTCAGCATCGACAGGCTGGAGAACACCTATCGCCGGAATATCTGGCTGGCTCCGACCGACGGCAGCCCGCCGCTCCAGCTTACACGGGGCGGCAAAGACAGCGAGCCGCGCTGGTCCCCGGACGGTGCCATGCTGGCCTTCACCTCCGCCCGCGGCGAGAAGCCGCAGATCTACCTTCTGCGCGTGGCAGCCCCTGGCGGCGACCCCCGCCCGCTGACCAGCATGGAAAATGGGGCACAGTCAGCAGCCTGGTCGCCAGATGGCCGCCAGATCGCTTTTCTGGCCGGTATGAACGCAGAAGAGCGTGCTCGCGAGGATCGCGGTGAGGAGGAGCCGCCACCCGGCGACAAGCTCGACGTCCGCCAGCGGTCCGAGCGTAAGGCCGAGGACGAGAAAAAACGCTGGGATCCTCGCCGGGTGTCGCGCATCCCCTATCGTGAAGGCACGGCGTTTCTGGACGATCGCTACGCCCAGATATACCTCATCGATGTAGCAGAAGCCGAAGGCAAGGAGCCTCCCCGCCCACGCCGACTGACGAATCTGGACACCCACTATGCCGAGCCTGCCTGGTCGCCGGATGGACAATCGATCATCACGGCCCGGGCGATCTATCCTGAGCGTGATGAACCCTATCGCTGGCGTAGCGTCTACCGCATCAACCTCGCAGATGGGAGCGAGGAGCAGCTGAATGACGACTCCCATACCTGCGATAGTGTTGACAATGCCAAACCCTCCCCGGATGGACGGTGGATCGCTTACCTGCGCAGCCCCAATACCAATCTGCCGCCGCGTACCACGCATCTGGCTGTCATGCTGGCACAGGGTGGTGAGCCGCGCGACCTGACGCGGGAGTTCGACCGGCCTGTGACGGTGTTCCGCTGGTCGCCTGACAGCCGCTGGTTGATCTTCGGCGCGGACAATCAGGGGAACCGCGAGATCTATCGGGTAAGCCCGGACGGCGGGGCGGTTGAGAAGATCATCGCGGGCGTGATGGAGATCGAGAAGCTGGATAGTGGGCCTGATGGCAGTGTGGCGTTCGCGGCGTGCACCCCACTGAGCCCACCAGAGCTGTTCTGGCAGGCGCCTGGCGTTGATAAGCCGGTGCAGCTCAGCGGCCATAACCACGCCCTTCTGGATGAGGTGCAGGTGCAGCCGCCCCACGAAATGTGGGTGACTGCGCCTGATGGCCAGCCAATCCAGGCGTGGTATATTCTGCCTCCCGGCTTTGAAGAGGGAGGGCGCTATCCGCTTGCATTCAACATCCATGGCGGCCCTCACGTCATGTGGACCTCAAGCACCCGCAGCATGTGGCATGAATGGCAGGTCCATGCCGCCTGTGGCTATGTGGTCCTTTACAGCAACCCCCGGGGCGCACAGGGCTATGGAGAGGCATTTGCCGATGCAATTCATGCTCAGTGGGCGGAGCCAGCCTACACGGATCTGATGGCGGTCGTGGATGCGATCCTGGAGAAGGGCTTTGTGGACCCACAGCGCATGGCTGTCACGGGCGGCTCATACGGCGGGTACATGACCGGCTGGATTGTCGGACATACCGACCGCTTTGCCTGCGCCTTCTCCCAGCGTGGTGTCTATAATCTGCTCAGCTTCTACGGCACCAGCGACATCCCGTTCCTGATTTCTGATGCATTTGATGTGGAGCCCTGGGAAGATCACGAGAGGCTGTGGAAGTGGTCACCTCTGGCTTATGCTCACCGGATCACGACTCCCCTGTTGATCAAACACGGCGATAATGACTACCGCGTCCCCATCGAGCAGGCGGAACAGTTTTACGCGACCGCCCACCGCGCCGGGGCGCCGGTGGAGTTCCTGCGCTATCCCCGCGATGGGCACGAGCTATCGCGCAGCGGTGAGCCGGAGCATCGGTTGTCTCGCCTGAATGAGATGGTGGCCTGGTTTGACCGCTACTGCAAGCCCGGGAAGGTGAGCTGATACGCGGCTGGCGGCAAGCAACGCCCTGCGTCATCGCCGCGCCGCTTCGATCTTTGGCCCTGGCAATGCTATAATGCCGGTCGTTTCGCCAGAATCTTCGGACGCCTTACCTCCCTGTGCCAAAGGAGTGAACGTTGACTGGTGAAGTGACATCCGGGATCAGTCTGATCCTGACCCCTGAACATGAGATGATTCAGCAGGCTGCGCGCCGGTTTGCTCAGGCCCGGATTGCGCCGATCGCGGCTGAGTTCGATGAGAGCGGCGATTTTCCAGTGGCCACGATCCGTGAAATGGGGCGGATGGGCCTGATGGGTATCGAGATTCCGGAAGCCTACGGCGGGGCCGGGATGGATACCATTGCCTATGTGCTGGCGATGGTGGAGATCTCGAAGGCGGATGCCTCGCATGGCACCATCATGTCTGTCAACAACTCGCTTTTTTGCTATGCGATCCACCGCTTCGGCACCGAAGAGCAGAAGCAGAAGTATCTGAAGCCGGTTGCCTCCGGCGAGAAGATTGGAGCCTACTCGCTGACCGAGCCCATGTCTGGCTCCGACGCCGGCACGATGAAATCCCGGGCCGTGCTGGATGAGGCCGGAGCCCATTACCGTCTCAATGGCCGCAAGAGTTGGGTGACCAGCGGCCCGGTGGCTGACTATGTCCTGGTTTTCATGATGACCGATCCTGATCAGAGACATAAAGGTATCACTGCTTTTCTGGTAGAGGCGGATCGTCCCGGCTTTGAGCGTGGAAAGAAAGAACCCAAGCTGGGTATTCGCGCATCGGCTACCAGTGAGCTGATCTTTGATAACTATGAATGCCCCGTGTCGAACGTGCTGGGCCAGCCGGGCGAGGGGTTCAAGATAGCGATGGCTGTGCTGGATGCCGGGCGCATCGGCATTGCCGCTCAGGCGCTTGGTATCGCCGAGGCAGCCTATGAAGCCAGCGTCAGCTATGCCCGTGAGCGCGAAGCCTTTGGCGGGCCAATTGGCTCCTTCCAGATGATTCAGCAGAAGATCGCGGACATGAAGACGCGCATTGAGGCCTCGCGGCTGCTGATCTACAGCGCCGCGCTGGCCAAACAGCGGAGCAAGCAGACCGGTGAGCGCTATACCCTGGAGGCCTCCATGGCTAAGCTGTTCGCCTCTGAAACAGCGATGTGGGTCACCCATCAGGCAGTGCAGATTCACGCGGGGATGGGGTACAGCAAGGAGCTTCCCATCGAGCGGTATTTCCGGGATGCCAAGATCACCGAAATCTATGAAGGCACCAGCGAGATCCAGCGACTGGTTATCGCACGCACCGAGCTGGGTCTGCGCTGAACCGATCGGTTCTGCCCCGATTCGGCAGCAGACTCTGGAGGCGACTCATGAAGGCGATCCTCCTCCACGAACACGGCGGCCCGGATAAGCTCATCTATGGCGAGGCGCCCACCGCGGCA
This sequence comes from Anaerolineae bacterium, assembly GCA_034435035.1. Lineage (GTDB taxonomy): Bacteria > Chloroflexota > Anaerolineae > Aggregatilineales > UBA3940 > JAHEME01. The sequence continues at coordinate 37,804 of DAOTXW010000062.1, read as the reverse complement.
CCTGGCCCCGGAGAAGTCCAGGTCGCGCTCAGGGCGGCTGCGGTCAACCGCCTCGATATCTGGGTTCGCAACGGCTGGCCCGGCATCAAGCTGGTTTACCCGCATATTCCGGGTGGGGATGGCGCAGGCGTTGTGGCCGCCACCGGCGAGGGCGTGAAGGAGTACACTCCCGGCGACCGGGTGGTCATCAACGGTACGCTCAGCTGTGGCCAGTGTGAACTGTGCCTGGCCGGTCAGGATAACCTGTGTCGCGCGGGTGGTGTGCTGGGTGAGACCGATGTCCCCGGCACCTATGCTGAGTTCATTACGTTGCCGGCTCGCCAGCTGCTGCGCATCCCCGATTCTATGCCGTTTGAGGAAGCGGCAGCCGCATCGCTGGTCTTTCTGACCGCCTATCACTCCCTCATCACCCGGGGGGGCCTCAAACCGGGCGAAAGCGTGCTGATCATTGGAGCCGGGGGCGGCGTTAATACCGCCTCGATCCAGATCGCTAAGCTGGCCGGTGCGACGGTCTATGTTGTCGGCTCCTCGGATGAAAAGCTGGCTCAGGCCCGCAAGCTGGGCGCGGATTTCGTGATCAACCGCAGCGCGGAAGACTGGGGTCGGGCAGTTTTCAACCTGACCGGACGGCAGGGAGTCGATGTGGTAGTGGATAATGTCGGGCAGGCCACCTGGGCCACCAGCCTGCGTGCGCTGGCACGCGGCGGGCGGATGCTGGTCGTCGGCAATACCAGTGGATATGATGTGCAGCTGGACTCGCGCTACATTTTCGGAAAGCGCATCAGCATCATTGGCTCAACGATGAGCACCCAGGCAGATTTTCGCCGTGTCATGGGGCTGCTGTTTTCGGGCAAGCTTCGGCCAGTGATCGGCGCAGTTCTGCCCCTTTCAGAAGCTGCCCGCGCTCATGAGATGCTGGAGCGCGGGGAGGTGTTCGGCAAGCTGGTGTTGATTCCCGATCAGCCCCGGTGAACCCTCCACCTCTTGGCCGTCGGCGGCCAGCGGCCGTAACCTGGCTCGCAGCAGTGGTGTTGATTCTGGCAGCAGCGAATCTGGGGACTGCTGCTGCTGTGATAGCGCGACGTTCGGTGCTGGCGCCGCTGGAGCTCAGTGTACCGCTGTGGCTGCCGGCGGCGCTTGGTATGTTCTGGGGCGGCGCTTGGATCCTGCTGGCCTGGGGCCTGTGGCGGCTGAAGATCTGGTCGCGCTGGCTGGTCCCGATAGCTGCAGCAATCTATGAAGCCGGCAGCCTGCTGCAGCAGGTGGTCCTGGCACGTGAGCCCTACACACGAGGGCGGCTGACTTTCGCTGCCGCCGTGGCAGTGGCAACCTGGGGAATCGTCGTCCTGATCCTGAATACTCCGTCAGTGCGCCGAGCGTTTGCGTCTTCTGGTTCAGCCGGCCACATCGTCCGCGACTAGCACCGATCGTTCACCCCTGTACTCAAGGAGTCTGATTTATGCCCCTCGAACCCAGGATCGCCCACCTGAACGATCTGCGCGAGAAATCGCGGCAGGGAGGCGGTGAGGCCCGCATTGCCCGCCAGCATGAGCGCGGCAAGATGACAGCCCGGGAGCGGCTTGACTTGCTGCTTGATCAGGGCACTTTCCGGGAGCTGGATGCTTTTGTCGTCCAGCGTGAGCGCAACTTCGGCATGGACGATCCGGAGAACCAGATCCTCGGCGACAGCGTCGTAACGGGCTGGGGCACGATCAACGGGCGACTTGTTTATGCCTATTCTCAGGATTTCACAGTCTTTGGCGGTAGTTTGTCCGAGGTGCATGCCGCCAAGATCTGTAAGATCATGGAAATGGCTATGAAGACAGGCGCCCCGGTGATCGGGTTGAACGACTCGGGGGGGGCTCGTATCCAGGAAGGGGTGGTATCGCTGGGCGGCTACGCCGATATTTTTCTGCGGAACACTCTCGCCTCCGGTGTGATTCCCCAGATTTCGGCCATCATGGGGCCCTGTGCAGGCGGAGCTGTCTATTCCCCGGCCCTCACCGACTTCATCTTCATGGTGAAGGGTACCAGCCACATGTTCGTCACAGGCCCGGATGTCGTTAAGACGGTGACTCACGAAGAGGTCACTATGGAGGAACTGGGCGGCGCGATGACTCACAACACCGTGTCGGGTGTCGCTCACATGGCGGCTGAGAGCGAAGCTCACTGTTTCGCGCTGATTCGGGAGCTGCTGACCTATCTGCCCCAGAACAACCTCGAAGATCCTCCGTTTGAGGCAAGTACGGACGATCCGCTAAGGATGGACGACCGACTGAACACGATCGTGCCGGATAACGCCAACAAGCCCTACGATATCAAGGAAGTCATCCGCATGATCGTGGACGGCGGAGTCTTCTATGAGATCCACGAGCATTTTGCTCAGAATATTGTGGTTGGATTTGCACGCCTCGGCGGCTACAGCGTCGGGCTCGTGGCTAACCAGCCGCAGGTCCTGGCCGGAGTTCTGGACATCTCGGCTTCTGAGAAAGCTGCTCGATTTGTGCGATTCTGTGACTGCTTCAACATCCCTATCATCACCTTTGAGGATGTACCGGGCTTCCTGCCAGGTGTCGGGCAGGAGCATGGCGGCATCATCCGTCATGGCGCCAAGCTGCTCTATGCCTACTGCGAAGCAACGGTGCCCAAGATCACGATCATCACCCGAAAGGCGTATGGCGGCGCCTACTGCGTGATGAACAGCAAGCACATCCGTTCCGATCTCAATCTGGCATGGCCCACCGCCGAGATCGCGGTGATGGGGCCAGACGGCGCAGTCAACATCATCTTCCGGCAGGAGATTGCCGAATCGGACGATCCAGTGACGGCCAAAACGGCACTGGTTAACGACTATCGGGATCGCTTTGCCAACCCCTATGTCGCTGCCTCCCGTGGATACCTGGACGATGTGATTGAGCCGCGGGAGACCCGGCCGCGCCTCATCAATGCGCTGGAAGTATTGCGCAACAAGCGTGACAATAATCCACCCAAGAAGCACGGCAATATCCCGCTGTGATGTGGTGAGCACGACAAAATACGATGACAACCTCGACCCCCACTCTGTTTCGTAAGGTTCTTATCGCGAATCGCGGTGAGATCGCCGTTCGGATCATACGCGCCTGCCGCGAACTGGGCCTGCGCACTGTGGCCATCTACTCCGATGTCGATCGCGATGCCATGCATGTGCGGTATGCCACCGAGGCCTACCATGTCGGCGCACCGCCAGCTCGTGACAGCTACCTGCGTATCGACCGCATTCTCGATATCGCCAGACGATGCGGCGCTGACGCCATCCACCCGGGCTATGGATTTCTGGCAGAGCGTCCCGAGTTTGCCCAGGCGTGCCTGGATGAGGGTATTGCATTCATCGGACCGCCGCCGTCGGCTATCGGCGCGATGGGCGACAAAGTCACGGCACGGCAAACCGTGGAGCGTGCGGGAGTCCCCGTGGTGCCGGGCACTGAACTGGATCTGCCTGATGAAGACCTGGGCCATGCCGCCGGGCTGGTGGGCTTCCCTCTGCTGATCAAGGCGACCGCCGGTGGCGGGGGGAAGGGGATGCGTCGTGTAGACACCCCTGAGGACTTTGAGAATGCCCTTCACAGCGCCCGGCGTGAAGCCGCTGCGGCTTTCGGCGATGGTGCTGTTTACCTCGAAAAGCTCATCGAAGGAGCCCGGCATATCGAGATCCAGATCCTTGCCGATACACACGGCAATGTCATTCACCTGGGCGAGCGCGAGTGTTCGATCCAGCGTCGTCATCAGAAGCTGCTCGAGGAAGCCCCCTCTCCCTTTGTGATCACAATGGGGGAGTTGAACCTGCGCGAGCGCATGGGCGCGGTGGCCGTCAAGGCGGCTGAGGCGGTCAACTACGTCAACGCTGGCACCATCGAGTTTCTAGTAGATAAGGAAGGCCATTTCTATTTCCTGGAAATGAACACGCGCCTTCAGGTCGAGCATCCGGTCACCGAACTGGTCACCGGCCTGGACCTGGTCAAGGAACAGATCCGAATTGCCCGCGGCCGCCGCCTCAGCCGCGGGCAGGACGAGATCCAGCTGGTGGGTCATGCGGTGGAATGCCGTATCAATGCAGAGGACCCGTACAATAATTTCATGCCTTCCACGGGAATCATCACGGCGACGCGCTCGCCGAATGGGCCCGGGGTGCGCGTTGACTCCGGCATCACGGCCGGGGATGAGATAACGCCGTACTACGATCCGATGATCGCCAAGCTGATCTGCTGGGGGGAAACCCGGCCCGAGGCGCTGCTGCGGATGCGCCGGGCGCTGTCTGAATACCGGATCATGGGGGTCAAGACTACGATCCCGTTCCATCAGAATCTGCTCGAGAGCACACGCTTCCTCGCTGGCCAGTTCGACACGTCATTTGTGGAGGAGCGCTTCTCAATCGAAGATCGGCAGGATGATGAGAACTACCGGCCAGAGATCGCCGGGATACTGGCCACACTGGTCGCCCACCAGGCTCGCCGCAAGGCGGCCCAGATTGTCCGCCGCGACCCGCGCGATGTAAGCAATTGGAAATGGATCGGGCGCTGGGAGCGTATGCGCCGCTGGTGATTCGACGCATCCTGAACCGAGGCCTCTGATGAAGTATATTGTCAAAGTTGGCGACCGGACTTACGGTATCGAAGTCAACCAGGATGGGCAGATCACCTTTGATGGCGAGAGCGTCGAGGTGGACTTCGCCAGCGTAGGCGATGAAGGTCTGTTCTCCTTGCTGGTCAATGGCGAGTCGTTTGAGGCGATGGTGGAGGAGCGCGATGGGATCTGGTATGTGCTCATGCGCGGCGACCTGTATGAGGTCTCGGTCATTGACGAGCGCACCCAACTGCTGCGCGCGCGTGCAGGGGTGGTGGTGCCGGAGACGGGCGAGATTGCCATCAAGGCGCCGATGCCAGGTCTGATCGTCGATATTCCGGTTGAGCCCGGTCAGCAGGTTGAAGCAGGGCAGAAGGTCATCATCCTGGAATCCATGAAGATGGAGAATGAGCTCAAAGCACCCCGGGCTGGCCGGATCGAGCGGATCACCGTCAAGCCCCGTGACAGCGTCGAGCAGAACCAGACTCTGGTTGTGATTGTCTAGGGAGCAGGTGAGTTCGCCTGGAAGTAGTCGCACCAGCTCTGAAGGGGGCAGATCGCACACTGGGGACCGCGAGCGTGGCAGACTGATCGCCCATGCTGGATCAACTGTAGATGGAAGGCATAATAAGCATCTTCGGGCACGACTTCCTCCAGGAAGTCGTGTGCCTTTTCAGCTGTCATGCCCGGCGGGATGAGACCCAGCCGGCCAGTTACACGGTGGACATGCGTATCAACAGGAAACGCCGGCCTACCGAAGGCGAACAGCAGAATGATCGCTGCGGTTTTGGGGCCGATGCCGTTCATAGCGGTCAGCCATGCTTTGGCCTCCGGCAGCGGTAGCTGCGCCAGGTGATCAAGCGTGATCTCGCCGCGCTCATTGGTAATTGCCCGCAGACATTCCTGGATGCGCGGCGCCTTCTGATTCGCCAGCCCGGCCGGGCGAATGGCATCGATTACCTCATGAACCGCAGCATCACGCACTGCTTCCCAGGACGAGAACCGCGACTTGAGCGCTTCAAAGCCCTTATCCCGGTTGAGATCGGAGGTGCTCTGCGAGAGAATCGTACTGACGAGTTCATCGACCGGCGGCAGATGCTGCCGCCAGACCGGGGTTCCATAGGTGTGCGCCAGTGCGCCAGCGATAGCATCATACTTGGCTTTAAGGGATGCAGCGGCAGGATTCATGAGAAGGCTCCCGGGATCAGGGTACTCGCAGCAAACGCGCTGGGCGCTTGGATGGGTGAAGTGGAGCGGTATTTCATATGACGGGTACAGTGAGCGTAGCGATCCTGACGGGAGGCCAGAGCTCGCGCATGGGTCAGAACAAGGCCCTGGTCGAGGTGGGCGGCAAGCCCATCCTGGCACGCATCATTGAAAGGGTGCAGGGCCTCAGCAATGATCTGCTGCTGATCGCCAATGCCTCCGCTGAATATGCGCCCTTCAGGCTGCCGATCTACCCGGATCGAATCCCCGGCAAAGGGCCGCTCGGGGGTCTTTACACGGCACTCTCTCATACCCGGGGGGCGTACACGCTGGTGCTGAGCTGTGATCAGCCGTTTGTCAATCCTACGCTGCTTGAGTATCTGCTCAGTCTGCGCCACGGATACGATGTGGTCGTGCCCCTCGCGTCAGATGGCTACCCCCAGAGCATGCATGCCGTATATTCACCCGCCTGCCTTGAGCCGATCCGCCGCCGATTGGAAGCCGATCAGCTCAAGGTGATCAGTTTCTTTAAAGATGTGCGTGTGCGTGAAGTATCGGGCGCTGAAATTGATCGGTTTGATCCGCAGCGCTACAGCTTCATGAACGTGAATACCCCCGATGATCTGGAAGCTGCCAGGCGCCTGGCAGCGCAGATCGGCTGAGGTTTACCTAGCCAGCGCCGACTACAGCCGACAGCAGGCACAGGAACAGACCGTATAGCAGCCCTCCCGCTATGCCGCTGATGATCAGCACGCCGCAGGCGGCCAAAATACCGAAGTCCTGGGCTTTGCCAACCGCCAGCGCGCGGATCACGAACTGGTAGAGCACGATACCGCTCCCGATCAGGAGAATTCCACCCACCGGCAGCAGCGGGATCAGCAGCAGGGCCGGCAGTTGAATGAGCTGGTGGACGACCTGTGCCATGCTGATGGCCTGCCAGGTAATCATCATGTCCCCCCGGCCGTTCAGCCAGCGCGATACGGCATCGACGATGAAGGACTCGAACATCGTCGTGACAAACAGGATTGGGATGCTGAACACAGCCGTGCCCAACAGGGCCACTGCTACAGGTCCCTGCGATCCGATCCCGCCGTCGCCCAACGGATCAAGGCGATCCAACTGAAGCTCCGCCACGGCCTCCGGAGGCAGCTCCCGGGTAAGCGATTGGATCACGGGAGCCTGGCTGCCAGCCCGGCTGAGGAAGGAAAGCAGCAGTAGCATGACCAGCAGCCCGATGGCCTGCAGGGCGCCGCTGGCGGCGAGATTGATCACCAGGTGCCCGAATCCCCCATGGCGCACTTCGTCGGCGAATGAGCCGCCTGTGCTGAATATCAGCAGGTTGCCCCAGGCATTCACCAGGTCCAGCAGGTCCGGCTGCGGGCGCGACAGATCTTTGCGGGTGAATACCCCGAGATTTCCCTGTGTTTGATCGGGTGTGGTTTGCAGGGCGGCCCGCCACGCTTCATCAGGAGGGGCGCTCCGGAGCGTCCGTGGAAGCGGATCGAGGGATTCTGCGATCCGCGAAGGGCCGTGTTCAAGGCGGGTCAGGCGCTCCAACGGTGGAGCGGGATCGGTAGCCGGTGCGTTCTCAGGGAAGCCGGCTGCGTTCGTGTCGATCGCTGTGGATGCACCAAGGCGCTCCAGGCCGCGCCGCGCTGTCTCATTATTGGGGTTGAGACTCAGGACATTCTGCAAGCAGGTGATGCGCTCTGCAGTTGTCTGGACCGCAGCGCTGAGCCACAGCCAGGCCTGTTCATGAGCCGGATCGAACTGAACGACCTGCCTCAGCCGATCGCGGGCAGTGGCCATATCGCCTGCGCGCACCGCTGCCACCCCCTCACGATACAGGCGATCAGGGTCAGGAGTTGTCATCAACCTTGCTCCGTGCCTATCTGCGGTTTACAGCCAGTCATTGCGTTTGAAGACAATAAGCATAATGAGCACAATGATCCCCATGACGCTGAGCGTCAGCGGATATCCCATCCGCCAGTTCAGCTCGGGCATGAAGCGGAAGTTCATACCGTACAGTCCCGCGATAAAGGACAGGGGCATGAAGATAGTCGTGATGATGGTGAGCGTCTTCATAACCTGGTTCAGCTTATTGCTGACGCTGGAGAGGTAGATATCCAACATATCCGACAGCACCTCGCGGGCAGCTTCTGCCACATCCACTGCCTGAATGGTATGCTCATAGGCTCGCCGGAAGTGCACATTATTGGCGTCATTGATCAGGGGCGAGTCTTCGCGCTCCATCTCGCCGATCACCTCGCGCAGCGGCCAGACCGATTTGCGCAGCTGGCGCACGTTGCGCTTCATATCCCGCATCTTGCGCAGCAGTGCCGTGGAAGGTGATTCCAGCATCTCGTCCTGCATATCCTCAACTACCTCGCCGATCTCTTCCAGCACCACGAAGTAGTTGTCGATCACCGCCTCGAACATGGCGTACACCAGATAATCCGGCCCCTGCCGACGGATGCTACCCCGGTTCTCGCGCAGGCGCAGGCGTACCGGATCAAAAACATCGCCCTCTTGCCCCTCCTGCACTGAGATCACAAAGTCGGGCCCCAACAGAACATGTACCTTTTCGCTGATCACGCCCGTCTCCGTGCCGGCATGGCGCATCATCTGCAGCACGATATGCATATGAGTGCCCATGTCCTCGACCTTCGGGCGCAACTCCGAGGCTCCAACTTCCTGAAGCAGGGCCTCATGCAGCCCAAAATCATCACAAAGCTTCTCGATGATGCGGTCATCCTCGGTGCCGTCAATATCGATCCACGTGATTAACCCACCACCGGTTGTGCGTTTGAATTGATCGATTTTGAGCAGGTCATACACCGAAACATCGGACTCATTGTACTGCGTAACGGTGATGTGCGGGCTGTGGGGTGCCCGGACGGGCTGCGGTTCGGATGTCATAGCCCCGATCGCCTTTCCAACAGCAGCAGGCAGATAATTGCGTGCAATCATAGCATCAACGCAAAAGGGGCGCGAGATGGCTCGCGCCCCCTGCCTCGTCAGCCAGGAGGAAGCCTGAAAAGGGTTAGAAGAGGCCCTTGATCTTCCCGGTCTCCAGGTCGATGTCGATGTCCATAAAGGCTGCCCGTGTGGCCATACCGGGCATGGTGCTCATCTTGCCCACCAGCGGGTAGATGAAGCCGGCCCCTGCGCTGGCGCGCACCTCACGGATCGGAATCACAAATCCCGTTGGCGCCCCCTTAACTTCCGGATCAGCGGTGAAGCTCAGGTGCGTCTTTGCCATGCAGATAGGCAGGTTGCCAAAGCCGACACGCTCGTAGCTGGCGATCTGCTCCTCAGCCAGCGGTTCATACGTCACGCCATCGGCCCGGTAGATCTCCCTGGCGATCGTTTCAATCTTCTGTTTGATCGACCAGTCTAACGGATACAGGAATTTGAAGTTGCTGGGCTTTTCACAGGCCGCCACAACTGCCTCGGCCAGCCTGGCAGCTCCTTCACCGCCGTTGGCCCAGTGAGTGGAAAGAACCGATTCTTCTGCCCCCTGCTCCAGCGCATATTCCCGGATCATCTCCATCTCATGCTGGGTATCGTCCTTGAATCCATTGACTGCAACAACCACCGGGATCCCGAACTTGAGCGCATTCTGGATGTGGCGCCCCAGATTGGGCAGGCCGGCCTTCAGCAGGTCAAGGTTTTCTGCAGTATACGCCTTGTCCAGCGGAGCGCCGGGGGTGACCTTCGGGCCGCCACCGTGCATCTTCAGCGCCCGGACAGTTGCCACCAGCACCACCACATTCGGAATCAGGCCGGAGTAGCGGCATTTGATGTCAAAGAACTTCTCCATGCCGATGTCGGCCCCGAAGCCGCTCTCGGTAACCACATAGTCGGCCAGCTTCAACGCGATCTGGTCGGCTACGATGGAGGAATTGCCGTGGGCGATGTTGGCAAATGGCCCCGCGTGGACAAACGCCGGCTGCCCCTCCAGAGTCTGCATCAGGTTGGGCATCAGGGCGTCCCTCAGCAGGACGGCCACCGCCCCGGCGACTTGCAGGTCCTCCAGGGTCACCGGCTGCCCCTTGCGGCTCATGCCCACCACCACACGCCCCACGCGCTCACGCAGATCCTTCAGACTGGTTGCCAGCGCCAGGATAGCCATCAGTTCGCTGGCGACTGTGATGTCGAAGCCGGTTCGACGTGGGAAGATCGGGCTGGGCGATCCATCCGCCATCGTGCGTTCTTCCGTCCCATGCCCTACTTCGATAGCCCGCAGTGCACGATCGGTGACATCCACCACGCGATTCCAGGTGATCGTCTTGGGGTCGATATCCAGCCGGCTGACGCCGCGCTTGGCCAGTGCGTCGTCGCTCTGGCGGCTCTCGTGGAACAAACGGGTATCCAGCACCGCTGCGACCAGATTGTGCGCTACGGTAATGGCATGAATGTCACCCGTCAGGTGGAGGTTGAAATCCTCCATAGGGACAACCTGGCTGTAACCGCCACCTGCCGCGCCGCCCTTGATGTTGAAGGTCGGGCCCATGCTGGGCTGGCGGATGCAGGCGACCACATTCTTCTTGAGCACTGTGCCCATCGCCTGCACCAGACCGCAGGTTGTGGTTGTCTTGCCTTCACCCAGGGGAGTCGGGGTGATCGCGGTCACATCGATGTATTTGCCCTGCGGACGGCTGGCGAAGCGCTTGTCCTTCAGAACATCAAGATGCACCTTGGCCTTGTACTTGCCAAACATATCCAGGTCATCTTCGGTTAGACCAAGCTGAGCAGCAATCTCCAGAATCGGTAGAAGCTCGGCAGACTGAGCGATCGCAATATCGCTGGGAACCGGGACTACTCTCTTGACTGGCATTGGCTTTCTCCTGATGGTGGTACGTCGGGCTGCTAAGTATCTGGGTGAGGGCATTTCCTGCGAAGGATTCAGCTAGGCGCACAGCGCTTCAGCTTATGATAATGGGTTTTGGCGCATTTGAATAGAGAGGAGTATCAGGTTAGGTTTGTGATGAACTGCACAATCGCTCTGGCCATCCCGGGATCATTTGGTATCTGATCAGGGTAACACATAGAATCGGCGCATACTGATACTCCCGGCGAGTCCTTGAGGTGTCTGGTGACCGAAGCCACGCCTGTTCGACAGCAGTACCTGGACGTCAAGCGGCAGTTTCCGAACGCGATTGTATTCTTCCGGCTCGGCGACTTCTACGAGACATTCGACGCGGATGCCGAGATCGTCTCACAGGAGCTTGACATTGTCCTGACCAGCCGGAATGTCTCTAAAAATAAGCGTGTTCCGATGGCAGGCGTGCCGCACCATGCCGCCGAGAACTACATCGCCCGTCTGATTGACCGGGGCTATCACGTCGCGATTTGTGAGCAGGTTGGCGATGAACCTATTGACGGGTTAATGCCACGAGAAGTTGTGCGGGTGGTGACGCCGGGCACGGTGGTAGAACCCGCTCTGCTGCCGGAGAAACGCAACAACTACCTGCTCGCCCTCAGTCCGCGCTTTCGCACCGAAGCTGATCGACCTGTGGCCATAGGGCTGGCCTATGCCGATGTCTCAACCGGCGAATTTGCTGCCACGGAGCTTGTCGGGGAGGGGGTAGCCGGCCAGCTCCAGCAGGAATTAGCACGGCTGGGGCCTCGCGAGTGCCTGCTTCCGCAGACCGTCGTTGACCGGGATTTGCTGCTCCTTGGCGAAGGTTTGTCCATCACGCCGCTGCCCGACTGGCGCTTTGATGAGCATAACGCGGCCAGGGCGCTTGAGCACCACTTTGAAGCCAGCACGCTGGCCGCCTTCGGGCTGGCCGATCTGCCGCTGGCGACTTCGGCGGCTGGCGCGATCCTCCAGTATTTGCAGGAGACGCAGCGCGGTATGCTCAGCCATCTGCGTGGGCTGACCACCTATTCCACCGGCGAGTATATGGTGCTTGATGCCGCTACCCGGCGCAACCTGGAGCTGACCGAAACCATTCGCGGGCGTCAGTCGCGGGGGTCCCTGCTTGATATTCTTGACCGCACCACCACAGCAATGGGGGGGCGCCTGCTGCGCCAGTGGGTCAGCCAGCCGCTGCTTGACCTCGCCCGCCTGCAGAACCGCCTGGACGTCGTCGAGGCCCTGTTTGTGGATGGGGTGCTGCGTGCCCAGGTGATCGACGGGCTGCGCAGCATCGCCGACCTGGAGCGCCTGACCACCCGCGTCATGGGCGGCTCCGCCGCGCCGCGGGAATTGCTCGCGCTCAGGGATACCCTGACGGCTATTCCGCACCTGCGCGGCTTGCTGATCGGTCAGAGTCAGGTGCTGCGTGATCTGGGGCAGCAGCTGGACCCGTTGGAGGACATCGCCAGCCTGATCGCCCTGGCGCTGGCAGACGACCCACCGGCTACCCTCAATGCCATCGGGGTGATCCGAGCGGGCTACTCGCCCGAACTGGACGCAATCATCAATGCCAGCGCCAGCGCGCGGCAGTACATCAACAGCCTGGAAGCCGTCGAGCGTGAGCGCACTGGCATCAAGACCCTCAAAGTAGGTTACAACAAAGTCTTCGGATATTACATTGAGGTCACCCGCGCCAACGCGGATGCGGTGCCGACCGATTACATCCGCAAGCAGACGCTGGTCAATGCTGAGCGCTATATCACCTCCGAGATGAAGGAGATCGAAGTCCGGCTGCTGAGTGCAGAGGATGAGATCCATAAGCTGGAAGTGCGGCTGTATCGAGAGCTGCTGCAAACCATTGCCCGGCATGGAGAGGCGCTTGCCAGCACAGCTCGCAACCTGGCCTGCCTGGATGCCTGTGTCGCGCTGGCTGATGTGGCAGCCCGGAATGGCTACACACGCCCGCTTCTAAGCACGGACGACGTGCTGGAAATCCGCGCTGGCCGGCACCCGGTCGTTGAACACCTGCTCCGAAGCGAGCGCTTCGTGCCCAATGATGTGAGCTTTGCCAACGGCAAGCGCATCCATATCATCACCGGCCCAAATATGTCGGGCAAGAGCACCTACCTGCGGCAGACCGCGCTGATTGTGCTGCTGGCTCAGATTGGCAGCTTTGTGCCCGCCGATGAGGCGCACATCGGCCTGGTAGATCGCATCTTCACGCGCATCGGCGCGCAGGATGAGATCAGCGCCGGCCAGTCCACCTTTATGGTTGAGATGGTCGAGACAGCATTGATCCTTCAGCAGAGCAGCCGCCGCAGCCTGATCATCCTTGACGAGATCGGGCGGGGCACCAGCACCTATGATGGCCTGGCCATTGCCCGCGCGGTGCTGGAGTATCTTCACAATCACCCGGGGAAAGGCGGCAAGACGCTGTTTGCGACTCACTACCACGAGTTGACAGAGCTGGAGAACATCCTCCCTGGCGTCGCTAACTATACGGTGCAGGTCGCCGAACAGGGTGACCGGGTCGCTTTTCTGCATACCATCGCGCCCGGCCGGGCCGATAAGAGCTACGGCATTCACGTGGCACAGTTAGCCGGGGTTCCTCGCGCAGTGGTTCAGCGCGCTGCGAAGATCCTGGAGGTGCTTGAGAAGCAGCATAACGTGTGGGCGATCACCGGCGAGCCGGCTGCCAGACCAACCCGGGCCGACAGGGCAGGGCAGTTGTCCTTTGCGGTGGATGGACCTCACCCGGTGCTTGAGGAACTGCGCGAGCTGAACATCGAGGCGATGTCGCCGATAGACGCCATCACGCGGCTCTATGAGCTGCAGCGCCGCGCGCGGCTTGACAGCCGGGATCGGTAGACTCCGGGAGCTCTTCCGCCTGGCACTCAATGGAAGATTCGGAACGGCAGTGCTATACTCAGCTGCTCGAACCGCTGTTCTAGTCAGCAGGAGTCCCCCCGATGCCTGCCTTCAGCCTGAAGACCGAGTTCCAGCCAACCGGCGACCAGCCGGAGGCCATTGCTCTGTTGGTGGATGGCCTCAACCGGGGCCTCAAGCACCAGACGCTGCTGGGCGCCACCGGCACTGGCAAGACCTTCGTGATGGCCCAGATTGTGCAGCAGACGCAGCGCCCCACCCTGGTCATGGCGCACAATAAGACTCTCGCCGCCCAGCTGTACGCCGAGTTCAAGGCGTTCTTCCCGGATAACGCCGTGGAGTACTTTGTCTCCTACTACGACTACTATCAGCCGGAAGCCTACGTCCCGCAGCGGGACCTGTATATTGAGAAGGACACATCAATCAACGATGAGATCGAGCGGCTGCGCCTGGCCGCAACCGCCTCCCTGCTGAGCCGTCGTGATGTCCTGATTGTAGCCTCAGTCTCCTGTATCTACGGCCTTGGCCGGCCCGAGATCTGGCGCGAAGCCATGCTTACGCTCCGTGTCGGTCAGACGGTACGACGCAATGAAGTGCTCCGCCATCTGGTGCGCATTCAGTACGATCGCAACGACCTGGACCTGAAGCACGGAACCTTCCGGGTGCGGGGCGATACGCTGGAGATCATGCCCGGCTACACTGACCGGGCGATCCGGGTCAGCCTCTGGGGGGACGATATCGAGCGCATCACTGAGCTGGATCCACTGACCGGCGAGGTACTGCAGGACCTGGCAGAGGTGACAATTGCCCCCACAGCCCAGTTCATCACGGAGATGGATACGCTTCAGGAAGCAATTGGGGACATTGAGATTGAACTGACCGAACGCCTGCAACTGCTGCGGCAGCAGGATCGCCTGCTGGAGGCTCAGCGGCTTGAACAGCGCACCCATTACGATCTTGAGATGCTGCGTGAGGTGGGATTCTGCTCCGGGATCGAGAATTATTCCCGCCATCTTGACCGCCGCCCTGCTGGCTCACCGCCGTCAACGCTCATTGATTACTTCCCGCAGGACTACCTGCTGATCATCGACGAGTCTCATATGACCCTCCCGCAGATCCGGGGCATGTGGGGCGGCGACCGCAGCCGCAAGCAGACGCTGGTAGATTATGGGTTCCGCCTCCCCAGTGCACTGGATAACCGGCCCCTGAGCTTCGAAGAATTCGAGGATCGGATTGGCCAGGTGATCTATACGAGCGCCACACCCGGCCCTTATGAGCTGAAGCACAGCCAGCAGATCGTTGAGCAGATCATTCGGCCCACCGGGCTGGTGGACCCCGAAGTGGAGGTGCGCCCCGTTGAAGGCCAGATCGACGATCTGGTGGGGGAGGTCCGACGACGCGTGGAGCGAGCCGAGCGAGCCCTCATCACCACCCTCACCAAGCGCATGGCCGAGAAATTGGCGGACTACCTGATGGAACTGGGCATCAAGGTCCACTACCTGCACAGCGAGGTTGACACCCTCGAGCGGATCGAGATCCTGCGTGACCTGCGATTGGGGGTTTATGATGTGGTGGTGGGCATCAACCTGCTGCGCGAGGGCCTCGACCTGCCGGAGGTGTCTCTGGTTGCGATACTGGACGCTGACCGGCAGGGCTTTCTTCGCTCAGAGACGGCACTGATCCAGACCATCGGCCGCGCCGCGCGACACGTGAATGGCCGCGTGATCATGTATGCCAGCCAGATCTCAGAAGCGATGAAGGCTGCTATCGACGAGACGAATCGCCGCCGGGCCAAGCAGGTGGCATACAATGAACAGCACGGCATTGTGCCGACCAGCATCGTCAAGCAGGTGCATGATCTGACCGAGCGCGTCCGACAGTTCGCTCAGGAGGAGCCTGCCTCAGCCGGGCTGGCTGCCCGGGATCTCCCGCAGGATGACCTGGAGCGGCTCATCCGTGAACTGGAGGCGCAGATGAAAGAGGCCGCTGCCAGCCTCGAGTTTGAGAAGGCCGCTTTGCTGCGTGATCAGGTGTTTGAGCTACGCGAGGTGCTGGCGCTGAGACACTTCCGGCGCGACAGCATCCCGATCTGGGAGCAGGATCGCATCCTGCCGGTCGCGGATATGGAGCAGAATGAGGAGTAAGCAAAATGCCCTGCCCTGTACGGCAGAGGTTATGCAATCTTCTGCCGGTGCGCGTTTAATCTGGATACAGCCGCTGCACCTGCTACAATCAATATGTTTGTATCTCAATCTTCCCTGTTATGAACCAGGTCCGTGAGGGAATTGCACTACATGGCACAAAGCGCACCGGGGCTGTTGGTATTGATGGGATCAGGAGAGATGACTCCCGGAATGGCAGCTGTTCACCGGCGGGCTATGTCACTGGTTGCCTCACCGATCCGGGCTGTTTTTGTCGATACGCCTGCTGGCTTCCAGCTGAACGCCGATTTGATCGCTGAGAAAGCGATCGAGTACTTCAAGCTGCGGCTGAACTGCAATCTGACACAGGTTGCCTTCAAGTCCGCCGCGAATATCCCTCTCCGGGAAGCCCAGGCAGCAGCGGTGGCCTTGCAACAGGCCAACTATATTTTCGCAGGACCGGGCAGCCCCACCTATGCCATCGACAACTGGCGGGGGACGCTGGTGCTGGATGCCATGCTGGCAGCTCTGGATCACGGGGCGGCCCTGGTGCTGTCGAGCGCCGCTGCGCTGACGGTCGGGCGGTACACGATCCCCGTGTACGAGATCTACAAGGTGGGTGAACAGCCGCACTGGGTGGAAGGGCTGGACATCCTGGGGCACTACGGCTTTGAGGTTTGCGTTGTCCCCCACTGGAACAATACCAGCGGAGGCGACCATGATACCCGCTACTGCTTCGTCGGTGAGCTGCGCTGGGTGCTCTTGGAGCCGCTGCTGCCCGCTTCAACCACTGTGCTGGGGATTGACGAGAATACGGCCTGCATACTGCGCCTGAGTGAGGGTGTGGGCGAGGTGGCGGGCAGAGGGCGTGTGACGCTTCGGCGTGCTGGCGTCGATCAAATCTTCCGCGCCGGGGAGCAGTTCAGTCTGGATCTACTGCGGTCTATCGCGGCAGGCGACATCCGGCAGCAGGATCAGACCCAGATGCATGGCAGTGACGAGGAGCTTTCTGCTGCCAACGTCAGCGCCTACATGCATGCCCAGCTTGAGATGCTGTCCAGTGCACGGCAGCGCCACGAGTGGGATCGGGTCCAGCAGGCTGAGGAGGCGATGCGGCGGGCCCTGATGCTGACGATCTCAGCCCAGCAGCCGACCAGCCAGGGTCTGCACCCTGACGCTGCCCCTTTTGTCGATCTGCTGGTGCGCTGGCGGAACGATCTGCGCACAGCTCGACAATGGGCGCAGGCGGACAGCCTGCGTGAGGTATTGCTCGAGCTTGGCGTGCTGATAGAAGACACCCGCGAAGGTTCCACATGGCGGTGGGCCGACCCGGCCCCGTGAGCGATGCCCAGCCATAGCGGGGCGGGCGCATGACAGGCAGCCCGCCGATCAGGTGGCCCCCAATCGTGGGATGCGGTGCGCTCCGAGCGCAATATGCACCGTCTTGACCTCGGTATACAGTTCCAGGCTGTAGTGGTCGCCCTCTCGGCCAATCCCACTCTGTTTGCTGCCTCCAAACGGAGTCCGAAGATCGCGGACATTGTGGCTGTTGATCCAGATCATTCCGCTGTCCACGGCATGCGCTACGCGATGTCCACGCTGAATATCACGCGTCCACACATAGCCGGCCAGCCCGTAGCGCACATCATTGGCCAGACGAACCGCCTCCGCTTCATCCCGGAAGGGGATGACGACCAGCACCGGACCGAAGACCTCCTCCTGGGCGATGCGCATATCATTGCGCACACCGGTGATCAGCGCAGGGCTGAAGTAGTTCCCGTCCGGCAGGTGCGACGGGCGGCCGCCGCCCACACGCACCACTGCCCCCTGTGACCGCGCCACGTCCATGTAGTTATAGACGCGCTGCCAGTGGTCGGGGTGGATCAGTGGGCCCACCTCGGTGCTCGGATCAAACGGGTCGCCCACGCGGATCGCCTGTACACGCGCTGCCAGGCGCTCAACAAAATCATCATGGATCGTATCTTCCAGCAGCAGCCTCGATCCGGCAGTGCAGCGCTCGCCATTCAGGCTGTAAACCTGGAAGATGGCACCATCCAGCGCACGATCCAAATCCGCATCCTCAAAAACAATGGTAGGGGACTTGCCACCCAGCTCCATCGAGTATCGCTTCAGCGTTGCTGCGCCGTTGCGGATGATCTCCATCCCGGTGCTTGTTTCGCCAGTGAAGCTGATCACCTGGACGCCCGGGTGCGCGACCAGCGGCGCGCCGGCCGTTTCTCCGAATCCCTGCACAATGTTGAACACACCCGGCGGCAGGTCGGCCTCCTGCACGATGCGCCCCAGGATATCGGCGCTCAGCGGCGACCATTCGGCCGGCTTGAGGATACAGGTATTGCCGAATGCCAGACAGGGAGCGACTTTCCACGTTTCCAGCATGAACGGCACGTTCCAGGGTGTGATCAGCCCGGCAACCCCCACAGGCCGCCGGATGCTATAGTTAAGAAACTCGCCATTCAGCGGGAACGACTCGCCGATAACGCGGTGTGTCATCTCCGCGAAATAGTGGAAGTTATAAGCTGCCCGCGGGATGGCTCCTTTGCTGATCTGGCTGATCGGCACTCCGGTGTCAGCCACTTCCCGATTGACGATCTCGTCCTGGTGCTTCTCAATTCCGTCGGCGATTCGACGCAGCAGGCGGCTGCGATCTTCTGCCTTCAGGCGCGGCCAGGGGCCCTCATCAAAGGCGCGGCGGGCGGCGTACACCGCCCGGTCGATATCCGCCGATCGTCCATCGGCCACACTCCCGATCGGGCGATTGGTCGCCGGGTTGAGCGTCTCAAACACCTCCCCGGCAATGCTGTCCACGTACTCCCCATCAATAAAGTGCCGGACGCGGTACTGGTAGTCTGTCATCACGCCTGCTCCTCAACCACTGGATTCTCCAGGGCGCCGATCCCGTCGATCTCGCAGCGCATCACATCACCGGGCTTGACACGGCTGATTCCCTGTGGACTGCCCGTCCAGATCAGGTCTCCGCGTTCGAGGGTCATGAAGTCGCTGATGTAGGCAACCAGCTCCGGGACGCTGAAAGTCAGGTCACGGGTGTTGCCCTGCTGGCGCAGCGTGCCGTTCACATAGGTTCGCAGTTCCAGCGTCGATGGGTCGGCCAGCTCGTCAGCGGTTACAATCCAGGGGCCCAGCGGCCCGAATGTGTCAAAGCCCTTGGCTTTGACGGGAGGACGATAGTAGTTAGTTACGAAGTCTCGCACCGTCACGTCGTTGCCGATCGTGTAGCCCAGGATATACCGGTCAGCCTGTCCGGCGGGCACGCGGCGGCAGCGCTCCCCGATCACGACGACCAACTCATTCTCATAGTGCAGATAGTCGGCGCCACGCGGGTAGATCACCCGGCCCCGGTGGCCGATGAATGTGGAGGGGCTTTTGTGGAAAAGCACCGGCACAGCTGGCTTTTCCAGGTTGAACTCCTCAGCGCGATCCGAGTAGTTGAGCGCCAGGCCGATCGCCTTGACGCCATGCTCTGCCGGCGGGAGCCAGATCACTGCTTCTGGATCATAGATGCTGGAGTCAGAGGCGATCAGCTGGTTGCTTTCCATCTGCCCCCAGAGCACGCGGCCATCAGCAGCAAAGCGGACGAGCCTCATCCGGAAGCCTCCTGCATTTCAGATCAGTTTGTACTGCCGCATCACCTGCACCAGGCGCTCCTGGTTGGCCGTGGAGAGCGGCCCCAGGGGAAGCCTGACCTCCGGGCTGATCTTCCCCATCAGCCCCAGCGCGGTCTTGACGGGGACAGGATTGATCTCCAGAAAAACCGCATCGTTGAGTGGCAGGAGGTGGTAATGCAGGTCCTGCGCTTCCTGCCAGCGTCCGGCAGTTACGAGATCATAGAGGCTGGCAACTTCACGCGGCATCAGGTTGCCGGTGGCGCTGATATAGCCCGCCCCGCCAATAGCCAGGATAGGGAAACACAGCAGCTCAATGCCGGAATAAACCAGAAAGTCCCGCCCCATCCGGTGTAGCAGCCGGTTAATATGTTCAAAGTCCTTGTTGGACTCCTTGACGCCGATGATGCCGGGATGAGAATCCTTCAGCCGCGCCACGGTGTCTATCTCCAGGTTGACTGCGGTGCGCCCCGGGATGTTGTACAGAATCAGCGGGATGTCCACACTCCGCGCGATCGCATCGAAGTGACGGAACAGGCCTTCCTGGGAAGGACGACTGTAGTAGGGGGTGATGACGAGTGCGGCATCCGCGCCTACCGACTGCGCAAAGCGAGTGAGACGCACTGTCTCAGCGTGATTGGCAGAGCCAGTCCCCGGCACAAACGGCACCCGACGATTAACAACCCCGGCAGCAGCGCGAATGACCTGCTCGCGCTCCTCAGTCGTTAGCGAGGAAGGCTCGCCGGTAGTGCCAGTGACAGAGATGCCGTGCGAACCGTTAGCGATCTGCCAGTCGATGAGACGGGCCAAGCCGTCCAGATCAAGGGTGCCATCTTTAAACGGCGTCACGACTGGGACAATGGATCCACGCAGCATGCTGTTGCCTCCCCCTGCAGGCTGGTGTCGCTACCCGCACCCCACCGGGCGGGCAGCCACGATGATACGTGCTGTCCGGGCAGGCGTCAACGTGAGGCGGGGCTGGCCCGGTTTGCGCCGCTCCCTGCCGGCAAAACAGCAGGGGGCCGTCTGGCCCCCTGCTGGTCGCGATGAAGCTGGTCGGCTATCACTTGATCCGCGTCCGGAATCCCTGGCTGGACGGATCAGGCCGCCAGGACTGCAGCGTCTTCATGTAGTTGGCACGCTCAAAGGCCGCCGGCTCAGCCACGTGTTGCTGACTCATGCTGCCCCGCATCTGCGAGACGGACTCGTACTCATGCTCCTGCAGCCACCGGGCCATCTCCGTCACGATCTCACCCATCCGTGCGGGCCCATGGCGGAGCAGCTCAGAGGCCAGCATCACCACATTGGCGCCGGCCATCAGGCTCTTGAGCACATCCTCGTAGCCATGCACGCCACTGGTGATGGCAAAATCGGCTTTGATGCGCCCATACAGGATAGCCACCCAGCGGAGCGGCAGGCGCAGCTCATAGGGCGTGCTCAGTGCCAGGCGCGGCACCACTTCCAGCGCTTCCAGATCGAAATCGGGCTGCAGAAAGCGATTGAACAGCACCAGCGCGTCGGCCCCGGCCTCCGTCAGGCGGTGGGCCATATTCGCGGTGGCGCTGAAGTAGGGGCTGACCTTAACAGCCAGGGGAATCGACAGGCGCTTCTTGACATCGCCGACAACGCTCAGGTACATCTGCTCGACTTCAGCGCCGGTTATATTCGCGGAGGTCGGGATGTAGTAGATGTTGAGTTCCAGGGCGTCAGCGCCCGCTTCCTGGATGAGCCGGCCATACTCAATCCAGCCGCCGGAGGACACGCCGTTCAGGCTGCCGATGATCGGGATATCAACTGCCTCCTTGGCCCGGCGAATCAGGTTCAAATACTCATCCGGCCCCACATTGTAGTCATGCACATCCGGGAAATAGCTGAGAGCTTCCGCAAAGCTGTCAGTCCCATAGCTGAGAAAGTGATCAAGAGCCAGGCTCTCTGCTGTGATCTGCTCTTCGAACAGGGAATACATTACGATGGCTGAGGCGCCGGCATCCTCCAGCTCGCGAATACCTTCCAGAGTCTGCGACAGCGGTGAGGCCGAGGCGACAACCGGGTGCTTGAGGGTCATGCCCAGGTACGTGGTGGTCAAATCCATGATGGGTTGCTCCTGTGATAGCGGAGCCCCGGCCGGTCCGGGGCTCCGTTTGGCAGTGAGGACTATTCGCCGTCAGCAGCGGATGTCGGGCTGCTGGCATGGGCCATCTGCTCGTACTTCTGCCAGCGTTCTGTCACAGCCATCTGCGCCTCCCGCATTAACTGCTCGGCGCGCTCCGGCATGGACAGAGTCAGCATCTTGTAGCGTGTCTCGTTATAGGCATAGTCAGCAAACCCGATCCGCGGCGCTTTGGAATCCAGCTGGAAGGGATTCCGGCCCTGTTCCTTCAGGCGCGGATCGAAGCGGTAAAGCGGCCAGTAGCCCGACTCGGTGGCCAGCCGCTGCTGATCAAGCCCGCGGGCCATATCAATCCCATGATTGATGCAGTGGCTGTAGGCGATAATCAGCGATGGGCCCTCATACGACTCGGCCTCGATAAAGGCCTTGACCGTCTGCACGTCGCTGGCACCCATAGCCACCTGTGCCACGTACACATTACCATAGGTCATGGCCATCATGCCCAGGTCCTTCTTGGGAGCCGGCTTGCCTGCGGCAGCAAATTTGGCGACTGCGCCAAGCGGCGTGGCCTTGGATGACTGCCCGCCGGTATTGGAATACACCTCGGTATCCAGCACCAGGATGTTGACGTTGCGCCCGGTGGCCATGACGTGATCCAGCCCACCGTAGCCGATGTCATAGGCCCAGCCGTCCCCGCCAACGATCCAGACAGATCGGCGCACCAGCACGTCGGCCAGGCTGAGCAGAGCACTGGCCTCAGGGCTGTCAACCCCGGCCAGCCGCTGCTTGAGTTCAGCGACCCGTGCGCGCTGCGCCGCGATGCCAGACTCGTCGCTCTGATCGGCGGCCAGCAGGGCATCGGCCAGGTCCGCGCCAATGACCTTATCCAGGCGTCTTACCAGTTCGGCGGCGTATTCCGCCTGCTTATCGAGCGTCAGGCGCATCCCAAGGCCGAACTCCGCATTATCTTCAAACAGTGAGTTGCTCCAGGCGGGGCCGCGACCTTCACGATTCTGCGCCCAGGGCGTGGTTGGCAGATTGCCCCCGTAGATGCTGGAACAGCCTGTGGCATTGGCGATGATGGCTCGGTCACCAAACAGCTGACTCATTAGCTTGAGGTAGGGGGTTTCACCACAGCCCGCGCAGGCGCCAGAGAACTCAAACAGTGGCTCCAGCAGCTGGATGTTCTTGATCGAGTTGAATTTCAGGCCGTCCTCATGGCTGATATCCGGCAGATCCAGGAAGAACTCCCAGTTTTTCCTTTCCGCCTCGCGCAGCGGCAGCTGCGACGCCATGTTCAGGGCCTTGCGCCCAACTGCTGACTTGTCTTTGGCCGGGCACGCCTCAACGCACAGTGTACAGCCAGTGCAGTCTTCGACTGAGACCTGCAGTGTGTACCTGAGGTCTTTCAGCTCCTTGAAGCGGGCATCGGTGCTCTTGAAGGTAGGCGGTGCATTGTCGAGCCGCGCTTCATCGTAGACCTTGGCGCGGATCACGGAATGCGGGCACACCAGCACGCACTTGCCACACTGGATGCAGATGTCAGGCTCCCATACCGGGACATCCAACGCAATGTTACGCTTCTCCCAGCGGGTCGTCGCTGTAGGGAATGTCCCGTCAGGCGGCATCATGCTGACCGGCAGCAGGTCGCCCTCGCCGGCCATGATCCGGGCTGTGACGCGCTGCACAAACTCCGGTGCTTCCGCAGGGACGACCAGCGGCATCTGGATCGTGCTGGTGACACGGCCCGGCACCTGCACCTCATGCAGATGTGCCAGGGTTTCGTCTACCGCGGCGAAGTTCTGCTCGACAACCGCGCGCCCCCGCTTTCCATAGGTCTTCTCAATGGTTTCTTTGATCTTGGCAATGGCTTCATCACGCGGCAGGACACCGCTGATCGCGAAGAAGCAGGTCTGCATCACGGTATTGATGCGAACCCCCATGCCGGTATCGCGGGCCACCGAATAGGCGTCAATCACAAACAACCTGAGCTTGCGATCAACGATCTGCTGCTGGAACTCCTGCGGCAGATGGTCCCACACCTCATCCGGGCCATAGGGAGCATTAAGCAGCACAGTAGCCCCTTCCTCTGCCGTATCCAGCATCCGGTAGCGATCCAGGAAACCAAACTGGTGAATAGCGATGAAGTTCGCGCGATCGATCAGATAGGTGCTGTGGATCGGGTTCGGGCCGAAGCGCAGATGGGATATCGTACGCGCTCCGGACTTCTTGGAGTCGTAAACAAAATAGCCCTGAGCGTAGTTGTCCGTCTCCTCCCCGATGATCTTGATCGAATTCTTGTTTGCACCAACTGTGCCATCTGCGCCAAGACCCCAGAACATGGCCCGCACCACATTGGCGGGCTCGACGCTGAAAGTCGGGTCATAGTCGAGGCTGTTGTAGGTCACATCGTCCACGATACCGACCGCAAAGTGATTCTTCGGCCGATCCTTCAGCAGCTCGTCCAGGGCGGCCTTGGCCATCGCTGGCGTGAACTCCTTGGAAGAAAGCCCATAGCGCCCGCCGATGATGCGCGGCATGGCCGTAAATGGCGCGCTGCCCTCCGCCAGCCCTTCGGCGACTGCGGCCACCACATCCAGATATAGCGGCTCGCCAGCGCTGCCGGGTTCCTTGGTGCGATCCAGCACGACAATTCCGCGCACCGTGGCGGGCAGAGCGGCCAGCATATGCCCCGCGGAGAAAGGCCGGAACAGGCGAACCTTGATCAGACCCACCTTCTCCCCCTGAGCGACAAGGTAACCAACCGCTTCCTCCGCCGCCTCGCAGCCGGACCCCATCATCACCAGCACGCGTTCCGCATCGGGGGCGCCAGCGTAATCAAAAAGGTGGTACTGCCGCCCCACCAGCCCCGCGAACTGATCCATGGTCGCCTGCACGATGTCCGGCACCGCCAAATAATACGGATTGACGGTCTCGCGGCCCTGGAAGTAGACATCCGGGTTCTGCGCGGTGCCGCGCATGATCGGGTGCTCGGGGTTGAGGGCGCGCCCACGATGCGCCTTCACCAGATCATCGTCGATCATCGCGCGGATGTCATCATCGCTCAGGCGCTCGATCTTGTTCACTTCGGCTGAAGTACGAAATCCATCAAAAGTGTGCAGGAATGGGATACGTGCGCGAAGCGTCGCTGCATGTGCGATCAGGGCACTGTCGTGCACTTCCTGCACCGAATTGGAAAACAGAATCGCCCAACCCGTGGAACGCGCTGCCATCACGTCGCTGTGATCGCCGAAGATCGAGAGGCCCTGCGCTGCCAGCGAGCGTGCCGCAATATGAAACACCGTGCTGGTCAGCTCGCCAGCGATCTTGAACATGTTGGGGATCATCAGCAACAGGCCCTGGCTGGCCGTGAAGGTCGTCGTCAGCGCGCCCGTCTGCAGGGCGCCATGCACCGCCCCTGCCGCGCCACCCTCGGACTGCATCTCGATCACCAGCGGCACCGTGCCCCAGATATTCTGGTATCCCTTGGCGCTCCATTCATCTGCCCATTCGCCCATGGAGGATGAAGGGGTGATCGGGTAGATCGCGATCACTTCACTGCACTTGTGGGCAACATAGGCGGCGGCTTCATTGCCGTCGATAGTCACCAGTTCTCTGGTCAATTGACTCTCTCCTTACAGAAAGGATCGGGGTCGACGACCCCGATCCCGCGAATGAACGGCGCGATGAAGATGACCACGCTCTCAGGCGGCGCGGGGGTTATCCGGCCAGCATCCACCTCCAGCGTACCCGCCCCCGCGGATGCATTCCAGTGACAAAGATCACCGGGCAGCACGCAGATCGTCGCCGCAGGGGAAGGCGTTATCCCTCCACCGCCAGCAGGGCAGCGATCGATCCTACATCGCGCAAGGCACGCGCTGCTGCCTGGCGCACATAGGGCTCGGGGTCGCGGAGTGCCTCCAGCAGGCCCTGCGTGGCGGCGGAGCCAAACAGCCTCAGCGAGTCGGCGGCCGTCCAACGCACCTGCTGGTCAGGGTCGCGCAGTGCCTCCAGCAGTGCCGGCACGGTGGATGGCTCGCCGATAGTCCCCAGTGCCCAGGCAGCTGCTGCCCGTGTCTGGCTGTCGGGGCTGTGCAGGTCACTGAGCAGATCGGGCAGCTCATCCAGGCTGTGTTCTTCCTGATAAAGCTCGTCGGCCAGGCGGCTGAGAAACCCTGATCGGCAACCCGGAACCGTGCGATCAAGCCGGATGGTGTTGAACGACATTAGCGCATCTCCTCGGACTCTGGCGCATTGAGAGGCCCGACACTTGCAGTATAAAACCCTCGCTGTCGTCTTTGCAGTAATAGATGTCATTTGCCGCCGGGCGGATCGTCACAAGCAGGGGGGCGCGATTCGTCCTATCAGAAATGCTGACGATTGGCAGTGAGCCCTGTGACACATTGCACTAACATCCCCGAAACTGGTGAATTACGATTAATAAGGTAGGCATCACGTCACAGGCTATATTGAGGGGGGAATCTGAATGGCGAGAGGAACCATCATCATCGATGCCGATCGCTGCAAGGGCTGCGGTCTGTGCCCTAGCGTTTGCCCTCAACAGGTCATCGCACTCGATAACAGCATATTGAACGCAAAAGGTTACCATCCCGCGATGCTGGTTGATCCCAACGGGGAGTGCACAGGTTGCGCCATCTGCGCGGTGATCTGCCCGGATGTCTGCATCACCGTGTATCGTGAAACGCGTGCCCCGCGCGGCGCCGCAGCACCAGCCTGAGGGTAAGGAGAGCCTTGATGGCCAGAGAAATGCTCAAAGGGAATGTCGCTATCGCCGAGTCGGCGGTGCGTGCCGGGCTGCAGGCGTATTTCGGCTACCCGATTACCCCGCAGACGGAGCTGCTTGAACATCTGTCGCTCCGGATGGTGGAACTCGGGCGTGTCTTCCTGCAGGCTGAAAGCGAAGTGGCCGCCATCAACATGGTGTACGGAGCTGCCAGTGCCGGCGTGCGCGTCATGACCTCCTCATCCAGCCCGGGCATCAGCCTCATGCAGGAGGGGATGTCCTATATCGCCGGCTCCGAGCTTCCCTGCGTTGTGGTGGACATCATGCGCGGCGGGCCGGGGCTTGGCAACATCCTGCCTTCGCAAGGCGACTACTTCCAGGTTACCCGTTCAGCCGGGCACGGCGACTTCCATCCGATTGTGCTGGCACCTGCTTCTGTTCAGGAAGCCGCCGATTTCACAGCGCTGGCCTTTGACCTGGCCGATAAGTATCGCCATCTGGTGATGGTCGTGGCTGATGGGCAGATCGGGCAGATGATGGAGCCCTGCGTGCTGCCGCCCATGCGCGAAATCCCGCAGGAACGCCCCGAATGGGCGCTGACCGGCGCCAACGGCCGCAGCAAGCGAGTCATCTCGTCGATCTACCTGAAGGGTGAGGAGGAGGAGCAGTACAATCTAAAGATCCAGGCCCGGCTGCGAGACATCAAGGCGAGTGAGCAGCGCTGGTTCGAGCTGTATACTGAAAACGCTCGCCTGCTTGTCATAGGGTATGGGACTGCCGGGCGTATTGCAGCCTCAGCGGTAGAAGCCGCCCGCGAGAAAGGGCTGAGCGTGGGTCTGCTGCGCCCGCAGACGCTGTGGCCGTTCCCCGAAGATCGGATCAGTGCCCTGGCCGACGAAGTGGATGGCATCCTGGTGGTAGAGATGAATGCTGGCCAGATGCTTGACGATGTGCGGTTAGCCGTTAGCGGGCAGGTCCCCGTCGGATTCTATGGGCGTATGGGCGGGGTAGTGCCCATGCCGGATGAGATTCTCACAGCGATTGAACACGAGTATGCGCGGCTGCCTGCCAACGAGCCGGCATAGTCAGAGGAGAGCAAACGATGACCCTGCAGATTCCCCCGGCCGGTATGGAGCTGGTCTACGAACGGCCCGAGTCGCTGGCCACTGTGCATACCCACTACTGTCCTGGCTGCACACATGGAATCGCCCACCGCCTTTTAGCAGAAGCGATCGACGAACTGGGCCTGAGAGAGCGCACGATACTGGTAGCCCCGGTCGGCTGCTCGGTGTTTGCCTACCACTACTTTGAAGTGGATGCCTGCGAGGCGGCGCATGGCCGTGCGCCGGCGATGGCCACCGGTATCAAGCGGGTTCAGCCGGAAAATATCGTGGTCACCTACCAGGGAGATGGTGATCTGGCCTCCATCGGCGCCGCCGAGATCATGCATGTGGCGGCTCGCGGGGAGAACATCACGACCATTTTCATAAACAACGCGATCTACGGCATGACCGGCGGTCAGATGGCCCCCACGACTCTGCCGGGCCAGAAAACCACCTCGTCGCCCATGGGACGCGATGTGGAACTGGCCGGCTACCCGATCCGCATGAGCGAGGTGCTCGCTCAACTCCCGGGGGCGGCTTATGTAGTGCGCCGGTCGCTGCATGATGTAACGAATATCCGCAAAGCCAAGAAGGCGATCCTGACGGCGCTGAAGGTGCAGATGGCAGGCCTGGGCTTTAGCATGGTCGAACTGCTTTCCAGTTGCCCCACCAACTGGGGAATCCCGGCTGAAAAGGCGCTGGAGTGGATCGAGGATCACATGGTGCCGTATTTTCCGCTTGGCGACTACCGTGTGCACGACGCTGTAGCGGCATTGGAGAAGCCGGAGCGCAGGGCCCGCTAATAGCTACGGGAGGCTGATAGTGCAACAAGAATTCCTGTTTGCCGGTTTTGGCGGTCAGGGTGTGATGTTCGTCGGGCAGTTGCTGGCATACGCGGCCATGCATGAGGGCTTCGAAGTAACCTGGATACCCTCTTATGGCCCGGAGATGCGCGGCGGTACAGCACACTGTTTTGTGGTGATCAGCGATCGACCCATTGGCTCGCCCATTGTCCGCTACCCGGGGACCGTGATCGTATTCAATAACCCCTCTTTTGAGAAGTACGAGCCGATGGTGGCGCCCGGTGGATTGCTGGCCCGCAACGCTTCGTTGATCACCCAGGCCAGCCAGCGCACCGATATCACCGAGATGGCGGTGCCGGCCACTTCGATCGCCGATGAGCTGGGCAACCTCAGGCTGGCCAACGTTGTATTGCTGGGAGCGGTAGTGGCCGCGCGTCCTGTGATCTCGCTGGAGGCCGTGAAGCATGCTCTCGACGAGCATATTCCCCAGCACCGCCGCGATCTGCTGAGTCTGAACTACGTAGCCCTGACACGTGGGGCGGCGCTGGCCGCCGCGATACCAACCTGATACCGATTCGCTCTGCCTGCTGAATCCGGAGGGCCGCTATCGACAGCGGCCCTTGTCGCTGGTAAGCTAATCACCGGGAGTCTTCACTGGCTGGAGGGGGTACCAGCTCCTGGATGTTGTGCTTGACGGCATAAGCGGCGGCCTCGGCCCGGTTTGAAGCCCCGATCTTGGCCAGCACACTGCTCACATAGTTGCGTACTGTCCCCTCCCCCAGGTACAGCTTCACAGCGATCTGGCGGTTGGTCAGCCCTTCAGCGACCAGCGCCAGCACCGCCAGCTCCTGCGGGGTCAGATCCGCAAAGGCAGCCACATGCTGAGCTTCGCGGGCTTTGCGCATCTCCGAAAAGACAGTGACCGTCATAGCCGGGTCGAGCATTCCCTCGCCGCGGCTGACACGTTCGACGGCCTGCACCAATTCGTTATCACCGATGCGCTTGAGTACATAGCCGGCAGCGCCGGCCTGGATGGCGGCAAACAGCAGCTCATCCTCAGCATACGAGGTCAGCATAATGACCTTGCAGTTATCCACCGTCTGGGTGATCTGGCGGCAGGCCTCAATGCCGGACAAGCCCGGCATACGAATGTCCAGCACAGCCACATCGGGCCTGATTTCCTGTGCTTTGGTGATGGCCTCCTCACCCGTCGCTGCCTCGGCGACTACCCGGAAGTGATCCTGTCGTTCAAGCAGGGCCCGCAGGCCAGCCCGCACGACCGAATGGTCATCCGCGATCAGAATCCGTACAATCTTTGTCATAACTGGTTTGTGAGCCCCTTTCTGCACCGGGGGCAGGTTGATGGACGCTAACTCTTGATCTGAGCACTGAGCCCCGGATCGGTAACCATCAGAAAATGGCCACCAACAATCCTCCTGCATTGAATACGCTGGCAGACATGGACATAATTTTAGCACAACTTAAGGATATTGCTGCGCTGGTGACCCGCGCTGCGCAGGCTGAGACCCTGGAGCAGGTACTGGAGCGCATTGCTCAGGTCTCGCTGGAGCTGGTCCAGGCTCGCTATGCAGCGCTGGGTGTCCCCGATCAGCAAGGAGGGCTGAAGTACTTCAAGGTGGCTGGCATATCGCCCGAATCGGCTCGCCAGATAGGCCATCTCCCGCAGGGACGCGGGCTGCTGGGAGTCTTGATGGAGGAACGCCAGCCAATTCGGCTGGCGCGGATGCAGGATGACGCTCGGGCTGCGGGCTTCTGCGAAGGGCATCCGGAGATGACCTCACTGCTGGGTGTGCCGATCCAGATCGATGATCAGCTGCTGGGCCTGCTATATCTGTGCGACCGCAAGGACGGCGAGCCATTCAGCGAACAGGATCAGTGGGTGGTTGAAGTAATGGCCAGTTACGCTGCCATGGCCATCGTCAACTCGCGCTTGCGGGAGCAGCGCACCCGCCTGGCCATGCTGGAGGAGCGCGAGCGAATCAGTATGGAGCTGCATGACGGTGTAATTCAGTCACTGTATGCCATCGGCATGCAGGTTGAGCTACTTTCCGGCAGCACCGCGAATTCGCTGGCCGCTGAGATGCGCAACCTCATCCAGAGCCTCAACCGCGTGATTGAAGATATTCGCAGTTACATTCAGGATCTGAAAGCGGAGACCTACGGGCAGAAGCCGGTCGCCGAGTGCCTGCAGGACATGCTGAACCAGGTGCACATTCCAGAGAAACTGAAAGTCAGTCTGGAGGCCCCTTCGATGCGGGCGCCTTTCCCGCCAACCACTTTTGAGGCGATCTGCCAGATCGCACACGAGGCGGTCAGCAACGTCGTGCGGCATGCAGACGCGACCAACCTGTCCATTCGCGTATCCAGCGACGAAGATCTGTTCCGGATAGTCATCACTGATGATGGCCGCGGCTTCGATGTCGCCAGCGTGCGCCCGCGCAGCGGTCTCGGGTTGCGCAACATTCAGCAGCGGGCTCGGCTGCATGGCGGCTACGTGGAGATCAAGAGCGCCCCCGGAGAGGGCACCCGCCTGACCATCACGATCCCAATCCGGATGGTCTGACTGCCACCAGGCAGGCACATGCAGAAGTGACATCCATCACCTGCATCTGAGTACCATCATCTTGGCGTATAGCCCTATCGTATACGTATCATTCGGTAAGCTGAGCTATGCTCAGCCAGCACGATCCCGGCTCCGACAGGGTAGGCGCAGACTGGCTCCCCATGCACCGGTTCTGGGGCGTTTGCCGAGGCTCCGTATGAACGTATCGGACATCATGACTGCCCGGCCAGTCACCATCAACCAGAACCAGACCCTGCGCCAGGCGCTGGAAGCGATGGAGCGTGTGGGGTGTCATCACCTGCCTGTAGTCAGCGGAGAGGGCCATCTGGTAGGCATCATCAGCGATCGTGACTGCCGCAAGGCGCTTAACCTGCCACAGATTTTGCACAACCACTGGCAGGAGGATGATCTGGCGCACCACATTCTGGTTCGCAATATCATGTCCCCCGCGCCGATCGTGACGGAGCCGGATGCCCCGGCTGATGAGGCAGCCCGGCTGATGCTGGTCAATCGGATCAGCTGCCTGCCGGTGATGCGTAGCGAAACTCTGGTGGGCATCGTGACCAAATCCGATATCCTCATGGCGTTCATGCGCATGGCCAAGAGCTTTCCTCTGCCCTGAATAAAATACGGCCGGGTGCCAGCCAGGCTTGCTTGCGGCCCGAGAAGGCCCGCTCAGGACCGACCCGCTTCTTGTGACCACCACCTGCGCGATCCCATGCCGTTGATCCACCGCCGAACCTTCCGCGTTCGCCACTATGAATGTGATGCTTACGGGCGGCTGAGTGGTGCAGCCTATCTGCGCTACATGCAGGAGACCGCTTTCGATGCCTCAGCCGCCGCGGGTTATGACGATAGCCGCTATCAGGCCCTGGGGCAGTACTGGTTGATCCGGGAGACCGATATCTCGTACTGGCGGCCGGCCCGCTATGGGATGTGGGTGGAGGTCGAGACGTGGGTGGAGGACTTCCGCCGGACGCGCTCGCGCCGGGCGTATGTTCTGAGGGATGTGAGTACCGGGGATCGGCTGGCCGAAGCGCAGACTGATTGGGTCTACCTGGATCTCACGACAAGCCGCCCGGCACCGATCCCCCGCGATATGATGAGCGCCTTCTTCCCGGAGGGGATCCCGCAGGAAGCCCCTCCCCGCGAGCGTTTCCCCGCTGTGGCGCCCCGTGAGGGTGGCTTCACTGTGCAGCGTCGCGTTGAATGGCGGGATATTGATCCGGTGCAGCATGTGAATAACGCCGTCTACGTCGCTTACATAGACGACGCCGCTCTGCAGGATTACGCAGCGCACGGCTGGCCGGCTGCCCGGATGCAGGCAGCAGGCTTCATGGTAGCGGTGCGGAGGCACCAGATCGAGTACCGCCTCCCGGCACTGCTGGATGACATGCTGCGGATCGAGACCTGGCGCGATGGGGCATCAGCGCGCTACACGGCGATACGGCGTGCCGCCGATGGCGCACTGCTGGTACAGTCCCTGATGCAGCTGGGGTGGACTGAGCCAGCCACCGGCGCCCCGGTCGATCCGCCACCTGAGTTCATCACAGGCCTGGCTGGCGTCTCCACCATCGTCAGGCCGGGACGATCTCCAGATACACCGGACTGATCCCCCGGAGGCGTCTGTACACCGAAAACAGCCAGAATGCCAGGCCGTACTTGGCCTGCAGAACACCCTGTGCCCTATTGCCATCCTCTCCGGGCAGCACGCGGGCTGTTCCAGCCGCCCCGGGGCCGAGCACTTCGCCGCGGACGGTGCAGGGCGCTACGGTTACCGCAGGATTGTTGCGAATCCGCTTGACCTTACCTGCGCCGGGGAAGGTCAGCATCACCAAACGCTCGCCATCAGCGGCAAACCAGACCGGTGTGGGCACAGCCGTGCCGTTGCGGCGGAAGGTCGTCAGCAGCATATACTGGTGTCCGGCGAGGGCCGGGAAGACAGATGGGCCGGTCATCACGTTATCCTGGCAGCCAAGCGCTGTGGTCCTGGCCAGAGTATAGCCCGTAGCAGGGGGCGTTGACATCCTGCGGACGTGCGATATAGTCAGGGCCGCCATGAACCCAGCCGCCACAGGAAATGTCTCATGAGTATCCCCACCATCGTTGTGCTGGAAGGCGATCAGACGGGGCAGGAGCTGCTGGTCGAGGCGTTGCGTGTCCTGGCCCCCGACGTGACGCGCTGCGAGTATCGCTTCGAATACTTCGATCTCTCGCTGGCCAGGCGGCGTGAGACGCGCAACGAGATCGTGCGCGAGGCCGCAGAGCGCATCAAGCAGACCGGGCTGGGCATCAAAGCTGCCACGATCACGCCCGGTGATGCCGATGATGTCGGCAGCCCCAACGCGCTGCTGCGCGATCTGCTGGGCGCACAGGTGATCCTGCGTACAGGGCGACGTATTCCGCATATTCGCCCGCTGGGCGGCGTCCACGCGCCAATTGCAGTGGTGCGGATGGCTGTAGAGGATGCTTACAACGCTGAAGAGTGGCGCGAGGGGCAGGGGCTGGACGAGGTCGCGTGGAGCAAACGTTATATCAGCCGCCGCACCTGTCGCGCCGTTGCCGAATTTGCCTTTCGCTATGCTCGGCGCAATGGGGCGATTGTCTTTGGCGGTCCCAAGTACACCGTGAGTCCGGTTTACGAAGGGATGTTCAAAGAAGAGATGGATCGGGCGCACGAATGCTACCCCGACGTGCGCTACGATCCGCAGCTGATCGATGCAACCTATGCGCTGCTGCTGGAGACCTCCGGCGAGGCGCTGGTGATCCCTGCGCTGAACCGGGATGGTGATACGCTGAGCGATCTGGTCCTGAAGATGTACGGCACGATCGCCGGAGCCGAATCGGTCATCCTGACCATGAACGATCAGTTCGATGTCACTGTCGCGGTGACCGAAGCCCCACATGGCACAGCGCCCAGTTTACAGGGCAAGAACCTCGCTAACCCGATGGCGATGATCCTGGCGGGCGCGGCGCTGCTGCGCTACGTTGGCACAGAAGCCGCCAGCACGGCCAGCCGGGCGATCTATGAGGCGGTATTCGAGACAGTCTACCAGGGTACTCGCACAACCGATCTGGGCGGATCGGCCACCACGAGCGAGTTCACCGACCGTGTGATCGAGAATGTGCGCGGCAAGCTAGAGGTCTGGTCAGCCCTGGGAACTCAGTAGCAGCGCAGCGGCGGTACGGCACTGGGTCAGGCAGCTCCGTGAGCCAGGCGAGCATGGGAGTCTTCTACGTAGCTGAGCGACTGGTGCCGGAAGTATGTATCATATAGCTCCGCATAATGACCCCCTCGCTGCATCAGCAGATCGTGATCTCCCTGTTCGATGATGCGGCCGTCCCGCAGCACGACAATGCGGTCAGCCCGCTGCACGGTGCTCAGGCGGTGGGCGATCAAAATTGAGGTGGCGCGAGTCAGTATCAGGTTGAGTGCCTCCTGGATCTGCATCTCGGTGAAGGGATCGATACTGGCGGTCGCCTCATCCAGAATGAAGATGGCCGGCTGCTGCACCAGCACGCGCAGCAGGCTCACCAGCTGACGCTGACCCATGCTCAGGCGCGCGCCGCGCTCGCCCACATCGCTCTGCAGACCATCGGGCAGCGTCTCCAGCCATTCTCCTCCGCCGATAGCATACGCCAGCCGGGTAATCTCCTCATCGCTTGCCGAAGGCCGGCTGTAGCGAGCATTCTCCATGATCGTGCCGCTGAATAGAAAGGGCATCTGTGGAACAAGCCCTAATCTGCTGCGGTAGGATTGGAGGTTGAAGCTCCGGATATCGCGCCCATCGACGGTGATCGAGCCAGCCTGGAACTCATAGAAACGCGTGATCAGCTTGATGATGGTGCTCTTGCCCGCACCCGTGTGCCCGACGAAGGCGAGGCTCTCGCCGGGGCGGATACCCAGGCTGAAATCGTGCAGCACCGGCTGCCCGGGCCGGTACTGAAAGGTGACGCTGTCAAACAGGATGTGTCCGCGCAGATCGCCCGCCATGGCCGAGCCCGTCTGCTGTACCGTGTTCTGTGCATCGATGAGGGCAAAGATACGTTCCGCCGCGCTCAACGCCTGCTGAAACTGGCTTCCGAAAGACGCGATATTGATGAATGGGAACCAGAAGCTGTCCACAGACTGGATATAGAGATACCACACGCTGGCATCAATCAGCCCGCCGGCCACGCTCAGCGCCCCCACGTAGACTACTGATCCAATGGCGAACCCGGCCAGCGCATTGAGAACCGGGAAGATCATCGAAAGGACAAAGCCCCGCCTGAGGTTGATGCGGTACGACTGCTGGTTGACCTTTTCAAAGTCGCTGTAGATGGCGCGCTCCTGGCGGAAATTCTTGGCCACGCTGATCCCGGTTACGCTCTCCTGGATGTTGTCATTCACCGCTGCCATCGCACGCGACCCCTGCCGGGTGACATCGCGGGCGTAGCGGCGGAAGATCAGCGCGATCAGCGCAATCAGCGGCAGAAAAGCCAGCAGGATCAGAGTCAGGCGCACATTGCGGCTGAGCAGGACCCCCAGCAGAGCCAGTGCCTGCGCCAGCTGAGTGAAGATGTCGGATGTCAGCACGATCGTCTGGCCAAACTCCTCGGTATCGCCGGTAATGCGGCTGAGGATCTTGCCGGACTTGTTCTCATCATAGAAGGCCATGTCGCGGTGGATGGCAGCAGAGAATGCGTCGCGGCGCAGTGCGGCGATCAGGTCGCCCACCAGGCGGGAGATCAGACGGCGGCGCAGCCAGTTACCGCTGTAACCCAGCACAGCGGTCAGACCCAGCGCTGCGACCAGCAGGATCAGCACCTGTATCGGCGCAGAGTTCTCAAGCGCACCTACGCCGGAGGCGATGAGGATCGGCACCAGAGCCTGCACCAGCGAGACCATGAGCCCCATGCCAACGATGCCGGCCAGGCGCAGCCGGTGCGGGGAGAAATACTGCCAGAGGCGCCGCAGCAGGTAGGCGTCTGCATACTGACGGTCGTATCGATCCTGATCCAGCCCGGCAAACAGGCCCATTGCTCCTCCCCGACGCGCTGGCTAGCGCGCCGCCTGCTCTTCATCTGATCGGTCGGGCGCTGGCAGCCGGGGCGCGGCTGCTTCGTAGCGGGCAAAGATGCGGCGGTAAGCCTCAGAGGCTGCCAGCAGCGTCTCGTGCGATCCCTGCGCTACTATACGCCCCCGTCGCAGCACCACGATGTGATCGGCCCAGCGAATCTGCGATAGGCGGTGGGTGATGAGCACCGTAGTACGCCCCTCCGCTGCCATCCAGATAGCCTTCTGAATGCGATCTTCGGTAGCACTGTCAATGGCGCTGGTCGAATCATCCAGGATCAGAATGCGTGGATCAGTGAGAAAAGCACGGGCCAGTGCTAACCGCTGCCGCTGCCCACCGCTGAGCGTAACGCCGCGTTGCCCGATGATCGTTTCGTAGCCTTCAGGCAGACGCATGATGAAGTCGTGCGCCTGGGCACGGCGGGCTGCCCGTTCGATGTCCGCCTGAGAAGCATCAGGGCGGCCAAAACAGATGTTATCGGCCACACTGCGGCTGAACAGAAAGATCTCCTGCTCGATGATGCTGATCTGCGACCGGAGTGTGGCCAGATTCCAGTCGCGGACATCGACCCCGTCGATCAGCACGCGGCCCGCGGTCGCATCGTAGGTGCGGTTGATCAGCTTGGCCAGCGTGCTTTTCCCGGAGCCAGTTTGCCCTACTATCGCCACCGTAATGCCCGGCGGCACATCGATGGTGATATCGTACAGCACCTGTTTGCCAGGCGCGTAGCCGAAATCCACGCCAGCAAAGGTGATAGCGCCTGTCATGTGGCCTGTGTGGCCGCCTTCGTTCTGGTCGAGCTTACCGGCGGCAGTGATCACGTTCAGGATACGCTGCGCGCTGGCGTATCCACTGGCCGCCCGTGAAAACGCATAGAGCGAGCTGAAGACAGGGAAACCAAACAGCGCGATCTGCCCCATAAATGCCACGATCTGCCCGGCGTCAATGGCGCCTGCGCGGTAAAGAAAAGCAGCGTGAAGGAACGCCCCCACCGTCGCTGCGCCCAACAGCAGCACCGCTACATAACGTGCCTCTATATCACCCTGGGCCACGAAACGCTCACGCACCCGGGTGGTCAGGTGGTTAAACAGCGCACTTTCCTGCTGCTCCTGAGCAGCGCCTTTGACGACCTGAATGCCGTCCAGCGCCTCGGCC
The DNA here is from genome assembly GCA_034435035.1 of Anaerolineae bacterium. GTDB lineage: Bacteria > Chloroflexota > Anaerolineae > Aggregatilineales > UBA3940 > JAHEME01. Next base: position 908 of record DAOTXW010000062.1, on the reverse strand, counting down.
AGCCGCGCGTTCATGTGGCCAAAGCTGGCTCGCACATCCTGAGCCGCGTGGCTCATTGACGCCAGATATTGATACTGGGCCGCGACATAGGTGATCACGAATAGGGCAGGAACGAGAATCAGCGACGGGTAGATCGAAGGAGAAACAACCAGTGGCATGATCAAGAACATGCTGGAGCCAATGATCAGATTCATGCCAGGGCTCATCATAAAGTTCATCTCGCGGACGTCGTTTGTAACGCGTGCCATGATCTCCCCAACAGGCTGAAGGTCATGGAAGTCCATGCTCTTGCCAAGCAGGCTGGCATACAGCTCGTCGCGGACGTCACGCTCAATGCGCTGGGCAAAGACTTCTGCGGAGTAATTTCGCATCAGCTGAAGGGCCCCGCGCAACAGCTGGCTGCCCACGATGGCCAGTGCCATCTGTCCTGCGTGGCGCAGGTCGCGGTTGTTCAGGATCGCATTGAAGGCGCTGCCGATGAAATAGGGGACAGCCGACGCCAGAGCCGCATTGCTGAATGCCCCCACGATCATCCCACAGGCCACGACAGGGTGCCTCCGTATATGCGACCAGATGAATTGCGGCGGGCTGGTGTGATCCGTGTGATGAAATGTGCGCGCAACGAACTCCGACGGCATAATGCGCCTCTGGCTCCATATATAGGAGAGGCGATTATACCGGCAGATGCGATCGCGTGCTGCGGCTCCCATAGTTAGTGGTATCAGAATCCGGGAATCCGTAGGCCGCTATGCTTGCGCCAATGGTTAGATTAGGGTATACTGGCGAATGCGGATGGGGATAGATTCCCAGACGACACCAACTGTACAGGAGGCGGATGGCGTAGAGGACGGAGCTCAAAGGCAAAGCGAGCAGACGATGCGCCATCGGCCGCCGGCGGAAGAAGTCGG
>DAOTXW010000061.1:0-91775 GCA_034435035.1 Anaerolineae bacterium | reverse complement strand
GGCCGCCGCCGCGCCGGAGGGGTTCACGGTCTGGGCGGAGGGCATCCCGGCGGAGCGCGTCCCGTTCGACCCGGCGCAGATCAGCACCCGCCACGCGCCGCGTTCGGCCCCCGTGCTGGCCATCTGGACGCTCCCTCCCGGCCCCGCCGAACTGGAGCAAATGCTGGAGGCTGTCGGCTCCGCCAGCGTGGCCGTCCTGGCCGGCGATGCCCCGGACGATACCCCCGAAGCCTTCCTGCGGCGGCTGGGCGGGCTGGTGAAGTACGCCCTGCGGGAGTATCATGGAGAAGCCTCCATCCTGCAGCTGGCCTCCGCGGTGGGCCAGCGCGAGTTCACGGTGCGCCAGGGCCTGGAGTGGATGGCCGCCCGGGGGCAGATCAGCCTGGACTGGCCGGATGGCGAGCGCGTCCGGCTGAGCGCGGGCGGGGCGCCTGCGCCGGATGCTGTGCCGGCGCTGAAGGACAGCATCCGGGCGCTGCTGGCCGAATCCGCGGCCTTCCGCGCTTACTTCCGCAGCGCCCGCCTTGAGGCGTTCTTCGGTGGCTGAGGGGGCTGGCCCGGCTCTTCTCGCCTCATATTGTGACAAACGTCACGCTGGCTTCAGGCATTACTCACTGACTGAAGCGACCTTAGTTGTGGCACCATACTATTCGGACTATGCGCCGTGGTATCGGTTGCCACCATCACCTGGAGGGAACTGTGGTTGATTCTGCCCTGGCAAACGCCCAGGCTGGCCTGAGCGAACTGGACATCCAGGAGGCCGTGGCCGCGGCGCTGGATGATCTGGATTTTGTGCGCGAGTCGGCGCTGCCGCTGCGGGTGAGAGTCGAAGGTGACCGGGTGATCCTTGAGGGGGTGGTGCTGACCCGCATCATGCGGCGTGCCGTGCTGGAGGCCGCCGCCCGGGTGCCGGGTGTGCAGAAGGTGATCGACCGGTTATACACCGATGCCGACCTGCAGATGGCTGTCTCGCAGGCGCTCAGCGCCGACCCGGCCACGCGAGACGCGCAGCCGAATATCCTGGTCACCAGCTACCGCGGCGATGTCATCCTCACCGCTCTGCCGGCTGCCAGCGCCGCGCTGGACGCGGCGGCGGCGGTCGCTGCCCGGGTGGCCGGTGTGCGCAGTGTCGCCGCCCGCCATGCCCGCCCTGTCCGGTGACCTTCCACGGAGAGTAGACCCATGGACGTTGGAATCCCGGTTGAACGCAACCCCTATGAGTACCGCGTGGGCATCACGCCGCAGGGGGTCAAACTGCTCACCCAGGCGGGCCATCGCTGCTATGTTGAGCACAACGCCGGCGAGGGGGCCAGCTTCAGCGATCTGGATTACGAACGGGCGGGCGCGCGCATCGTTTACCACCCGCAGGAGATCTACGAGCGGGCCGACCTGCTGTGCAAGTTCGGCAGCCCGACGCTGGAAGAACTGCAGATGGCCCGCGAGCAGCAGACGATTTGCGCCTTCTGGCATCTGGCCACCCGCCCGCGCGAGGTCTACACCCTCCTGGCCGAGAAGCGTATCACCGCCCTGGCCTACGAGATGATCCGGGCCGATGACGGCAGCCTGCCCGTGCTGCACCCGCTGAGCGAGATCGCCGGGCGCATGGCCCCGCAGATCGCCGCCCGCTGGCTGCAGAATGACGGCGGCGGCAGCGGGATGCTGATCAGCGGCATCGCCGGCATCCCGCCCATCGACGTGGTGATCATCGGCGCGGGGACGGTCGGGGTCAACGCCGCCCGCGCCTTCAACGGCCTGGGCGCCCGCGTGTTTTTGCTCGACCGCAACCTGGACCGTCTCAAGGCGATCGAAGACCGCTTCAGCGGGCAGGTGGTCACGATGGTGGCCTACGATTTCAACATCGCCCGCGTCCTGCGCTTCGCCGATGTGGTGATCGGCGCCGTGCTGGTGCCCGGCGAGCGCACCCCGATCGTGATCACCCGCGAGATGATCCAGGGGATGCGCGCGCGCAGCGTCTTCATTGATATGTCGATCGACCAGGGCGGCTGCTCCGAAACCAGCCGGCCCACGACCCACAAGAACCCGACCTACGTGGAAGAGAACATCATCCACTACTGTGTGCCCAACATCCCGGGGGTAGTAGCCCGGACGGCCACCCACGCCTTTCTCAACGCTGCCTGGCCCTATACTCAGATGATCGCCACCGACGGGGTCCTGCCCGCCCTGGAAGCGAACGCCGGCCTGCGAAGCGGCGTCATGGTGCGCGAGGGAGAAGTCACCGACCCACGGCTGGCCCGGCTCGTACTGGAGACTATTTAGCATGGTGCAATGGATCGATCTCTACAATCAGCGGCGGCGCACCGCCGAAGAAGCCATCACCGTCATTCAGCCGGGCGACCGCGTCTTTCTGACCGGCAACTGCTCGGTGCCGCAGACCGTGCTCAAAGCCCTGTGTGAGCATGCTCCTTCCCTGCGCAACGTCGAGATCGTACAGGTGCTGACCATCGGCGACACCTGCTACGTCGAGCCGGGGATGGAGGAGCACCTGCGCGTCAACACGATGTTCATCTCGGCCAATGTGCGCAAGGCGGTCAACGAGGCGCGGGCTGACTTCACCCCGGTGTTCCTGTCCGAGGTGCCGGGGCTGTGGCGCAACGAACTGCCGCTGGATGTGGCGCTGATCCAGGTTTCGCCCCCTGACGAACACGGCTTCTGCTCCTACGGCGTCGAGGTCGGCGTGACCAAGACGGCCGCCGAGGTGGCCCGGCACGTGATCGCCGAGGTCAACCCGCGCATGCCGCGCACGCTGGGCGACAGCTTCATCCACGTCAGCAAGCTGGACACCATCATTGAGGTCGATTACCTGCTGCCCGAGGTGGTGCAGAGCGAGCCCTCCGGCATCCATCAGGCTATCGCTCAGCATATCGCCGGGTTGATCGAAGATGGCAGCACGCTGCAAACCGGCATCGGCGGCATCCCCGACGCCGTGCTCACCTTTCTGGGCGATAAGCAGAATCTCGGCATCCATACCGAGCTGTTCTCCGACGGCGTGATCGACCTGGTCAACATGGGGGTGATCAACAACGAGGCCAAGACCCTGCACCCCGGCAAGATCATCGCCGGGTTCGTGCTGGGGACTCAGCGGCTGTATGACTTCATCCACGACAACCCGATCGTCGAGATGCACCCCACCGAGTACGTCAACGATCCCTTCCGCATCGCGCAGAATGACAGAATGATCTCGATCAACTCGGCGCTGGAGGTCGATCTGACCGGGCAGGTGGTGGCTGACAGCATCGGCCCGCGGCTGTACAGCGGCGTGGGCGGGCAGGTGGACTTTGTGCGCGGGGCGGCCCGCTCCAAAGGGGGCAAGCCGATCATCGCGCTGCCCTCGACCGCCAAGAACGACACCGTCAGCCGCATCGTCTGGCAGATCCAGCCCGGCGCGGGGGTGACCACCAGCCGCAACGATGTGCATTATGTGGTCACGGAGTACGGCGTCGCGTCCCTGCATGGCCGGACCATCCGCGAGCGGGCGCAGGCGCTGATCAACATCGCGCATCCTGCCTTCCGCGAGGAGCTGGCCGCCAGGGCACGCGAACTGAAGTACCTGCCGGCCGTCTACGCCGGCGTCAGTGCCGGCTGAGCGAGGGGCGGGCCGCTTGCCGGCTGCCCGGCGCGATGGTATAATGCTCGCAGGTCGGGCGCGTAGCTCAGCCGGTTAGAGCGCACGGTTCACATCCGTGAGGTCGGGGGTTCGAGCCCCTCCGCGCCCATATCGCACATCACCATGCGGCAGCGTCGCAGACGTGCCGCATTTTTGTTGGCTTTTCTGTATAATTTAGCCAGCAGTACTGCCCGGATCGCTCCGGAGGTAAAAGCGCCACGGCTCCGCTTATGGAAGACATCACGCTCACCAGTCAACTCCCGGTGACCCGCCGCGAATGGGCCCTGTTCGGGCTGCAGTGGGTGCTCCCGATCGGCCTCGGGCTCTACCTGCTGGGGCCGGGCGCCGCGGCCAATGCGGCGATTGTGCCCCTGATAGTCACCGGCGGACTGGCTATCGTCTGCAACCTGGTGATCCTGCTGGCGCTGATCAGCGGGCACTGGAGCCAGGTCGGCACCATCCTGGTCATCGCCGCCGATGTCCTGCTGGTGCTGGCCGGCGTGGCGCTGGCCGATGCCACGCTGGTCTGGATCGGGCTGGTGCCGGTCACCCTGACCGGCTTCTACTTCGAATGGCTGCCGGGGCTGCTGGTGGGGCTGCTGCTGGCGGTCGGCATCGTCGCGCTGCAGATCATCAATGCCATGCCGGCGGATCTGGACCTGCCGGCGCTGCTGCTGGGGCTCACCGTCCTGCCCACCGCCGGCCCGCTGGCCGCCCTGCTGAGCAGCGATGAAGGGGCGGTGGCTGTCCAGCGCGATCGGCTGCGCGCCCGCGCCCGCCGCGTTGAGCAGGTAGCCCGGCTGGCTCAGGAGCAGATGCAGCTGGTCTACGAGATGGCCGACGTGCTGAACAAGTCCAAGCTCGACCCCAAGCGGGTGCTGGCGGCGGCTGTGAGCTTCGGCCTGGAATCGCTGGAACGCATCGGCGTACAGCCGCCCCTGTACGGCGCCGTCCTGCTGTTCGCGGAAAACGCGCAGACAGGCGAGACGCATCTGCGGGTGGCCCGTGCCAGCCTCAACCTGCCGCCCAGCGATCACATGGTGCTGGCGCCTGGCCGCTCCGGCGTGATCGAGCGCGTCCTGCGCACTTCCGAGCCGGTGATGTCCCAGGCGCCCGAAACGGATCCTGAACTGCGCATGTTTGACAGCTTCCGCCACTGCAAGAGCGCCCTGTGCCTGCCGCTGCGTTCCGGCGATGAGGCCTATGGCGTGATGCTGGTGGGCAGCCGCCAGCCTGCGGCATTCAAGGATACGCACATCGAGCTGATGTACGCGGTGACCAATCAGGCCGCCGCGTCGCTGAACAACGTCCGCCTGTACAGCGCCCTGTTGGAAGAACGCGACCGCATCGTGCAGATCGAGAAGGCGGCGCGCGCCCAGCTGGCCAGCGAACTGCACGACGGCCCCACCCAGGGCGTGGCGGCCATCACCATGCGGCTGAATTACGTCCGCAAGCTGATCGAGCGCAAACCTGACTCAGCGGTCGATGAGCTGTACGCCATCGAGGATATGGCCCGCCGGACGACCAAAGAGATCCGCCACATGCTGTTCGAGCTGCGGCCAAAGGCCCTCGATCAGGGCCTGGGCCCTGGCCTGGAGCAGCTGGCGATCAAGATGCGCGAAACCTACGAGCAGAATGTCCAGGTTGAGGTGCAAAGCGGGCTGGATGCCATGCTGGACAGCCAGACCACCCAGACCCTGTTCGCCATCTGCTCGGAAGTCATCACCAACGCCCGCAAGCATGCGCAGGCCAGCCTGATCGCGGTCAGCATCCACATCATGGATGATATGCTGATCGCTCAGGTTGCCGACAACGGCGTGGGGTTCGATGTGCAGAAGGCATTCAGCGAAGCCCGCCAGCGCGAGGGGCATCTGGGCCTGCTCAACCTGCAGGAGCGGGCGGCCCTGATCGAGGGGACGCTGCATATCGAGTCGGCCCCCGGGCAGGGCACCCGCACCACGGTCGCTGTCCCGATGGACGCCGTGCGGCTGCGCCGCGAGGAGGAGCTGAACCGCGCCCAGCAGGCCGATTCCCGCGTGGTGGCCCGCAGCGCCGGGCGCTGACGCCGCGGCCTCTACCCGCCCATCGCCTCCCGCAGCCCGCGCACGAAGGCCGGCTTGCCGCCCTGCGATGGATGCCGCAGCGGGATGAACGGACGCCCCTGCCCGGCCAGCATCCGCTGAGCCACCCGCCCTACGGCCAGCAGCTGCACCCCCTCAAAAATCGCCAGCAGCGGCTCGATCAGCGCCGCGCCCAGCCGCTGCTCGGCCGGCGTGGGCGGCCGGTTGGACTGCGGCTCGCCGGGCCGGTGCGGGTGCAGCGGCACCGTGTTCCAGATCAGCGGCGGCTGCGGCGCGTGCTCCTGCAGCGCACTCCACAGGATGGTGGCGGTCATCTCGGCCACGCCGCCCGGCACGCCGCTGGTGGCCCGGTAGCCCTCCCCGAACAGCCCCCACCGCGCGATCCCGCGCAGCATGATGCGCTCGCTGGTCACCGGGATGCCGCTGAGCCGACAGCCGCGGTAGCCCGGCGCCTCGAAGATCAGCGCGACCTGCGGCCTGCGCCGCGCCATGTCCTCCAGGTAGCGCGCGAGGTTGGCGGTGCGGATCGGGCCGCCCGGATCGGCGGGATCATAGGGGTTGAACAGCCCGTCGCCTGAGGGCAGGGCCTGCAGGCGATCCAGCAGATCGGCGATGGCGGGCATCGGGGGCTCCTCTCCGCGCAGGGCGCAGGCGCGGAGTATACCCGGCGCGGCGCAGATGCGCATTGCGGGCGGCCCGGCCCGGCAGTACAATCCGCCCCCATGACCCTCATGCCCGCTCCCCCCGCCGAGGATCCGCCTGCCGGCAGCATCGCCCGTGCGGCCTCGATCATCTCCCTCGGCAACGTCGCCAGCCGCGTCCTGGGGCTGGCCCGCGAGACGGTGAAATCGCACTATTTCGGGGCCGGCGGCGCGGTGGACGCCTTCAACGTGGCGACCATCGTGCCCACCATGCTGTACGATCTGCTGATCGGCGGGATGGTCAACAGCTCGCTGGTGCCGGTTTTCAGCGAGTACGCCGCCGGGCGGCGCGAGGAGCTGTGGCGGATGGTCAACGCGCTGCTCACGCTGACCGTCGCGGTGATGGCGGTGTTCATCCTGGCACTGGAGGTCTTCGCGCCCCAGGCTGCCTTCGTGCTTTCCAGCGGCTCCTCGCCGGAGGTGCTGGCGCTGTCCGCCCGGCTGCTGCGGATCACCGTGCCGGCGGTGCTGTTCCTCAGCCTGTCGGGCGTGCTGTCGGCGCTGCTGTACGCGCTGCGGCGCTTCGCGCTGCCCGCCTTCACGGCGGCGGTGTTCAACGCCGGGATCGTCGCGCTGACGCTGCTGCTGCACCGCCAGCTGGGCGTGGCGGCGATGGCCGTCGGGCTGCTGGTCGGCGCGGTGGCGCAGACCGCGATGCAGCTCCCCGGCCTGCGCGATGCCCGGCTACGGCTCACGCTCCGGCTGCGGCACAGCGGGCTGCGGCGCGTGGCCGCCCTGTACACTCCGATCATCCTGGGCCTGCTCGTGGATATCTTCATTGGCCGCCCGGTGAGCTATAACCTGGCCTCGCAGACGGGCGAAGGCGGCATCTCGTGGATGAACTACGCCACCTATCTGCGTCAGCTGCCGCAGGGGCTGGTGGCCATCGCCGTCTCTTACGCGGTCCTGCCGATGCTCTCCGCGCATGCCGCCGAGGAGCAGTCCGCCAGCGCCGACCCCGCCGGCGGGCGGCGGTCCTTCCAGATGACGCTGGCGCACGGCCTGCGGCTGGTCACCGTGTTGATCGTGCCCGCGACCGTCGGGCTGTACATCCTGGCCAGCCCCACCGTCGCCCTGCTGTACGAGCACGGCGACTTCCTGGCCCGCGACACGCAGATGACGGCGCTGGCGCTGCAGCTGTATCTGCTGGGCCTGCCGTTCGCCGCGCTGGATCTGCTGCTGGTGTTCGCCTTCTACGCCCGGCAGGATACCCTCACCCCCTCGCTGATCGGCGTGGTGACGGTGATCCTGTACCTGGCGGTGGCGGTCGCTCTGCTGCCGGTGATGGGCCTGTTCAGCCTGATGGTGGCCGACTCGATCAAGCAGCTGCTCCACATGGCGATCAGCGCGGTGATCCTGCAGCGGCGCGTCGGCGGGCTGGCCCGGCACGGTGTGCTGCCCACCGCCGGGCGGACGCTGATCGCCGCCGCGCTGATGGGCCTGGCGACCTGCGCGGCCCTGTGGGGCGTGGAGCGTCTGCTGCCGGGCGGCGGCGGGCTGGCCGAAGCGCTGTCTGTCATCGGGCCGGGGGCCGCCGGCGCCGGCGTGTATCTGGGGCTGATCGCGCTGCTGCGCGTCGAGGAGATGGGGCTGCTGCTGAGCGCGATCCGGCGGCGGCTGGGCCGCTGACCCCTGGAGGGCGCGCGCCTCCGCCGGCCCGCCGCCCGGCTGCCCCTCAAACGATCAGGCAGACGCCAGCACGTTCGCCAAGCAGCCCATCCTGTGCTACGATACGCCGCATGGTGGTGTCATCCTGTTTGCTGCGATCGGGTGGATAGCTCACATGAACCGACAGCGCTCGCTCGCAACCCTGATCCTGATCCCCGCCGTGGTGTCGTTCGCCATTACCCTGCTGGTGCTCACCCTGTGGGATCGCCAGCGTGCGCCGGAGCAGCGGGTGATCATGCTGCCGACCTACAGCAGCACCGCGCTGATCCCCCCGCGGGAGACCTTCCCACCGTCAGCGGGCGGGTCGGCGGCCGGCGAGAGCGGCGCGGCGGAGGGCGGCGCGGGGCCGGCTCCCGATCAGCCCGCGCAGGAGCCGGCGAGCGCCGCCTGCGAGAACCCGGTGCATACGGTCGCCAGCGGCGAGGTGCTGGGCGCCATCGCCGATCGGTACGGTGTGACCATCGACGACCTGGTGACGATCAACACGCTGGTTGATCCCGCGTTCAACGCCGATTTTCTGTCGGTGGGGCAGCAGCTGGTGATCCCGGTCTGCGGCATCCCCACCCCCACGCCGACGTCGGCCCCCACGGAGACGCCCGTCCCCACCCGCAGCATCCCGGCCCCGATCCCGACCTCCACGGCGCCGCCGCCCGGCGCGGTGAGCGTCGTGATCGCCCGCGTGCTGAACCCCGGCGACATCACCACCGAGGCCGTCGAGCTCGTCAACCAGGGGTCGCCGGTTGATCTGGCCGGCTGGTCGCTCAGCGATGGCGAACGGGCGGAGTTCCTGTTCCCGTCCTTCCGGCTGTTCGCCGGCGGCGGGGTGACGGTTTACACCGGCGTCGGCGAAAATACGCCCATTGACCTGTACTGGGGCCTTGACGAAGCCGTCTGGGAGATCGGCAAGACGGTGCAGCTGATCGACGCCGACGGCGAGCTCCAGGATGAATACGAGATCACCGAATAGCCGGCCCCGGAGCCTGATCGCGGCGCTGGCCGGGCTGTCCCTGCTGGGGCTGGGGCTGCGCCTGTTCCGGCTGGCGAACGTCCCGCTGGGCGGGCACGGCGATGTGGCCTGGAACGGCCTCGAAGCGCTGGACTGGCTCAGCGGCCGCACCTGGCCGTTCTACGTTTATCATATCTACGCCCCTGAACCGCTGATCATCTACCTGACCGGGCTGTCGGTCGCCGTCTTGGGCCCGACGTTCCTGGCGGCGCGGCTGGTCACGACGCTGGCGAGCGCGCTGGTGGTGCCGGTGGGCTTTGCCGCCGCCTGCCTGCTGGGTCGCCTGAACGGCGATCCGGCGGCCCGGGCGGATCGGCGCACGGCCTGGCTGTTCGCGCTGGCCTACGCCGTCAGCTTCTACCCGATCATCCTGTCCAAAACCGGCCAGCGCGCCCAGGTCTTCCCGCTGCTGGTGATCGGGCTGGCGGCGCTGCTGGCCCGCGCCTGGCGCAGCGGGCGTCCGCCGGCCTTTGCCGCCGCCGCCGTCGTGCTGGCGCTGGCGAACTATCTGTACATCCCGGCCCGGCTGCTGCCGCTGCTGGCCGCGATCTGGATCGCCTACGAGGTGCTCGCTGCGCGCCGGGAAGCGTCGGCGGGCGGCGTGCGCCGCCGGCTCGCGCTGGCGGGCGGGATGCTGGCGCTGGCCGCCCTGCTGATCGCCCCGCAGATCGTCCTGTACCTGCGCACGCCGGAGGCGTTCACCGCCCGCGCCGATCAGGCGGCGGGGCAGCTCATCTTCCGCACGCTCGCGGGCGCGGACCTGGCGCGGGCGCTGCTGGGCAAGATCGCCGGCGAACTGGCGATCTTCATCCTGCCGTGGCGCGGCGCCTATGCCGAGATGGGCCACCCCCTGCTGGAACTGCCGCTGGCGCTGGGCGCGATTCTGGGGGCCGTCCTGGCCCTGCGCCGCCGGGCCGACCGCCTCCTGTGGTGGCCGCTGCTGGGCCTCCCGGTGATGATGCTGACCGACATCGTCAGCGGCACGCAGCCGGAGCCGCACGGCCTGCGCATGATCGGCGTGCTGCCGCTGGCCTTCCTGCTGGCGGCGCGCGGGCTGGCGCTGGCCTGGGGATGGCTGGAGGCGCGGCTGCCGGCGGCCCTGCCGGTGGCCCTGCCCGGCCTGCTGGCCGCGCTGATCCTCATCCCCGGGCTGGCCGGGCTGGCACGCTACCACTTCGTCTTCATCCCTGCCCTGCGGGCCGATCCGGCCACCGTCAACCGGCTGGAGGCGGCGGATGTGTTTCTGGCGGACCTGATCCTGGCCCATGCCGGCGACGGCGTGCCCATCCTGCTCTCGCTGGACGACTTCACCCGGCCCAATGTCACTTACCTGCTGTCGGCGGCCTACCCGACGCGGCGCGGCCTGGCGCTGCGCCCGGATGGCTCGCCCGACCTGCCGGCGCTCGACGGGCCGGTGTGGGTGGCCGTCCCCGCCGACCCCTACCGCCCGCGCCATGATGGCATCGCCCCGGAACAGGACGGGCGCGGCTGGGTGCTGCTGGCGGACGGCGCGATGACGATCCTGCCGCCGCTGCGGGCCGGGGCGGCGCTGGCAGCCGACGATCTGCCGGAAGCGGCCCGCCTCGACGACTGGACGGGGCGGCCCGCGGCGTCGCTCCGGGCGGCCAGCCTGCCGCCGGATGCCTTCGACGCCGCCCTGACGCCGGCTGACGTGAACCTGGGGGGGGAAGTCGCGCTGATCGGCTACGCGGTGGACAGCGCCACGCTCACGCCCGGCCAGCCGCTGTGGATCACGCTGTACTGGCGGGCGCTGCGCCCCCCCGCGCAGGACTACGAGACCTTCGTGCAGGTGCTGGATGCCGGCGGCCAGCCGGTGGCCCAGGTGCATCGCTGGACGTTCGACGGGCAGTACCGCACCCGCCTGTGGCGGCCGGACGAGGTCGTGCCCGCCCGCTTCCGGCTGGCGCTCCCCGCCGACCTGCCGCCCGGCCCGTACACAGTGATCGCCGGGCTGTACCGCGTGCTGGAGAACTCCCCGCTGCCCGTTCTGGATGCTGCCGGCAACCCGGCGGCCCCGCATGCCGCGCTGACCGGCTTCCGGGTGGCCCTGCCGCCGGCGGCGGTGACGCGCCCCGCCCCGCCCGCTTCGCTGACCTTCGGCGGGACGATCGCGCTGGCGGGGCTGTCCGTCGAGCGGCAGGGGAGCGATCTGGTGCTGGGGCTGGACTGGCAGGCGCTGGCGCGCCCGGCTGGCGACCATACCCTGTTCGTGCATGTGGTCGGCGAGGACGGCGCGATCGTCGCGCAGGCGGACGTGCGTCCGCGCGGCGGCAGCTACCCGACCGGCATCTGGCAGCCCGGCGAGGTCGTGCCGGACGAAGTGCGCGTGCCCCTGCCGGCGGGGCTTCCCGCCGGGCGCTACACGGTGTATAGTGGATGGTATACCCTGCCGGATGCCGCCCGCTTGCCGGCTCTGGTCGATGGACAGCCGGCGCCCGCGGATCGCGTCCTGCTGGCGGTGGTGGAGCTACCCTGACCTCTGGAGCGCAGCCTCATGAACGACCCGGCTTCCCTTGCTGTCAAGACCGCTGAGCTGCTGGCCGAGCACTATCAGCACACGTTTACGCTCACCTACGATTACTGGCAGCAGCGCAACCGCCTGTTCTTGATCCTGATCGCGGTCATCGCCGTGGGATCGCTGCTGCTGTTCCGGGTGCAGGGGGCCGATCTGCTGGTGATCGCGCTGCTGCGCAGCCTCTCCGGCCTGGATTCGCTGGACATCAGCCCCGATCAGTTCCGGTTCCTGCAGAGCCTGCTGCTGATCGTGGTCTTCTACCTGGTATTCAACATGCATCATCGCAACCTGGCGGTGCTGCGCAACTACCAGTATCTGGGCCAGATGGAGCGCGAGATCCGCGCCCGGCTGGGGCTGGGCAAGGAGGAGGCTTCCTTCACCCGCGAGGGCGACTACTACTGGCAGTCCCGCACCTGGGGGCAGCGGGCCGCCAAGTGGGTGTATATCATCCTGCTGGGGCTGGGGCTGCTGCTGTTCCTGATCGGGCGGCTGGTGGCCGACTTCCAGACCGGGGCGGTGCTGGCGGTCGTGCTGGAAGCCCTCATCAGCGCGGCCACCCTGTTCTATTACGTCCTGTATGCGGTGTCGTCGCCAAAGCTGGATCGCCCGGATCGGGACCCCAAGCCGGGCGTGGATCAGCGGCGGCGCTGACCGGCTAGCGGGCTGTGTCTTCGTCGGCGCTGTCCCCGGCGGGCGCGGCATGCTGCTCCCAGCTCTGCTCCACGGCCTCCGGGTCCACCTGCTGCGCCAGCCATTCCGGCATGCTGGCGTCTGTCTGCTGCGCGGCCTCATGCCGCAGCTCGCGCGTGATGTCAGCGGCAAACCGCTTCAGCTCGTCCGCGGAGCGCCCCAGCATCATCCGCGGGCGCCCCTCCAGCTGCTGGGCGAGCATCTCCATCTCGTTGACGATCCGCAGCAGCTCCCGCACCCTGTCTTCCCAGTCGATCATCGCAGCCTCCTTGCGCCGCCCCGCGGGGCAGGGGTATGGTGAGACCCCTACTGTACCACAGGTGCGCTGCGCCGGCGCGAATCGCCAGCCGGCGCCCCGGCCCGGTATAATCGCGCCATGCGCCGAACCCTGCTGCTCGCCCTCCTGATCGCGGCCCTGCTGGCCGGGGCGCTCGGCCTGTACTTCGCCAATGCCTTCGCCCTGACCGGGGAGGAGGACTTCGGGGCGCAGGCCGCCGCGCTGCCGCTGCTGATCCAGAACCTGGCCTATGCCCGGCCGCGCACGGAGCCGTTCGCCGTCGTCGAGCATACCAGCGTCAACCCGTATGGCATCAACACCTTCCTGCATCAGGAGGTGGAGCCGGCCAAGCGCGAAGCGCAGATGCGGCTGATCCATGAGGCGGGCTTCCACTGGCTGCGGCAGGAGTTCCCCTGGCAGGACATCGAGATCCACGGGCGCGGCGATTTCATCGACCGGCGCAACGATCCCGCCGGGATCGATGCCTGGGCCAAGTACGATCAGATCGTCGATCTGGCCGGGCAGTACGACCTGGAGATCATCGCCCGCCTGAGCAGCCCGCCCGCCTGGAGCCGCGCCGAGCCGGAGGACGTGACCGGCCCGTTCGCCCCGCCCGACGACTACGCCGACTATGCCCGCTTCGCCGCCGTGGTGGCCGAACGCTACCGGGGGCGCATCCGCTACTACCAGCTCTGGAACGAGCCGAACATCTACCCGGAATGGGGCAACTACCCGGTCAGCCCGGAGGACTACACCCGCCTGCTGTGCGAGGCGTACCGCGCCATCAGGGCCGCCGACCCGGACGCGGTGATCCTCAGCGGGGCGCTGGCCCCCACCAGCGAGATCCAGCCGCAGGGCCTCAATGACTTCCTCTTCCTGGAGCGCATGTACGCCGCCGGGGCCGCCGGGTGCTTCGACATCCTCTCCGCGCAGGGCTACGGCCTGTGGAGCGGCCCGACCGACCGGCGCATGCGCCCGCTGATCATCAACTACGGACGCAGCCAGTATCTGCGCGACATCATGGTGCGCCACGGCGATGCCCACAAGCCGATCTGGATCAGCGAGATGAACTGGAACGCCGCCCCGGAAGATGTCGAGCCGCGCTACGGGCGGGTCACGCTGGAGCAGCAGGCCCGCTTTGCCCCGCTGGCCTATCAGCGGGCGCAGCGTGACTGGCCGTGGGTGGGCGTGGTGGCCTTCTGGTACTTCAAACGGGCCGACGATCAGTGGCTGGCCGAGCGCCGCCCCGAAGCCTACTTCCAGATGGCGGAGCCGGACTTCACGCTGCTGCCGGTCTACGAGTCGATGCGGGCGCACACCGCGCTGCCGCCGGTCCTGTATCGCGGGACGCATGGGGCGGATCACTGGGCGGTCGCCTACGGCGCGGGCTGGACGGTGGGGCGGGAGGGCGCCTCCGCCGGCGAGGGCGCGGAGCCGGCGACCTTCACCTTTGAAGGGACTCAGCTGCAGATCGTGTTCGGGCCGGCGGGCGGAAGGCCCGACAGCGCCATCCGCCTGCAGGTGGACGGCCGCCGCCCGATCGAGCCGGCGCCCCACACCGGCGGCACGATCTGGCTGGGCGGGCCGGGCCGCCACACCGCCGTGATCACCCCGCGGGGCGATGTGACGCTGGAGTATCTCGTCGTGCGGCGCAGCGTCCCCGCGGTGCCCGCCGCCATCGCGTCCGCCGTGCTGGTGCTGGCCGGAGCCGCCTTCGCCGCCAGCCGCCGGCTGGAGGATTGAGCCGCGATCCTCTGGCCTGCGCCCGACCCTCTCGCCATGCCTCAGCGCAGCGTCAGCGCAGAGCGATCCCGGTCATCGCGCGGGCTGGCTCCCCCTTTCCCTCCCCCACATCAAGGGCCCACCCGGCGGAATCGCGAATTGGCCTGCCTGCTGGTATCAGCTATATAATACCAGCGGCCCGGCCCCTGACCCCTGTCGGGTATGCCCGGCCAGCGCGAATCTTCTGTGTCCCTTTACCATACATCACAAGGAGAAGTAATGGAGATGGTCACACGCAGGCTGTGGTTGATCGTGTTAGTGATGCTGCTTGTAGCCCTGGTGGGCTGCGCGCCCGCCGCAACCCCGGAGCCCACCGAGGAGCCAGCGCCCGCCACCGAGGAGGCCACCGAGGAGCCGACCGAAGAACCGACCCCGGAGCCGACCGAAGAGCCAACCCCGGAGCCGCCGGCGCTTGGCACCGAGGAGAATCCCTTCATCTTCTCGTTCGTTCCTTCGTCAGATGCGGCTGCGGTGCTGGCCAGCGCCGAGGCCATCACCGATAAGCTCTCGGAGCTGACCGGCCTGGTGATCGTGGCCGAAGTCCCGACCAGCTACGTTGCTTCGATCGAAGCCATGTGCGCGGGCGAGGCCCACGCCGGCGCGCTGAACACCTTCAGCTACGTGGTGGCAAATGAGCGGGACTGTGCGGATGTGGCGCTCGTCTCGATCCGCAACAACAGCCCGACCTATGTGGGTCAGATCGTCACCCGCCCCGACACGGGCATCACCAGCCTGGAAGATCTGGCCGGCAAGACCTTCTGCCGCCCGGATGAGTTCTCCACCTCCGGCTGGATCATCCCCAGCATCGCCCTGCGCGCCGCCGGCATCGACCCCGAGACCGGACTGGCCGAGGTGAAGGATGCCGGTGGGCATGATGGCGTCATCCGCGCTGTTTACAACGGCGAGTGTGATGCCGGTTCCACCTTCGGCGATGCTCGCACGCTGGTCGCCGAAGAACTCACCGATGTCAATGACAAGGTCGTGGTCATCACGACCACTGACCCGATCCCGAACGATACGGTTGCCTTCCGCCCGGATGTGCCGCCGGAAGTGCGGGATGCGATCGTCGCGGCCTTCCTGGAAATGACCGCCGACGAGGAGTCGCTGGCGATGCTCGGCGACCTGTACCGCTGGACCGGCCTGCAGGAAGTCGATGACAGCTTCTATGATCCCTTCCGCCAGCTGCTGGAATCCGCCGGCGTGAACGTGGAAGATTTCATCGAGTAAACAGTCAGATCGCAGGAAGGGGGCCCCGGGGTGTAAGGCCCCCTTCCTGTTCCCGACCCCGCCCTGTCGTACAATCCACTGCCGGCGGGCCGCTGATCTTCCCCCGGCGGGAAGGGTCCCATGCTCAAAGTCGAACACCTCACCAAAGTCTATGATGATGGCACGGTGGCGCTGCGGGATGTCAGCTTTGAGGTCCCCGACGGCGCTTTTATGGTCGTGATTGGCCTGAGCGGATCGGGCAAGTCCACCCTGCTGCGCTGCATCAACCGGCTGATCGACCCCACGGAGGGACGCATCCTGTGGGATGGCGTCGATCTGAGCGCGCTGAAAGGGGAAGAGCTGCGTCAGGCCCGCCGTCATATCGGGATGATCTTCCAGCAGTTCAACCTGGTCCGGCGCTCCAGCGTGATGACCAACGTCCTCAGCGGCCGGCTGGGCTATATCAACCCGCTGTGGAGCCTGGTGAACTACTTCCCGCCTGAGGAGCGCCGGCGGGCGGTGTCGGCGCTGGAGCGCGTCGGCCTGACCGACAAGGCCCGCAACCGCGCCGATGCGCTCAGCGGCGGCCAGCAGCAGCGCGTCGGCATCGCGCGCGCCCTGATGCAGGAGCCGCGGCTGATCCTGGCCGACGAGCCGGTCGCCAGCCTCGACCCGGTGCTGGCGCATTCCATCCTCGGCCAGCTGGAGGCGCTGAACCGCGAGGACGGCATCACCGTCATCTGCAGCCTGCACTATCTGGATCTGGTGCAGCGCTACGGCACCCATGTGATCGGCCTGCGCGAGGGGCGGCTGGTCTTCCAGGGCGTCAACCAGGACATCCGTGAGATGAGCGACGCCCGCTTCAAGGAAATCTACGGCGAAGAAGCGGAGCGCATCAGCGCCGGGCTGACAGGCTGAGAGGGGGATGCCATGACCGATGCTGCGCCAGCCGGCGCCGCCAAATACGACGATCTTCCCCGCCGCAGCCCGCTGATAGCCGGCATCCTGTCGGCCATCCTGCCGGGGACCGGCCATATCTACGCCGGCCACCCGGCACGCGGAGCCAGCTACCTGGGCCTGTTTGCCGTCATGGCCCTGCTGATCTTCTGGGCCCGATCGACCCACGAGTTCGAGGTCTTTCCGGGGCTGATAGTTGCCCTGGTGGCCCTGCTGGCGCTGTTCTGGCTGTGGCTGCTCTTCTCGGCGGCGCTGACCGCCGGGGGGCGATCCCTGCCGCCCGCCCTCGGCCTGACGCTGGTGCTGGCGTTCACCTACCTGCTGGGCTGGCAGGCCACTGAAGTCAATCTGCGCAAGTTCCTCACCGAGTTCCCGGATACGTTCAGTATCCTCACCCGCGTGATGTGGCCGTGGAGCGCTGCGGTGGAGCGCCCCGAAGAGCTGGCGGCGGTCGATGCGCCCTTTGCCAACCCCTGCCCGGAGGATCTGAGCACCCTGCCGGCGCAGGAGCCGGGCACCGACGAGGCGCCGTGGGTCGTCATCGAGCCGGGCTGCGGCGAGTTCGCCCAGTACGTGCTGGGGGAGGGCCTCCAGCCGGGCACCGAGCTGGTGTTCCGCGGCGGCGGGTTTGACCCCAACGAGCCGGTCGAGATCTGGTGGCGCGACTCGCTGGGCAATGAGTTCCGCCCGATCTTTGAGGGCGATACGATCACCACCGTCACCGACGATCAGGGCCGCTTCAGCGTGACCTTCGGCGCGCCCCAGGGCTGGACGGCCACCCAGGTGGGCGTCCAGTTCCATGATGTCGAGGCCCGGCAGGTGATCTCAGTGGGCCGTCCGCGCCTGACGCAGAACTTCCGGCTGGCCGTCAACCGGATGATCGTCACCATCTTCCAGGCGCTGATGGCGACCACCTTCGGCATCGTGCTGGCCATCCCGTTCAGCTTTCTGGCCGCCCGCAACCTGATGTGGCACTCCGCGCCCACCCGTGCGATCTACTACGCCATCCGTTTCGTCATGAACGTCACGCGCTCCATCGAGCCGATCATCTGGGCGGTCATCGCCGCGGTGTGGGTGGGGCTGGGGCCGTTCGCCGGCGTGATCGCCCTCACCATCCACACCATCGCCTCGCTCGGCAAGCTGTATTCGGAGGCCATCGAGAGCATCGATCCGGGCCCCATCGAGGCCGTGACCGCGACCGGCGCGTCGCGCCTGCAGACGATCGTCTATGCGATCATCCCGCAGGTGATCCCGCCGTTTCTGTCCTTCACCATCTACCGCTGGGATATCAACGTCCGCATGTCCACCATCATCGGGTTTGTGGGGGGCGGCGGCATCGGGCAGATCCTCTTCCAGTGGATCAACCAGTCGCGCTGGAACGCCGCCGGCATGGCGGTGTGGCTGATCGCGCTGACTGTCTCGATCATGGATTATGCCAGCGGCGAGCTGCGCAAGCGGGTCGTGTAGCGGCCGGCTGGACCCCGAATCCCGCCCCGCCCGGAGGAGGCCGGCTCTCCTCCGGGCGGGGGTTAGCGGTACAATACCCCCATGCTGACACGCCGATCCGTCCCCCTGCTGCTGATCGCCGGCCTGCTGCTGGCCGCCGGGCTGCGCCTCCACCGGCTGGAAGCGCAGTCCCTGTGGAATGACGAAGGCAACTCCGCCCGCCTCGCCGAACGCGACCCGGCTGCCATCATCGCCGGGGCGGGCGGGGACATCCACCCGCCGGGCTACTATCTGCTGCTGGCGGGCTGGCGGGCGCTGGGCGGCCCCTCGGAGTTCTCGCTGCGTCTGTTCTCGGCGCTGGCGAGCGTGCTGGCGGCGGCGGCGCTGTACGCCCTGATCCGGCAGGCCTTCAGCCGCCGGGCGGCGGCGCTGGCGCTGCTGCTGGCGGCGCTCAGCCCGTTTCAGGTGTACTACGGTCAGGAAGCGCGCATGTATGCCCTGACGGCGCTGCTGAGCGCCCTGTCGATGGCACTGGTGGTCCGCGTCCTGAGCCTGCCGGCGGCGCAGCGGGCTGGCCGCTTCGACCGCCGCCGCGCCGCTGCCGTGCTGGGCGGCTATGTGCTGGTCAATACGCTCGGCCTGTACACGCATTACAGCTTCCCGCTGACGCTGGCGGCGCAGTCCGGGGTGTGGGCGATCTGGCTGGCGCGGCGGGTGCGCGCCGCCGGGCCGCCCCGCCGGCTGCCGATCCTGCGGCACGGGCTGGCGGTCTGGATCGGCCTGCAGGGCGCGGCGCTGCTGCTGTTTGCGCCCTGGATTCCCCGTGCGCTGCGGCAGATCGCCGGCTGGCCGCGGGGCGGCGGCGGGCCGGTCGATGCGCTCACCGCGCTGGGGACGCTGGCCTACGGCCCCACGCTGCCGCCGGAGTCCGCCGCGGTCGGCCTGCTGCCGCTGCTGCTGCTGGCGGGCGCCGGCCTGCTCCGCCCTCCTGACGATCCCCCGCGCTATCTGCGCTACGGGGAGCGCGCCGGCCTGCTGCTGGCCTGGCTGGCCGTGCCGCCCCTGAGCCTGAGTCTGGCCGGGGCGCTGAGCGGCCCGTTCCTCAAGTTTCTGCTGCCCGCTAACCTGGCGCTGCTGGGGCTGGCGGCGCAGGGAGTGGTCACCTGGCTGGCGGCGGCCCTCGCGCCGCGCCCGGCGGCCCGGCAGCCCTCCGCCGACCCGCTGCTGCTGGGGCCGCTGGCTCTGCTGGCCGCCCTGGCGCTGATCCCCGGCGCGCGCGCCCTGCGCCATCTGTACGCCGATCCCGCCTACGCCCGCGATGACTACCGGGCTATTGCCGCCCGCATCCGCGCCGAGGCCGGCCCACAGGCGGCGGTGATCCTGGATGCGCCCAACCAGTGGGAGGTGTTCACTTACTACTATCCGGACGGCCCCGGCGTGACGCCGCTGCCGCGCGGCGACTCGCAGGCGGCGCTGGATCGCCTGCTGGCGGCCTACGGGCGCATCTATGTGCTGTACTGGGGCGAGGCGCAGCAGGATCCGCAGGGAATCGTCCGGCGCGGGCTGGAGGCGCGGGCGTTCGAGGCAGATTCGCAGTGGTACGGCGGGGTGCAGCTGGTGACCTATGCCGTCACCGGCGGCCCGGCCCGGGAGATGGTCGTCCGGTCGGGGGCGCGGCTGGGCGATCCCCCGGCTATCTGGCTGGATGGCTACACCGTGAGCGAGGCCGCCGCCGCGCCCGGCGATGGGCTGGGCGTCACCCTGTTCTGGGGGGCCGATGCGCCGATCGCGGCGCGGCTGAAGGTGTTCGTGCATCTGCTGGGGCCGGATGGCACACTGGTCGCCCAGCACGACTCCGAGCCGGCCAACAACCGGGCCCCCACCGACGGCTGGCAGCCGGGCGTGGTGGTGGTCGATCCCCACGGCCTGCTGATCCCGCTGGACGCCCCGCCGGGGGAGTACCGGCTGACCGCCGGCCTGTATCTGCCCGATGGCACACGCCTGCCGGTGAGCGTGGACGGCCAGCCCGCCGGCGATTCGGTCGATCTGGGGGCGGTCACCATCCGCTGAGGCGGCGGAGCGCTTCGCGCAGGTGCTGCTCTCCGGGGCGCTTCAGGCTGCGAAACCCTCAGGCCGACCAGATCACCCGCACCGGCGTGCCGACCGGCGCCCACCCGTACAGCCATTCCGCCTCCGGTGTGCGCATGTTGACGCATCCGTGGCTCATCGGCTGCCCGAAGTTGTTGTGCCAGTACGTCCCGTGCAGGGCATAGCCTTGATAGAAGTACATCACCCAGGGCACGCCCGGCAGATCGTAGCCGGGGCCGGCCATCCGCTGAGCGTCGTATTTCAGGTAGACCGCGTAATCGCCCTGGACGGTGGGCGTGGCGGGCAGCCCGGTGCTGACCACGAACTGCCGCAGCAGCTGGCCGTTTTCGAAGGCGTACACCCGCTGCTGGGCCAGCACCACGACGATCTGCTTGCCGCGGGTGACGGTCGGGGCGGGCACGCTGACCGCGGGGGCCGGGGCCGGCGCGGTCGCCCCCCCCGCCGGGATGGTCAGCGTCTGCCCGCTGTAGATGGTATCTCCCGCGCCGAGGCCGTTGGCGGCGCTGAGCGCGGCCACGCTGACGCCATAGCGCAGGCTGATGCGGAACAGCGTCTCGCCCTGCTGGACGGTGTGGGTGCCTCCCGCCGCCGATGGGGTTGGCGTCCCCGCCGCCGGGCCGGAGGTCGTGCCCCCGCCGGGGATGGCGAGCGACTGCCCGGTGAACAGCAGCGAGGGGTTGCTCAGGTTGTTGGCCTGCGCCAGCGCGGCGAGGCTCAGCCCGTAGCGGGCGGCGATCGCCCCGAGCGTCTCGCCGGGCTGGACGACGTGCGTCCCGACCACCGGTGTGCTCGCGGCGGGCGGCAGCGGCGCCGGGGCGGCTGCCGCCCCGGGGATCGCCAGCACCTGCCCGGCGCGGATCTGGCCGGGGTTCAGCAGGCCGTTGGCGGCGCTGAGCGCGGCCACGCTGACGCCGTAGCGCAGGCTGATGCGAAACAGCGTCTCGCCGGGCTGCACCACGTGGGTTCCCCCGGCGCTCTGCGGGCCGCCGGTCGCGCCGCTGGCGGCGGGGGCGGGAGCCGGGGCGGAGCCGGGGACGGGGATCGCCAGCACCTGCCCGGCGTAGATCGAGTCGGGATCGGCCAGACCGTTGGCGGCCATCAGATCGGCCACGCTGACGCCGTAGCGGGCGGCGATGCGGTACAGGCCCTCGCCGGGCTGCACGGTGTGGGTGCCGGATGCCGGCGCGGCGGGCGCCCCGCCGCCGGGGATCACCAGCTGCTGCCCCGCATACAGCCGGTCGGGCTGGGTCAGGTCGTTGGCGCGGATGATGGCGTCCAGCGGGACGCCGTACTGCGCGGCGATCGTGCCCAGCGTTTCGCCCCAGCCGACCACGTGCACCGCCGGGCCGCCCTCATCCTGCGCGGCGGCCGGTGGCGGCCCGCTCAGGCCGATCAGCGCTGCGGCCAGCGCCGCGGCCACCAGGGTGGGGCGTCGATGAGGCGACAGCAGGGCAGCCATAGCACCTCCTGGCAGCGGATGATCCGCGCCCTTGTGCAGGGTTGTCACAAACAGGAATCAAACAATAAGTGGGGCGATCTGTCAAGCCGCGATTCGGCGTGGGAGGGCCAGCCGGGGCGCGGATCGGGAAAACAAACGAGGCGCCGCGCGGGCGCCTCGTTTGTTTGCGGCACGCTTCAGACTACAGGTTGGCGATGATGTTGCTGAAGGCGTTGCCGATGACGGGGCCAAGCAGGGTCAGGATGGCAATCACGACGATCGCCACCAGAACGAGGATAAGAGCATACTCGACCAGACCCTGGCCCTCTTCACGAGGCATGAACAGCATGATGACTTTCTCCTTTTGTGCAGTGCACAAACAATAAGAGAGTTACTGTACAGCACCATAAGCATAATCGATATTGCGGCATCGCGCAAATGGGTAATATTACCTATTCTGATTTGGCTTCCCCACGCCGGGCCTCCAGCTGCTGGCGGAACAGCGCGTTAAGCGCCTTCGCGTCGCCCTGACCCTTCGTTTCCCGCATGGCCTGCCCCACGAACCAGCCGATCAGCGACTCCTTGCCGCCCAGGTAGGAAGCGACTTCAGCCGGGCTGCGGGCGATCACGCCCGCTACCACCGTCTCCAGCGCGCTGCTGTCGCTGATCTGCGCCAGCCCCTTTTCGGCGACGATGGCCGACGCGTCGCGCCCGGTCGCGGCCATCTCGGCCAGCACCTCTTTGGCCGTGCTGGCGTTGATGGCGCGATCCGCCACCAGCTGGATGAGGGCCACCAGCCCGGCAGGTGTCACCGGCAGATCGCCGATCTCGCCGCCGGCGGCATTCATCAGCCGGAACAGCTCGCCGGTCACCCAGTTGGCGACCGTCCGGGGGTCGCCGCCGGCGGCCAGCGCTGCCTCGTAGAAGTCTGCCACCGCCTTGTCGGCGACCAGCACGCCGGCGTCCCGCGGGGACAGCCCGAACTGCTGGATGAAGCGGGCGCGTTTGGCGTCCGGCAGCTCCGGCAGCGTGGCGGCGATCTGGTTCACCCACTCGCGGCTGATGTGCAGCGGCGGCAGGTCTGGCTCCGGGAAGTAGCGGTAGTCGTCCGCCTGCTCCTTGATGCGCTGCGTCACCGTCTGGCCGGTGGCCTCGTTGAAGCCCATGGTCTGCTGCACGACCACCCCGCCCGACCGGTGCAGGGCGATCTGGCGCTCGATCTCATAGCGCACCCCGCGCACCAGCGAGCGGATGCTGTTCAGGTTCTTGATCTCGGTGCGTGTGTTGAGCACATCGCTGCCGGCGGGCCGCACCGAGACATTGGCCTCGAAGCGCAGCACGCCCTTGCTCATATCGCCGTGGTTGACGCCCAGATACACCAGCAGGGTGCGGATGCGCCGGGCGTAGGCCTCGACCTCGTCCGCTGAGCGCAGATCAGGCTCAGAGACGATCTCCAGCAGCGGCACGCCCGCCCGGTTGAGATCCACCAGACTGTGCTCGCCCACGTGGAAGGACTTGCCGGTGTCTTCCTCCAGATGGGCGCGGCGGATGCCGATGCGCCGGACCGCCCCGCCGGCTTCGATCTCCAGCCAGCCATCGCTGGCCAGCGGATATTCGTACTGGCTGATCTGGTAGCCCTTCGGCAGGTCGGGGTAGAAGTAGGATTTGCGGGCGAACTGGTTGAACTCGTTGATGCGGCAGTTCAGCGCCAGCCCGACCATGATGGCGTATTCGACCGCGCGGCGGTTGATCACCGGCAGCACGCCGGGCTGGGCCGAGCAGATCGGGCAGACGGCGGTGTTCGGCTCGGCGCTGGTGCTGTCCACCACCGGGCAGGCGCAGAACATCTTGGAGTGGGTCAGCAGCTCGGCGTGGACTTCCAGGCCGATCACCGGCTCGTAGTCAGTCATAGGCGCGCATCCGTGATGGTCAGGTTCCGGCGGGGGGATTATACCACAGGCGGGGTGGAGCGAGGGCTTGACGCTGCCGCGACAACCCCGCCGCCCCGCGCTAGACTCAGATCAAGGGCCGCTGGCCGGCCCCGTGAACAAAGAGGAATCTGATGAACACCTCCCTGACTCAACAGGTGATCTTCGACTTCAGCACGCCGGAAGCGCTGCGGGCGTGGCGCAGCATCGACGATGGGGTGATGGGCGGGCGCTCGCGCAGCCAGATCATGGCCGGCCCGGAGGGCAGCGCGATCTTCGCCGGCATCGTCTCGCTGGAGAACAACGGCGGCTTCGCCTCCGTGCGCTCCGGCGCAGGACGCTGGGACCTGGCCGGCTTCGATGGCATCATCCTGCGCGTTCGCGGTGATGGCAAACGCTATGGCTTCAACATCCGGCTCAGCGAGCTGTTCCTGCCGCTGCGCTATGAGCTGACCTTTGACACTGAGCCTGACCGCTGGCAGCGGGTGACCCTCCCTTTTGAGGCGATGAGGGCGATGGCGTTTGGCACGCCCCTCCCGCTGGCGCCCGATCTGAACCCGCGCCGCATCCGCTCCTTCGGCTTCATCATCGCCGATGCGCAGGCGGGGCCGTTCCGGCTGGAGATCAGCGCGATCAGCGCCTACCGCGAAGGCGGGGCGTGAGTCAGGGGACAGGGCGACCCCGGAGTTGCCCGGCGCCCGACATATGATTATGATTGACCGCGAGGTGGGGCATAGTATCTGATGGGGGAGGAGCGTATGGCCAAATCCGGCGATGTGCTGGAAAATCCTCAGGCAGGTGAGCGGATCGTATTCCGCCAGACAGCTTCCGAAACGAACGGCGCCTTCTCGCTGTTCGATCAGTACCTGCTCAAACCGGGCGCGGGTTATTCGCCCCCGCACATTCACTTCAAGACCGATGAACGGTTCGAGATCCTCGCCGGCACGGCGGCCTACACCATCGGGCAGCAGGACTACACCGCCCACCCGGGCGACGTGGTGGAGATCCCCCGCCGGACGCTGCACCGCAACCCGTGGAATCGGGACGGCGGCGAACTGCATCTGCTGCGCACCGTCACCCCGCCCTCGGGGGCGGAGCTGTTCTACGAGACATTCTACGGGCTGGCGCGCGATGGCCGGCCGCTGAGCCTGCTGCAGGCCGCCCTGACCAGCCATTACCTCGACAGCCAGACCTACTTCTTCGAACCCAACATCCCCCTCCCTCTCCAGCGCATCGGGATCCCCGTGCTGGCCTGGCTGGCCCGCCTGCGGGGCTACCGGCCCTTCTACCCGCAGTACAGTGAGGTCTGAGCTGTGGCCGGCAGCGATCTCACCGTCATCCTGGATGTCAGGCCGGGCCAGGAGACGCCTCTGCGGGAGGCGGTGCTCACCATCAACGGCGATATGCGGGGGAACCCCATCCTCCGCTTCCCGGATCTGGAGGGCGTGCATTTCGCCCGTCTGGTGCTGCTGGAGGGCGGCCGCCGGCTGCTGATGAACGCCATCTATGACGGGACGCTCGATGACTATCTGGACGAGCTGCTGAGCCAGGCGCCGGCGCTGGAAGCCCTGCTGGGCCACTGCGACGGCTTTCCGGGGATGGACGCGCCCGACGCGCTCAAAGGCTGGCTGCGGGCCCGGCAGGTCGGCGGCGGGATCTTCTTTCGAGCGCACAGCTGCACGGTGCCGGAAGTCCGCCGCGCTCTGGCGCTGCGCGACCGGATCGACGCGCTGCTCTCCCGGCCGGAGGTGGAGGCGATCCTCTCCCTGCTGGGCGATCTGCCGGCCCCGGCCCCGCCGGCGCCGCCCGGACGGCTGGCGGCGCTGGGATCGTCGGCGCTGCGGGGCGCCTCCCATCTGATCATCACGGCGCTGCGGCAGCCGCAGCTGCCTTTTGCCGCGCCGCCGGCGGTGGCCATGGGCCGCGAGCCTTCCCTGACGGTCAACACGCCCTGCTGGATGACCGAGCGCGAGTACGCCGTCCAGAACGAGATGACGATCATGCTGCCGGTGCATCCCCGGCTGCGCGGCTACCTGAAGACGCTGCTGGCGGCGCTGGCGCAGTCGCTCAGGCTCTCCCCGCCCACCGATGGCACGCTGGCCGGGGTCTCGACCGTGCATTTCGGGCGCTGGATGACCGTGGATGAGGGCCGGTACCTGCTGTTTGTGAGTAATTACGACGGCTCGTGGGAGTCGTATGTTGGCGAAGTAGGCTCCGACGAGGTGGCCAGGGGGCTGGACCTGATCTGGGGCTGCTGCGAGGGCTACCCCTCCAGCGGCTCGCGGGACATCCAGACCTTCAAGAAGGTGATCATCGACCATCAGATTCGCGCCGAGGTCTTCTACAGCGCCTTCCCGGACGAATCGATCAAGAACATTCTGAACGCCATCCGGACTGCGGACACGCTGAAGACCCTCCTGAGCCGGGAAGAGGCCGGGGAGTTTCTGCGGCGGCTCTAGCGGAGAGGTTATGGTTCCTAAAGTCGAAATCGATGACATTCAGGCGATCATCCTGACGGGCTATGCGCACCTGAACGAGGCGGTCTACATCTTCCTGAACATCCGCAACGGCGCCCGCGCCCGCCAGTGGCTGGCGTCCATCCTGCCGGAAGTTGCCAGCGCCCGGGCCTGGCCCACCGATGCGCAGGGCCGGGTCATCAAGCCCGAGACGCGGATCAACGTCGCCTTCACACACGCCGGCCTGCAGGCGATGGGCCTGAGCCCGGCCATGCTGGCATCGTTTTGCGCCGAGTTTCAGGAAGGGATCAGCAACCCGGTCCGATCCCGGCTGCTGGGCGATGTGGGCGCCAGCGCGCCGGAGAACTGGGAGATGGGCGGCCCGGCCACTGAGCCGATCCATGTCATGGTCATGTTGTTCGCCGCCACGCCGCAGCTGGTCGAGGACCTCGAGGCGCGCTATCTGGCGCATATGCATGAGATGGATTGTGTGCGGATCGTGCATGAGGAGACGGCCTCCCGCCTGCCGGGCATGCGGGAGCACTTCGGCTTCAGAGATGGCATCTCGCAGCCCGGGCTGCTGGGCACGACGGTCCCCACACCGGGGCAGGAATTGATCATGCCGGGCGAGTTTGTGTTCGGGTACCAGAACGAATACGGACTGCTGCCGCCCATGCCGGAGCCTCAGGTGCTGGGTCAGAACGGCTCCTACCTCATCTACCGCAAGCTGGAGCAGGATGTCGCGGCCTTCCACCGGTTTCTGGACGAGCAGGCGGGCGGCGACGCTCAGATGCGCGATTGGCTGGGCGCCAAGCTGGTCGGTCGGTGGCCCAGCGGGGCGCCGCTGGCGCTGGCCCCGGAGCGCGATGACCCGGAGCTGGGCGCGGACAGCCGGCGGAACAACTGCTTCGACTACGCCGCCGAGGATCCCTATGGCTACCATACCCCCCTCGGCTCGCATGTCCGCCGGTCCAATCCGCGCAGCGGGCTGGGCCAGGATCCGCACCTGTCAAGCCTCAGCAGCCGCCGCCACCGCATCATCCGGCGGGGCCGGCCCTACGGCCCGCCCTACAGCCCGGAAACGGCGGACACCCCGCGCGGCATCCTCTTCATCGCCATGAATACGGACATCCGCCGCCAGTTTGAGTTCGTCCAGCAGGTCTGGCTCAACGATCCGAAGTTCGCCGGCCTGCGGACGGACAAAGATCCCTTCGCCACCAACCATGAGGGGGACAATACGCTCACGATCCAGCGCCACCCGCTGCGTCGGGTCATGCGGGACATCCCCCGCCTGGTGACGGTGCGGGCCGGTGGGTACTTCTTCGTGCCGGGGCTGCGGGCGCTGCGCTTCATCGCCGACGGCCCTTACTCGTAGCGGGCGAGGGGGAAAGGGGGCCGGGCATGGACGCGCTCAGCCGCCCAGCAGCACGCGCTGCGGTGTGATGCCGATCAGCAGCCCGTACTCGCCGTCGGCGCGGAAGTCCCAGCCGTATTTGGCCTGGAAGTGCGGCGCCAGCGCGTCGCGGGTGGGCGCATCTTCATAGACAGCCGCGATCCCCTCGATCACCAGGGGATCGCTGCCGTCCTCCAGCGCGAGGCTGACCCGCGGATTGTGCGCGATGTTGCGGCGCTTCTGCGACCTCTGCCCGGTGGCGATCCACACCCGCCCGTCGCGCCAGACGAACCAGATCGGCACCAGATGGGGCCGGCTGTCGCCCCGCACGGTCGCCAGCCAGATGTTCTGCGGCCCTGCCAGCCGCGCCGTGATCTTCTGCAGGGTTTCTTCCGTGATGTCTGGCATATCCCCTCCTCATGGCGGCCAGCGCAGCGTCGCCGGCGCGTTGTTTTCCTTTATACTGGATGGCGGATTACTGTACTCTGTTACCAGCAGGAGGCAATTCGATGGGATACCGCTATGCAGTCCTCGGTTCCGGGCGGCAGGGGACGGCGTCCGCCTATGATATGGCCATGCACGGCGAGGCCGACCTGATCGTGCTGGCCGACCTTGACCTGGCGCAGGCCGAGCGTGCCGCCGCCCGCGTCAACCGGCTGGCCGGCCGCGAGGTCGCCCGCCCCGCCGCGCTGGACGTGCGCGATCAGGACGCCGTGGTCGCCCTGCTGACCGGCAGCGGCGTGCAGGCGTTCGTCTCCGGCGTGCCGTACTTTTTCAACCTCAGCCTGGCGCACGCGGCCATCCGCGCCCGCGCCAGCATGGCCGACTTCGGCGGCAACACCGGCATCACCCGCCAGCAGCTCGACCTGGACGCGCAGGCCAGGGCCGCCGGCATCACCCTGACGCCCGACTGCGGGCAGGTGCCCGGCCTGGGCAACTCGCTGTGCGCCTACACCATGAGCCTGTTCGACGAGCCCCGCGACATCATCATGTACGACGGCGGCATCCCCGCCGATCCGCAGCCGCCCTGGCGCTACATCCTCACCTTCAACATCGAAGGGCTGACCAACGAGTACTTCGGCACGACGCTGTTCATCCGCGACGGCAAAGCCATCGAAATGCCGTGCTTCCTGGAGTACGAGCTGGTGGACTTCCCGGAGCCGATCGGCCAGCTGGAGGCGTTCACCACGGCGGGCGGCACCAGCACCATGCCCTGGACGTTTGAGGGCCGGCTGCGCACCCTCCAGAATAAGACCGTCCGCTGGCCGGGGCACTACGTCCAGTGGAAAGCGTTCAACGATGCCGGCCTGCTGGAACTGGATCCCGTCGAGGTGGACGGCCAGCCGGTGATCCCGCGCCACGTGCTGCACGCCGTGCTCGGCCCGAAGCTCTATGCCCGCCCCGATGAACGCGATCTGGTGGTGGTGCGGGTGATCGGGCACGGCCTGAAAGGCGGCCAGGAGGCGGAGGTGATCGTCGATCTGTTCGACTGGAAGGACGAGGCGACCGGCTTCACGGCGATGGAGCGCACCACGGGCTGGCACGCAGCCATCATCAGCGAGGCGCACGCTCGCGGGCAGACGCCGCGGGGCGGCGTGCCGGTCGAACTGGCCATCCCCGGCCCGGCCTTCGCGGAGGAATTGAAGAAGCGCGGCTTTGACCTGCGCGTGAACTGGTCCTAGATCGGCCGGTTGTTCACGGCCCGATCGAGACCGTTCGCAGCACAATGCCATCGATGACCCGGTCGCCGGATTCCGCGACCGGGTAACGTTCCCCGCTGCTGAGCGAGTACAGTCCCACGGCCAGCGTATAGCTGCCGACAGCGGCATCCGGCGGCACCGCGAAGCGGTGCTGCTGCACGATCACCATCCCCGGCAGCCACCCTTCGGCGGGCATGCCCAGCCCGTCCGCCGCCACCAGCAGGCTTTCATCGGGGCGCCGCAGGTGCGCGAAGATCGACACTGGCGGCGGGGGCGGCTCCCGCACGCGCCACCAGCCCGTCAGCGTCAGTTCGCCGCCGGGCGGCACGCTCCCCGGCTCCAGCCGGTAACCGAGCAGCTCCACATGGGCCGCGATGGGCAGCGGCAGCGGGACCAGCGGGAACTCCACGCTGGATTCGGGGGGCGGGGGCGGCGCCTCGATCAGCCAGACCCGGTAGCGGGGCGACCCGTCCGGGAAGCGGGCCAGGTAGCCCGGCGGGCCGAGGTCGATCACCGGCTCCAGCCCTTCCTGGATCAGCAGCCAGCCCGGCCCCGGCGGGAAGGGCAGCGCCTGGGTGCAGTCGAAGTACACCATCTGCAGGCTGCGCACCCCCGTCAGGCGGCGCAGCGCCCGCGCCGATTCCGACGGCTCCGGGGCGGCGCACTGGGCGAACCACGGGCGGGTCTGCGGGCTGGCGGCCAGCCGATCCGGCCCCACCTCATAGATGAAAATGCTGTGCCCGATGCGCGCCACCGGCTCCCGCGCCCGGAAGTAGCCGAACGTATCCGGCTCGTAGGACTGCACGCCGACCAGATTCGACGCGCTGATGGCATACAGCCCCGGCGCGGGGTTCATCGGGCGGAAGGGCGGGCGGTCCGGGTCGGGGGGCGGGGGCGGCCAGCCCGGCAGCGCCACATACTCGATGCCGTAGTAGGCCGGGTCGGCCTGGCCGAAGTAGCTCAGGTAGATCGGCCCGGCGGCGCCGCGCTGCTGAAGGTAGGCGGCCAGCCCCGGCAGGTCCTGCCCCCAGTCGAGGTTCGAGTCGGCCAGCACGCGGTAGCCGTGATCCGGCCCGCCCGCCGCCGCGTTGAAGTAGGCCAGATAGTGGGGGTAGCTCCACAGGCTGACGCCGATATGCCAGAGCGCGATGATCGCCAGCGCGCCGGCCCGGATCGGCCCGGACTGGCGCTCTCCGTAGGCCACCCGCGCGCTGAACAGGTACATCAGCGGGATCATCGGCAGCAGATAGCGCACGCCGACATTCAGCGTCCCGAGCATCGTCAGGCCCAGGTAGAACAGCGCGGGAAAGGCGATCTCCCACTCGCGGGGGCGCATCTCGCGGCCCGCCGCCAGCACGATCGCCAGCGCCAACAGCGCCAGCGCCGGCAGCGGGGTCTTGACGGCCAGCGCGAGCGGGTGATAGTACCACCAGCCGCTGGTGGAGAAACGGCCCAGCAGATAGGCGCTGTGGCCGCCGGCAGCCAGCTCCAGGAAGTGCTGGAACTCCGCCGCGTACAGGTCGAGGGGGTAGACGCGCAGCCGGAACAGATAGGTGGCCCACAGCACGACCGCGCCGATGGCAGTCAGCGCACCCAGCTGGCCTGCCGCCCGCAGGAGGCGCCCGGCCAGCCCGCCGCCGCCCGCTGAGCGCCTCCGCAGGGCTGCCCACAGCCCCATGATCCCCAGCGCGGGCAGCAGCCACAGGGCGCTGAACTTGGCGCTCTGCGCCAGCCCGAACAGGATCCCGCTGATCAGCAGCCACCCCCGCGAGGGCCGCCGCAGCGTGCGGCTCCAGGCGTACAGGCTGGCCAGGCTGAAGGCCGCCACCCCCAGATCGGTGGTCGCCAGCCCGGTGTGCGCCAGCATATTCGGGCAGAAGGCGGTGAGCATCAGCGCCAGCAGGGCACTGTTCGGCCCGTACACCTCACGCCCCCAGCGGTAGACCAGCGCGCCCAGCAGCACGCCCAGCCACACGATCGGCAGCCGGGCCAGCGTCACCACCCGCGTGGTGGCGATGCCCTGCCGCCACAGCAGGTCTTCGCTGACTCGCTCCGCGTCCAGCGCCGCCCAGCCATCCAGCGCGGCGGGGTCGGGCAGGCCCGGCTCCAGCAGGACGCCCAGCCCGCTGAGCAGGTTGGTCAGCGGGGGGTGACCCAGCGGCAGCAGCGTCCCCGTGCGCAGGAAAGCCCAGCCGCGGGCGATGTAGAAACCCTCGTCAAAGGTAGGCGAAGCGCGCAGCAGGCTGCCCAGCGCCAGCCCGAACAGGGCGGTCAGCACCAGTGCAGCCAGAATCAGATCAGGCAGCCGGACGCCGGAGCGCGGCGGAGCGTTCATCAGGCTTCCTCAGATGGGGCGCGCCGGCCAGCGACGGGGCGGGCGGCCTGGCAGGATAGGGGGCAGGCCGCGATGCCGGTGCACCGCGACCTGCCTGTGGTGTCATGCCGCTGCGACTCGGGTGTCAGTATCGCAGCAGGGCGCCCATGCCGTCAAGCTGCCGGGCAGCCGGGGTGTCTTCCTCCAGAAACTCCACGGTCGCGCCCTGCTCGATGGCCTGCCGGACGGCGTGTTCGGCGGCGTTGGCGACCTGCGCCAGCGGCTGCCCGCAGAACTGGCACCGCTCCGCGGCCACGGTGGTGCCGTAGCCGCAGCCTGTGCAGCGGAAGCCGGGAGCCTCCAGCCCTTCCACGAGGGCCAGCGCCTGCACCCGGCCAGCATGCAGCGCGTCCAGCGTAGGCTCAATGCCGACCGTCCCGTTGGCCTGTTTGGCGGCGGCGGTGCGGATCGTCTCCACCAGCTTCTCCTGCCGGGCCTTCTGGGCGGCCTGGAGCACCTCCAGCGAGCGCTCGCGGACCTCCTTCTCCGACGCATTATGCGGCAGCGCCAGCGCGCCCTGCAGGCGGCTGCGCCAGGAGGCGCTCAGCACCTCCCGGAACTGGCTGACAGCCTCCTCCGGGCCGGCCAGCAGCAGCGCGGTCGGCTGGCCGCGGCTGAAGATATCCAGCGTCCCGGCAAACAGCTTCATGTTGCTGCGCACAATCTCGCGCTTGTGGGCCATCGGATCCTGGCCGCGCACGATCCCGGCGCCGCGGTTGCCCCCGCTGGCGCTGATGTTGCGGACGGTCTCCCCGCTCGCCTCCTCCGACTTGACCAGCTCGCCCAGATGAAAGTGGTACAGGCGAATCGACTGGTGATCGAGCGACGCGACGATGTAACTGCCGTAGGTGTCCATCAGGTCGGCCAGCGGGGCGATCAACGGTTTGCGGCCCACGTGGATGTAGCTCCGCAGGGGTACCGCGAACTGGTAGACCTTCCACAGATTATCCTGCTGGCCTGAGAACACCACCGCGCTCCGACCGGTCCAGTCAAACTCGCGGTCGAAGAACCGTTCGATCATCTCCATATCCGGGCGCGGCGCGTGCCCGTTGACCTGCCGCAGCAGCGACTTCAGGCGTGCCCGGTACGCCTCAGGCGTGCCCCGCAGATGCGCCGGCATGTTGAGGTAGAGACTCACGATTGGCTGCGTGCCTTCAAAAGCGGCGAGTGTTTCAAGATCGGTGCGCTCGAACATTCCACCACTCCTTGGTAAGTTGAACCGTCCGGACGAGGCCATTAAACCGGCCATACCCCTGCCGGTGAAGCCCGTAATCATCGCCCAGAGAGGCTCACCGGCGCGGCGCGCAGCCCCCGTTTAATTCGTCGGGCGCGCGCCCAGCGTCACCTCCACTTCCATGCTGCGTCCCTCGCGGACGATGCTGACGGTGATCCGCTGGCCCACGCTGGTGTTGCTCACCAGGTAGCCCAGCAGCTCGTCAAAGTTGCCGATCGGCGTGCCATCGATGGCCGTGATGATGTCGCCGCCCAGCTGCACCTCGCGCCCGTTGACCGTCCCGGTGCGCGTCCCGCCCCGCAGCCCGGCCCGATCGGCGGCGGAGCCGGGCGCGACCGAGGCGATCAGCACCCCCCTGCTCACCGGCAGGTCGAACTCCTCGGCCAGCAGCGCCAGCGAGAACTCGGTCTGGGCCGAGATGCCCAGGTACGGGTATTCCACCCGGCCCGTCTCGATCAGCTGCGGCGCGATCCGCTTGACCGTGTTCACCGGGATGGCGAAGCCGATGCCGGAATTCAGGCCCGTCTGGCTGCGGAGCGCCGCGTTCACCCCGATCACCTGCCCGCGTGAGTTCAGCAGCGGCCCGCCCGAGTTGCCCGGGTTGATGGCGGCGTCCGTCTGGATGATCAGCGGGTTGGAGAAGATGCCCGTGTCGGTGACGACAGCGCTGGGCAGCGTCCGCCCGACGGCGCTGACGATCCCCACCGTCATCGACCCGGTCAGGCCGAACGGGTTGCCGATGGCGATCACGCGCTGGCCGACCTGCACGGTGGACGAATCGCCCAGCTCGACGGCCACCAGCGGCCGATCCGCCGGCGGATCGACTTTGATCACCGCCAGGTCGGCGTACTCGTCGCCGCCCACCACCTCGGCGATCAACACGCTGCCGTCGCTGAACGTCACCCGCAGCGCGTCGGCGTCTTCGATGACATGGTTGTTAGTCACGATGTAGCCCGCCGGGTCGATCACGAAGCCGGAGCCGCTGCCCACGTCGGTGACCTCGCCGCTGGCCTCCACGCCGATATCCACATTGACGACGGCCGGGGCCACGCGCTGGTAGATGTTGATCAGCAGCAGTTCCTCGGCGTCGGCGGCGGCGATGATGTCCTGGGAAACCGGCGTCGGCAGGCCGGGGGCGCTGCCCGCCGCCGGGGCGCCGGGGGTCTGGCCGCCGCCGGGCGACTCAAACAGGGCGACCGTGCAGGCCAGGCTGGCCAGAGCCAGCAGGCCGGCGGCAGCGATCGGGGTGCGGGAAGGGTGCATGGTCTTCAAGAGGCATCTCATTCTGCGGCACGCCCGGCAGCCCGATCGCTGCCGGCGCGGCTCATTCGGGCCGCGGGGCATGGCCGCGCAGGGCGGCCAGCTCCCGGTACAGGGCGCGCTCGCGCGCGGTCAGGTCGCGGGGCAGATCGACGTTGATCCGCACATACAGGTCGCCGTAGGTCTCTTTGTGGCGCAGCACCGGCATCCCGCGTCCCTTGATCCGCACGAGCTGACCCGGCTGCGTGCCGGGGTTGATGCGCAGGGTCACGCTGCCGGTCAGGGTCGGCACCTGCACTTCGCCGCCCAGCAGCGCCGTGTACAGGTCGATGGTGATATCCTCATACAGATCGTCGCCCTGCCGTTCGTAGCGTTCGTCCTCCTGCACGGTGACGTTCAGGTACAGATCGCCGGCCTGACCGCTGCGGCTCCTGCCGCCCTCGCCGGCGATGCGGACGCGGGTCCCGGTGCGCGCCCCGCGCGGGATCTTCACCTGCAGCCGCCGGCCATCCTTGGACAGCAGGCGCGTGGTGCCGTGATAGGCTTCTTCCAGCGTGATGGCGACCTCGGCATCCAGGTCGCGGCCGCGGCTCTGCCGGGGGGCAGCGCGTCCGCCGCGCAGCAGCTCGTCCAGGCTGGTGTACTGCACGCTGCCGCCCAGGCCGCCCATCCCGCCGAAGATCGCCTCGAAGAAGTCCGAGAACCCGCCCATCCCGCCGGCGGCGCCGGGTGCGCTGGCCGGGGTGAACCACTGGCTCCAGTCAAAGCCGCCCGGCGCACCGCCGCGCTGCTGCCAGGCCTGATAGCTGCTGCCCAGCTGATCGTACTTGCGGCGCTTTTCCGGGTCGCTCAGGACCTCGTGGGCTTCGTTGATCTCTTTGAAGCGGGCTTCGGCTTCAGGGCTTTTGTTGACGTCCGGGTGATACTGGCGTGCCAGCTCCCGGTACGCCTTCTTGATGGTTTTAGTGTCGGCGTTGCGAGGGACGCCGAGTA
The DNA here is from genome assembly GCA_034435035.1 of Anaerolineae bacterium. Taxonomy (GTDB): domain Bacteria; phylum Chloroflexota; class Anaerolineae; order Aggregatilineales; family UBA3940; genus JAHEME01. The sequence goes on along the minus strand of DAOTXW010000061.1, from coordinate 56,915 downwards.
TCTGATAGTAATCCTTATAATCCATGCTATCCTGCGATCCGCTTGGTCTACCATTGATTCTAGTGTCTGGCGGGCCAGAGTCAACAGACGCTGCCCCTCCGATCGGGCGGGCCAATCGGCGGCGCCGCGGCTCAGGCCAGCGAAGCCCGCAGCAGATCCCAGAAGCGCCCCCGGTCGATCGCCAGCACCAGCCGGGCGTTGGGCGGCCGCCCGGTCAGGCCGTGCCAGTCCACCGTCGTCTGCCCCCGGGTGTGCGCCCCGGCCAGCTCGACCTGCACAGGATGATGCGCGGCCTCCAGCACGATGCCCGGCTCCAGCGCCGCGGCGACCGCCAGCGAGTCCGGGGCGAAAAGACGCGGCTGCCTGAGCACATCGCGGACGTAGGCCAGCATCGGCCCGGTGATGCGGCGGAAAAACTCCCCGCGCGGGGTATCGACCGACATCAGCGCCGCGATCTGCGCCTCATCCAGCCCGTGCGCGACGGTGGTTTCCCACGAGATCAGGTCGAGGCCCGGCCAGGCGTCCAGCACGATGGCCGCCGCCTCCGGGTCGCTCCACACGTTGAACTCGGCGGAGGGCGCGGCGGCCATGTTGCCCATGCCGCGGATCGCGCCGCCCATCACCACCAGCCGCCGGAACCGGCCCGGCAGGCCCGGATCGAGCCGGACGGCGAGCGCGAGGTTGGTCAGGGGGCCGATGGCGCACAGGGTGATCTCGCCGGGCGACTGGCTGGCCAGGCGGATCAGGGCGTGGACGGCGTGCTCATCTGCCGGGCCGCGCCGGGGCGGCGGGAAGCCGCTGTCGCCCAGGCCGTCGCTGCCGTGGACATAGGCGGCGTCGTGCCGGCCCCCCAGCAGCGGCCGGTCGCAGCCCGCGTAGACGGGCACCCCGGCGCGGCCCAGGACCTCCAGAATCGTGCAGGCGTTGCGGGTCGTCTGCTCCAGCGCGGCGTTGCCGGCGACGGTGGTCAGCGCCTCGACGCGGGCGTCGGGGTGCGCGAAGGCCAGCAGGATGGCGTGGGCGTCGTCCACGCCGGGATCGGTATCGATGATCAGACGGGTGGTCATGCCGGCCTTCCGTGGGTGAGCAGGTCGTCGAGTTCGGCCCGATGCGGCATCGAGGGCAGGGCGCCGGGCCGGGTCACGGCGATGGCCCCGGCTGCCGCGCCCCGGCGGACCGCTTCCGGCAGCGGGAAGCCCGCCGCCAGCGCCGCCGCCAGCGCCCCGTTGAATGCATCGCCCGCCGCCACGCTGTCCACGGCCTGCACCGGGAACGGCGGCACGAAGCCCGCGCCGGCCTCCCCGGCGAAGACCGCCCCGCGCGCCCCCAGCTTGATGACGGCGGCCCGCGCCCCGCGGGCGCGCAGATCGGCGGCGGCGCGGGCCGCCTCCTCCGGCGTCTCCGGGCGGATGCCGGTCAGCGCTTCGGCCTCCACCTCATTGGGCGTGATCACGTCGATCAGCGGGTACAGATCGGCGGGCAGGGGCTGCGCCGGGGCGGGGGCCGGATCCAGGATAACCGTCACGCCGCGCTCATGGGCGGCGCGGGCGGCGGCGAGATTCGCCGCCAGCGGCACTTCCAGCTGGAGCAGCAGGGCGCGGGCATCGGCGAGGGCCTGCGTGCAGCGGGCCACATCCGGCTCGCCGAGGGCCATGTTGGCGCCGGAGATGACGATGATGGCGTTCTCGGCGGCATCGTCCACGCAGATCACCCCCAGCCCGGTGCGCTGCGCGGAGTCCACGGCCACGCCGGCCATGTCGATGCCCTCGGCAGCCAGCGCGGCCAGCGCCTCGCGCCCGAAGGCATCATCGCCCACGCGCCCGATCATCCGGGTGACGGCGCCCAGCCGGGCGGCGGCGGCGGCCTGGTTGGCTCCCTTGCCGCCGGTGACGGTCAGGAAGGAGCGGCCCAGCAGCGTCTCGCCGGGGCGGGGCAGGCGCGGCGCATAAGCCGTCAGGTCCAGGTTGATGCTGCCAAAGACAACGAGGGTCACCGGCTTCCTCCGGGCGAGAGAGGTCGGAGCCTGCCAGCAGCGGCAGACCCCCATTGTACACCGATCGGGTGGAAGGCACGTCGGGGGCGGGCGCTTGTGGCGCTCCCTCGCTGCGTGTAAGCTAGTGTTTCGCGGCGCACAGGGCACCGGGGATAGGGGCCTCGCCGCGAAACACGCTGGCAGTTGGGCTGTCTACCCACCCGGGAAACAGGGGGCACTTCGCCCCACCTGCACTAAGGGCGCTATGGAGGCCGAACCGTTCACACCACCTGCCCGCTGGACCGTCTCGGCGCTGACGCGCTACGTGCGCCAGCTGCTGGAAACCGACTACCGCCTGCAGGATCTCACGGTGGAGGGCGAGGTTTCCAACCTGCGCGTGATGTCCGGCTCCGGGCACGCCTACTTCACCCTCAAGGACGCCGGGGCGGAGCTGGCGTGCGTGATGTGGCGCAGCGATGTGCTGGCACAGCAGGCTCGCGGGCTGGCGATGCCGTCCGGCGGCGAACGGGTGGTCGCGCAGGGCCGCCTGGGGGTCTACGAGGCCCGCGGGCAGTATCAGCTGGTGTGCCGGGCGCTGCGGCCCGCCGGCCTGGGCGATCTGCACGCGCAGTTCGAGGCGCTCAAGGCGCGGCTGGGGGCCGAGGGCCTGTTTGACCCGGCGCGCAAGCGCCCGCTGCCCGACCGCCCGCAGGGGATCGGCATCGTCACCGGGCCTCAGACCGCCGCCCTGCAGGATGTGCTGACCGTGATCGGGCGGCGCAATCCGCTGGCGCGGGCCATCCTGGCCCCGGCCTCCGTACAGGGCGAAGCCGCCCCGCCGCAGATCGTCGCGGCGCTGGCGGCGCTGAACGCCCACCCGGCCCCCGAGGTCATCCTGCTGGTGCGCGGCGGCGGATCGCTGGAAGACCTGTGGTGCTTCAACGATGAGCGCGTGGTGCGGGCCATCGCCGCCAGCCGTCTGCCGGTAATCACCGGGGTGGGGCATGAGACTGACTTCACACTGGCGGATTTCGCTGCCGACCTGCGCGCGCCGACCCCGTCGGCGGCGGCGGAGCTGGTCACCCCGGTGACGGCGGACGATTGGCGCCTGTGGCTGGCAGGGGCCGCTGGCCGGCTGGCCGACGCCTTCGCCGCCGGGCTGGCGGATCGCCGCCGGCAGGTGGATCGGGCCGGTCTCCGGCTGGACCGGGCTTCGCCCCACCGCGCGATTGCCGAGGCTCGCCAGCGCGTCGATGATCTGCTGGAGCGCGCCGGTCGGTCGCTGCGCGGGCAGGCCGCGCTGCGGCGGGCGCGGCTGGCCGGGCTGACCCATACGCTGGCCGCCGTCAGCCCGGAGGCGACACTGGCCCGCGGCTATGCCATCGTGCAGGGGCCAGAGGGGGGGGTGCTGCGCCGCGCCGCTGCGGTCGCGCCCGGCGACCGGCTCGCTATCCGGCTGGCGGAAGGCCGCCTGCGTGCAACCGTCGATCCGCCTGAGTGACCGCGCTCGCACGAGCCGCCCCCTGATTCGCGGCTCAAGAGCACAGGATAAAGCGATGTCCGAGCCACTGACCTTTGAAGAAGCGCTGACGCGGCTGGAAGACATCGTCGCCCGGCTGGAAGCGGGCGACCTGCCGCTGGAAGAGTCGCTGGCCCTGTTTGAGGAAGGTCAGCGGCTGGCCGCGTTGTGCGGGCAGCTGCTGGATCAGGCCGAGCTGCGGCTGGAGACTCTCAGCGGCCCTGCCGACGAGGGGAAATAGATGGCACTCTCTGCGATAATCCGTGAGCTGATCGCCAATGATGTGCTCTGGGTGGCGATCGTCTGCAGTGCGCTCGCTCAGTTCCTCAAACCGCTGACCTACTACTGGCGCACCCGCGAATGGGACTGGCATCATCTGGCCGAAACGGGCGGCATGCCCAGCTCGCACTCGGCGATGGTCAGCGGGCTGGCGACGGGCCTGGGCCTGGAGCAGGGTTTTGACTCGCCGGGGTTTGCCATCGCCGTGGTGCTGGCGATGATCGTGACCTACGATGCCGCGGGCGTCCGGCGGCAGGCAGGGCGCCACGCCCGCGCCCTGAACGTCATCATCGCTGAGGTGCTCAGCGGGCATCCGCTGGAGGCGATTCAGTTCGATGAGATCCTGGGGCACAGCCGCTGGGAGGTGATCGCCGGCGTGGCCTTCGGCGTGCTGATCATGCTGGGCTGGAAGCTGCTCGCGCAGCCGCTGTTCATCCGGTAGCGGGGCGGCGCAGCCGGCGCAGCGCCAGCCCGGCGAACAACCGCGCTTCCTCGCTGCCCAGCAGCCACGCCAGCCCGCCGAACACCGCCCCGCCCGCCGCCAGCGCCGCCAGCGTGCCGATCAGCAGCCCGGCGCGGTCGATCAGCGGCAGGCAGAGCCATAACACGACGCCCATCCCCGCGCTGGCCAGCAGCGCCCGCCCGACCCCGGCCAGCAGACGCGGGCCATCCAGCCCGCCCACCCGTGGGCGGATCAGCGCCAGCAGGATCAGCCCCTCCAGCGAGGTCGCCAGCGTGTTGGCCAGCGCCAGCCCGGCGAACGGCCCGTGCGTCAGCGTCCCCGGCTCCCCGATGAAGCGGATCAGCGTGAAGCTCAGGGCCACGTTCAGCAGCATGGCGCCGCCGCCCACGATCACCGGTGTGCGGGTGTCGTGCAGAGCGTAGAAGGCCCGCGTCACCACCTCCACCAGCGAGTGAGCTACCAGCCCCAGATCGTAGAACAGCAGCGCCCAGGCCGCGGCCTGGCTGTCCGGCAGCCGGAACTCGCCGCGCTCGAACAGCAGCCGGATGATCGGCAGGCGCAGCAGCGCCAGCCCTACCGAAGCCGGGATCGACAGGAACAGCACGGCCCGCAGCGCCTGCCCCAGCGTGCGCTGCAGCCCCGGCGAATCGCCGCGGGCGGCCTGGAGCGAAAAGGTCGGGAAGACCGCGTTGGCCAGCGACTGGGCGATCACGCCCTGCGGCAGCAGCAGCACAAACCAGGCCCGCGCCAGCGCTGCCACGCTGCCGGCGGCCATCGTCGAGGCCAGCGCCAGGTTGACCCAGAAGTTGATCTGCACCACCGCCAGCCCCAGCATCCGCGGGGCGATCAGCCGGGCCACCTCGCGCACGCCGGGGTGGCGCACATCCAGCGAGGGCGCCAGCGACGGCCGCAGGGCGATCAGGCCGGGTATCTGAACGATCAGGTGCAGGAGCGCGCCGATCACCGCGCCCCATGCCGGGCCGTAGATGCCGATCCAGCGCGACAGCACCCCCGCGCCGAAGAGGATGCCCAGGTTGTACAGAGCCGGCGCCAGCGCGGGCAGCAGGAAGCGCTGGTGCGAATTCAGGATGCCCATCAGCAGCCCGCTGAGGCCGAAGATGGCCGGGGTGAGCAGCATGATCTGCATCAGGCGGGCGGTGAGCGCCTGCGCCGCCGGCTCAAAACCGACGCCGATAGTCAGCGCCACCACCGGGCGAGCGAAGACGGCCAGCAGCGCCGCCAGCGCCGCCAGCACGATCGTGATCAGGGTGGCGATGGTCCCCGCCAGCCGCCAGGCTTCGCGGCGGTTGTTCCCGGCCAGGTACGCCGCGAAGGTGGGGATGAACGCCGAGCCGAGCGCCCCGCCCGCGACCACCAGGTACAGCGTATCGGGCGGACGCAGGGCGGCGGTGTAGGCTTCATAGTCGGTGCTGGCTCCGAAGACGCTCGCCAGCACGATCTCGCGGGCCAGCCCCAGCAGGCGGCTGAGCACGAAGCCGATCACCAGCAGGCCGGCGGCGCGGGCCACGCCGCCGCCCGACAGCGCGGCGGGCGGGGAGTCGAGGGTCTCGGACATGCCGCCAGTATAGCCGGGCTCACCGGGGCAGCCAAACCGGGAAGGCCCGCCGACCCTGGCAGGGCCTTCCCGGCAGGGTGGAATCGGCTACGGGTTCAGTTCCGGCGCATCTTCCAGGGTGTCGGCGTTCTGGTTGTCCTCGTTCAGCTGGTCCAGCAGCGCGTCGATCTGGTCGCCCAGCGCGTCGGGGGTCGGCGAGGCTTCCGGCGTGGGCGTCGGCTGCGCCGGGGCTGCGGTCGGCTGCGCCGGGGCTGTGGTCGGCTGCGCCGGGGCTGTGGTCGGCGCGGGCGGCAGGGCCGTCGGCTGCGCCGCGCCCGGATCGGCGGCGGTGGCCTGGGCCTGGATATCGGTCGGGATGGGCGGCGGGGGCTGCGTCGCCGCGTTGGGGCCGGAATCCCTGCGCCCGCGGTTGCAGGCGATGCCAGCGGCGGCCAGTACGGCCAGCGCGATCAGAATGGGCAGCAGGCGGCGGGTCGGAGTGTCAGTCGTCATGGCGTGGTTCTCATCTCATCCTGATCGCACAGGCAGGGGACGGGGTGCCGGAGGCACTCCCGCCCCCTGTGTGCGCGTGGGATCGATACCGGCGGCTACGAGTTGTTGGCGGCGCGGAAGTCCTGGAAGGCCCGCCGCAGGGTGATCGTGCCGTCCACCAGGGCGCGGTGAGCATCGCGCAGGGCCTGAACGGTGCTGCGCAGCGTGTCCCGCGCCTGCTCCAGATCGGTCGCCTCGCCGGCATCGTCGAAGCCGGCATGCTCCGCCATGATGGCCGCCGCCTCATCGTGATGGCTCTGCGCCTCAGACCGCTTGTCGTTGTAAACGTCCAGCGCGGCCCGCAGGGAGGAAACGTCCTTGCCTTCCGATTCAAGCTGGTCGATCCAGTCTGCCACCAGATCGGCGATGTCAGCGGCGGTCTGCAGCCGGTTGCCCTGCGCTGTCAGGGCGATCTCCAGCCGGCGGTACAGGAACTCCAGCCGTGTGCCGTCGGGGGTGGGCGGCTGGGCAGGGGCCGCGGCCAGCGCGCTCTGCGGGAACGCGGCCAGCGCCAGCCCGGCGATCAGGCTCGCCGCGGCCATCAGCAGGGCCCCGCGCCATAGACTATTCGTAAACTGCTTACCTGTCAGTGCCATTGATCCGTATCCTTTCCTGTCATCACAATTTCGTCCTGCATGCTCAGTTATAGACAGACTTGTTTAACCCCGAATTGCGCAACTGTAAAAAGACTGCAAACTGATGATGCTGGCATCGGGCCACTGCCCGGTATGATACTCATTTTATATCAACAGGAGGTTATCACGTGCATCCCCCACAGATGATCCGGACCGACGGCGCCCCGGCGGCCATCGGGCCGTACTCGCAGGGCATCATCGCCGGCGATTTTGTATTCTGCTCCGGCCAGCTTGGCCTCAGCCCGGCCACCGGCCAGTTCGCCGCTGACGATGTGCAGGGGCAGACCCAGCAGGCGCTCCACAACCTGCGTGCCGTGCTGGAGGCCGCCGGCAGCGACCTGGCCCATGTCGTCAAGACGACCGTCTTCCTGACCGATATGGCCAACTTCAGCGAGATGAACGAGGCCTATGCTACCATGTTCCCCGGCACGCCGCCCGCCCGCTCGACGGTGGCCGTGCGCGCCCTGCCCAGGGGCGGGCTGGTGGAGATCGAGGCCGTCGCGGTGCGCCGGGCCGGCTGACGACATTCGTCACCCCCGGGGGCAGACATTTCACACTGCCCCCCACGGCGGGGGAGTGCTATCCTTCAGGCAGCTAAGAAGACCGGTTACTGATGACTCTCTCTCCTCAACCGATCCTTCTTCAGGGAGTGGCCCCTCCCGCACGCAGACATATCCCCGCCGCGCGGCGGGGATATGTTTTTCCCCGGCCCGGCGGCCGCCCCCGCGGCGCAGGGGACGCCGCTATGCCTGGTCGCCACCCTGGTGCCGGTAGAGGATCACCTCGGCTTTTTCGAGCGTGACCAGCCCTTCCTTGATGATCCCGTCCAGCTCGGCGATGAAGGCGTTGATCCGCTCCGGCTCATCCACGATCTCGATCACCATAGGCAGATCCTCGGACAGCCGCAGAATCCGCGCGGTGTGGATGCGGCTGTTGGCGCCGAACCCCAGCGTCCCGCGCAGCACCGTCGCCCCGGCCAGCTCGCGCTGCCGCGCCCGCTCGACGATCACCTGGTACAGGGGACGCCCCTCGTACCGGTCGCTTTCGCCAATGAAAATCCGCAGCAGCTTCGCTTCGGTGAAGAGCTTCATCATCTACCCCCTTACAGGAACCGCCCGATCGCCAGCCCCAGGAACAGGCAGGCCAGCCCTGCCGCGCTCTGGCCGAATAGATTCGCGGCGGCCAGGGCCCATTCCGAATCCTGCAGCAGCGCTCCGGTCTCAAACATCAGCGTCGAGAACGTGGTGAAGGCTCCTACAAATCCCGTCAGCAAGATGAGCCGCATCTCGCCGCTGATCAGGAGCCTTTCTTCGGCCAGCGACCAGATCACACCGAACACAAAGCTCCCCAGCAGGTTGACGCTCAGCGTCCCCCACGGGAAGCTGGCGCCGCCTGCCCGCTGCGCCAGCCCGGCCAGGGCGTAGCGGGCCATTGCGCCCAGGGCGCCCGCAGCGCCGATCCAGAGTAGTTTCTGCATAGCTCCTCGCAGCCTCCGAAGTGTACCCAGCGGCAGGTGGTAACGGGGCGGCGCCCCTGACAGATGTCATGGCTGTGGTAGTGACAGATGTCACTGGCCCCCCGCAGCGCTTTGTCCTACCATGAGGCATGAAGCTCACCAATAAAGCGTGGGGATGCTATTAGAAGGTCCCATTACAAGTTAATATGCCACGGCTCGACTACATCCGGGCCTGTCCCGCACAAGATGGATGTCGGGCAGCGGTGAGATTAAAAAGAGACTCCTTCTCCCCACGGCTTTATGGCTGACCCTCCCACCCGGACAGTGGGAGGGTTTTTTTGTTTCGGCGGCGCTCAGGCCAGCGCCGCGCCGCCCGACCGCCGGATCGCCTGCCACGCGCCGCCGGGGGTCCGGGCCAGCTCCACGATCTGCGCCGCGCCGGCGATCATCACCAGCCAGTGCTCGCCGGCCTCGTCGGCCCAGCGGCGGCTGATCTGCGCCACCGTCAGCCACGGCCCGAAGCGGCCTTCGCCCGCCGCCATGCGCAGCCGCAGCGGGGTGATCGCCCCGTCCACGCCGACGCGCAGCTCGATCTCGATGGGCCGCATCATGGCCCCTGGCTCCCCTGCGCCCAGGCCAGCGCCAGCTGCAGGGCGGCTTCCACCGACCGGGCGCGGTTGCCCTCGCGGTCGGACTCCCACACGAAGCGGGCGGCGCGCTCGCCGCGGGCGTCGGCCAGACCGATCCACGTCAGGCCGACCGGCTTATCGGGCGTGCCGCCGCCGGGGCCGGCCACGCCGGTCACGCTCAGGGCGAGGTCCGCGCCGAGCCGCTGCCGCGCGCCGCGGGCCATCTGGCAGGCGACGACCTCGCTGACCGCGCCGTGCGCTGCCAGCGCGCTGGCCTCCACCCCCAGCAGCGCTATCTTGGCGTCATTGGAGTAGCTCACCACGCCACCCAGGAAGTACGCGGAACTGCCTGCCACCCCCGTGATCCGCCCGGCCAGCAGCCCGCCGGTGCACGATTCGGCGGTGGCCAGCGTCAGCCCGCGCGCCAGGAACGCCTGCTGCACCTGCTCCTCCAGCGACATGCCCTGCTCCCTTCCCCGCGCTACGGGGCTGCGATCGTGATCTCCAGCACCGTCACGGCGTCGCCCAGCGCCGAGCCGTCGGGGGCGGCGGCGGTCAGCCGCTGACCTCCCAGCGGGCGGTACAGGCCGATCCGCACGGCATAGCGGCCCGGCGGCGCGTCGGGCTGGATCGGCACCCGATAGTCGTCGGCGATGACCTCGCCGGGCCGCCAGGCGGTCGTCGGCGCAGCGCCGCCGCGCGGCTCCTGATCCTGCTGGCCCCAGATGTTGCTGTCGTCGGTGGGATCATACGCCTCGCCGACCACGTGGACGAAGACTTTATAGGAATCGGGGATGATGGCCTCCGCTTCCCAGTACAGCGTCAGCGGGATGCTCTCGCCGGGGGCCCACGTCGCACGGTCGGGCCGATCGATGGCCCGCAGGGTGATCCCGTCCCCGAAGCGGATGCCCAGCGGCTCGGCGTCCGTCGGGATGGCGGTCCGGGACGGCGGCCCGGGCGGGCGCGGCCGGAGGCGGACGCTGCCCAGCGCCGCCCAGTTCTCCCCGGCGGTGAAGACGATCTGCGCCCGGCCGCCCGGCGCATCGGGCGGGATGAACACCTCGACCGGCACGAAGCGCCTCTCGCGGCCCTGACCGGGCAGGGCCGCCCCGGCGCGGGCGATGGCTGCCCCATCCGCGCCGATGACGCTGATCGCCACCGGCCACTCGCCCTGCACCCGCCGTCCGACCTCGTAGCCCAGCCCGATCACCAGCGTCTCGCCGGCCCGGACTTCGGGCACGGGCTGCGTGAACCCCGCCAGCGTGACGCCCTCGGCGATGGGGACATCGGGCAGCGGCTGGAAGGCATCCGGCCAGCGGCCTGCCCGCGCCATCGTGGACGGCTGGCCGCGCTCCGGCTGCATGGCGAAGAACCACAGCTCGCCCTCCGGGAAGGTGTAGCGCATCTGGTTCCAGGCGCGGGCGGCCAGCCATTCGCCCAGGTGGTTATCCGGGTCGGTGACGGCGGCGTAGCGCGTCTGCACCAGCCACACCCCGGCGTTGCTCTCCCGGTAGGGGCGCAGCAGATCGCCGGCGTACTTCTCGTCCCACACCCGCCGCGTCTGGGTGATGTGCCGCGAATAGTCGCCGCGGTAGTGGTAGTTGAAGATCGGCCAGTCGGTATCATTGTTGAGGATCACGGCGTCGCCGGGCTGGCGCAGCGCCTCCAGCGCGGCGGCCATCGAGGGGTAATCGTCGGCCAGGTGCAGGCCGGGGTAGTAATCCGCCAGGCTCCAGCCGGCGGCGGCCAGCAGCGCGGCCAGCGCAGCCAGCCGGGGGATCGCCGCGCGGCCCCGCGCCGTCAGCCCCCAGCCCAGCAGCACGTAAACCGGCGTCGAGAGGATCACGAAGTAGCGCGGCGAGGGCGTGGGGTAGTTGAACGCGCCCCGCGGCAGCGAAAGCAGGTACACCAGCAGCGGCGGCAGCAGCGACGCGATAACCAGCGCGGCCCATATCGATCCTGCCCGGCGGCCCCGCCTGCCTGCCAGCGCGAAGGCCGCTGCGCCGATCAGCGCGATCACCGCCGCGGCCAGCAGCGGCAGGTAGCGCTCGATATCCGTGGCGATGCCCAGAAACACTGTGCTCAGATACAGCCTGACCACGTGGCCGAAGGTCACGCCGGCCTGCGGCGTCTCCCACGAGGGCAGGGTGGGCAGCGCGTAGGCTGCCCAGGGCGCGGCCAGCGCCAGCGCGCCCGCCTGCGCCGCGATCCACGCCCCGGCCAGCCGCCAGCGCCGCGCCGACAGGACGAAGGCGGCAGCGAAGGCGAGGTTGAGCGCCAGGGCGACCCCCGCGAACAGGTACAGCGTCAGCAGGCCGGCCCCCAGGCTGAGCGCCAGCAGCAGCGCCGGCGGCCACAGCCGTCCGCGGGCCGTGAACAGCCGCAGCGCCGCCCACAGGCTCAGCGCCGCCAGCAGCATGGCCGGCGCATACATGCGGACTTCCTGAGACCACCACACCGGCAGGCGCATCACCGCCGCCAGCAGCGCCGAAGCCAGTGCCGCCCGCCGCCCGCCCGCCAGCGCCCCGATGCGCCCCGCCAGCGCCACCGTCAGCATGCCGAACAGCGCCGACTGGAGCCGCAGGGCGAACTCCTCCTCCCCGGCCAGGCCGATCCAGCCGTGCAGCAGCGCATAGGACAGCGGGGGGTGCGCGTCGCGGGCGGTCTGGTAGAGCATGTCAGGGAGGGACATGCGCCCCATCCAGATCGAGTAGCCTTCGTCCCACCACACCGAGTCGTAGGCCAGGCGGTGCGCCCGCAGGCCGAAGGCCAGCAGCAGGATCACTGCGCCGGCGAAGACGATCCGGGCGGGGGGGCGGCGGGTCACAGCGTCAGGTCCGGGGAAGTACCGGGGGCAGTGTGAAGCGGCCGTCGGGGCCGGGCGGGAAATCATCCACCCGGACAACCGCCTCAAGGTTCAGCGGGCCGTACAGGTGCGGGAAGCGCTCGCCGGGCGCGGCGGCGGGCGCCGGGCTGCCGGCGGGCGGATCGGGCGGCTCCCAGCGCAGATCGGCGGCCAGCCGCGCCGGGTCGATGCCCAGCAGCACCAGCCCGGCCTGCCCGCGGTAGAAGGCGTCGGCCACGGCGATCACCTGCGCCGCTGTGGCGCAGTGGATGAACCCCTGCGCGGCCAGCGACGGGGCGCGGTACTCGCCCGCCGCCTGCGCCGCCTGCCACGCCGCGCGCTCCGTGATGTGCAGGATCAGGCTCATGGGATGCAGCCTCGCCGATCAGCCAAACCGCTTCTGGTAGTTCGCCCGCCGGTCGAGCTCGGCCTGCATCTCCGGCAGCGTGTCGAAGACTACCGCATCGAGGCGCACATTGGGCCAGCGCTCGCCGATCTGCTGGGCCACGTACTCGGCGGTATCGCTGCGAGCCAGCACGGTCACCGCCAGGCTGCGCGTATTGGGCACGAACGTGATCAGATCCCAGTCCGGCAGCACCGTCGGGCGGAAGGTCTGCCAGTAGCGCCGCGCGGCCTGAAAGAACCAGTCGGCCTGCAGGCCGGGCGCCAGGATCACCCAGTGGAGATCGGGGTCGCCCTGCACGGGCGCGGGGCCGCTGGTGACCGGCGTCGGGCTGGGCGTCGGGCGGGGTTCCTCCGCGGGCAGCTCCGGGACCTGCTCCTGCACCACACCGCCGCCGGTATCCAGGTTGGGCACGTCCTTCAGCAGCGGCTCGCGCTGGATCAGCCGGTCGATGGCCAGCACCTGCCCCTGGATGTCGTAGTAGTCGGATTCGTTCCACAGGGTGACGCCCCAGAACCACGGCGGGCCTTTGCGGGCGATCCACTCATACATCGCCAGCGTGGCCTCGGCGTGACTCTCATAGCTGTAGGGCGGGTAGCGGTCATCGATCAGGTAGGGGGCCTCGCCGGGGCGCGGGATCCGCCAGATGCCGCCCTCGGTGCCGACCACGGGCACCGGGCCGGCGTCGAAGTGCTTCTTGAGCAGCTCCTGGAACGCCTGCCCGCTGGCGATCAGCCCGTTAGGGTCCCCCCAGGGAGTCAGCCGCGTCCCGCCGAAGACGGTGCGGCCCGGATCGTTGCGCTGCTGCAGGGGATCGTAGGGGTACTCGAAGTGCCAGCCGCCCTCGTTGGCGCTCTGCTGGTAATACGGGCGGGCGATGTGCGGCGGCCCGCCCGGCGGCTCCTGATAGTAGTGATTGTGCACGTAGGGGTGAGTCGCGCACCACAGCCCCCTGGCGATGATGCCGCGGAACTTGTTGTTGTGCTCTTTCTTCAGGTACTTCAGGAAGGCGTCGATCCAGTAAACGGTGGCGTGGCGCTTCTCGGCGCTGTCGGCCATGGCCGGGAAGGCCGGGTAGCCCCCCAGATCGATCACCCGGTCGGCCCAGCGCACCCAGTTATCCATCATCGGCGCGACCACGTCGGTGACGTTCTCCCAGTTCACCTCGACGGTCGGCCCGGTCGATCCCTGCGGCCATTCGCCTTCCAGGTTCGGCTCGTTGTACAGCTCAAACCACAGGGCGCCCGCGTCGATGTACTGGCGGTAGTTTTCGTACCACACGTCCGGGGCGGGGGCCGCGCCCATATTGGCCAGGTAGGTGCGGATGATCGGCATGCAGTCGTGGCCGCGCAGCTCGTCCGCCGCGTAGATCAGCTCGTTGCCGCCCACGACCAGCTTGGCCCAGCCCATGCGGGGCCGGGTGAAGCGCTCCAGCACAAACGGCTGGATCACGCCCATATTGTGCAGGCCGCGCGGGTTCCGGTACCACTTATAGTCGCGGAATTTCATGGCGTTTCGATCCCTGAGGTGTCAGCAAAGGTCAGTTAGCCAAAGGGCAGGCCCGAGTCGGCGCGGGCGTTGAGGATCGATTCCATCAGCGGCAGGTCATCGACCACGATCATATCCAGATGAATGCCCGGCCGCTGCTCCTCGATCTGCTCGCGCATGTAATTGGCCGTATCGGGACGGGCCAGCAGCGTCACCGCCACGCTGGCATCGGGCGGGATGTACGAGAGCAGTTCGACCTGATCGGTCACGATCGGCTGGAAGTGCTGCCAGAAGCGGCGGGCCGCCTGAAAGAACCATGCGCTCTGCAGGCCGGGAGCCAGCACCATAAAGTGATAGTCGTAGCCCTGTGCCATGCATTCTCTCCGTGTTGGCGGTGCGTCCGGCTCCATCATAACATCCTGCCCGATCGGGGTCAATCGCGCCGGCGGCGGCCTGTGCTACAATCCGGGGCAGGCGCTCTGCTGGCCGCTTGAGGATCCGCCATGACTCCCGATGACGAAGTGCTGCTCAGAACCCTGCTTACCCGCGAGCGCATCCTGTCGCTGGCGGTGCTGGTGGAGGGCGAGCCGGTGCTGGGCCTGCTGCCCTTCGCGCTCCAGCCGGATGCCGGGGCGCTGCTGGTGCATGCCTCGTCGCTGGCCCGCCACACCCGTGGGCTGGCGGCGGGCGGCCCGTACGCCGCGCTGATTCACGCGCCGGAGATGCCCGGCGGCGATCCGCAGCAGATCCCGCGGGTCACCCTCTCGGGGGCGGCTGTGCCGATCCCCCGCGAGTCGCCGGCTTATGCGGAGGCACGCGCGGTCTACCTGGCCCGCCTGCCCTCCAGCGCGGCGCTGTTCGAGCTGGCCGACTTCGGCCTGTACGCGCTGACGATCGCCCGCGCCCGCTTTGTGGCCGGCTTTGCGCGGGCCTTCACCCTCACCCCGGCCCGTATCCGCGAGATCGCCGCCTCGGCCTGAGGGCTGCCTGCGGCAGGCAGGGAAGACGCCGGCGGTTAATTTATGGTTAGAGTTTCCCCTGGCAGGCACGAAATCAGCACAAATGGTCGGTTTTGTGTTGACAAACCGCTCAGGTATGCGTACGATAGGGTACAGACGCTTCGCAAACTGGGCAAACGAGGCGTATTATGCAGAGCCGCAAGGAGAACAAGTCATGGACTTCTATGATGTCAAGACCCGTAAGAAGGTCAGCATCCCGGATGCCGACCTGAAGAAGGTGAAGTACACGCAGAAGAACGGCCAGGTCCGCTATGCGCTGCGTGCCTACACCAAAGATGGCCGCAAGCTCACCAAGTTCTGCAGCAAGGAAACCTGGGATAAAATGAAGGTCCCGGAGGAGAAGGGCTAGCCCTTCCCTTGCCAGAAACCATGCCTGCAAGCCCGCGTCGCCCGGCGCGGGTTTTGTGATCCCGGGGCCAGTTTGTCGATCCCGATCCCCCGTGCTACACTGCCCCGCACGCCAGCCCGGCGTCTGTCTGATCCCAACCTGTAGAAGGGGAGCGGCCTGGCCTGCCTGGCGCCGGCTCCCGGAGCCACCACCCATGACGCCATTCCGCGACACTTACTGGAATATCCCGGCCTGGGCGCAGATCCTCCTGTACGTGACGCAGGGGCTGGCCGTCGCCATCCTGGCGGGCCGGCTGGTGCTGCGCGCGCGCCGCTGGCTCAAAGGCGGCGGGCGGCTGGAGCGCGACCATCTGCCGCAGCGCCTGGGACGGGTGCTGCGCTATGCGATCCTGCAGGCCCGCCTCGCGCGGGAGACCTATGCCGGCCTGATGCATCTGGCGCTGTTCGCCGCGTTCGTGACGCTGTTCATCGGCACCGTCCTGGCCACGCTGGACTACGACATCTGGTACCTGATCCTCGGCGCCCGCCTGCTGCAGGGCGAGTTCTACCTGATCTACGAGCTGGTGCTGGACTTCATGACGGTGGCCGGCCTCAGCGCGCTGGCGCTGGCGCTGGGCCGCCGCCTGCTGGCCCGCCCGGTCAGCCTGACCTACTCCGCCGGCTTTCAGGCGATGCTGTGGATCTTCCTGATCGACCTGCTCAGCGGCCTGCTGATCGAGGGGCTGCGGCTGGCCGCCGTCCAGCCGGCCTGGCGCTTCTGGTCGTTCGCGGGTTACGCGGTCAGCCGCCTGATCCTGGCCTTCAACCCGGCGGAGGAAACGCTGCGCGGGCTGCACCTGGCGGCGTGGGTGACGCACTTCGGCATCACCGGGCTGATCTACGTGCTGTTTCTCGACCTGCCCACCCGGCATATCCTGACCTCGCCGCTGAGCATCTTCTTCTCCAGCCTGCGGCCTGCCGGGGCGCTGCGTCCGCTGAATCTGGACGACGACTCGATTGAGACGTTCGGCGCGGGGCAGCTGGTGGACCTCTCTCCGATGCAGCTCATTCAGGCGGATGCCTGCACCGAGTGCGGGCGCTGTCAGGTCGCCTGCCCGGCCTGGATGGCCGGCACGCCGCTGAACCCCAAACAGGTGATCCTCGACATCCGGGCCGGCCTCGACCGCTACGCGCCGCAGATCGACGCCCACCGGCCCGGCAGCCGGGCGGACGGGATGCCGCTGCCGGGGGCGCTGGTCAGCGAGGGAGCGCTCTGGGCCTGCACCACCTGCCGGGCCTGCGTCAGCGAGTGCCCGGTGCTGATCGAGCATGTCGATGCGATCGTTGACATGCGCCGCCACCTGACGCTGATGGAAGGCAATGTGCCCGATCTGCTGGCCAATGCGATGACCCAGGCCGAACGCGCCGGCAACCCCTGGGGCAACCCCCGCGGCTCGCGCATGGACTGGGCGCAGGGGCTGGCTGTGCCGCTCATGGCGCAGAAGAAGAAGGCCGATGTGCTGTACTGGGTGGGCTGCGCCGGCTCCTACGACCCGGAGGGCCAGAAGACGGCCCGCGCGATGGTGCGCCTGTTTGAGGCGGCGGGCATCGACTATGCGGTGCTGGGCGATGAGGAGCGCTGCAACTGCGAATGGGCGCGCCGCGCCGGCAACGAGTACCTCTTTCAGGAAGCGGCGCACTCCAACATCGCCGCCTTCGACCGCTATGAGTTCCACACGCTGGTCACGCACTGCCCGCACTGCTTCAACACCTTCCGCAACGAATACCCGCAGTTCGGCGGCCGCTACGATGTGGTGCATCACAGCCAGTACCTCACGATGCTGACGGCCCGCGGCGACCTCAAGCTGACCCGCCCCCTCAACGAGCTGCTCACCTTCCATGATTCCTGCTATCTGGGCCGCTACAACGAGATCTACGACCCGCCGCGTCAGGCGCTGGCCGGGGCCGGCGTCAGCCTGGTGGAGATGGCTCGCAGCCGCGACCGGGGGCTGTGCTGCGGCGGCGGCGGCGCGCAGGTGTGGTTCGAGACGCACCAGGAGCGCCCGGTCAACGCGCAGCGCCTGCAGGAGGCGCTCCGCACCGGGGCCGCCACGGTCGGGACGGCCTGCCCGTTCTGCACCATCATGCTGACCTCGGCGGCGCAGAGCGCCGGGGTGACCGATCGGGTGGCCGTGCGGGACATCGCGGTGCTGGTCAGCGAGGCGCTGGCATGACTCCGGGCCGCCGGCTCTGGAGGGCACTGCCGGCGGGCCTTCTGTGCGCAGCCGGCCTGAGCGCCTGCAACCTGCCGCTGAGCCCCGGCCCGCCGCCGCGCCCGACCGTGATCGTGATCACCGCGGAGGGGCCGTATGTGGAGCCGTTCGACAGCCCGGGGAGCTGGCTGATCGGCCAGACGGAGGCCAGCATCGGCGCGGTCGAGAACGGCGAGTACCTCCTGACCCTCCTGCACCCCTCGTACCTGGCCTGGGCGCACCAGAACCGCCGCTTCGGCGATGGCGTCTATGAGGTGGATGCCCGCTTCGTCAGCGGGCCGGAGGCCAGCGCCTACGGCCTGCTCCTGCTGGGCAGCAGCGACCTGTCCTCCTTCCTGTATGTGGTGATCACCGACGACGGGCGCTACGACATCGGCGCCTGCCAGGACTGGTGCGCGGGGCAGCAGTCGCTCATCGGCGGGCTGACGGTGGCCTACGCCATCCTGCCCGGCGAGCAGAGCAACCACCTGCGCATCGAGCTGGCGGACGGGTCGCTGGCGCTCAGCATCAACGGCGCCCCGGTCAGCCAGGTCAGCGGGCTGAACGCCGAGTCCGGGCTGGTAGGGCTGATCGGCGAAAGCTCGCAGTACGGGGGCTTTCAGGCCGCCTTCGACAATCTGCAGGTGATCGAGGCGGGGCTGCCGCCGCCTGAGCCGGCGGCCACCGCGCTCACCGCCACCCCCGTCCCGGAGGCCACCGCGCCGCCGCTGATCGAGCCGACCCCCGCGCCCGCGCCGTGATTGCGCGGGCCGGATCGTTGCGGTTACAATACCCCCGCCAGTGGAGGCATATACGGGGGCATCGCCCCGCCGACCCGTTCAGCGAGGAACAAACCGAGATGGATGTCAATGCTCTGAACGACGCGCTGAGCCAGCACGTCCGGCCGGCGACCTTTCCGGTTGCCATCCGCATGATCGCCCCCGGCGAGCCGTACCCGCCGCGCGTCAAACGGCCCCGCGCCGATCTCGGCGAGCAGATCGCCATCTGTCAGGGCTTCGCCATGAGCCGCCGCTACGGCTGGGCGCTGGCCATGGACCGCGATGACCTGTCGTGCCCGCTGGCGCGGGCGGTGTGGGGCTTCGAGCCGATGCCCAACTACTTCCTCAACGGGCTGACCTGCGCGGGCATGTATACCGAAACCCCGGCGGCGGGCGTCATCACCGAACTGGGCGTCGATAAGTGGACGCACGGGCAGTGGCAGGGCGTGGTCTGTGCGCCGCTGCACCGGACGGCCTTCGAGCCGCACGTGATCCTGATCTACGGCAATTCCGCGCAGGTGATGCGCCTGCTCACCGCCCGGCTGTGGAAGACCGGCGGGCGGCTGTCCTCGTCCTTCAGCGGGCGGCTGGACTGCGCCGATGCGGTGATCACCACCATGAAGACCGACGAATGCCAGGTGATCCTGCCCTGCTACGGCGATCGTGTGTTCGCCCAGACCGAAGACGGCGAGATGGCCTTCACCATCCCGGCCAGTAAGGTGGAGTGGATCCTGGAGGGGCTGGCGGGCACGCACGAGGGCGGCGTTCGCTACCCGATCCCCGGCTTCCTGCGCTACACCCCGCGTTTCCCCGATCACTATATGACGATGGACGACATCTGGGCGGGCCGCGCCCCGGACGTCCCGGCTGAGTGACCGCGCCGCAAGGAGATAACCGGCATGATCAATGACCTGCGCGAGAATATCCCGATCGAGCTGCCGCCGATCGAGATCGACGACTCCGGGGTGGATCTGGAGGACGCAGTCCTGCTGGATATGTTCTGGCAGATGCTCCGCGCCCGCCGGCTGGATGAGCGAGCCTGGGTGCTGCACCGCCAGGGCAAGATCGCCTTCCACATCTCCGGGCTGGGGCACGAGGCCATCCAGGTGGCGATGGCCTTCGCCATCCGGCCCGGCTATGACTATGTGCTGCCCTACTACCGCGACCTCTCGCTGATGATCGCCCTCGGCCTGACGCCGACCGAGTTCATGCTCGGTCTGTTCGGCAAGGCCGGCGAGCCGTCCAGCGGGGCGCGGCAGATGCCCTCGCACTGGGGGCTGAAGCGGGCCAACGTGGTCACGGGCAGCAGCCCGGTCGCCACCCAGGTGCCCCATGCCGCGGGGATGGCGCTGGCGTGCAAGCTGCGCGGCGAGGATCGCCTGGCCATCACCGACCTGGGCGAAGGCTCGACCAGCGAGGGCGACTTCTACGAGGGGCTGAACTGGGCGGGCGTCCACCGGCTGCCGCTGATCTGTGTGGTGCAGAACAACGTCTACGCGATCTCCGTCCCGATCACCATGCAGATGGCCATCCCGAACGTGGCCGACCGCGCCCCGATGTTCGGCGTCGCCGGCGCCATCTGCGATGGCAATGACGTGCTGGCCTCGTACCGGGCGGTGAAGGAAGCTGCCGACCGCGCCCGCGCCGGCGGCGGCGCGACCCTGCTCGAGGCCAAGACCTACCGCCCGACGCCGCATTCCTCCGACGATGACGACCGCACCTACCGCGCCCGCGAAGAGGTGGAGGAGTGGAAGAAGCGCGACCCGATCCTCCGCTTCCAGGCTTACCTGACCGACCGGGGCCTGCTGACGCCAACGCTGCTGGATGAGATGGAAGCCCGCGCCCGGGATGAGGTGGATGCGGCCCATGCCGCCGCCGAAGCCGCGCCCTATCCGGCCCCTGAGGACGCGCTGGGGCCGCTGTTTGCGCCTGTCGAGGAGGGGTGACCCATGCCTGAGCTGACCCTGATCGACGCCGTGCGCGAGGCCATGGATGAGGAAATGGCCCGCGACGAGCGCGTGTTCATCACCGGCGAGGATGTAGGGCCGCGCGGCGGCGTCTTCCGCGCCACGCTGGGCCTCTATGACAGGTACGGCCCGAACCGGGTGATTGACTCGCCGCTGGCCGAGCTGAGCATCGTCGGCATCGGCATCGGCGCGGCGCTGGCCGGGCTGCGCCCGATCTGCGAGATCCAGTTTGCGGACTTCATCCACCCCGCCTTCAACCAGATCGTCAGCGAGGCGGCCCGCATCTGCTACCGCTCCAACGGCGAATGGACCGTGCCCATGACCATCCGCTCGCCCTACGGCGGCGGCATCGGCGGCGGGCTGTATCACTCGCAGAGCGTCGAGGCGTTCTTCGCCCATGTGCCGGGGCTGAAGGTGGTCATCCCCTCCAGCCCGGCCGATGCCAAAGGGCTGCTGAAGTCGGCGGTGCGCGACCCCAACCCCGTGCTGTTCTTCGAACCCAAGAAGGGCTACCGGCTGATCAAGGGCGAGGTGCCGGAAGGCGAATACACGATCCCCATCGGCCCGGCGAATATCACCCGCCGGGGCGGCGACCTGACCGTCTACGCCTACGGCATGATGCACTATTACACCCTCCAGGCCGCCGAGAAAGTGGCCGCCGAAGACGGCATCGCCGCCGAGGTGGTGGACCTGCGCACGCTGGCCCCGCTGGACCGGGAGACGGTGCTGGAGTCGTTCAGGAAGACCGGCAAGGCGCTGATCGTCTACGAGGACAACCGTTTTCTGGGCTACGGGGCGGAGATCGCCGCCCTGCTCAGCGACGAGGGCTTTGAGTACATGGACGGGCCGATCCGCCGGCTGGCCGGGCCGGACGTGCCCGGCGTGCCATTCAGCCATGCCATGCAGGACTGGTTCATGCCGAACGTCGATCGCATCGCGGCGGCCATCCGCGAGCTGGCGGCCTATTAAGGAGGCGGATCATCCGGTGACCGCTGGAACATCCCTCACCCCGCGCCAGCAGGCGGCGGCCCGCCTGATCGGCATGCTGATCAGCGTGGCGCTGGCGCTGGCCGCGCTGGAAGCCGGCGCGCGGATCGTCTTCGGGCGGTCGGACCGGATCGAGGCGGCCCGGCGTGATGCCCGTGACAGCATGGCCATGCCCGACGAGCGGACTATCTACCGGCTGCGGCCCGGCTGGGAAAGCGACTACCGCCAGTCCGAGTTTGCGACGCACGTCCGCATCAACAGCCGGGGCCTGCGCGACGACGAGACGCCCTACGACAGGCCGGCGGGCGTCTTCCGCATCGCCCTGATAGGCGACTCGTTCATCGCCGCGCTGGAGGTTGACCGGGGCGAGACGCTGGCCGACCGGCTGGAGGCGGCGCTCAACCACGATCCCCGCACCGCGGGCAGCGGGCTGCGCTACGAGGTGCTCAACGCCGGCGTGCCGGGCTACAATACGCTCAACGAGTACCTGCTGCTGCGCCACGAGATCCTGCGCTACCAGCCCGATCTGGTGCTGGCCGCCTTCTTCATGAACGATGTCGAGGGCCTGATCGACGAAGGCCGGGAGGTCGAGGGGCAGGTGACCACGGTGGCCGCCGGGGATGATGGGCACATCCGGCTGGACGCCGACGGCGAGCCGGCGCTGATCACGCTCCCCGCCGCCGACGCCGCGCCGCCTGAGGCGAGCGGCCCGCTCGACGCCTGGCTGACGGGCCATTCCAAGCTGTATGCCGTGCTGCGCCCCACCGGCGAGCGCTTCGGGCCGCTGGCCCGCCGCGCGGGCAACCTGATCCGCCGGCAGGATGCCCCGGTATTCAATGAAGAAGCCTATGCCGTCAACCCCGGCCACCCCGGCGCCGCCGCCCGTCTGACCGCGCTGCAGGACCTGACGGCCCTGATGCGCGACCGCGTCGCCGAGCAGGGCGGGGCGCTGGCGGCTTTCGTCATCCCCGACTCCAGCCAGGTGTACCCGGAGCGCCCGCGGCGTTATTACGTCGGCTTCGACCTGCTGGCCGACTACTGGGACGTGGAGCGGCTGGATCGGGAGATGGCGGCCTTCTACCGGGCGGAGGGCATCCCGTACCTGCTGCTGTCCGGCCCGCTGGGCGAGGCGGCGGCCTCCGGCGGCGACCTGCTGTATTTCCAGTTCGACCGCCACTGGACGCCCGCCGGGCACGCCGCGGCGGCGGACGCCGTGCTGGAGTGGCTGATCGCGGAAGGGCTGGTCCCGGCTGGCTAGCCGGCCAGCGATCGTGGCTTGAGGCGGTATTCGGAGGAGTGAGACATGGCAACCCAGGTCATCATGCCCCAGCTGGGCGAGAGCGTCGTCGAAGGCACGGTGGGGCGCTGGCTGAAGCGCGAGGGCGAGCCGATCCGGCAGTTTGAGGGTCTGCTGGAAGTGGAGAGCGACAAGGTGGATTCGGAGATTCCCTCCCCGGCGGAGGGGACCGTGCTGAAGATCCTGGTGGCGGAAGGGACGACCGTCCGCGCCGGGACCGTGCTGGCGATCATCGGCCAGCCGGGCGAGGCAGTCCCCGACGCGCCGGCGGCGGCTCCCGCGCAGCCTCACGCTCCGCTGCCCGCCCCGGCGGCAGAAGCCCCTGCGCCGGCCCCGGCCCCCTCCGGAGAGGGAACCGGCGGCAACGGCGGCGGGCCGCGCGTCTCGCCGGTGGTGGCGAACATCGCCGCGCAGCACGGCATCGACATCAGCCGGGTGCCCGGCACCGGGCAGGGCGGGCGCGTCACCAAGAAGGACATCCTGGCCTATATCGAGCAGGGCGGCGCGGCGGCCCCCGCGGCCCCGGCGCTGGCTCCCTGGGAGCAGCCCGGCAGCGGCGATCTGTTCAAGCCGACCGATGATCTGTACCGGGGCGCGGCGGCGCCCGCCGCGGAAGCGCCCCGCGATCACGTGCATACCGCGCCGCCGGCCCCCGGACGGCCGGGCGAGATCGTGCCGCTCAGCAAGATGCGCCGCCGCATCGCCGAGCACATGGTGCTCAGCAAGCTGCACACCGCCCCGCACGTGACCACCGTCTTTGAGGCGGACATGACCGCCGTCGCCGCCCACCGCGCCGCCCATAAGGCCGAGTTCGCGCAGCGCGGCGTCAACCTGACCTTCACGGCTTATTTTGTGGCGGCGGCGGCTCAGGCGCTGCGCCAGCACCCGATGGTCAACAGCCAGTGGACGGACGAGGGGATCCTGCTGCACCGCGAGGTCAACATCGGCATGGCGGTCGCCATTGACGAGGGGCTGATCGTGCCGGTGATCCGCCGCGCCGATGAGATGTCCCTGCCGGGGCTGGCCCGCACGATCAACGACCTGGCCGAGCGCGCCCGCCGGGGCCAGCTGACCCCCGACGAGGTGCAGGGCGGCACGTTCACCCTCACCAACCACGGGGTATCCGGCAGCCTGTTCGCCACGCCGATCATCAACCAGCCGCAGACGGGCATCCTGGGCGCAGGCGCCCTCCAGAAGCGCGTCATGGTGCTGGAAGGCAGCGGCGGCGATGTGCTGGCCATCCGCCCGATGATCTACCTGACGCTGACCTTCGATCACCGGGTGCTGGACGGCGCCTCGGCGGACTTCTTCATGGTGACTTTCAAGCAGATTCTGGAAGGCTGGCAGTAAGGCTGCGCGGGCAGTTCGGTGCCGGCCCGGCCCGCGGGCAGAGGCTCGCCTGACCCCCTCTGCCCGTTTTTTGCTGCCGCCTCGCCCGGAGTCATAATGGACGGGGCGCGCCGCCGCGCCGCAGGAGGCTGTTATGCCGCGGGTGGTCGTGACTGGCTGCGGGCTGGTCAGCCCGCTGGGGCTGACCGCAGCCGATAGCTGGCAGGCCCTGATCGCCGGGCGCTCCGGTGTGGGGCCGATCACGCTGTTTGACGCCAGCCGCTTCGATGTGACGGCGGCTGCCGAGGTGCGCGGCTTCGACCCCGCGGCGCTGCTGGGGGTCAGGGCGGCCCGCCGCCTGGATCGCTTCGAGCAGCTGGCCAGCGTCGCCGCCCGCGAGGCCCTGGCGCAGTCCGGGCTGGAGACCGCCGGCCCGGACGCCCACCGCATCGGCCTGTCGATCGCCTGCGCGTTCGGCGGCATCACCTCGATGGTCGAGCAGATCACCCTGCTCAACGCCGAAGGCCCCCGCCGCATCGATCCGCTGGGCCTGACGCGCTTCATGACCACCTCGCCCGGCATCGCCATCGAGCATGGAATCCACGGGCCGTCGTTCTCGGTGGCCTCCGCCTGCGCCACCGGCGCGGACGGCATCGGGCTGGCCTACCAGCTGGTGCGGGCCGGCGTGGTGGAGGCGATGATCGCCGGCGGGGCCGATGCACCGATCACCTCGCTCAGCCTGGCGGTTTTTGACCAGATGCGCGCCTACAGCCACCGCGCCGAAGGGACTCCGTCGCCCTTCAGCGCCGGACGTGACGGGCTGGTGCTGGGCGAAGGCGCGGGCGTCCTGGTGCTGGAGTCGCTCGATCATGCCCGGCGGCGCGGCGCAAGCATCCTGGCCGAGCTGGCGGGCTACGGGGCGACCACGGACGCCTATCATCTGGTGGCCCCGCGGGAGGATGGCGCCGAGTCCGCTGCGGCCATCCGCGCCGCGCTGGACGACGCCCGGCTGCCGCCCGCCGCGGTGGACGCCGTCAACGCGCACGGCACCGGCACGCCGCTGAACGACGCCGCCGAGACGCGCGCCCTCAAGGGGGCGCTGGGCGACCACGCCTACCGGATCCCGGTCAGCGCCACCAAGAGCATGACCGGCCATATGATGGGCGCCGCCGGGGCCGCCGAGGCCGTCTTCTGCATCCAGATGATCCGGCAGGGCATCGTGCCGCCGACCCTCAACTACCGGGGCGCCGACCCGGACTGCGACCTGGATTACGTCGTCGAAGGGGCGCGCGAGCGGCCGGTGCGCGTCGCCCTCAGCAACGCCTTTGGCTTCGGCGGGCACAATTCCGTGCTGGTGTTCCGCGCCTTTCCGGGCGGCTGATCCGCCTGACCCCAGGGAGGTTCTCATGGCTGACCGCTGGCCGATTGACCGCGAGCGCATTACCCGGTACCTGTCCGAGATGGTCCGGATCGACTCGACCAACCCGAAGCTCGTCCCCGGCGGGGCCGGCGAGACGGAGATGGCCGCCTGGCTGGTGGAGACGTGCGCCGCGCTGGGCTTCAACGTGGCGACCCAGAAGGCCGCCTACGCCCGGCCCAACGTGATCGCCGGCTGGCGCGGCAGCGGCGGCGGGCGCAGCCTGCTGCTGACCGGCCACACCGACATCGTCGGCACGCAGAATATGACCATCCCGCCGTTCGAGCCGCGCATCGAGGGCGGCCGGCTGTACGGGCGCGGCTCGTTTGATATGAAGGGCGGGCTGGCGGCCATCCTGGGGGCGGCGGCGGCCCTGCGCGACGGCGGCTTCCAGCCGGCGGGCGATCTGCACCTGGGCTTCGTCGTCGATGAGGAGTACGCCAGCATCGGCATGGACGCCCTCGTCCGCCAGCTGCGCCCGGATGCCGCCATCCTGGCCGAGCCGACCGACCTGGAAGTGGGCGTCGCCCACCGGGGCTTCGCCTGGCTGACGATCACCACGCAGGGGAAGGCGGTGCACGGCAGCCTGTACGAGGAGGGTGTGGACGCCATCGCCCATATGGGCCGCGTGCTGGCGGCCCTGGAGCGCATGGAGTCCGAGACGTTCAGCAAACGGGCGCACCCGCTGCTGGGCCGCCCGTCCGTTCACGCCAGCCTGATCGAGGGCGGGCTGGGCCTCAGCACCTACCCGGACGCCTGCACGCTCCAGATCGAGCACCGGCTGCTGCCCGATGAAACCGGCGAGAATGTGCTGGCGCTGTGGCAGGGCGCGCTGGGCCGCCTGGCCGCCGCCGACCCCGCATTTCAGGCCGAGGCCCGGCTGGACGTGTGGCGGCCCGGCTTCGAGATCGGGCAGGATGCCCCGGTGGTGCAGACGCTCGACGCCGCCTACCGCGAGGTGATGGGCCGTCCGCCAGCCTACACCGGCGTGCTGGCCTGGCTGGATTCGGCGGTGCTGAGCGCCGCGGGCGTGCCGACGGTCATCCTGGGTACCGGCGGCGACGGGGCGCACGCCCCGGTGGAGTACGTGGAGCTGGAGGATGTCTTCCGCTGCGCGGCGATCTACGCCGAGACGGCGGCCCGCTGGCTGAGTTCCGCCTGAGAGGACAGCCTGCCGCCGCTGCGGGGCGCTGTCACACCGCTGGCAGCGCCTTTTTGGATTCCCCCTGCGGGCGGAAACTGCCCCTTGACAGACGGTACAGCCCGGTCTATAATGTGACAATATATTGACAGGACTTTTGCAAATAGTTAACGGAGAGCGTCGATGTTCTGGAATACCCGCCGTTTTGGACCGGAAACCGTCAGCCAGGGGAGCGACTGCGCCATCGAACTGCGCAGCGTGGTCAAGCGCTACGAGACGCCCGCGGGGCCGTTCACCGCGCTGCGCGGCATCGATCTGCGCATCGCGCCGGGCGAGTTTGTCGCCATCGTCGGCAAGTCGGGCAGCGGCAAGTCCACACTGCTGAACATGATCACCGGCATCGACCGCCCCAGCGAGGGCGAGGTCTTCATCCGGGGCGCGGCGGTGCACCGGTTCAGCGAGAGCCAGATGGCCCGGTGGCGCGGGCGCGAGGTGGGGATCGTCTTCCAGTTCTTCCAGCTGCTGCCGACGCTGACCGTCAGCCAGAACATCATGCTGCCGATGGAGTTCGCCGGGCTGTACACCCCGCGGGAGCGCAGCGAGCGCGCGCTGGAGCTGCTGGAGCGGGTGGGGATGGCCTCGCAGGCCGGGAAACTGCCCTCGGCGCTGTCGGGCGGACAGCAGCAGCGCGTAGCCATCGCCCGCGCCCTGGCGACCGACGCCCCGCTGCTGGTGGCCGACGAGCCGACCGGCAACCTGGATTCGCGCACCGCCGCCGATGTGCTCAACCTGTTCGAGCGCCTGGTGGACGGCGGCAAGACGGTCGTCATGGTCACCCATGATGAGGATCTGGCGCAGCGTGCGCGCCGCCGCCTGACGGTGGCTGACGGCGAGCTGTTCGAAGTGCTGGCGCCGCGCCGCCTCGAGCCGGCTGTCGCGCCGGATGCGTTTTATACGCCGGCCGCCGAAGTCGCGGCGCGGTAAACGGCTGCCGGTGGCCAACCCGGTCGGAAGGAACGGTGATGATTAGCGTACGCTCGATCCTGTCGCTGCGCACCCTGTGGAACAACAAGGCCCGCACCGCGCTGGTGGTGCTGTCGATCGCCGTCGGCGTGTTCGCGGTCGGCACCATCGCCAACTCGTGGGTGGTGCTGCTGGGCGATCTGAACACCGCCTACATGGCGACCAACCCGGCCAGCGCCGTGCTGGCCGTGGAGCCATTCGACGATGATCTGGTGAGCGCGGTGGAAGGGACCCGCACGATCGCGCAGGCGGAAGGCCGCCGTGACGTGGTCGTCAAGATGCTCACCGCTGAGGGCCGGCTGGTCAACCTGAATCTGGAAGCGGTGGACGACTTCCGCAGCTTCCAGATCAGCCGGTTCACGCCGGAGAGCGGCCCGTGGCCGCCCGCCCGCCGCGAGCTGCTGGTCGAGCGCTCCTATGCCGCCGATCTGGGGCTGGTCGAAGGTCAGCCGGTCGCCATCGAGATGCCGGACGGGCAGCAGTACCAGCTCGTCTATCGCGGGCGGGTCCACGATCTGCACCGCCCCTCGGCGGGCAACTCCGAGGTGGCCTTCGGCTACGTCTCCTTTGATACCATGCAGTACCTGGGCGAGCCGCGTCTGTATACCAGCCTGTATGTGACGGTGGCAGAAAATCCGCTGGACGAAGCGCACATCCAGCAGGTGGTCGCCGAGCTGAAGACGCAGACCATCGAGCGCAGCGGCTACACCGTGCTGTCCACGTCGATCCCGACGCCCGGCGAAGCCTTCCTGACGGTGATCATCAACGCGCTGCTGGTCGTGCTGGCGGTGGTGGGCGCGTTCTCGCTGCTGCTCAGCGCCGGGCTGGTGGTGAACACTGTCTCAGCGGTAGTCACCCAGCAGCTGCGGCAGATCGGGGTGATGAAGGCCATCGGCGGGGTGCGCCGCCAGATCATGCAGGTTTATCTCTCGGCGGTGCTGCTGTACGGCGTCCTGTCGCTGGGCATCGCCATCCCGCTGGCGATCGCCGGCACCCGCGCCTTCACCGGCCTGTTCGCCCGGATCGGCAACTTCGACATCACGACCACCGGCGTGCCCGCCGGGGTGATCGCGCTGGAGGTCGCCGTTGGCCTGCTGACGCCCGTCCTGGCCGCCCTGGTTCCGATCCTGTTCGGCACGCGCATCACCGTGCGGGAGGCGATCACCTCCTACGGCATCGGCACCGATATGACCAGCCCGACGGTGATCGACCGGCTGATGACCCGCGTGCGCGGCCTGCCCGGATCGCTGGCGCTGTCGCTGCGCAACACCTTCCGCCGCAAGTCGCGGCTGGCTCTGACGCTCGGCACGCTGACGATGGCCGGGGCGATCTTCATCGGCGTGCTCAGCGTCCGCAGCTCGCTGTTCGCGTCGTTCGAGCGGGCGCTGGTCTACTACCAGTACGATCTGAGCGTGGAGATGGGCCGCGCCTACCGCATCCAGCAGCTGGAGCGCGAGGCGAGCCGGGTGGCGGGCGTGGTGGCCGTCGAAGGCTGGCTGCAGCGCGGGGCGACCCGCGTGCGTGCTGATGAGAGCGAAAGCGGCAACTACGCCCTGCTGGGAGTCCCGCCCGCGTCGCAGTTCCTGGATCCGGAGATCGTGGCGGGCCGCTGGCTGCGCCCCGGCGATCAGAACGCCATCGTGGTCAACACCGACTTCCTGCGCGAAGAGCCGGACATCCGGCTGGGCGACACCATCACGCTGAAGATCGGCGGCGAGGAGAACGACTGGACGATCGTCGGCGTGGTGACCAAGCAGTACAGCGCGGCGCTGGTCTACGTCGGGATCGACGATCTGGGCCGCCGCACCGGCGAGGTGGGGCTGGCCAACCGCGCCCTGATCCGGCTGGCCGAGCGCGACCCGGCCCTGCAGGATCGGGTGGCAGCCGATCTGGAAGAGCGCTTCAAGAACGCCGGGCTGCTGGTCGGCTCGACCACCACCCGCAGCGAGTTTGTCGAGACGTTCGAGATGCGCTTCAACTTCCTGATCCTGTTCCTGGTGCTGCTGGCGATCATGCTCGGCTTTGTGGGCGGGATGGGGCTGGCCGGCACCATGGGCCTGAACGTGCTGGAGCGCATCCGCGAGATCGGCGTTATGCGGGCCATCGGGGCATCCGACCGCGCGGTGCGGCGCATCATCCTGACGGAAGGCATCTTCATCGGCCTGATGAGCTGGCTGCTGGGCGCGGTGCTGTCGCTGCCGCTGGCGTTCCTGCTGGCCACCGGGGTGGGCTTCGCCTTTGGCGGCGAGGCGCTCACCTTCAGCTTCTCGTTATTCGGCACCGGGCTGTGGCTGGTGCTGGCGGTCGGCATCGCGGCGCTGTCCAGCTATCTGCCGGCACGGCGAGCCTCACGCCTGACCGTGCGCGAGATCCTGGCTTACGAGTAAGCCGCCCCTCTCCCGGATCGATAACCGGGCGAGCGCCCGCTCGCCCGGCGTGTTTCACCGGGCAGGCCGCCAGCCGCGGCGGGCCAGCAGCGCCAGCCCGATCCCGGCCAGCGTCACATCGCGGGCGCGGGCCAGCAGCGCCAGCGACAGCCCGACCGCCGGGTCCAGCCCCAGCGCCCCGAACATCCATACCTGCCCGGCTTCCAGCGTCCCCAGCCCGCCGGGCAGCGGCGCCAGGATGGCCAGCCGGGAGGCGGTCAGCACCGCGGCCAGCTGCAGCGGCGCCAGCGGGGCGCCCAGCAGCCGGGCCGCCAGCCACATCTCCCCGATGATCGCCAGCCAGCTCACGCCGGACGCCAGCAGAGCGTGAAACAGGGCGCCGGGATGATCGCGCATCAGCGCCGTCGAGTCCGCTTCCGCCTGCGCGACCTCCTGGCGCAGGGCGGCATAGCGCGGCGAGCTTTGCAGGCGGGCCGGCAGCCGCGCCAGCAGCCCGGAGATCGGGTGGCGGCCGGCGCGGGTGGCGATCAGGAAGGCCAACGGCAGCGTCAGCAGCCCCAGCGGCAGCGCCAGCGCCGCCCCGCTCAGCCGCCCGCGCAGGGCCGGGCCTTCCAGCGTCAGCGCGACGCCGGCCGTCAGGAGGGTGAAGTTGCCGACCAGCTCCAGCAGGCGCTCCATCGCCACGGAGGCGCTGGCGGCGCTCACGGGGACGCCGTGCCGTTTGCTCAGCAGGTAGACCTGCACCGGCTCACCGCCGAACTGCGATCCGGGCGTGAAGTAGGTGACCCCGAAGGCTGCCAGCCGGTAAATGACCAGCGGCAGATAAGGGACGGGGTAGCCCAGCGCCCGCACGATCACCCACCAGCGCCCGCAGAAGGTGAGCACGGCCAGCAGGTTGGCGGCGGCCAGCAGCGCGAGCTGCGCGGCGCCCAGCCGGCTCAGGACGGCCCCGGTTTCGCGCAGGGGGATGGCACGCAGGGCCCAGATCAGCAGCAGGGCGGCCGCCGGCCAGACCAGCAGACCCAGCCATCGCAGGCGGCGCGTTCGATCCGGGGCGGCGTCAGAAGGCGAGGGTCTCGCCATCAGCCGGGATCAGGAGCTGGCGCGGCTCGATGCCGTAGCGGTCGGCGAAGGCCCGCAGATCGGCCCGCGCAACCAGGCAGTGATCGAGCGCCTCCAGGTGGATTGCCACCACGCGCGCATCGGGCGCGGCCCGGCACAGCGCCACGGTCTGCGCGGCGTCCATCACGATCGGCCCGCTGTCCTCCAGCTCGGCGCCGCCCGAATGGGTGAGGATCACGTCCGGGCGCTCCCGCCGGATGACCTCCCCTGCTGCCTCATACCAGATCGTGTCGCCGCACCAGTAGACGCACGGCTCGCCGGCGGCCCGCAGCACGAAGCCGCAGACCGGGTTGAGCTGCTCCGCCCAGGCGCCGCGCCCGTGCTCGCCGGGGGTGCGCGTCACGGCGATCCCCTCCCATTCGATCGCGCCGTCCACCGGGATGACCGTGGTGAAGCCCAGCCCGCGCAGGCGGTCGGCGGCTTCCGGCTGGCACAGCAGGGGCAGATCGGCGGGCAGCAGGCGGGCGGCGGTGTCGTCGAAGTGATCGCGGTGCAGGTGGGTGATCAGCGCCGCCTCCGCCCCGCGCACGACATCCTCGGCGGGCAGCGGCAGATCGACCGTGGGGTTGGGCGAGCGCCCGGCCAGCGTCGGGCGGGCGTGCTTCGGATCGAGCGCGGGGTCGGTCAGCAGGGTGCGCCCGGCATAGTGCAGGCGCAGCGTGGCGTTGCGGATCAGCTGGATGTGCATGGCGGGTGGGGCCTCAGCAGCGGTAGTAGACTTCTTCAGCTTCCTCGCGCAGGCGCAGGTAGCTCTCATAGCGCTCGTACCAGATGTCGCCGGCCTCGACGGCGGCCCGCACGGCGCAGCCCGGCTCTTCCTCGTGGCGGCAGTCCGAGAAGCGGCAGCGCTGGATGAAGGGCCGGATATCCGGGAAGTAGCCATCGATCTCCGACGGCTCGATGTTAAACAGGGCGATGGCCCGGATGCCGGGCGTATCGGCCACGAAGCCGCCGTCTTTCAGCGGGAACAGCTCCGGCGCGACGGTGGTGTGGCGGCCCTTGGTAGTGGCCTCGCTCACCTCCTTGACGGCCAGCCCCAGCCCCGGCTGGATGGCGTTGAGCAGACTGCTTTTGCCGACGCCGGAGGGGCCGGTCAGCGCCGAGACTTTGCCGGCCAGCGCCCGCCGCAGGTCTTTGATCCCGGTGCCCTTCGTCGCGCTGGTGTAGATCACCGGGTAGCCGATGGCGTCGTACAGGTCGAACAGGTCTTTGGCTTCCCTGCGCTTGACCAGATCGACCTTGTTGGCGCAGATCAGGGCCGGGATGTGCGACTTTTCGGCGATCACCAGGAAGCGATCCAGCATCTTCAGGCGCGGCTCGGGGTTGGCGCAGGCGAACACGAACACCACCTGATCGGGGTTGGCGATGATCACCTGCTCGCGGTCGGGCAGCTTCTCGGCGCGGCGGCCCTCGGCGGACGGAGCCTGCCGGGTGAAGGCATGGTCGCGCGGCGCGATTTCCTCGATCACGCCTTCGTAGATCACCATGTCATTTTCCAGCTTCTCCACCACCGAGACTGAAACCCGGTCGCCGATGGCTACCGGGTCAGTGCCCAGCCGCTCCTCCAGCAGCCGCCCGCGCACCCGGCAGACCAGCGGCCCGCGGGCTGTCTGCACGGTGAAGAATCCGCTCTGCGCTTTGAGGACCAGCCCCGTCAGCAGGTTGCCGCTGTCGCCCACCCTCGCCGCTCCGTGCGCTACCTGGCCAGCACGCGGACCAGTTCCAGCAGGCCCAGGTCGAGCGTCTTCTGGTTGCCCACGACCTCGGCCAGAGGGGTGAGGACCGTCTGCGCGTTGACGCGCCCGGCCAGCACGCCGAAGCGGCCCCCCGCGATGGCCTCCACCGCGCCCATGCCCAGCCGGGTCGCCAGCACCCGGTCAAAGGCGCTGGGCGTCCCGCCGCGCTGCACGTGCCCCAGCGTGGTGGCCCGCACCTCGAAGCCCAGACGCTCGCGGTTCTGCCGGAAGTAGCGCATCAGTCGGTCGGCGTTGCACGGGGCGCCCTCGGCCACGACCACGATCGCGTGCAGCTTCTTGCGGTTATAGGCGTCCCGTATCTGCTGGGCGACACTTTCTTCCGCGGTCTCCACCTCGGGGATGACGACGGCCTCGGCCCCGCCGGCGATGCCGGTCATCAGCGCGATATAGCCGCAGTTGCGGCCCATCACCTCGATCAGGAAGGCCCGCTGATGAGAAGACGCCGTGACCTTCAGCCGGTCGAGCGACTCCAGCGCGACGTTGATCGCCGTATCGACGCCGATGGTCGTATCGGAGCCGTACAGGTCGTTATCGATGGTGGAGGCCACGCCGACCACCGGGAAGCCCATCTGGTGCAGCGCCAGCGCCCCGGCCTGCGAGCCGTTGCCGCCGATCACCACCAGCGCATCGATGCGGTGGTGCTCCAGGTTAGCCAGCGCGGTTTTGCGCCCTTCCTCCGTGCGGAACTCGGGGGAGCGGGCGCTGCCGAGCATCGTACCGCCCTGCTGGATGATCCCGCCGACATCGCGCGGGCCGAGCGGGCGGAAGTCCCCGTGCATCAGGCCCAGATAGCCGCGGCGCACGCCGGAGGTCTCCCATCCCTGCTCGGCTGCCCCCCGGACGACAGCCCGGATGGCGGCGTTCATGCCGGGGGCGTCCCCGCCGCTGGTCAGTACCGCAATGTGCTTCATCGCTGCTCCGTGGATCCGGTCTTTCGCATCCCCTACAGTATAACGCCGGGAAGCCGCGTCCGTCACGGGCCGGGAGTGATCCCGGGGCCTGAGCTACGGGCAGCGGGCGGCGCGGTGCTGGTCGCCGCGCACGACCGGGCCTTCATCGACCGCTTCGCCACCGGCATCTGGGCGCTGGAAGGCGGATCGCTGCGCCCTTACCTGGATCGGGCAGAGATGGCGCGGGCCTCGAAAGACGCCGCCCGGATCGGGTAAAATGAAGGCAGCACCCGCGGAGAAAGAAAAAAGCTATGGACAAAGCAAAGCTGCTGAACCACCTGCGTACCTCCCACGCCGCGCTGGAGCAGATCCTTGCGGCCCTCAGCGATCAGCAGAAGACCCGGCCCGGCGTGGAAGGCGACTGGTCGGTCAAGGACGTGATCGCGCACCTCACCTTCTGGCAGCAGTGGGTGATCGACCGGCTGGCCGAAGGGGCGCCGGGCCGTCCAGCCGCGCCTCTGGACGTGGACGCGCTCAATGCGGCGATCTACGCCCGCAGCCGCGATCGGTCGCTGGCCGACGTGCTGGCCGGCTGGCGGCGCTCGCACCGCGATCTGCTGGCGCAGGTCGAGGCGCTCAGCCAGTCCGAACTGACCGACCCCGCGCGCTACGTCTGGACGGGCGGGCGCCCGGTGTGGGAGGAGATCGCCGAGGAATCCTACGGGCATGCGCGGGATCACATGGCGGCGCTGCGGGCGTGGGTCAAGCAGGAGCAGGGCTGACCCTCAGGCCGGGAGGCTGAAAGCTGAAAACCTGCCGGTGAGCCGCCTTCGGGCGGCTTCTTGTTTGCGGGGGGCTACCGCGCCGCCCGCAGCGCCGCCAGCACGGCCTCCAGCTCCGCTGGCAGCGGGGCCTCGAAGCGCAGCCGGGCGCCGCTGCTGGGGGAATCCACTTCCAGTTCGGCGGCGTGCAGGAACAGCCGGCCCTTCAGGGGGATCGTCGGCTTACGGAAGCCGTAGACCGTATCGCCGGCGACCGGGTGCTTCAGCCAGGCCAGATGCACGCGGATCTGGTGGGTGCGTCCGGTGAGCAGATCGATCTCCAGCAGGCTGTGGGCGTCGAACGATTCGCGCACCCGGAACTGCGTGACGGCGGGCCGCCCGCCCGGCACGACGGCCATGCGCTTGCGCTGGGCCGGGTCGCGGGCGATGGGCGCCTCGATCCGGCCCGTGCCCGTCGCGGGGTGGCCTTCCACCAGCGCCACGTAGCGTTTGAGCGTCGTGCGTGCCTTGAACTGCGCCTGCAGGGATTTGATCGCCGCCGGCGTCTTGCCCAGCACGATCACGCCGGAGGTGTCCTTGTCGAGGCGATGCACCACCCCGGGCCGTTCCTCCCCGCTGATGCGCCGCATCGCCGGCCAGCGGGCCAGCGCCGCATTGACCAGCGTGCCGCTCTCGCTGCCGTGCGCCGGATGCACCACCATCCCGGCGGGCTTGTTGACCGCCGCCAGGTCGTCATCTTCGTACAGCACATCCAGCGGGATATCCTCGGCCAGCAGGCCGGCGGGGGCCGGCGGGGGCAGGGTGATCGTGATGACCTCCCCGGCGGTGAGCCGGTAGGAGGGCCGGGCCGGGCGGTCGTTCACCCGGATGTCGCCGGCTTTGATCAGCCGCTGCGCCTCGGTGCGGCTGAGCGCGGTCACGGCGGCGGCGATGAACCGGTCGAGGCGCTGGCCGTCTTCGCCGGCGGTGAGGGTGATGGGGCTGTCCATACGGGTGGCGGCGGAGCGGGCCGCCTACTCGCCATACTTCTGAGCGCACTCCAGGCAGTAGCGCGCATAGGGGATGGCGTTGAGCCGCGCCGGGTCGATGGGCTGCCCGCAGCTGCGGCACGATCCATAGGTGCCGGCTGCCATGCGCTGCAGC
This sequence comes from Anaerolineae bacterium, assembly GCA_034435035.1. GTDB lineage: Bacteria > Chloroflexota > Anaerolineae > Aggregatilineales > UBA3940 > JAHEME01. The sequence goes on along the minus strand of DAOTXW010000061.1, from coordinate 21,500 downwards.
GCCCGCTCGACCAGGTACAGCAGACGCTCGGCGTTCTGGCGCATGGCCAGTGTGGCGGCCTGCTCATAGGCTTCGCTGGCGTCGTCCGCCTGGTGGTTGCTGTACCCCATCCCCTCGTCAGAGACGGCCTGCAAATCGGCCAGCTCTGCGTTGAGCGCCTCGCGCTGGCGCTCGAGTTCCGCCTTCAGCTTCTCCAAAGAGACGGTCATGGCTGGCCCCTCCTCCACTGATGAGGAGCGATTCTACCGGGCCTGCAGCAGAGCGACAACAAGGTGACCCCATCCTCCCGGGCCGGCGCAGCGGCCCCCGCTGGATGGATCCCGTGTCCTGCGGCTCCCGGATCGGGGGGTCAGCCCTGCCGCGCCCGGTACTGGAGGGCTTCGGCCAGGTGGTGGGGCCGGATCACGTCGGCGCCCTCCAGGTCCGCGATGGTGCGCCCCAGTTTCAGCACCCGGTGATAGGCGCGGGCACTGAGCTGGAGCTGGGCCATCGCGGCCCGCATCAGCTTTTCGCCCTCGGAGTCCAGCCGGGCGTGCTGCTGGATCTCTTTGGCGCCCATGTCGGCGTTGCTGATCAGGTGGGTGCCGGCGAAGCGGGCGGCCTGCCGGTCGCGGGCGGCCTGCACCCGGCTCCGCACCGCCGCGGACGGCTCGCCCTGCCGGTCGGCGGACAGTTTGTCATAGTCCACCCGCGGCACCTCGATGTGGATGTCGATGCGGTCCAGCAGCGGGCCGGAGAGGCGCTGCATGTAGCGCGTGATCATCGTCTGGGAGCAGGTGCAGGGCTTGAGCGGGTCGCCGTAGTAGCCGCACGGGCACGGGTTGGAGGCGCCGATCAGCATGAAGCTGGCCGGGAAGGTGAGCGCGCCGGAGGCCCGGCTGACGGTCACCGTGCGGTCTTCCAGCGGCTGCCGGAGCATCTCTAACGCGTGCCCGAACTCCGGCAGCTCGTCCAGGAACAGCACGCCGCGGTGCGCCAGGCTGATCTCGCCGGGGCGCGGCCACGATCCGCCGCCCACCAGCCCGGCATGGCTGATGGTGTGGTGCGGGGCGCGGAAGGGCCGCTGGCGCAGCAGCGGGGTGTGCCCCGGCAGCATATCGGCCACCGAGTAGATGCGCGTGACCTCCAGCGCCTCATCGAGGGTCATCTCCGGCAGGATGCCGGGCACGGCCCGGGCCAGCAGCGTCTTGCCCGCGCCCGGCGGGCCGGTCATCAGGACATTATGGGCGCCGGCTGCCGCTACCTCCAGCGCCCGCTTGACGTGCTCCTGTCCCCGCACGTCGGCGAAGTCGGTCAGCCGGTCGGGGTCGGCGGGCGGGGGCGGGGTCAGCGCGGGATCGAACGGAGGGATGGTGTCCAGCCCCAGCAGGTGCTCGACGACGGAGATCAGATGATCCGCCGGCAGCACCTCCACGCCGGGGATGAGCGCCGCCTCCGGCGCGTCCCCGGCAGGGACGAAGACGCGGCTCAGGCCCAGCGTGCGGGCCAGCGCCGCCGCCGCGATCACCCCGCGCACGTGCCGGACGCTGCCTTCCAGCGACAGCTCGCCCAGCACCAGCGCGTCCTCCAGCGCGTCGGGCGGGATCTGCCCGCTGGCCGCCAGCAGCCCCAGCGCGATCGCCAGGTCGTAGGCGGGGCCTTCCTTGCGCAGATCGGCGGGGGCCAGGTTGATGGTCAGCCGGCCGCCGGGGAAGTGCAGGCCGCAGTTGCGGATGGCCGCCCAGACGCGGTCGCGGGCTTCCTTCACCGAGGCGCTGGGCAGCCCCACCAGCGCGATAGCCGGCATCCCGCGGGAAGAATCGACTTCCACTTCGACCAGCGTGCCGTCCAGCCCCACCAGCGCGCAGCTGTTGACTTTAGCGAGCACCCGTTCCCTCCGGCGGCGGTGCGGCGATCGGGGCCATCGTAGCATGGAGCCGGCGGGGCGGGCAAGTAACCCCCGGCGGGCTTCCCGATTCGCGTGAACCGGGGCGCCTCAATATACTACAAAGCAGACCATTTTACTGCGCTATGCTCCTGATTCACCGTCGCCTACCTGTGCTCTGCAGGGGCGCAGCGCAACCCAACCTCTGGAGAAGCGACATGCACCGTATCATCAGCCGTCTCATCCCCATATCCCTGCTGGCTGCCGTGCTGGCGCTGGCGTTCGGCGGCCAGCCGCCCGCCGCGCTGGCCGGCAGCTCCGTCTACGTCAACACCGGCGCGGACGAATCGTCTGCCTGCGCTGCTGCCCCGTTCAGCAGCATCCAGGATGCCATCAACGACCCGGCCGGCTACAGCCAGATCGTCATCTGCCCCGGCAATTACGATGAATGGCTCACGATCAGCGGCCGCAGCGGCCTCAAACTGGTGGGCATGACCGGGAACCCGGATGATGTCCTCATCCGCCCGCCGCTGCCGCTGTTCCCCGGCCATGACGGGGGAACCCTGCTCATCATTGAGGACTCGCAGAAGATCACCCTTGAAGGGCTGCGCTTCGACGGCGCCGGTCGCTTCGCCGCCAGCACCTCGGCGATGTACGGCCTCGCGATCAACAACAGTTCAGTCAAGATCGACACGCTGCATGTGACCGCCATCCAGAACTTTCCGGTTGATGGCAAGATCGGTTATGGCATCTATGTGGCCGATGTCTACCCGGACGCGATGTCCAAGGTTAGCATCCAGGACACGGTTATTGATTCCGTCAGCAGCTACGGCATCTTTCTGTACGGATATGGCCTCCAGGCCAAGCTCAAGAACAACACGATCAGCCTGCCGGACGCCTACCAGCAGGTCGGGATCCGGGCCATCGGCGTTGATAAGCTCCAGATCAAAGGCAGCACGATCACCAGCAGCGATCCGAACTACGACACAGGCATCGATCTGCAGAACATGAGCGGCGTCAAAGTCAGCGGCAACACCATCACCGGCACCGATGTCGGCATCTCCCTGACCTGCTCCGGGACCTATCTTTTCTTCGGCAGCAGCCAGCACGAGTGTATCGGCAACAAGATCAGCAAGAATACCCTCACGGATGTTGACAGCGCCGGGATATATTTCTCGGCCATGGGCGGGGCTGCGCGCGACTATGACGCGGTGGCCAGCGGCAACAAGGTGACCGGCAACACGATCGTCAATCCGGGGGGCTATGACGGCATCCGCTTCGACCGCTTTGATGATAACGGTGCCGCGGCGACCAACACGACGATGGACAACAACCGGGTGACGGACAACGTCATCGAGGGCTACACCAACCCGTGCGTGGTTGAAGGCACGAACAGCTCGGTATCCGGCAATACTGACATCACGAATGCGCCGATCGTCTGCGTGACGTCAGTCGGGCCGTAGGGCCAGCGCCGGCGTACCGGCGGCAGGCTGGAATCACAGAGGGCGCGGCGGTAGAGCCGCGCCCTCTGCTTTCTGCGTCAAGCCGGGCTCTGTCCGCTTACGGCACCGGGCAGGCCGGCACGCTGCCGGAGTTCACCGTCGCATGGGTGTTGGCAGACGGGCAGGGCGTCGTTGCATGGGTCTACAGCGCCCTCATGCGATTGCCTTTAGGCTTGTGTTCGACCTCGGCCAGACCCAGGGCTTCGAGCAGCGGCGGGATATACATCCCAAAGCGTCCCCGCAGTCCCTTCTTTAACCCGTACCAGCCGCCAACGGGGTTATCCGGTGAACGTCCCCATGCCTCGACAGTGCCCTCTTTGGCGGGCTTTTGTTCATCGGCGCTGCCCAATTCCATCCAGTCGCCATGCGCTTTTAGCATAGCGTGCAGGTCTTCGATGCAGCGTAAGTCGTAGAGCAGCACGGTTTTCCCTACTGTACATACCAGGGCGGGAGGATGAAGGGTTTCGTCACGATACAGGGTGTATTCGGATGTTCCCGGGGGTGTCTGGAGAACCCAGGGATCCTCTTTCGTGCCCTGTCCGGCGGGTTTATTCTGCGTCATAGTGTTTCACCAGCCTCTCTTTCCGATAGACCATTTATGCCGATTCGCGCGGTAGGTGGGGTTGCTTATCCTCTCTCTGCATGGGCTTTCAATCCCGCCACAGCCTCCTTGAAGGATACCGTCATATCGGGTATCGAACGACCGATCAGCGGCAGCAGCGGCCCGCTAAACTCTTCACGCAGGGTGAAATCGACGCTGCCATCGCCTTTCGGGGTGAGGGTGAACGTGCGCACGCCTTTGAACAATCCAAGAGGCATTCCCCCGGACCATGCCATCTTTTGATTGGGGACAAGTTCGGTCACTGTGGCGGGAAAGGCGCGATCAGGGTTGATTTTGTTATAGGCAGTCACTTTTTCGCCGAGTGCAATCGTGCCTTCGATACGAATGACCCCCGGATCCCAGGTGGGATAGCTCGAAGCATCGGTCAAGATCCGCCAGATCGTTTCCTCAGGAGCCTTAATGTTGATTGTCTCACTAAAGTACTTCACGGTTTATCTTTCCTCCCTGTTGACAGACCGATCCAGTTCATCGAGGTGAAAATGAAAGCATCCCATTACAGACCGGCGGAGCGATAAGAGCCGATTTCCTCCAGTTCTGCTGCGATCGGTTGTTCATCGCAGCGCGCTCTGGGTTCCATTTGAAACGCCTGAAAGGCCGGAGACTGCGGCAAAGGATTCTCGCCGTTCTCCGTTTCGATAGCGGCGATATGGACAAAAGATACGCCGTCATCCTGCTTAAACGAAGCATACCGTAAGCCGGGGGGGCTGCTCCTTTGCAGCTCGTCAAAGACCCTTTCGATGAGCGCCTGATTCTCGGCGGCCAGGTGAGGCTTGACTCGGTAACGCACGATAATCCTTTTCATGATCGACAGCTCCCTGTGCTAGAATCGACTTCGCATAAGTAAGACTGGATTGGGATGCAAAAGGGTGCGTTCGCGGCGAGCCGTCGGGTTGATTCGTTACTGAGCAGATCGGATCGGGGAAAGCACTGATAGATGATGACCGGCCCCATGAAGTTGAGCAGCCTTAACCAGCATGAGTTCGGCGAGATGGTGGAACCTTATCGACGTGAATTGCAGGCGCACTGTTATCGAATAATGGGTTCTGTCCAGGATGCCGAGGATATGGTGCAGGAGACTTTTCTGCGAGCCTGGCGACTGCGCGAGACGTTCGAGGGACGAGGGCCGCTCCGTACCTGGTTGTACAAAATCGCCACGAATAACTGTCTGGATGCGCTCAAAAAGCACGCCCGGCGGGTCGTGCCAATCACTTATCAACCGGTTTCCACGGTCGCTGAACCGATCCCTGCGGAGGTCATGGAACCCATCTGGCTGGAACCTTACCCTGACCATCTACTCGGCCCGGCCGGCAGCACTCCCGAAGAGGATTTCTTCGTCAAGGAAAATATCACGATCGCTTTTATGGCTGCGCTGCATTTGCTGCCGCCGCGCCAGCGGGCGGTACTCATCTTGCGTGATGCGCTGGGCTGGGAAGCGAGAGAGGTGGCTGAGCTGCTCGATATAACGGTATCGGCCGTCAAAAGTGCGCTGCATCGGGCGCGTGTGCGGTTAGCTCATCACGGCGCTGCCCCTTCTGTTGAGCACGAAACTATCCGCGTGCCGGGCGATGCAACCCGGGTGCAGCTTCATGATTACGTAAGCGCATGGGAAACGGCGGATATCGAAGGTCTGGTGCGGCTGCTGAAGGAAGATGCCACCTTCAGTATGCCGCCGATCCCTGCGTGGTACCGCGGGCGAGACGAGATTCGCGCGCTGATTTCCAGGACCATCTTCAGTGGAAAGGCACAGGGGCGCTGGCGTTTGTTGGCCACCCGCGCGAATCGCCAGCCTGCGTTTGGGTTGTACCGTCAATCTGAGCTGCCGGCGGTGTACCATGCCTATGGGATTCAAGTCTTGACGTTCCACGATAGCCGGATCGCCGATATTACGACCTTCAGAAACCCTGCTCTTTTTGCCTATTTCAGACTACCCGCGACCCTGAATGGCAGTTAAGCGGGCATGTCTGTTTGTGACAATCTGCGCAGGAAGGCTGCTCAGCGTGCGTTGTTCGACTCTGCCCGCCGTTTGACGGGGCTTTGCTCTGGTGGATGGTGAATCGCCGGGGCGCGGCCTGTGCAGCGCCGCGCCCCGGTTCACTGATGTAGGTCAGCCGGCGGCGATCAGACTGCGTGCCGCCCCCGCAGCAGGATGCCCAGCCCGGCCAGCCCCAGCAGCGCGGTCACTCCCACGGCTGCCCCGACCAGCGGGCGGCTGGCTATCGGCAGGCCGCCCGTATCCGGCAGCCGCGCCGGGAAGAACTCCACGCAGCCGCGGGCCATCCGCGAGGTCGGGCTGCCGGTGGTCTGGGACAGGAACTCGACCGACATCTCGTTGCACAGCTCAGGCGGCTGAGCGAGGTCGTTTGCCAGCGTCTGGATGGTCACGACCGCCGTCTCGCCGGGGTTCAGCAGGCCCACATCCACCGTCACCACCTGCCCGTTGATGCTGACCGTGCCGTGCGTGGAGGTCGCGCCCAGGATGGTCAGGAAGGCCGGCACCGGGTCGTTGACGAAGACGGGTGTCAGCGGCGTCGGCCCCGTGTTGGTGATGGTGATCGTCCAGGTGATCGTCTCCCCGGCGGTGGCGCTGGCCGGCGATCCGTACTTGGCGATGGCCGGGTCGCCCACCACCAGCGCACCGCGGAGGGCGACGGCCTCGCTGATCAGCCGGTTGCGCACCACCAGCGTATCGATGTTGCTGTCCACCGTGATGACGCCGTCGGTGGCGCTCGCCACGTTGTCGTAGCGGCCTTCCTGCAGACCCACGACCTCGACGCTGAAGGCGCAGCTGTCGCCGTCCGCCAGGGTGGCGCCGGTCAGGCTGATCAGCGAGGGGGTGGTCGTGTCGAGCGTGCCGCCGTTGCAGATGCCGCCCGTCACGCCCGGCGTGGCGACCACCACGCCCGCGGGCAGCGGATCGGTCAGTTCCAGCGTGCCGTTGATGTCATTGCCGGACGCATTCAGGATCGAGAACGTCAGGGTGGAGGTATCGCCGACTGCGATCTGGGACGGCGAGAACTCCTTCACCACCGCCAGATCGTCGGCCACCACCAGCGTATCATCCGCCGTCTCGCCAGGGCCGGTTTCCGTCGAGGTGATCTCGGTCGTCTCGTTATAGAAGATGCCCGCGAAGGTCCCGATCACATCGACTGTGATCAGGCAGGTGTCGCCTGCTGCCAGCGAGCCGGCCTCCAGCCGGATGCGCCGCGTGCCGGGCACGGCCGTCACCGTGCCGCCGTTGCAGTCGCCCACCGCCGGGCCGGCGATCTCCAGCCCGCGCGGCAGATCATCTGTGAAGCGGACGTTGATCAGGTCGGTGAAGACATTCGGGTTGGTGATGGTGAAGGTCAGCGTCGAGACGGTCGGCGGGACGGTCAGGCCGATCGGATCCGGATCGAAGTCCTTCTGCAGCCGCAGGTCGATCATGATCGTCTCGGCGGTGTCCTCGTCCAGGCCGCCGTCATCCGCCTTGCCCGCCGAGTCGTCGTAGATGCGCTCGAACGGCTGGCTGCCGTCCAGGGTGGACCAGTCGGCATCCGCGTAGTTGATCATCGTGTTGCCCAGCGGCATGCTGTTCAGCACGCGCGCCCGGAAGGCCACCGGCCCGTAGACATTCTCCTGCACCAGCGGCGTGCCCGCGTCGTCCAGCGGGATATCCAGCTGGTACAGGAAGCTGATGGTCTGGCCGGTGGTCGTCGGGTTGCCGCTGGTGGCCGGGTTGGCCAGCTGCGGCTCGGTGCCGTCGCGCAGGCCGTTGCCGGCGATGCCGCCGCCGGCCCCGTTATCCAGGAAGACCGAGCCGTTCACCAGCTGCATGTGCAGCGGCAGGATGTCGTCGAAGCTGACCTCGTAGGCCGTCGATTCGCCGGTGTTGGTCAGCACCACGTGGTAGACCACGAACTCGCCGCGGCGCAGTTCCTCATTCTGGTTGGCTTTGGGAGTCCCGGTCGAGTCCAGCACCAGCGCCACCTGCTTGTCCAGCTGGATGACCGGCTGATCGACATCGACGGTGAAGCTGCCGGAGTCGAACGACTGCGGCTGGTTGGTCACCGAGTCGGTGTAGGTCAGGGTGGCGGTGTCGGGCACCGTCTGGTTGGTGTCGGTGGGCGGCAGCCAGTAGTGGAAGTTCGGCCCGTCCGGCAGGCTGTTCTGGTCGATATCCACCACCCGGATGTCGATCTCCACGGCGAAGCTGCACGACGTATTGCCGCTGGAGTTGTCGATCGGCGCGGGGAACTCCCACAGGATGTTCTCGCCGATCGCAGTGTCCAGAGACGCATCGGTCTGGGCGGTGTTGACGATGATCCCGGACTGGAACGCCGCGCCGTCCAGCGCGGTATCGCTGCAGTCGTCCAGCACCTCGAAGCTGGCGGTGCCGGGGATGGCGTGCGCGCCGTTGGCCTCGATCTCGTCCAGCAGCTCGACGTAGCCGGGGTTGCCGGGGGCCGAGGCCATGCTGGTGAAGGGCGGGATCACCACCACGATGCGCTGGCGGAAGGTCTCGCCGATGGTGACTGTGCTCGGGTTGGCGGCTTTGTCCGCCTGGGAGCCGATGGTCGTGCGGGCTGTGTCGGTCAGGTCGTCGTCGGGCGTGTTGGGCAGGTGATCGTCGCCGCCTTCCTCGCCCGCGTAGCTCATCACGTGCCCGGTGTTGGTGATCACGGTGTTGGGGGCGATGCCGGGCCGGATCTGCAGGTCATAAGTCACGATGATGATATGGTGGCCGTTGACCAGGTCTTCCAGCTGGCAGGCGCCCTGATCCGGCCCCGGATCGGTGATCTCGATCCCGTCGCCGAACAGGCCGGGGTTGCCGGCGTTGACATCCGTGTACGGCACCGACGTGCCGTCGCCGTAGTTGACGTGCAGGTTGATCCCGCCGCCGGGTATCTGGAAGTCCGGCGACTGCAGCTCGTCGCGCAGGGTGATGTCAAACCCGCCCTTGGCGGCGGAGCCGGTATTGTAGATCACGATCGCGAAGGTGACGTGATCGCTGCCTTCCATATTGCTGACGTTGGCGTTGCCCACCTGCGCGGGGTCAGTGATCGTCCCGGCCCAGCGCGGTTCGGCGGCGCCGGGCGGATCCGCGAAGGTCACCGACGCCGGCGTGCCGCTGTAGATGGCCGCCGGGTTGTCGGTCGCCACGATGGTCTTGGTGGTGCGCAGCACCGGCTGCCCCAGCACGAACTGCACCAGCTTGTCATCCACCGAGGTCGTCCCGAAGGAGTTGGACTCGCTGGCGCGGGCGAAGTTGGTCAGCAGCAGCCCGTCAGCGAACGGATCATCGGTGATCGTCACCGTGAACAGGATCTGCACGGTGCTGAGGTCCTGCCCCGGCCCGTCATACTCCGGCCCGTAGTCGAAGGTCACGCTGTTGGCATCCGAATCGACGTTGAGGGTTGGGATAATGCCGGACAGCGCGTAGAACGTATCGCCGCTGCCGAAGGTGGCCGTCCCCGCCGGCGGGATCGTCCCGGCGATAGTCTCATCGAAGGTCGTCATCTCGTCCGCGTCCAGCACGGGCAGCGGCAGGTAGTCGGTGATCTCCAGCAGCTCGGTGTCGCTGGAGGGCAGCGTGTAGTTGAGCACGAATACCAGCTGGTCACCCGGCGAGACGTTCTGCCCCGGCGCGCCGAGCGTGAAGGTCAGGCCGCCGTCGGTGCTGTAGGCGTAGATGTCCTTGCTCAGCTCGCCGCGGATGACCTCGATGGCGGCGCTGCTGTCATCGCTCTCGTCGTCCACGCTGCCGACCAGGTCGGTCACGTCCAGCACGTCGCCGGTGATGGTGACGGCGTTATCCAGCGGGTCGCCGTGGTCAACCGACGAATCGCCGGGGATGTCGGTGAAGTCCTCCAGGATGATGGCCCGGTAGGTGATGGTGCCGGTCAGCGGGCCGCCGTTGAAGACGGTGCAGTCCGGGTCGCCGCCGCCGGTGCCGCCGGAGGGCACGCAGCCGCCGCGCAGGATGCCGCCGTCCGTGGCCAGGTCGGCGATCAGCTCATCGGACACCCGGAAGGTGATCTCAGTGTCGCCGTCCGTCAGCCCGCCGGGGGCCGGCGTGCCGGGCGTCCCGCCGGTCCAGTATTCCTGAATGTCGCCCGTGCCGGGCGTCGGGTCGAAGTCGTCAAAGTTCCCGCTGGTGATCGTCGTGGCGCCGCGCGAGATGTCAAGCTGCGGCGTGAAGGTGGCATCGAAGTGCTGCCCGTCCGAGAGCACATCCACCACGATGAGGTTCTCGAAGGCGAAGAAGTCGGAGATCTGGAACTCCAGCGTGTATTCCACCGTGTCGCCGGGCGTGTAGCCGGGCTCGTGCAGATCGACCACCGGCGGGTCGCTGACGCCCTTCTGGATGGCGATGGATTTCGGCGTCAGGGTGTGGTCGCAGCCGATGCAGACCCCGCTGGTGGCCCCGCCCGGATCGTCCGGGTCGGTGGGCGTCCAGCTGGCGGTGGCGCCGCTGGTGTTCACCGCGGTGGCGTCATCGCCGGAGCCGGGATCGATCACATAGCTGCCGGGGCCGCCCACGTCGTACTGATCGACGTAGAAGTCGATGGTCAGGGTGGCGGTGCCGGCGACGCCGTCGCCGAAGTCCCATACCACCACGCCGCCCGGCGAGCCGATGACGGCGGTCGTCGCGCCGTCCAGGCTGCCGCTGCTGCCGCTGGCGCCGTTAAAGACGATGTTATCCGGCAGCGTGTCGGTCACGAACAGGTCATCGACCGTCTGTCCCGGCGCGATGCTGACGGTGACTTCGTACTGGCGCGGGAAGTTGGGGCCGGTGGCCGTCTCATCTTCCGGGCCGTTGTAAGCCTTGCTGACGGTCATCAGCGTCGGCTCCACGCTGTCGCCGGGCCAGTCGGGGATGGCGTCCGGGCTGGCCGGGTTGACGAGGGTCGCATCGGCGCAGCACCAGTCGTTGAGCGCCGTGCCGCCGTAGGTGAAGCCGCCGCGCGCGCGGATGGTCATCAGCTCGCCCAGGTTGGCATTCGGGCTCATGTCCACCGTCACATCAACCACCGCCGGCGGCTGATCGCGGGTGAACGATCCGAACGGCAGCTGCAGGACGACCAGCCGGTCGCCGGGCGTGCCGTTGACCTGGAGCGGCGCGCCCGTGCCCAGCGCATACGAAAGCGGGTGGTTGACCACCCCGCTGCCGGGGAAGGTCAGCACGGTCATCGGCACCGGCGATCCCAGGAAGGTCGCGGTGATGCTGGTCCCGCCCAGCCCGTCGCCGTCACCATCGTTGCCGGTCGTCGGCAGGTAGAGGTCGATGAACGGCCCGTAGCCGGTGTCGTCCGCTGCCGCGCCGGCGTTGTCGAAGGTCGCGGTGAAGCTGACATCTGATCCCAGCGGAGCCGTGTCAGGGACATCCAGCGTCACCATGGCGACCGGGTTGCCCAGCCGGGCGGGCGCTTCGTCCGGGGCGGCGTGAGCGGCTGGCCCGATCAGCAGGCTGATGGTTAACAGGCTGAGTGCGGCCAGTACGCGCAGGATAGGGAAATTGGTGCGGGTCGCCATCAAAACCATCCTCGTATTAGGTAGAATAAGCAGCAGTTAATAGCGAATCATAATCAATGAGGGGGCGCGGACACATTCAGGCGATACCCTCCTATCGCCCGGGACTCGTTAACAGTATATACCATGCCGGGTAGATGGCAAACACGCGCCCGTCGAATCCATACAAATTTCACGACCGTGTAGCGGCCCGGCCCTGTGTTCTGATCAGCCCGAATGGGCCGCCGCAGTTGCGCCCTCGCCCGTCCCATCGACTCGCCTCCCGGCGCGGACGTGCTATGCTAGGGGCGTGATCCCGCTGCGCGGTCGGAGGGGCTGACCCGTGACCGATGATCTCACTATCCGTCCCCCGGCGGACCCGGGCGAGTTCCAGCAGATCGAGCAGGTGCAGCGGGCCGCCTGGGGCATGGCCACCGACACCGCCCTGGTGCCCGCCCATCTGCTGATCACCGCCGCCCGTCACGGCGGGCTGGTGCTGGCGGCCTTCACGCCCGCCGGCTGGATCGCCGGCTTCGTGTTCGGTTTTCTGGGCCTGGCGGACGCCGATCAGGCCCGCTGGCTGGGGACGAATCTGCTGCACTGTTCGCACATGATGGGCGTGCGCCCGGAGTTCCAGACGCGGGGGGTCGGCTATCGGCTCAAACTGGCCCAGCGGGAGCGCCTGCTGGCGCAGGGCCTGAAGCTGGCCGTCTGGACTTACGATCCTCTGCTGAGCCTCAACGCCCGCCTGAACGTGGGCCGGCTGGGCGCGATCGCCCGCCGCTACCTGCCGGACCTGTACGGCGAGATCCCCGAGGAGCTGAACGCCGGCCTGCCCAGCGACCGCTTCGAGGTGGAATGGTGGCTGACCAGCGGGCGAGTCCGCCGCCATCTGGCTGGCCGGCCCGACGCGCCGCCGGAGTCCGCGCCGGCGCTCAACGCCGCCGTCGAGAGGCCGGATGGCCTGCGCGCCCCGGCGGATCGGGTTCTGGACCCCGGTGCGCCTGTGGCGCAGGTGGAGATCCCCGGCGATTTCTATGCGATCAAGCGGGCTGACCGGGGGCTGGCGCGGGCCTGGCGCGACCACACCCGCGCGGTCTTCACCCGGGCCTTCGAGCGCGGCTACGTCATCACGGGCTTTGCCAGCCGCGGGGACGGCCCCGCCCGCCGCAGCTTCTACACCCTGACCCGCGGGCCGGATATCGCCGCTATGGCGGAGGGGCGCGATGAAGATTGACCGCATCGAGCAGTTCCACCTGCGGATGCCGCTCAGACACCCGTTTGAGACCAGCTTCAGCCGCGTGGACGCCATCGACAAGATCGTGCTGGCCGTCCACGCGGACGGCCTGACCGGCTACGGCGAGTCGCCGGTGGATGTCGATCCGTTCTACTGCTACGAGACGATCCAAACCTGCTGGCACGTCCAGCGCGACTTCCTGATCCCGATGCTGCTGGGCGCGGAGATCGCCCACGCCGCCGATCTGCCGGGCCGGCTGGCGCGGGTGCGCGGCCATCCGATGGCGAAGGCCGGGCTGGAAGCCGCCCTGTGGGACCTCGAGGCGCAGGCGGCGGGGGTCTCCGTGGCGGCCCTGCTGGGCGGGGAGCGCTCGCGCATCGCCAGCGGCGTCAGCGTTGGCATCGAGGAGCGCCTGGGCGATCTGCTGGAGCGCATCGCCGGACACCTGGCCGAAGGCTACCGGCGCATCAAGATCAAGATCAAGCCCGGCTACGACGAGCGCGTGGTGCGCGGCGTCCGCGAGCGCTTCCCGGACATCCCGCTGATGGTGGATGCCAACTCGGCTTACACGCCCGCCGATGCGCCGATGCTGGCCGCCCTGGATGGCTATGATCTGCTGATGATCGAGCAGCCGCTGGGCCATGACGATCTGCTCGATCACGCCGCGCTGCAGACGGCGCTGCGCACGCCGCTGTGTCTGGACGAGAGCATCCACTCCGTCAGCCGCGCCCGCGAGGCGCTGGCGCTTTCCGCCTGCCGGATCATCAACATCAAGCCGGCGCGGGTGGGCGGGCTGGCGAACGCCCGCGCCATCCACGACCTGTGCCGCCAGGCCGGCGTGCCGGTGTGGTGCGGCGGGATGCTGGAGTCGGGCATCGGGCGGGCGCACAACGCAGCGCTGGCTTCGCTGCCCAACTTCTCGCTGCCCGGCGACATCTCGGCCTCAGATCGCTACTGGCAGCAGGACATCGTGGAGCCGGCCTTCACGCTGAACGCCGACGGCACGCTGGAGGTGCCCGCCGGCCCGGGGATCGGGGTGGCGGTGCAGCGCGACCGGCTGGCGCGTCACACGCTGCGCTCGGCGGCCTACCCCGCCTGATTCGACGGCGGCGGCCCGCGCCGCTACAATCGCCGCCTGATGAACCCGCCCGATCCTCCATCCCGCCGCCGCGAGGCGGCCCGCGGCCTGCTGGCCGCCGCCCTCAGCCTGCTGATCGGCCTGGGGCTGGTCGAAGCCTTCCTGCGGCTGGTGTACGATCCCCTGGAGGCCCGCCCCGGCGCGGCCCCGCCCAACTGGGAGGCTTCCGTCTCCCTCTATGAGCCGGATCCATTCCTGGAATACCGCCTGAAGCCCGGCCTGGTCGTCGAGTTCGTGCGCCAGTCCGACGGCGCGACCATCGCCGTCCGCACCAACAACCTGGGCTTCCGCGACGACCGCGACTACCTCCCGGAGCGCCCGCCCGGCGTCCGCCGGGTCCTGCTGCTGGGCGATTCGCTCGTCTTCGGCGCGGGCGTGGCCGTCGAGGAGGCGCCGGCTGCGCAGGTGGAGGCCGCGCTGGCGGCCCGCCTGGACACCCCGGTCGAGGTCATGGGCTGGGGCGTCCCCGGCTATGGCCAGGAGCAGGAGCGCCGCCTGCTGGAGGCGCTGGACGCGCCGTCCTATGCCCCCGATCTGGTGCTGGTGCTGATCACCACCCAGAACGACTTCGGGCGCAGCCTGCGCCTGAGCACGCTGGCCGATGTCGCGGGCGGCGCCGCAGAACCCGGCAGCGCCGGAGAGTCCGGCGACGATCCGCCCCCCGGCCCGCCGGAGCCTCCTCCCTCGCTGGCCGAGCGCCTCAAGCGCCCTCTGCGCAGCCTGCGCACCTACCGGCTGCTGGCCGTGTACGCCAACCGCATCCTGGGGATGGCCGGGCGGCGCCGGGTGGAGGTCGCGCCGGAGGCCGTCGCCTCCACGCAGGCCGATCTGGCGGGGCTGCTGGCCTACGCCGCCGATCACGATCTGCGGCTGGCCTTCGTGCTGGTGCCGCCGCGATCCTTCGCCCTGCCGCTCACTGAGTCCTACGCCTATGACCGCGCCGTGTACGTCCACTACCGCCGGCTGCTGGAGGCGCTGGGCGCCGACTGGCTCGATCTGGAGCCGGCGCTGATCGACGGCGCGGCGCGGCGCGATCCGGCCGCTGTTTACTGGGATGACGTTCACCTGACCGCCGCCGGCAGCCGCATCGCCGGGGAGGCCATCGCGGATTTCGCCGCGCCGCGGCTTGCCCCCTGACTTCCCCGGCCCGCTTTCCCGGCGAGCCGGCGCGCCAGTTCCTTGATCGTGCCTTTGTGCCTGCGCTATACTCCGGCTGCCGCCCGCTCAGGTTGAGGGCGGGCCGTCTTGGAACAGGAGAGACTGTCTTATGAAACGAGTGTGGATAGGGCTTCTGGGTCTGGGAGTCCTGCTGGCGGCCTGCGGCCCGGGCGCCGCCGCGGCGGACGATCAGGCAGCGGCCCGCGGGCAGGATCTGTACCTTTCCGGTGGGGCAAGCGGCATCCCCTGTGCCACCTGCCACACCCTGGACGGCACCGATCTGGTCGGCCCGTCTTTTCAGGGAATCGCCACCCGCGCGGCGTCGCGGCTGGAGGGCGTTTCGCCGCAGGAGTATCTTCGCCAGTCGATCATCCAGCCCGGCTCCTATGTGGTCGAGGGCTACTCGGATGCGATGAACAAGAACTACGCTGAGACGCTCAGCGAGCAGGACATCGAGGATCTGGTGGCCTACCTGATGACGCTGGAGTAGCCCCCGCCTGCCGCTTCCCGGCGCCCCGCGTGGTGAGAGCGGGGCGCCGTCGATTCGGGGAGGCGGCGGTCGATTTGTGCAGGCGGGGCGCTCAATCCATAATGGCGATCAGCATGGCTGAGGGCGCCTGCGCCTGTGCCGCATCCGGAGGGCTGAGGTGGCTAACTATCATCTGCGCGCGCGTAACATCATGCACACAGAAGTTGCCAGCATCCTGGACGATGCCAGCGTGGCAGAAGCTGCCGTCCAGATGCGGCATGAGGGAGTGCGCAGCCTGATCGTCGTGCCGCACGACCGCGATGACGCCTACGGGATCATCACCTATGCGGATGTCATCAGCAAAGTGCTGGCCGAAAAGCTCGACCCGGCCCGGGTCAGGGTCTACGAGGTGATGACCAAGCCGGCCATCACCATCGCGCCCGGGCTGGAGGTGCAGTATATTGCGCGGATCTTCCGCCAGTATCGCATCGGCCATCTGCTGGTGGTGGATGGCAGCGCGCTGCTGGGGATCGTCTCGATGACCGACCTGATCACCGAAGTCATCACGGAGCCGGGCTGATCCCTGCGCCCGGGGCTGGCCTGAGGAGGAACAGAGAGTGGACCTCAACAATATCCCGCTGCGTGACGCGCTGATCGTGCTGGCGCTGATCGGAGGGGCGCTGGTAGCGGCTGCCGTCGCGCTGCTGGTGCTGGCCGCCCGGCAGATCCAGCAGTTAGAGATCCCGGAGAACGCCGACTTCTTCGAGACTCTGCAGGCGATCCCGATCACGGTGCCTATCGCGCTCGACCTGCTGGACGCGGTGTTCGATGTCTTTTCCGCGCCCATCTCATGGGTCATCCTGGAACTGCTGGGCCTGGGGCAGCTCAAGGTGATCACGCTGGTGGAGGGCCTGATCCCCGGCACCCAGCTCATCCCGACCATGACGCTCGCGTGGGTGGTCGCCCGCTGGACGCGATCGCGCCGCACCCCGTTCCGGGAGGCGCTGCGTCAGCATGAACTGAATACCCGGGGGCAGTACCCGCGCCTGACGCGCCGGTCGCGCGGCGATCTGGGTTCGCCGCGGGCGCTGCCCTCCGGCAGCCGCCGCGCCCGCAGCCTGGGCGGCCTCAGCGCGATCGAGGATATTGACGCCGAGGTGGACTATCTGGATGACCGCCCGGCGGCTCGCCCGCGCCGCCGGCTCAGCAGCGGCGACTATCTGGAGGATGACGACTTCGACGGCGATTCATTCCCGGACGATGAGCCGACCGGCCGCTAGCGCCTGTCCGGCGCTCTGGCGGTACGGGAGCGCCCGACGCGGCTTGCCGCCTCCCTCAGCGCAGGAGAGGACAAGCCGCGCCACCGGGGAGGAGGCCCGGGTTCGTGACAGGCGCTAGAAGAGTTGTTCCTGCGGGCGCCGGCCCTGTGCCAGCGCCGCCCGCACACGGCTGGTGAGCGTGTTGGGCAGATAGGGCTTGGTCAGGTAGCCATCGGCGCCCAGCGCCAGCCCTTCCTTAATGGTATCCGGGTCGGCCCGTGCGGAGAGAATCAGCACGGGCATCTGGTTGTTCGCACTCTCCGCCCGCAGGCGTGTGAGCACCTCGAAGCCGTCCACATCCGGCAGCATCAGATCCAGGATCATCAGATCGAAGGGGCCGGTCGCCTGCAGCGCCTCCAGCGCGCGCTGGCCGGTCTCGGCGGTGACAGGCGTCACGCCCATCCGGGTGATGACTTTGGTCAGCAGCGTCAGCAGGCCAGGATCATCATCGACGATCAGGATGCGGGTTTCGGGCGTGAGTGTCTCGGTCATAGGCGATCTCCATGCCGGCTGCGAGCACTCCAGCGGCGGTTCGCGGCCAGCTTGTCGGCTGCGCTAGTCAGGCTCCGGCGGCGGGACAGGCAGGTTTTCGACAGGCGTATCCCGGTACTTTTCCCCCACATGCTTCAGCATCACCGGGATGCCGTCGATGATCGGGTACTTGTAGCCAGAATCCCGGCAGAACAGCCAGGCGCCATCACGCACCAGTTCCAGCCGGCCCGTTTCGGGGCTGGTGGCGTTCTGGACGGCCACCGGGCAGCGCAGCATCTCAAGCAGTTCTGGGTCAATCATAACCTTGCGGGATTACTCCTGGGCTGGGGGTGTGGCCCGCTTCCGGGCGCGGGATCAAGTATAGCAGCAGCCTGACCCCCTGCCAAACCCCCGGAGAGGGTAGTTTTCCCCCTCAACGGCCCTGCGCCGCGGCCCGATGCCGCCCTGCTGATGAGAGTCTGATATACTCGTAACATGATGTTAGCAATAATCGCAGGGGCCGTGAATAGGACATATTGGTGACCGGGCTGCCAGGGGGCCGGGCTGGCAGCTAACAGGAGCGATCGTGGGCACTCCGCATATCTGTGTGGTGGAAGATGATGAAGCGCTGCTCCAGGGGCTGCGCGACCTGCTGGAAATGCACGGCTACCGCGTTTCCCCGGCGGTGGATGGGCTGGATGCGCTGCGCGTGCTGAACAGCCTGACCGAGCCGCCCGACCTCATCCTCTCGGATATCCGCATGCCGCGCATGGATGGCTACGGCTTCCTGGCGGCGGTCCGCCAGCGCCCGGAGTGGGTGTCGATCCCCTTCATCTTCCTGACGGCCAAGGGGCAGAGGCAGGATATCCGCTACGGCAAGCTGCAGGGCGTGGATGATTATGTCATCAAGCCCTTTGACTTCACCGACCTGCTGGTTTCGATCCAGGCGGCGCTGCGTCGGCGGCAGGAGCTTTCCGCCTGGCAGGAGCGCCGCATCGAGGTGCTCAAGCAGGACATCCTGAAAGTGCTGCATCACGAGTTCCGCACCCCGCTGACGTACATCGTGGCCTATGCGGAGATGATGGCCAACAGCCCCAGCTTCACCCACAGCGACGAGCTGCGGCAGATGGTCAATGGCATCCAGCGCGGCAGCGAGCGCCTGTCGGCGCTCATCACGGACTTCCTGATCCTGGCCGAACTGGAGGCGGGCTACGGCGCCAAGATCTATGAGCGCCGCCGCAGCGTGATCCCGGATGTTGTCGCCTTCCTGGAGCTGATTGTCGAGGAGATGCGCTCCCGGTCGGCCAGCCGGGGCGTGGCGATCAACCTGTACCATGCCGCCGGCCTGCCGCCTCTGCTGGCCGACCAGACCTACCTGGCCGCCGCGATCCGTCACCTGCTGGACAACGCCATCAAGTTCTCGACCCCGAACGGAGAGGCGGAGATATCCGTCCGCGTGCGGCAGGAGGGCAGCTACCTGGTGATCGAGGTGGAAGATCAGGGCATGGGCATCCCGCCTGCCGAGCAGGAGCATCTTTTTGACGCCTTCTACCAGGTGGACCGGCACAAGAACGAGCAGCAGGGAGCTGGATCGGGGCTGGCCATTGTCCGGCACGTGGCGCTGCTGCACGGCGGCGATATCGCCGTCCGCAGCGTGCTGGGGCAGGGGAGCTGCTTCACGCTGCGCATCCGCGTCCTGGATCTGGCGGAGCTGGCCGGCTCCTGAAGCCGGATGAGGCGTACAGCGGGCCCGGCGTATGGCCGGACCCGCTGCGCTGCGCGGGGTGGCTCACAGCCAATCCTTGCGCCAGAAGACATAGGCCGTGGCGCTGGAGATGGCCAGCGCGATCCCCATGGTGATCCCAAAAGCCAGTCGATGATCCTGGAAGGGCAGGTCGATGTTCATGCCGTAGATGCTGGCGACCACCGACGGCAGCGACAGGATCACAGTGAACGACGCCAGGAACTTCATCACCACGTTCAGGTTGTTGGAGATGATGGAGGCGAAGGCGTCCATCATCTGGCTGAGGATGTCGCTGGAGATGCGCGTCATCTCGATGGCCTGCCCGATCTCGGTGGTGACATCGTCCAGCAGGTCTTCATCCTCCGGGTACTGGTTGAACAGCCGGCTGCGCTGCAGCCGCCCCAGCACCAGATCATTGGATTTGAGCGCAGTGGTGAAGTAGGTCAGGCTCTTCTGGTACTTCAGCAGCGCCAGCACTTCCCGGTTCTGCAGCGACTTCTGCAGCCGATCCTCCAGCCTGTCCACGGCATCGTTGATGCGCCGCAGGCAGTTCAGATAGTAATGGGCGATGGCCCACAACAGCTGCAGGACAAAGCGCACGCGCTTGGTGGTGCTGAACCCCCGCATCCGCCCGTTCACCAGGTTGCTGATGATCGGCGTCTGGTACTTGCAGACCGTGACGATGACGCGGTCGTTCAGCGCGATGGACAGCGGCACGGTCACATAAGGGATATCGGAGTCCTCGCCCATCTCATGCGGGATGCGCAGCACGATCAGGATCGAGCCATCCTCGCGCTCGGTGCGCGGGCGCTCGTCCACGTCGAGCGCCGCCGTGATGAAGTCGGCGGGCAGGCCGAACTCCTCGTGGATATGGGCGACATCCTGCGGCCCCGGATCGACCAGGTTGACCCAGCTGCCATCGGCCAGAGCCCCCATCGGCTCCAGCCCGAACTCAGTGCTCTTCAGAATCGTGATCATGTTCTCTCTCCCCTGACTGCGCGAATTGGGTGGGTGTGGCGGCGCATCTCAAGCAGGGGGAGATAACGGGATCTTCCGGGGTGTGCAGCGCGATCGGTTGGCGGAGCGCCCGGAAACTGTGCCGGCGGCGCATGAAGCGGCGCAGCTTGTGATGAGAAGGATAGCGGCGTGGAACATGGCTGGCGCCTTCCTTTCCGCCCCGTCCGATGCCCCTGTGGGGGGGCATCCGGGCCGGGCGCGCCAGCCAGAAAGGGGCGCTAGCCGGTCGATGCCCCTGGATGGCTGCAGGGGATCGTCAGGTACAGGTTTTTCCAGCAGGAACTAGGATAGTCGTCCATCAATCATCCAACAGCTTGCGAACGTTGCAGGCATTATACCTCCATCCGGTGGGCGCTACAAGCAGCGCGCTGCGCGGGCGGGGGCGTTCCGGGCCGCCTCAGGAAGATGCCCCGCCGGGGCGGGGCATCTCATAAGCGGATGGGGAGGCCTTGCAGCACAGCCGTCATACGTTATGGGAATGTCTTGGACGCTACATTCTCCAGCAGGACGCCGTCGGCGCGCCAGACGCTGAGCGTCAGGCTGGACACCTGACGATTCGGGGGCGGATCCGCCCACAGCCGCGGGTGCTGCAGGTAGATCGTCAGCGGCACGGACGCCGAGGCCCCGGGTGCAAGGTCCTCAGGCTTGACGCGGTACCCATTGCCACAGTCAAACCAGCCGCCCGGCCAGTTCACTTTCCAGTGCAGGTCGGGGGGCTCAAACCCGCTGGCGATCACCGTTTCCAGATACTGGCAGCCGACATAGAAATCAGCCGCCACGCCATCGGTGAAGATGACATGCGCTTTCCACAGGGGGGCTACGCCGTATTCGGGATCCCACGGCAGCGCCAGCGGCACCGTTCCGTGGCTGACGCCCAGCAGCGTGACATCATGGCGGTTGCCATCCTGCTGCCGGATGAAGTAGTACTTGCCGCCGCTGATGGCAGGCGTAATGCCGGTGTTCTGAACGGCGACCTGAACGACAGCCATGCGTCCCTGATTTGAATAGACCAGATCGCCAAACGTCACAGCAACGCCGGCGGTGGATGCAGCGGTCTCAGCCCGGGCGATGGAGAAGCTGCCGGCCAGCAGCGCTGCCAGCAGAACCGCGATGAGAGTTACCAGCACATATTTCTGTCTTACCATGTGCGCGCTCCGTTCTCAGAACTTCTGGACATTGCCATAGCGCCTCCATCCATTCCGGTTCTATGATACTCACCCCGCTCCCGAAAGCAACCGGGCCAGGGGGGGGCGGGCTTGCATCACGACCCTCCCGGCATGGAAGACTCCCTTTGGGGGATTTGGATTTTCAGATCTTGCGCAGAGCGCGGGGTCGTGCTATACTGGCGAATGCGGATGGGGATAGATTCCCAGACGACACCAACTGTACAGGAGGCGGATGGCGTAGAGGACGGAGCTCAAAGGCAAAGCGAGCAGACGATGCGCCATCGGCCGCCGGCGGAAGAAGTCGG
>DAOTXW010000060.1:0-65715 GCA_034435035.1 Anaerolineae bacterium | reverse complement strand
CCCACACGCCGCGAGCCGGAGGGAAATGCCCTACGGATCGCCGCGTTTAAGCCCCTTCGCCGGGCTGGCCGTATAATCAGCGATGCGGCGCGGCGAGTGCAGGCCGCGCACCGGCGAGCAGAGAGGCAGCCATGAACACACAGCGGATTCTCAGGTCAGGGGGTGCGGCCAGCATCCTGGGCGGCGTGATGCTGGTGGTCTTCGTCGTGCTGCACGAACCCGGCGGCATGGATCTGGGGCTGGGCAACATCTTCTGGCATTCCGTCGAGTCGGCGGCGCTGAATCTCATCCAGCTGGGGACGGTGGCCCTGGCGGCCCGCCAGTGGGATCGCCTCGGCTGGCCGGGGCTGATCGGCTTCGTGATCGTCTTCATCGGCAACGGCTGGTTCGCCGCGACCGGCTACTCCGAGGGGTACGGCATCCGCACGGAGCCGTTCTTCGTGCTGGCGCTGCGCATCTCGTGGATCGTGTTCTTCGGCGGCTGGGTGATCTTCGGGCTGGCGCTGCTGCGGGCCGGGCGGCTGCCCCGCGCCGGAATCATCCTGTGCATGATCGCGGTGCCGGTGGGCTTCGCCGCCGCCCTGATCGCCAACCAGGCCGGCCATGTCGCCGTGATGGGCATCGGCATCAGCTTCGGGATCGGGCAGATCCTGCTCGGATACGGGCTGCTCACCCGCGCCTGATGGCCCCCCGGCCTCCCCCACCGCCTCTGCGGCGCAGGACGGGGGGAGGCCGGGCAACGCTGATTCAGGCAGGCCGTGACGCAGGCTGCACCCGCCGCAGCCCCAGCGTCAGCGCTTCCCCTTCGAAGGTGTAGCTCTCGGACTTTTCGCCGCCGGGGGCGTCCGCCGCCGCCAGCGAATCGGCCAGCGTCTCGCTCTGGATCAGCCCGGCGAAGGCCATCACGGCCCCCGCCAGTCGGCCGCTGGCGTGGTACTCGATGGCGATGCGGTCGTCCACGTTGAAGCCCGCGTCCTTGCGGAGCGTCTGCACGCGCCGGATGAACTCGCGGGCCAGCCCCTCCTCGATCAGCGCATCGGTCAGCGTCACATCGAGCGCGGTCAGCAGCCCGCCCTCGCCGGCCACGGTGTAGCCGGCCGCCGGCCGGTAGTGGACCTCCACCTCGTCGCCCGTCAGGTGGACGGTGCGCCCATCCACCTGCACGCTGATCGGCTCGCCGGCCAGCAGGGCGCGGGCATACGGGGCCGCGTCGGCCTCGCGCAGCAGCTTCTGGATGCGGGGGAAGTCCGGGCCGTACTTCGGCCCCAGCACCTTCGGCAGCGGATTCAGGTGATAGGTGACCACATCCCCGGCGTGCTCCAGCAGCCTGACCTGCTTGACGTTCAGCTCGTCGGCGATCAGCGCGGCGTACCGGCGCACGATCTCGCCCTGAGCGGGCGGCACAGAGCAGGCCGCGCCGGCCAGCGGCTGGCGCAGCCGGATGCCAGCCTCGTTGCGGGCGGAATGCCCCAGGCTCACCAGCTGCATCACCAGCCGCATCTCCTCCAGCAGCGCCGCATCGATCAGCGCGGCGTCGGCCTCCGGCCAGGCGGCCAGATGCACGCTGATCGGCGCAGAGGGATCGACAGAGCCGGCCAGGTTGCGGTACAGTGCCTCGGCCAGGAAGGGCATGGTCGGGGCCAGCAGCTTGCTCACCGTCAGCAGCGCTTCATACAGAGTCAGGTAGGCGGCGGCCTTGTCGGAGTCGTCGCCGCTGCGCCAGAAGCGGCTGCGCGACCGGCGCACGTACCAGTTGGAGAGGTCGTTGACGAAGCGCTCGATCGGGCGGGTGGCGCCGGTCACATCGTAGCTCTCGAAGGCCGCGGTCACATCGCGCACCAGCGTATGCAGCTCGGCCAGCAGCCAGCGATCCAGCGGGCTGCGATCCGCCGGCGGCACGCTGACCCGCCCCGGATCGAACCCGTCCAGGTTGGCATAGGTGACGAAGAAGCTGTAGGTGTTCCACAGCGTCAGCCAGAAGGCGCGGAACGACTGCCCGACCAGATCAACCGAGAAGCGCCGCGAGTCGCCGGGCGCGCTGGCCGTGTACATGTACCAGCGGAAGGCGTCCGCGCCGTAGGCGTCGATGACCGCCCACGGGTTGACCACGTTCCCCTTCGATTTGGAGGCTTTGTTGCCCCTTTCGTCGAGGATGTGGCCCAGACAGATCACATTCTTGAACGCCACGCTGTCGAACAGCAGCGCGCTGATGGCATGCAGGGAGTAGAACCAGCCGCGGGTCTGGTCGATCGCCTCGCAGATGTAGTCCGCCGGGAACTGGGTTTCGAACATCTCGCGGTTGCGGTAGGGGTAGCCCCACTGCGCCACCGGCATCGCCCCGGAGTCGAACCACACATCGATCAGCTCCGGCACGCGGCGCATCTCGCCGCTGCCGCACTCGGTGCAGCCCCAGGTGATCGCATCCACATAGGGGCGGTGCAGGTCCAGCCCGGACTGATCCTGCCCGGTCAGTTCGGTCAGCTCCGCTGCCCCGCTGACGCAGTGGCGGTGGCCGCAGCCCGGATTGTCGCACACCCAGACCGGCAGCGGCGTGCCCCAGTAGCGCTCGCGGCCCAGCGCCCAGTCCACGTTGTTCTCCAGCCAGTCGCCGAAGCGGCCATCGCGGATGTGAGCCGGCACCCAGTTGATGGTCTGGTTCAGGGCCACCAGCCGGTCGCGGCGTGCGGTGGTGCGGACGAACCAGGTCGGGCGGGCGTAGTAGAGCAGGGGCGTATCGCAGCGCCAGCAGAACGGGTAGGTATGCAGGTACTTCCCGGACCGGTACAGCAGCCCGCGCGAGTCCAGCTCGCGCTCGATCAGCGGGTCAGCATCCTTGACCCACATCCCGGCCCACGGACGCACCGCCTCGACGAAGCTGCCCTCCGGATCCACGGTCATCAGGACCGGCAGATCGTACTGGCGGCCCACGTCCAGGTCATCCGCGCCGAAGGCGGGGGCGATGTGGACGATGCCCGTGCCATCCTCGGTGCTGACAAAGCTCCCGGTGACCACGTAAGCATAGTCCTGAGCCACCGGCAGGAAGGCGTACAGCGGCTCGTAGTGCAGGCCGGCCAGATCGCGGCCCTTCAGGCGGGCCACCACCTCGTACCCGCCGGCGCGATCGCCCAGCGCGGGGCCGAGCAGCGCCTCGGCCAGGATCAGCTGCTCCGGGCGGCCCGACGGATCTGTGCCGCGCACGCGAACGTAGTCCACGTCGGCCCCCACCGCCAGCGCCACGTTGCCCGGCAGCGTCCACGGAGTCGTGGTCCAGACCAGGAAGAAGGTATCCGCCTCGTCGCGCAGCCTGAAGCGGACGTAGATGGAAGGATCGGCGGTATTGTCCTTGTAGCCCTGGTTCATCTCGTGGCTGGAAAGCGGCGTGCCACAGCGCGGGCAGTAAGGCACCACCTTGTAGCCCTGGTACAGCAGGCCCTGATCCCAGAACTGACGCAGGATCCACCACACCGACTCGATGTACTCGTTGGTGAAGGTGACATACGCCTCGTCCATGTCGGCCCAGTAGGCGATGCGCTCGGTCAGCTCCTCCCATTCCCGGATGTAGCGGGAGACGCTCTCCTTGCACTTCTGGTTGAAGCGGGCGATGCCGTACTGCTCGATCTGCCACTTGTGCTCCAGGCCGAGCTCCTTCTCGACCTCGATCTCGACGGGCAGGCCGTGGGTGTCCCAGCCGGCCTTGCGCCGCACGTGGTAGCCGCGCATCACCTTGTAGCGGGGGAACATGTCCTTGAAGGCGCGGGCCAGCACATGATGAGTCCCCGGCGTGCCGTTGGCCGTCGGCGGCCCCTCATAGAAGACATACCACGGGCCGCCTTCGCGCTCCTTCATGGTGCGGTGGAAGATCGCCTGCTCGCGCCAGAAGGCGAGCTGTTCCGCCTCCACCTGCTGGACATTGACGTTTGATGATACGGGTTGAAACATGGTTTCTCCTCAATCTGCCAGATCGCTGGCCAGGCCAGACAAACACAGAGGCGGCGCAGTGCGCCGCCTCCCAGCCCCGCGACAGACGGTCAGCCGCGGCGCATGAGAGGGCGTGGGGTCCCCCCGCTAATCGAGCAGGCTGCGGCAGAGCGGCGCAGCATCATCGGATCACCCCCTTGATCAGTCAGCCCGGCTGCTGCGGGCCCAGCCGGGCCTTCAGCGCGGCCAGCTCTCTTTCTGCGGTCGCCAGCTCAGCCCGGATCGCCGCGTTGAGATCGACGAGCAGATCGCGGCCTGACTCGCTCTCCAGACGGGCCTGCGCCTGCAGGCGGGCGGCCTCGCCGTAGCTCAGATCCGCCAGCAGGGCTTCCATTTCAGCGATCACCTGCTCCAGCGCGTAGGCGCGCTCCTCCTGCGTCCGCACTGTCTGCTCATCGACGAACTGCGGCAGGTTGCTGTGCGCCGTGCGCGATTCCACCAGCAGCCTCAGGGTGTTAGCATCGCGGCGCAGATAGGCCCGGTTCACATCGTTGAACAGGCGGATCTGCTGCCGACGGCTTTGCAGGTCAGGCGCCAGGCTGGGATGTGTCAGCGCCACAGCCCGCGCATACAGCGCGCTGACCTCGGCGGAGGGCGGCGCGAGCGCCTCCTGCATCCCCAGGTTCGGCGCGGGTTTGCCTCTCCAGACGCGCTCGAACTGCTCCTCAACCGAAGGCGACAGCTGCTCGGCCAGCAGACGACTCAGCGGGGTATTCGCCTCGCCTCGCTCCAGCGCTTCCGGGTCGCCCAGCAGACCCCGGACGTCAGCAATCTCGCGCTGCACCAGAGCCAGCGCCAGGTGATAGGGCGCGATCTCTTCGCGGTAGCGAATCAGAAACTTGCCCATCACATGGATCATCTCAACGTATCGGCCACATACCTGGCCAAGCCGGGTTTCCAGTTCGGCGATTCGAGCGCTGGCCCGGGCCATCCGCTGGCTGTAATCAGACATGATCTTCCCTGATGTATTCTTCCAGCACGAAATCGTATCCCTTCTCAGGGTACAGCCAGCGCAGCGGGATGCCCGCTGCATCGAACCACGCCAGAGCGACCACGCCGTCGCTCAGGACAATCCGGTAGCGCAGGGCCTGCGGATACTGCCCGGCAGGCACCGCGCAGGTCTCCGGCGGCAGCGGCGTGATGGTGAAGCGCAGCGCACGTCCGCCCAGCACGTCCTCGCCGGGCGCCCACAGGTCGGGGCTGAAGACGGGGATCGACCAGGCCTTGCCCTCCGCCTGGGGTGGATACCCGCGCCATACATAATCATGCGCGATCACAGGATGATAGTCCACCACATAGTTGGCGGCAATTTCCAGGGACTCCTGGCGGCGCGGGAAGTCCTGCGCCTGACGGGCCGTGTTCACCTGGGCCTCTTCAAAGGTATAGTGAGCCGCCGCCGCAAAGCCGCCCTTCTCGAGCCGCAGCCGCAGCCAGTCCAGATGGTGCGTCGGACGGCGCTGCAGGTGGCTGAGCAGGCTGGGCGCACCGGCGGCCCCCCGCCCATCTACATCCGCCCGCACCACCTCCGATCCATCCGGCAGGCGGCTGATCTGCCACGTCTCGATCTGTCCGGTGGGCTGGTTATGCCGCAGATAGCGGTAGCGTCCGCGGGCCACCAGCTGTTCTCCGGGCTGCGGCTCATGCAGCACACGCACTAGGCTTCAACCTCCACATAGATGCGCTTGTTGATCCGGCCCTTGCTCTTGTAGTCCACCACCCGCAGGCGGCCCACCTCGGCTGTGCTGCGGACATGGGTGCCGCCGTCTGCCTGCAGGTCAAGGCCCACGATTTCCACGACACGCACCTGCGCGATGCCCTCCGGCAGCAGGTTGATCTTCGTCCGGATCAGGTCGGGGATCCGGAAAGCCTCCTCGCGGGGCAGGATGCGGGCCTCGACGGGGCGGGCCGCCGCGACCTCAACGTTGATCTTCTGCTCGATCTCGCGCACAAACTCCTGCCGCATCGTCTCGAACTCGAAGTCCATACGACCCCTGAGCGGTTCCATCTCCCCGCCGGTGACCGATGCGCCGTAGTCGCGGAAGATCACGCCGCACAGGATGTGCATGGCGGTATGGGTGCGCATGAGCTGGTAGCGGCGCTCCCAGTCGATCGCGCCGTCCGCCACCGCAGCCAGCCGGGGCAGGCGCGGCCCGCCGTCAGGCGCGCGCTCCAGGAGGTGCAGCACCCCTGCCGGGGCCTTCGCGCACTTCAGCACGCGGTAAGGCTTGCCTTCGACTGTCAGCCAGCCCTGATCGGAGGGCTGACCGCCGCCGCCGGGGTAGAAGGCCGTGCGATCGAGCAGGACCGCATGGTTCACTTCATCCACGCCGGTGACGCGGGCGCTGAAGGTCTGCTGGTAGCTGTCGGTCTGGTAGATCAGTTCGGTCATTGTCGGGCACCTGCCGTGCGCCAGCCTGATCCAATTAAACGTGAAACGCTCCCGTCCCGCAAGGGACGAGAGCGCAGCTCTCCCGTGGTACCACCCTGATTCTGCGGACGGTGGCCCGCCCGCAGCGCTCGTCCGGCTGCGCGATGGCTGCCGCACCGGGGTAACGGGCGGTGGGCCCGGCAGGGCTTAGTGGACGCCCCGACCGGACGGGGCGCTTTCGGCCCGGCGGCTCCGGAAGGATATTCGGCGGGGCCGCCTGCCCGGCTCTCACCGATCCGGGCTCGCTGGGAGGGCGGCGGGCCGCCTGCTCGTTTCCGTCACAGCCTGTCTTTATCGATTGCGTCAATCGTAACACGCCCGGCGAGGAACGTCAATCATCGCGCGGGTGGGCGCAGGGCCGCGCCGGCCAGCGCGGTAAGTTATGATATTGGCCGATATCGGGACCCATCGGATAGCCGGCAGCCGCCATGCTGGCGCCGCCGGGCGCGATAGCGGATAATCCCGGATGTTGAACCCGTCAACCGCGAGGCACCATGATTCGATCCCGCCCCCTTCTGACCGCGTCCGCGCTGGCGCTGCTGTCCGCGCTGAGCCTGACCGCCGCGCCCGCCGCCGCCGCGCCCGCCGCCCGCCCCGATCTGCCGGATGAGCAGACGCTGGAAACCGGGCATTTCCTGATCCACTATACCGCCCGCGGTGAGGACGCCGTGGACGGGGCCGACGCCGATGGCAGCGGCGTGCCCGACTACGTGGAGCTGGTGGCCGCGACCCTGGAAAATGTCTGGCAGGTAGAGATCGTCGAGATGGGCTGGGCGCCGCCGCCCCCCGCCGGGGGCCGGGGGGGCGCCCACGACCGCATCGATGTCTACCTGCTGGAACTGCTGTCCGACGACTATGCGGGCTACGCCGACACCGAAGGCGGCTTTGTGGGCGACAACCCGCTGACCCCGGAAGTCGAGCGCCGGGCCTCGTCCAGCTACCTGGCACTGGACAACGATTATGCGGGCATCGAGGACAGCGGGCGCGGCGAAGGCCCGATCGAGCTGATGCAGGCCACCGCCGCCCACGAGTTCAACCATGTCATCCAGGCCGGCTATGATGACTTCGATCCGCAGTACTGGCTGTATGAAGCGACGGCCACCTGGATGGAGGACGAGGTCTACCCGGATGTCAACGATGGCGTGTACTACCTGGACGACACGTTCGGCGCTCCGGATACCTGCCTGGTCTCCGAAGACGGCTGGTATGGCAACTGGCTGTTCGTCCGGATGCTCTCCGAGCGCTACGGGCGCGACGTGGTGCGGGAGGTCTGGGAGTACTCCCGCCAGATGGACAACTTCGATGCGCTGGATGCGGCGCTGGCCGGCTACGGCAGTTCGCTGGGCGCGGAGGCGCAGGATTACGGGGTCGCCATGCTGCTGCGCGACTTCCAGGAGGGCGAACTGTATCCGGGCATGTTCGTCGAGGGCACGGCTGGCGAGGGCGTCTTCACGCCCGGCAGCGGGGTGCAGGGGCTGGGCGTGGACGTGATCCGCCTGCAGGGGTCCGGCCCGGTTGACGTGAGCGTGATCGCCGCCGATTCGCCGCTGCGGCTGCGGGCGGTGGCGGTGCGCGGCGCTGAGGCTGACGTGATCGACGCCCCGGAAGATACGCTGACGGTCGATCTGGGCGCCTATGACGAGGTGTTCGCGCTCGTGCACAACCCGGAGCAGACCGGCGACGAGGAGGCCTGCTTCGACAGCAGCTACGATCTGCGGGTGGCGGCCTCCAGCGGGCCGCCGACGCCGGTGGCGGCGGTGCGATCGGCGGCCCGTTTCGGCAACGGGGCGGCGGCTGCCAGCGAAGGCAGCGGGACGTATATCCCGCCGACCGGTCAGCCGTTTACCGGCAGCGGCACGGACTACGTCGACTCACCCGGCGAACTGGACGCCGGCTTCGACCTGCTGACACCGGCCTTTCTGCCGGAGGGCTACGCCTTCGACTACGCCTACCTGATGACCGAGGCGGACTTCGGGGACAGCGCGCCCTACTACGTCCCCGGCGGCGGGCAGGCCGCCAACTTCGACTATTATGACGAGGCGGAGAACTGGCTCAGCATCGCGCAGAGTCCCAGCCCGTATGCGGCGCTGCAGGAGTGGCTGGATGACGTGGACTACGACACGCCCGGCGAGTTCATCCAGGTGTCCGGCGTCGAGGTGCTGATGGAGGATTTCAGCGAGGGCAGCGATACGTCGTTCAGCGCCACGCTGATCCTGGAGGGCCTGTTCATCGTGGTCGATGGCGACCAGCGGGATGGGGTGGTCGGGCTGATCGAGGGGCTGGTGGCGGCCTCAGAGGGCGGCCCCGCCCCGGCTGAACCGGAGCAGCCGGCCCCCGCCGGGCCGGAGTACGTCCCGCCGCCTGCCGGCGAGGTCGCTGAGGAGCCGGGGCTGCCGGGCATCGGCCGTGAGCTGTCCGGCATGCTGGGCGCGGGCCTGTGCCTGCTGTGCGGCGGCGGCCTGTGCCTGGGCGCGGCGGTGATCGGCGGGGCAGCGCTGCTGCTGCGCCGCCGCCCGGCCTGAGGGGGCAGCAGAAGGCCGCCCGTTGCGTTACCGGGTGGGCGGAGCGGCTTCGCCGGGATCGCTGGCGCCCTGCTCCATCTTGGCGATCACCTCGGCGACCGATTCGATGGCCACGCGCTGCTTGCGGTACAGGTCGGATTCGCTCATCGCCAGCCGCATGGCCACGTCGCGCACCTTGCGCCCCTGGATGAAGCGCATCTCCAGGATGTTGTAGAGGATCCACTCGGTGGTGGTCATGCTGCGCTGGCCTTCCGGGCGCAGGTTCTCGATGGCCTGGTGCAGCACGGCGCGCATCGCCCGCTGAGGGTTGCCCTCGTTCTCATTCAGAGCCTGCTGGACGACCGCCAGCCGCATCAGGGCGGAGTCGGTCAGCTTGGGGCCGCCCCAGTACTGGTTGAGGGCGTCCTTGACGCGCCCCACAAAGTCCGGGCTGACGGCCGGCTGCCCCCGGGGCGCGGTCAGCGCCTCCACACCGCCGTACTGGGCCTCGCCGCGCAGCTGCTGTATCGCCCGGATCTCCGGCATCAACCCTTCGAGCGCCGCAAAGATGCCATTCTGCAGGTGGCGGTCTTCCAGCACTTCAGTGACACGGGCGGCCAATGCCATCAGCACCCGCCAGCGCTCCGGCTGATCCGGCGAGATCGGATCGGCGGGCCGGGCCACGCCCAGCAGGCCGATCAGCCGGGGCTGGCCATTAGACCGGGTATGCAGCGGGATCAGCCAGAAGCCCCGCCAGACGAACATCGCCGCGGCCTCGCCGCTGCTCACCGGCTGCGGGCGGTCGCCGTTCACCACCTCCGAGGCGAGGTCGGCGGCCTGCTCCAGCTCGGCAGTGAAACCGGCCTGCAGGCCCACTGTCCGCTCCAGGCGGGGCTGCCCATCCGAGAAGGACGCCACAAAAGCCGCGGGCACGCGCAGATAGTCGCACAGCGCGGCCAGGATCGAATCCAGCAGCTGGGTGAAATCGGCGGTGGCCAGCAGGCGATCCTGCATTTCCTGAATACGGCGGATCTCCGGGTGATCGTGGGCGTAGATCAGCAGCCGCTCCAGCGGCGGCCGCAGAATGGTGATCGACCACTGCAGGAAGAGGATCGTGAAGACGGCCAGGAACGGCATGACTTCCTGACCGGGCAGGCCCACCACACGCCCGGCCCGCGGCACCCAGACGATCACCGCGAGCGTGGCGATGGCGACCACCGGCCCGCGCAGAAAGAACTGAAGCATCTGGGACTTGATCAGCCGGTCGGGCTGGAGCGTGCCCATGAAGGCCATGACATAGGCCATGAAGGTCAGCATGATCGCCAGCGCCGCATCGGCCAGCATCAGCACGGCATAGAACAGCCCGGCGGACAGCTCGGCGCGGCCAGAGACCAGCAGGAAGGGGAAGACGGCCAGGGCGGGCGCGGCATAGGTTGCCAGCAGGTAAGTCATCCGGCGGCGGGTGGATTCGGTGAGGGTGCGCCGCCGCGCCCGCAGGATGAACCAGAAGCTCAGCGTGACCGAGCCGACGAAGTAGATCAGAAACAGCGCGAAGGCCGGGCCGGGCCGGAAGTGCGGGGCCGGCTCGGCGCTGGGGCTGCGCACGATCGCGTCACTGGCGACCACCAGCGTCAGGAAGATCGCCGCCGCCAGATACAGCAGCCGCACGGTCCAGCGCCGCCGCCCGCGCGAGGGCAGCCCGGTCATCGCCAGGATGGCATCCGAGACATGGACGTAGGCCGCCGGGGTGAAGGCGATGCCGATCCACTGGAAGCGCAGCCACGTCTCGGCGGACTCCAGGCGCTCCCCGGCGAAGCCCACCCCCAGATCGCCGATGTAGGTCAGGGTGACGAACAGCAGCAGGATGCTGAAGGCACGCGCCACCTGGTTGCGCACGTCCTTGACCACCCCGTACAGGAGGAAAGAGCCGGAGATAATGGCGATGGCTGCGCTCAGGCTCTCGTTGAGCAGCGGCCCCAGCCGGGCGAAAAGCAGTGCCATAGGCGTCGCGGTCAGAGAGTTTGGCCGAAGAAGACAGCGATGTCCTGGTTGGGATAGTACAGGTCGTTATAACCCGCCAAGACCAGCCCGCGCTTCTGCAGGAAGCGGATCGCGGGGTAATTCTTGGTCTGCGTCTCCACGATCAGCCGGCGCAGACGGCGCTCCACCGCCCACTGCCGGGCGGCCCGCAGCAGCGCCGTGCCCAGGCCGCGCATCCGGAAACCGCGGTCGATCACCAGATCGGCCACCCAGGCGGCTTCCTGGGCCGGCTCCTCGCGCAGGTTCAGGTAGCCTACCACGTCCGGCCCCCACTGCGTCACCAGAAACGCGGCATGCTGCTGCCACGACTGGATCAGCACATCGCCGGCCCGGGGATAAAGCACTTTCATCGAGCGCGGCAGGCGTGCCGGTCGGAAGGCCACCTGCAGCGCCCCGTCCAGTTCCTCCTTGACCATCTGCCATACGAAATCGGTGCTGGCGCTGTGATCGAGCGTCAGGCAGATATCGTAGTCGCTGGGCATCGCCGAGCGCACGGTCAGGGTGGTGGAGGGTTCTACCGGTGTCACGGCGGGGATTGTAACCGGGGCGGGGCACTCTGGCAACGCAGCGCGGGCGGGCTACAATAAGGCATCCTTGCACGGAGGACGCCATGAAACTCGGCATCCTGTCCGATACCCACAACAATGCCACCAACACCCGCGAAGCGCTGGCGCTGCTGCACCGCCGCGGCGCGGAGCGGCTGATCCACTGCGGGGACATCACCAGCCCGGAGATCGTGCGGCTGTTCCGGGGCTGGCAGGTGGACTTCGTCTTTGGCAACATCGATGCCGACCGGGGCGGGCTGGCGCGGGCCGTCGGCGATGTGATCCGGCAGGGGAGCATCAACATCGAGTTTCACGGGCAGATCGCCGGGGTGTCGGTGGCGGCCATCCACGGCGACGACAGCCGCCGCCTGAAGGAACTGATCCGCGCCGGGCGGCATGCCTACATCTTCCGGGGCCATTCGCACGAGCGCAGCGATCTGGCCACGGGCGGCACGCGGGTGATCAACCCGGGGGCGCTGGGCGGCAAGCGCGTGGAGCCGCGCTCCGTGTGTCTGCTTGACCTGGCGACGGGCGTCGCCGAGTTCCTGGAGCTTCCGTCCAGCAGCGAGAACGCGGAGTAGCCGCCGCCCGCGGAGGGGTGACGATTCGCCGGGGGTCTCATGACATCTGATACTGAGGCGCCGCGCGGACTTCAGCTACGCTAGGGGTATTCCGACGCCTGTTGGAACCGCTGCGAGGGCCTTATGGGCTGGATTGCTCCGCGGCGTCTGCCGATTCTGGCGCGCCTGCTGATCGCGAATGGGCTGGTGGTCGTGGTCGGAGCCAGCATCGGCACCCTGCTGACTAAAGCCCTGGTGGAGGCGTCGGCCTTCGCTCTGGCCGTGATTTTCACCGCTGCCGGCGTGGCGCTGAGCCTGGCGCTGAACTACGTCGTGCTGCGCATCGCCCTGCGCCCGCTGTCCGATCTCACCAGCACGGTGGATGAGATCCGCGATGGCCACCTCGCGGCACGCGCCCCTGTCCCGGCCACGCAGGATCCCGACATCACCCGCCTGACCGACGCCCTCAACGCCATGCTGGAGCGTCTGGCCGCCCACACCGCCACCATCGACGCCAACCGCGAGCAGCTGCGGGCGCTCTCCGCTCAGGTGATCACCGCCCAGGAGGAGGAGCGCAAGCGCATCGCCCGCGAGCTGCACGACGAAACCAGCCAGTCGCTCGCCAGCCTGCTGATCGCGCTGGAGCGCATCGACGGGGCCATCCCGGAGGACCGGGGCGACCTCAAGCGCCGGCTGCAGGCCGCCCGCGAGCTGGCCGCCGAGACCCTGGACGGCCTGCGCGTGCTGGTGGCCGATCTGCGCCCGCTGCTGCTGGACGATCTGGGGCTGATCCCCGCCATCCGCTGGTACGCCCGCCAGCACCTGGAGTCGCAGGGCATCGACGTGGAGTTCCATCTGCCCGACAACCTGCCCCGGCTGCCCCCACCCGCCGAGACGGCGCTCTTCCGCATCGCGCAGGAGGCGATCAACAACGTGGTCAAACACGCCGATGCCAGCCAGGTGACGATCTGCCTGTGCTGCCAGCCCGGCCTGCCCGCGCCGGGCCACCCGGAATGGCACGCCACGCTCGAGCTGACCGTGGAGGATGACGGCGTGGGCTTCGACCCGGGCGGGGCCGCCCGGAACGGGCAGCACTTCGGGCTGTTCGGCATGCGCGAGCGGGCCGCTGCGCTGGGCGGCAGCCTGACCATCGACTCGACGCCCGGCGCCGGCACACACATCCAGATGCGGCTGCCGGTGTGAGGGAACCCCCCGCGATGATCCGCGTCCTGCTGGCCGATGACCATGCCATCCTGCGCGATGGCATCCGCGCCCTGCTGGGCGATGAGCCGGACATGCAGGTCGTCGGCGAGGCCGATAACGGCCGTCTGGCGGTGGAGCAGGCCCGCGCGCTGCAGCCGGATGTGGTGCTGATGGACATCGCCATGCCGCTGCTGAACGGCCTGGAGGCCACCCGCCAGATCGCCCGCGACTGCCCCGGCGTCCGCGTGCTGATCCTGACCATGCACCAGAACGAGGAATATGTGCAGCAGGTGCTGGCCGCCGGCGCAGCCGGCTATGTGCTCAAGCATGCAGCCGGCCATGAGCTGGTCACCGCCATCCGGGCCGTGGCCGCCGGCGGCGCGTTCTTCTCCCCGATGGTGGCCCGCGTGCTGGCGGATGCCTATGTCGAGAGCCTCAGCGCCGACGAAGCGCCCACCCCCGCCGACGAGCTGACTGCCCGCGAGCGCGAGGTGCTCCAGCTGGTGGCCGAGGGCTACACCAACCGCCAGATCGCCGCCCTGCTGAGCATCAGCATCAAGACCGTCAAGACACACCGGCTGCATCTGATGCAGAAGCTGGCGCTGCACGATCGCGGCGAGCTGATCAAGTACGCCATTCAGAAGGGGATCATCACGCCATAACGGGCCGGGCACGCATTTTGTCACGCGCAGGGCATGACACCCTGTACTGGAAAACTTCGACCTTACCTGTCATATTAGGGCATTATGGATTCCGCCCCGGGGCGCATGATGGCCGAAACTGGCTGGGCCGATCAGCTTGAGCACCTGTACCGGGTGGCGATCGCCGTCTCCGACGCGCACGACGTAGACTCGGCGCTGCAGTTGATCGTCGATTCCGCCCGGGAGATCGCAGGGGCGGAGATGGGCGCCCTGGGCATCCCCGGCCAGCCGGGCCAGCCGATGGCCCACTTCTACACTTCCGGCCTGCCCGCCGAACGCAAACTGCCGATCGGGCACCCGCCGCTGGGGCGCGGCGTGCTGGGCCTGCTGCTGGAGGGCGGGCAGAGCCTGCGGCTGGCGGATGTGCAGGCGCACCCCGCCTTCACCGGCTACCCGGACGCGCATCCGGGCGTGCGCTCCTTTCTGGGCGTGCCCATCCACAGCCGGGGGCGCACTCTGGGCGATCTGTATCTGGCCAATAAGCGCGACGCCTGTGAGTTTTCGGAGACCGATCAGCGCCTGGTCGAGATGCTGGCCGGACACGCCGCCGTGGTGATCGAGGGGCTGCAGTACCACCGGCAGGCGCACCGGATCGCCCTGCTGCAGCAGCGCGAGGCGCTGGCCGCCCAGCTGCAGGACGACGTGCTGCAAACGATGTACGGGGCCGGCCTGCTGCTCCATACGCTCAACCTGCGCGATCCGGAGCAGGCCGCCACCGACCTCCAGAACGTCCGCGCCCTGCTGGATACCGCCATCGAACGCCTGCGCCAGCACCTGACCGGCCTGACCCGCACCGACGGCTGACGCCGCCCCCGCACCTCCCCACCGCCGGAACCTGACAGGTTCCGGCGGCGTTTGATTCTACAGACAACTCATCGCCACACAGGATGATCCCATGAACACCTTTCGCCTCGCGGCGCTGGCCGCCTGCATGAGCCTCCTGCTGGCCGCCTGTGGCGGCTCCGGCGGCGACCCGCTGGCCGGGACTTCGTGGAGGCTGATCGCCATCGACGACTCGCCGGTTACGCCGGGCCGCCCGATCACCGCATCCTTTGCCGACGGTCAGGTCAGCGGATCGAGCGGCTGCAACTCCTACGGCGGCGTGTACACGGTGCGCGGCGACCGCCTGACCACCAGCGACCTCTCCACTACCCTGATGGCCTGCCCGGAGCCGGGCGTCATGGATCAGGAGGCCGCTTATGTGAGCATCCTGAGCAGCGCACAGACCTTCACGCTGAGCGACGGCCAGCTGCTGATCACCGGCGCGGGCGGCGACGTGCTGCGCTTCGTGCCCGGCCCCTAGCCATCAGCCAACAGGGAAGAAGGGGGGCAGCCCGGAGACCTCACCCCCTCAGTCCCCCTCTCCGGGTTTGCGGAGGGGGAGTCCGGGCGGAGCGAGGAGGGGGTGAGGTCAATGGCCGCCGGGCCGCCCGGATCGGACGCAGCGCACTGGATTGCCGAGCGCGTACCCGTACCGATCCCACGCCGGCGGATTTGCCGGGCCGGGCACGACGTTATCTGCCGGGCAGGCGAAGTCAGGCGGCCAGGTAGTCTCGCACTTCTACCTGAACCCCGGCCCGAACGGCTTCTTCCGCGGCCTGCAGCAGATAGGCGGCGACGGCCTCGTCCACATACTCTTCGTGGCAGTTGCCACATATCTGCGCCGGCACCCCCCTGACTACCAGCGTCAGGTCGCCGCGCTGCAGCGTGACAGTGGCAGTGCCCGACGCTGTCTCGCCGTGTTTGCAGATCAGGCACTTCATGGCTGGCTCCTCCTGGTCCTGAAGTCCGCCTCCCACAGCCGGGAATCCGGCTCGTAGGCAGTAATCACAATCGTCTGGCCGTCCTGCGCCACATCAGCGGCCACGACATGCAGGGGGCGCCCACCCATCCCAGCATCAGGTAGCTGGGATATGGCGTATCGTCCGGATACGCCTCGATCACCTCACCCTGGCGCAGAACAGTACGGACATCCTCATCCTGGATGCTGCGCTCGAACATGCGCTGGATGGCATGGACACGGAAGACCAGCTTCTGATATGTCATTCACCCGCCCCGGCGCGCTGCCGCATCAGAGAGTGTACCACTTGCGCGGGGGTGGGAATAGTCGCCGCCGGGCCGCCCATCCCCGGCACCAGGGTATCGGGCGAGGCGAATCGCCGCAGGGGGAACCTCACCCCCTCAGTCCCCCGCTCCGCGTTTGCGGAGCAGGGGAGTCCGGGCGGGGCGAGGACGGGGGTGAGGTCAGGGAACCCCTCCAAATCACCCTGACGGGGAGACCCAGCCGCTCCCCGGCGATTTCAGCCCCCCGCCTGCGCGATCTCAGCCCCCGGCCCGATAGACGGGCCGGGACTGTTCCCGTTACCCTGTAGACAGACACCCTCGCCGGGGCGCCTGCCGTTTTCCTATCGACCCCGGCCCTGTGCAGCTGCACATCTCCGGAGATGAGTCTATGTCTGCACCACCCCGTCGTCTGTTTCTGATTCTGCTGGGCATCCTGGCTGTGCTGGTGACGGTCGCCGTGATCCCGCTGCCGGCGCACGCCACGCGGACCGTCGCGGTGAGCGCAGCCGCGCTGGAAGCGCCCGCCCCCGCCGGGCCGGTCCCGGTCGAGATGGATACCTGCCTGCACTGCCACCTGTCCGGCGAAGATACCAATATCTGGACGCCGCCCTCGCGCTGGGGGGCGTTCGGGCTGGCCGGGCTGGCGCTGGCCTTCGGCATGTACCGCAGCGCCAGCGCCTGGGTGACACGCAGGCCGTGGCGCCCGCTGACCCTGCGAGCCGTGGACTGGGTCGATGAGCGCTACGATGTGGTCGCCCCCCTGCAGAAGGCGCTCAGCAAGCCGGTGCCGAACTACGCGCGGCGCTGGTTCTACTGCCTGGGCGGCATCACCGCCTTCCTGTTCGTGGTACAGGCCATCACCGGGATCATGCTGGCCTTCCACTACACGCCCACCCCGGAGAGCGCCTACGCCAGCATCCAGTACATTGAAAACGAGGTGCGCTTCGGGGCGGCGGTGCGCGGCATCCATCACTGGGCCGCCAACGGCATGATCGTGATGTGCATCGCCCACATGATGCGCGTGTTCATCACCGGCGCCTACCGCGCCCCCCGTGAACTGAACTGGGTGGGCGGGATGCTGCTGCTGATCGTCACCCTGGCTTTCGGATTCACCGGCTACCTGCTGCCGTGGGATCAGCGGGCTTACTGGGCCACCACCGTCGGCACCGAGATCGCCGGCGGCGTCCCCGATGTCGGCACGCTGGTGATGGTCTTTTTGCGCGACGGGTGGAACGTCACGGCCACCACCCTCAGCCGTTTCTACGCCGGCCACGTCATCGTGCTGCCGATCGCCCTGCTGGCCCTGATGGGGCTGCACTTCCTGATGATCCGGCGGCAGGGCATCGCCAGGCCGCTGTAGACCTGCCTCGAAGGAGCATCGCTATGGCTGAACAGGCTGAGCATTACGACGGGGACAGCATCCCCTTTTACCCGGATCATGTCCGCACCGAGGCGCGTGTCACCGCCGTCATCACGGTGATCCTGCTGGTCGTCGGGGCGATCGCGATGGCCTTCCCGGTCGGGACCGGCGTCCCCGCCGACCCGATGAACACGCCTGCGCACGTCAAGCCCGAATGGTATTTCCTGGCGCTGTACCAGCTGCTGAAGTTCGTCCCGGAGACGGTCGGCGTGATGGTGCCCATCGTGGGGCTGATCGCGCTGATCCTGTGGCCGTTCCTGGACCGTAAACCCGACTCGCACCGGGCGCAGCGCCTCCGCGCGATCGGGGTGGGTGTGTTCCTGGTCGTCGCCATCGCGCTGTCGATCTGGGGGGAGCTGAGCTAACCATGAACCGCCGCACTTTCCTGCGCTGGGTGAACCGGGCCGCGCTGGCCCTGGGCGGGGTCGCTGTGCTGGGCCCGATGATCGCCTATTTCTACCCCAAGAAGCTGGAGGAAATGCCCTCCGAGCCGGTGCCGGTCGGCCCGCCGGACGAGCTGCCGGTCGGGCAGTCCATCACCGTGCCTTACGGGCGCTGGCCCGCGCTGGTGATCCACACACCGGACGGGCTGCGAGCCTACTCGGCGGTCTGCACGCACTTCGGCTGCATCGTCAAGTGGAACCCCGACACCGGGCAGATCGACTGCCCCTGCCATGAGGGCTACTTCGACCCCGGCGATGGGCATGTCATCTCCGGGCCGCCGCCCTCCCCGCTGCTGGCCCTGCCCGTCAGCGTCGAGGACGGCCTGATCACGATTGGAGTGATGGAAGAATGAGCGCCCAGACCGTGACCACACACCCGCCGCGCGTCACCCTCCAGCAGATCGGGCTGAGCGCGCGCGACTTCCTGGCTGACGCCATCCTGCAGCGCCGCGTCTGGGCGAAGATCTACCCCGGCGTCATGCACGGGCTGATCTTCTGGGGCATGACTATCCAGATCCTCGGCACGATCATCATCCTGATGCAGATGCAGCTGTTCGTGCCCTTCATCGAGCTGGGCTTCCCGCGCGGCGGGCTGTACCTGGCCTTCGAGCTGGGGATGGACCTGGCCGGGCTGGCGATCTGCGCCGGCGTGCTGATGGCAGCCTTCCGGCGGCTGGTCCTGCGCCCGAAGTCGCTGGAGACGCGCTGGGATGACTGGTATGCGCTGATCCTCCTGTTCCTGGTGCCCCTGCTGGGCTTCACCACCGAGGGCCTGCGCCTCTACACGACAGATCCGCCCTGGGCCGCCTGGTCGCCGGTGGGCCGCTGGGTCGCCAGCACCCTGCGGGGGATGCCGCTGGAGACCGCTCAGGCTGCGCACAGCGTCCTGTACTGGATGCACATGCTGGCCGGGCTGGCGCTGGTGGCGAGCATCCCCTTCACCAAGCTGCGCCACCTGATCAACACCCCGCTGAGCATCATCACCCGGCCGCGCCGCAAGGACAGCGCCCTGCCGCCCATCGAGAACATCGAGGAGGCCGAGACGCTGGGCGTGGGCCAGGTGGCCGAGTTCACACCCTGGCAGCTGCTGTCCTTTGACGCCTGCGTGCGCTGCGGGCGCTGCGAGGACGTGTGCCCGGCGACGATCAGCGGGATGCCCTACTCGCCGCGGGCGCTGATCCAGAGCCTGCGCGGGGTGATGGTCGGCTCGCTGGTGGAGACCAACGGCCACCGCGAAGATCCCGCCCTGATCGAGGCGCTGGGCGCCGAGCTGCCCTGGTACTGCACCACCTGCGGGGCCTGCCTCAAGGTGTGCCCGGCCTTCACCAACCCGCCCGCCGCGGTGGTCGATCTGCGGCGCTTCCAGGCGCTGAGCGCCGGCGCCGCGCCGCGGCCCATCGCCCAGACGATGCGCAACGTCGAGCGGCAGGGCAACCCGTGGGGCATCCCCGCCGGCGACCGCATGGCCTGGGCCGACGGGCTGGACGTGCGCGTGCTGGAGCCGGGCGAGCATACTGACGTGCTGCTGTTCACCGGCTGCGCGATGGCCTTCGACGAACGCAACCGGCAGGCCGGGCGCGCGCTGGTGAGGCTGCTGAAGGCCGCCGGCGTGGACTTCGCCGTGCTGGGCGACGCGGAAGTATGCTGCGGCGAGACGGCCCGCCGGCTGGGCTACGAATACAACTATCAGGTGCTGGCCGAGCAGAACATCGAGACGCTCAAGGAATACCGCTTCGAGCGCATCGTGACGGCCTGCCCGCACTGCTACAACACGCTCCAGAACGAATACCCGCAGTTCGGCGGGGAGTTCCGCGTGCAGCACGCCAGCGAGCTGCTGGCCGGCCTGCCCGGAGCCGCGCCGCGGGCCTCCAACGGGCAGCCAGGCGAGATCGTCACCTTCCACGACTCATGCTACCTGGCCCGCTACAACGGGATCACCGGGGCGCCCCGCCAGCTGCTTGATGCAGCCGGTGTGAGCCGCGTGGAGATGGATCGCCGCGGCGCCGACACCTTCTGCTGCGGCGGGGGCGGCGGCGGCATGTGGATGGAGACCGACGCCGAGACCCGCATCAACCACCGACGGCTGGACGAGGCATTGCAGACCGGGGCGAACGTGGTCGCCACGGCCTGCCCGTACTGCCTGCTGATGATGGACGACGCGATCCGCTCGCGCGGGCTGGGCGACCGGGTGCGCGTCATGGACGTGGCGGAGATCCTGGCCGCCCGGCTGGAGGGCGAGACGCCGCATGACGCATGAGGCTGCTTCCGGAGGCGGGACGGCTCCCGCCCCGGCCCTGTGCCGGGTGCAGCGCCGGGCGCTGCGGATCAACGCGGCGGCGCTGGCCGGCGTGCTGGCCGGCGCGGCCCTGCTGACCCTGTGGCTGCGCCAGCCGATCTGGGTGCTGATCTGGGTGGGCGGCGGGCTGGCGATCAGCCACGGGCTGCTGGCGCAGGCCCTGCGCCGCCGCTCCGGCGAGGTCTGCCGCTGGGAGGCGCTGACGCGCGCCCTGCAGGAGCGGCTGGACGCGCAGAGCGCCGCGATCGCCGAGACAGAGCGCGATCTGGCGGGCCTGCAGGCCGCCCTGGCCGATCTACCGGGGCTGCAGCGGGCGCGGGACGTGCTGCGCGAGCACACCACCCCGCAGCTGTCCGCGCTGGTCGAGGACCTGACCCGCACCGAAGACTCCCTGCCGGAGACGCTGCCGCAGACCCGCGCCTGGGTCGCCGATGTCCGGCGGCTGGCGGCGCGCGCCCGCGCCAGCGTCGAGGCGATGAGCAGGCCGCAGCATTGACAGCCAGAAAGAAGGAACCATGCAGAACGCAGAGACGCTAACCCATGACATTGTGATCGTCGGCGCCGGGCTGGCCGGCACGTGGGCGGCGCTGGCCGCGGGCCGCCAGGGCGTGAAGGACATCGCCGTCCTGTCCAAGATTCACCCGCTGCGGTCGCACAGCGGCGCGGCGCAGGGCGGCATCGCGGCGGCGCTGGGCAACACCCGCCCGGTGGCCGGCACGGGGCCGGAAGGCCCGCTGGAGCAGGTCCCCGACGGCGACCCGGCGGCTGACTCCTGGGAGCTGCACATGGCCGACACCATCAAGGGGTCGGACTGGCTGGGTGACCAGGACGCCATCGAGATCATGGTCAAGGACGCCATCGACGTGGTGTATGAATACGAGCACATGGGCTGCGTATTCAGCCGCACCGCCGACGGGCGCATCGGCCAGCGGCGCTTCGGCGGGCACAGCACCCCGCGGGCCTGCTTCGCCGCCGACTGGACCGGCCACGTGCTGCTGCACACCGTCCACGAGCAGGCGCTCCGCCACGGCGTGCAGTTCTACAGCGAGTGGAGCCTGCTCGACCTGCTGATCGAGGACGGCGCCTGCCGCGGCGTGGTGGCGATGGACATCCTGACCGGGCGGCTGTTCACGATCCGCGCCCGGGCCGTGCTGCTGGCGACCGGCGGCTACGGCCGCACCTATAAGATCACCTCCAACGCGCACGCCAACACCGGCGACGGCGTCGCCATCGCCTACCGGGCGGGCGTCCCGCTGATGGACATGGAGTTCGTCCAGTTCCACCCCACCGGCATCTACCGGCACGGCATCCTGATGAGCGAAGCCTGCCGCGGCGAAGGCGGCTATCTGCTGAACGCGCTCGGCGAGCGGTTCATGGAGAAGTACGCCCCCGCCAAGATGGAACTGGCCCCGCGCGACCTGGTCAGCCGATCCGAGCAGACCGAGATCGACGAAGGGCGCGGCATCGGGCCGGACGGGCAGGGCATCTACCTGGATCTGCGCCATCTGGGCCGCGCGAAGATCCTGGAGCGTCTGCCGCAGGTGCGCGATATCGCCCTGACCTTCACCGGGGTGGATGTGATCGACGACCCGTGCCCGATCCAGCCCACCACCCACTACAGCATGGGCGGCATCCCCGCCGATGTCAACGGGCAGGTGATCGCCGATGCGCAGGGCACGCCGATCCCCGGCCTGTACGCAGCGGGCGAATGCGCCTGCATCAGCGTCCACGGGGCCAACCGGCTGGGCACCAACAGCCTGCTGGATGCCTCGGTCTTCGGGCGGCGGGCCGGGCTGGCGATGGCCGCCTTCGTACAGGGCGGCGCGCCGCTGCTGCCCCTCGCCGGCGACC
This sequence comes from Anaerolineae bacterium, assembly GCA_034435035.1. Lineage (GTDB taxonomy): Bacteria > Chloroflexota > Anaerolineae > Aggregatilineales > UBA3940 > JAHEME01. Next base: position 43,685 of record DAOTXW010000060.1, on the reverse strand, counting down.
CCACGCAGCGCAGCTGTGAGCGCATCGAGCGGCTGATGGACGGCGGCGATGAGCGCGTCGAACCGATCGCGCAGGCTCTGAAGGCGACCATGACCGATCAGGTCGGCATCTACCGCAGCGGCGAGAAGATGGCCGCAGCGCTGGAGACGATCCACGGGCTGCAGGCGCGTTTTGCGCACGCCGGCATCATGGATCGCTCCAGCCGCTTCAACACCGATCTGCTGGGGGCGCTGGAGACCGACTACCTGCTGGCCCTCGGCGAGGCGATCACCGTCAGCGCGCTGGCCCGCACGGAGAGCCGCGGCGCGCACGCCCGCACGGACTACCCGGCGCGGAATGATACGGACTGGCTCAAACATACGCTGGTCACGCAGACCGCGGAGGGCCCGGCGCTGAGCTATCGCCCGGTGGTGATCGATTACGACCGGTATCCGCCGCAGGAGCGCAAGTACTAGACTGCGCCGCCCCCCGGCCGCCGGCGGCGGCGGGGGGAAAAGCGTTCAGGAGCAACCTATGGCTAACAACGGACATCCCCGATCCATTACCGTCCGCATCCAGCGCTTCAACCCGGATGTGGACAGCGAGCCGCATCTGGAGGCGTTCGAGGTAGAGGCGCAGCCCGGCATGACTGTGCTGGATGCGCTGCAGGACATCAAGGCGACGGTCGATGGCAGCGTGACCTTCCGGCGCTCCTGCCGGCATGCGATCTGCGGCAGCTGCGCCGCCGAGATCAACGGGCGCCACATGCTGATGTGCGAGACCCCGCTGGCCGACGCCGCCGGCCCCGAGGGTCAGGTGACGGTCGGGCCGCTGCGCTACCTGCCCGTCATCAAGGACCTGGTGGTAGACCGCGCGCCCTTCTGGAACCAGTACGTGGCCGCCAAGCCGTGGCTGATCCCGCCGGATACCCTGCCGGAGCGCGAGTTCCGCGTCAGCCCGGAGGCGGTAGCGGCGATCCACAACGCCGAGACGTGCATCATGTGCGGCGCGTGCTACTCCTCCTGTCAGATGTCCGGGCTGGACCCGGCTTTCCCCGGGCCGCACGGCCTGCTCAAGCGCTTCCTGCGCCTGAACGACCCGCGCGACACGGCCCGCGCCGAGCGCATGGCCGATCTGCAGGACGGCGTGTGGGACTGCACCACCTGCTACTCCTGCACGGTGCGCTGCCCCAAAGACCTCAGCCCGGCGGCCATCGTGCCCGCGCTGCGGGCGCAGCTGGTGGAAGAAGGCAAGACCCCGCGCCCGCTGGGTGTGGCGCTGACCAGCATCTTCCGGCAGGGCAACCCCTTCGAGCTGGCGCGGGCCGACCGCGGGGCGTGGATGGCCGACCTGGCGCTGCCCAACGCCCTGGAGGGGCCGGTCGATGCCGCGCTGCAGATCTGCTGCCAGGCCGCCTACGACCCGCGCGGCCAGCAGATCGCGCGGGCGCTGGTGGCCGGCCTGCGGGCCGCCGGCATCAACCCCGGCACGCTGGCCGGCGAGGAAACCTGCTGCGGCAGCGAGGTGGCCCGGCTGGGCGAAGAAGGGTTGATGGAGATGCTGGTGGAGGAAGGCAATGAGAAGCTCGCCGCGGTGCAGACCGAGGCGCTGATCGCCCTCTCCCCGCACTGCTTCGACGCGCTCAGCCACCGCTACACCACCCCGGGCTACCCGGTGCAGCACTATACCCAGGCGATGGCCGCGCTGATCGCCGGGGGGAAGCTCACCTTCAACGGGGGCGGGGCCAGCCACCGGGTCACCTATCACGATCCGTGCTACCTGGGCAAGCAGAACGGCATCTACGACGAGCCGCGGGCGGTGCTGGCCAGCATCCCCGGCGTGGAGCTGGTCGAGATGGCGCATGCCCGCGACGCCGGGCTGTGCTGCGGCGGCGGGGGCGGCCGAATGTGGTTCGAGGGCACCAACCCGGAGGCCCGCTCCGCGCCGGAGCGCGTCCGCGAGGCGCTGGAAACCGGGGCAGATGTGCTGGCTACCGCCTGCCCATTCTGCATGAACATGCTGGAGGACGCAGTGCGCATGATGGGCGTGCAGGATCGGCTCGTCGTGCGCGATATCATGGAGCTGGTCGTCGAAGCCCTGCCGGCCGCGGCGCCAGCCCGGTGACCGGGGAGGATACCATGTGGATCAGCCGGGTAGTGGACGTACAGAACAATGATACGGTGGCTGCGCTGCGCCGCTTCGCCGGGAAGATGCTGGCCGAAGGCATCGCCGACCGGCTGTTCGCGCCGGTGGAGCTGCTGCAGGATGGGCTGCCTGTGGCCCGCGCCCAGTCGCTGGGGGACCGGGAAGGCGCGCAGCGGATCAACCCGCTGGTGCCCCTGATGACCGAGAACGCCGCGCTGGCGCTGCGCCAGGCCCTCGGCGCTGAACCGGGCCTGACCTTTGCGGCTCTGCTGCGGCCCTGCGAGGTCCGCGCCGTCATCGAGCTGGCCAAGCGCGGCCAGATCGACCTGGGCCGCGTGGTGCTGATCGGCGTGGACTGTCTCGGCACCTATGACGAGGATTTCTATCACGAAGTCAGCGCCGGGCACCCTGAAGACCCGCTGTGGCTGATGCACGAATCGCTGCGCTTCGCGGAGCGCGGCCAGATCGCGCCCTACCGCTACCGCGCCGCCTGCCAGCTGTGCGACCGCCCCAGCGCCGATTACCTGGCGGCGGATATCCTCGTCGGCCTGATCGGGCTGGACGCCCGCCAGAAGCTGCTGGTGATCGCCAGCGAACGCGACGATGCCCGTTTCCGGCTGGCCGCCCTCACCGACCGGCTGGCGACCGAGCGCGAGACGGTGGAGCGCGAGGTAGCCGTCTGGCGGCTCAGCGAGCAGCGGCAGGAGGCCGCCGACCGCAAACTGGAATCCCTGGGGCTGCGGGATGCCAGCCTGGGCGCGATCCTCGGCTACCTGAGCCAGTGTAACCTGTGCGGGGAGTGCCTGCAGGCATGCCCGATGTGCAGCGAGGAGCTTTCGGCGGCGCTGGGCCAGGGGCAGACGAGCTTCATCGCCGCGCTGATTCAGCACAGCCAGCGGCTGATGAGCTGCTCGGCCTGCGGCATGTGCCAGGCCACCTGCCCGCAGAACATCCCGCTGTGCGCCATCAACCGTGCGCTCACCCGCCCGATGCAGGAGCGGCTCCACTACGTGCCGGGCCGCGACCGCAACGAGCCGCTGCCCTGGCGGCCCCTGTAAGCCGCCAGCCCGATCCCCCCGCCCCTGGCGGCGCCGCTTCGGGCCGGGAATCCGGACCGGATGCTTGCCGGGGGCCCGGCCAGCCGCTACACTCCTGTTCAGACCGGGGCGCTTGCGCGCTCCGGCAGGCAGAGGCAGCGGAGGGATAGGATGCTATTCGACACAGAGCGCGCGCGGCTGGAAGCGCAGATGGCCAAGGAAGGGCGGCTGCCGCCGGGGCAGTCGCTGACGCTCAAGTTCCCGGTGCTGCACTACGGCCCGGTGCCGCGCACCGACCTGGCGACGTGGACGCTGCGGGCCTTCGGGCTGGTGGAGCGCGAGATGACCTGGTCGTGGGAGGAGTTCACCGCCCTGCCCACCACGCAGATCACCTGCGACATCCACTGCGTCACCCGGTGGAGCAAGTTTGATACCGTCTGGGAAGGGGTGCGCTTCCGGGACATCGCCGGGCTGGTCGGGGTCAGGCCGGAGGCGAAGTTCGTGATCGCCCACTGCGAGTACGGCTACACCACCAACGTGCCGCTGGAGATCATGCTGGGGGATGATGTCCTGCTGGCCTACCGCTACAACGGCCAGCCGCTGGAGCCGGATCACGGCTACCCGCTGCGGTCGCTGGTGCCCAGCCGGTACTTCTGGAAGAGCGCCAAGTGGCTGCGGGCGCTGGAGTTCACCGACCGGGATCGCCCCGGCTTCTGGGAGCAGGCCGGCTACCACAACGATGCCGACCCGTTCCGGGAGCAGCGCTATTCCGGGCCGGGCTGATGCCCGTCGCGGGCTGATGCCCGTCGCGGGAAAGCCACGACGCCGCGTGTGGAGCGCGGCGTTTTCGTTTCGTCCCGGCGCGGCGGGGTTCAGCGGCGGCGGGCGCGCGGCTGCGGCACGGGGAGGCGCTGCCCGGCGCTCAGGCTGCGCAGCAGCGCCTGCACCTGACGGCGCACCTCGGAATCGGCGGCCACCAGGTCGGCCACGCGCTCGATGGCGTACAGCACCGTGCTGTGGTTGCGCCCGCCCAGCGCCTCGCCGATCTCGGCCAGGGAGGCGCCGGCGACTTCGCGGGCCAGGTACATCACCACCTGGCGCGCCGCCGAGACCTCGCGGGAGCGATCGCGCCCGGCCAGCGCGTCCGGGCTAACGCCGTAATACTCGGCAGCAGCGGCGATGAGATCGGCGAGCGCGAGGTGCCCTTCCGGCGGGCGCTCCCGCCCGATCTGCTCGATGGCCCGCTCGGCCAGCCTCAGCCCGGGCACTTCGCCGGTGAGCATCGCCGCCGCGATGAGGCGGTTGAGCGCACCCTCCAGATCGCGCACGCTGCCCGGCGTTTCCTCCGCGATCAGCTCCAGCACTTCCAGCGGGATGCGGCCGTCGAAGCCGCGCAGCCGGGCCTTGATGCCCAGGATCGCCAGCCGCGTCTCGAAATCAGGCGGCTCGATCTCCACCCCCAGCCCGCCCTCGAAGCGGGAGACCAGGCGCACGTCCAGCCGGGGCAGCTGTCCGGGGGGGCCGCTGGCCGCCGCCACGATCTGGCCTTCCCCGTCTGCCAGCGCGTTGAAGGTATGGTAGAACTCCTCCTGAGTCGAGTCCTTGCCTGCGATGAACTGCAGGTCATCGATCAGCAGGACATCCAGCGCACGGTACTTGTCGCGGAAGGCCTCCATGCGACGGCCCCGGATGGCGGCCACCAGGTCATTGGTGAAGGTCTCGGCGGGGACGAAGCGCACCCGCAGGCCGGCATCGGCGCAGGCATGCCCGATCGCCTGCAGCAGGTGCGTCTTGCCCAGCCCGACATCGGCATGCACCAGCAGAGGGTTGAACTGCGTCCCCGGCGCCTCGACGACCGCCCGGGCGGCCGCCAGCGCCAGCCGGTTGGAGGGGCCGGGGGCGTAGACCTCGAAGGTGTAGCGCGGGTTGAGGCCGGTTTCACCGGCGTGGGCCGGCTCAAAGGCCGGCGCGGCCTCCTGCGGCGGCTCCAGGTCGGCCAGCAGCGGCCCGGCATCGTGCAGGGGCTGCGCCGCCTGCTCCGCCCACAGGATGAAGCGCACTTCGACGCTGCGCCGGGCGATCTGGCCGAGCGTGCGCAGGATGATGCTCTTGAGCCGGTGCTCCAGCCACTCGCGGGCGTAGATGTTCGGCACGCCCAGGATATAAGTGCCGTCCTCATGCGCGATCAGGCGGGTGCCGCGCAGCCAGGTATCGAACGTCTCCCGCGGCATCTGGAGCTGGAGCTGTCCGTAGGCGGTATCCCAGATGGTCTGCGCGCTCGGCGGCGGATCGCTCATAGCAGTGGTCACGATGCCCGTTCGCTGTCTCTCAGAATCAAGCGGCGCCTCAGCAGCCCCCACAGGGCATGCGGGCTGTCCGGATTATGGATCGGGTTGCCGGTGAAACGGGTGTCAGCGCACAGAAGCGTCCAGAGTGCGGCTGGCAACCCCATCTTAGCAGAGTCCGGGGCGTCAAAACAATGCCCGCGCCTTAAAAAGTTCCATTCTTTAAGGTGGCCGGTTTGTAAAATTGTTTGCATAGAGTTTGCCTGATCGACTCCCGCCGGCGCCGGACGCAGACCGCCAGAGGCAGGGGCCGACCCGCCGACCGGGGCTGCATCCGGGCCGGCGCCCGGAATGTTAAGAAAATCACCGGGGCTCGAAGACAGCGGCGGTCAGTAGAACATCTGGTCTTTCATCGCCAGGCGCAGGCGCGGATGAAACACCGATCTACAGGGATTCCCTACCTGTGAGGCCGGGCGCCGCCCTGTATCATTGGCCGCGCATCATTTTTAAGCTACCGAGGAGCTATTTAATGCCTATCACTCGCCGTCTGTTCAACTTCCGCACGCTGGCCGTCCTCATTTTCGTATTGATCCTGGCCGCCGTCGCCTATGCCTATGCCGCCGCCAATGTCGTCCCCGAGAGCGGGGCCGGCGATGGTCAGGGCACCATCAGCGGGTACACCGTCAGCAACATCACCTATGATTTCTACACCGACGGCGACCCCACCGACATCGACCTGGTGACCTTCGACATCGCGCCGACCGCGGGCGCCCAGGCCCCCAACAACGTCTACATCGAGCTCAACGGCACGGGCACCTGGATCGCCTGCAGCCCGGTGGCCGGCACGACCTGGGACTGCGCCGTGACCGGCGTGACGGTTCTCTCGGCTGACAATCTGAGAGTCGTGGCGGCCCAGTAGCTGCAGCCGCCTGACGCGGCGCCGGGCCGCGCCACCGACACTCTGAGAGGGGCACAGCGACCGCTGGCGGTTGGCTGTGCCCCTGCTGTAAGATAAGCAGAGACGCCCGGATCGAGAAGCCCTGGACCCAAGCCGATGGGATTCGACCCTGCTCGCAGAAGGCTGTTCTGGCCCATCGTGCTGCTGGTGGCCACCGCCGCCGCCTGGATCACTTTTGCGCCGGTCGGGTTCGGCGGGCAGGCCGCGTATGTGATCGTCACCGGCAGCAGCATGGAGCCCGTGCTGTCCCGCGGCGATCTGGCTGTCCTGCGGGCCGGCGACAGCTACCAGATCGGCGAGGTGGTGACCTACCGCGACCCGCGCTACGGGCCGGTGATCCACCGCATCATCGATCAGCAGGGGGAGCGGTTCCTCCTCAAGGGGGACAACAACCACTGGACGGACTCGCACCAGCCCACCCGGGACGAGATCATCGGCAAGCTGTGGCTGCGTCTGCCGGGGGTGGGCGGTTATGTGCGGCGGCTTCAGTCGCCGGTGGGAGTGGCAGCCCTGGCCGCGATTCTGGGGCTGCTGATTGTGAGCACAATCCGGATGGACAGACAGACCCGATCCACTTCGAATCCTGAGCCGGCATCCCGGCGCCAGGCAGCAGCGGATATCCTCCTGCTGGGGCTGATGCTGGCGGCAGCCTGCATCGTGCTGGGGCTGGCGGCCTTCCGTCAGCCGCTGCGCACGCGGGCGACCGAGCAGGTGCCCTACCGTCACAGCGGCGTCTTTACCTACTCAGCGCCCGCGCCGGACGGCATCTACGACACCGATGCGGTGACAACCGGCGACCCGGTCTTCATCGCCCTCACCGACGAAGTGACGTTCCAGTTCGACTACCGGTTTACCTCCGAGGCGCCCGCCGGGCTGAGCACCACCTACGGGCTGCTGGCCCGCCTCACCGACACCAACAGCGGCTGGACGCGCACGCTGGAGCTGCAGCCCGACCGCACCTTCGCAGGCAGCGCGATCACTGCGAGCGGCGTCCTGGACCTGGATGAGGTGACGGGCCTGATCGCCCAGCTCGAAACGCGCACCGGCATCCAGCGCGGGCAGTACACCCTGTCCATCATCGCGCCGGTGCATGTCGAGGGCTGGCTGGGCGGCGATCTGCTGTCCGATGACTTCGAGCCGCAGATCGATTTCCTGCTGGACGATCAGCAGATGGCGCTGGTCACCGATCCCGGCGAAGAGGGCTCGCCTGTGCAGCCCGCCGCTGATCGCTTCCTGGCCCGCGAGGTCACGGTGCCCGCCACGCTGACCATCCTGGGGCAGCAGGTGCCCGTCGGCACGGCCCGCTGGCTGTCGGCAGGCGGGCTGATCGTTGCGCTCATCATGGTGACGGCCGGAGTCGCGGGCTGGCTGTCATCCGCGCAGGCCCTTCCTGCGCCTGCCTACGACCCGGATGCGACTCAGGCTGGAGGCGGGGCGCCGCTCCCGGCGGTTCCGGCGAGCAGGCCCGCCAGGGCGCCGCGCACCCTGCTGGTCATCCTGCTGGTGCTGGGCGGCGCCGCCGCCCTGATCGCGGCGGCGGTGGCCGTCGTCTGGCTGACCGGCCAGCGGCCGCTGAGCGAGCTTCTCGCCCCGCTTCCAACGGGGACGCCGGACGCCGCCAACACCCCGGCCCCGACGCGGGCTTCGACGACGATCCCCACCGCCGTCCCGATCACGCCCACCGGGGACTCAGCCACCCCACCGACGGCGGCGACCGCCCCGGCGGAGCTTACCGCGGCGGCCAGTCCGATCGTCCAGCGGGACGCGGACATGGTGCCCGTGCCCGGCGGGACGTTTGAGATGGGCTCGGAGCGCGGCGCACCGGAAGGCCCGATTCACTCCGTCACCCTGTCCGCTTACGCCATCGATCGCACTGAGGTGACCAACGCGCAGTACGCCGTCTGCGTGGCCGCCGGCGCCTGCCGTCAGCCCTCCCCGACCACAGATTACCTGGGCGAACCCTACTACGGGACGGATGTGTTTGCCGACTACCCTGTCATCTTCGTCAGCTGGCAGGACGCCGACGCCTACTGCCGCTGGCGGGGCGCCCGTCTGCCCACTGAGGCGGAATGGGAGATGGCCGCCCGCTGGAATCCCCGCACCGGGCAGGTGACCACCTACCCGTGGGGGGATCAGCAGGATCCGGCCCTTCTCAATTTCTGCGACGCCGGCTGCCCGCTGGATCAGGCCGACCGGTCCTTTGATGACGGCTGGACGCAGACCGCGCCGGTCGGCAGCTACCCGGCGGGGGCCAGCCCCGTGGGCGCCCTGGACATGCTGGGCAACGTGGCCGAGTGGGTGGCCGACTGGTACGACGCCGACTACTACGCCGATTCCCCGGCGGAAGATCCGGCCGGCCCGGAGGACGGGACGCTGCGGGTGCTGCGGGGTGGAGCCTGGGGCGTGCCGCTGACGGCCATCCGCGCGACGGCCCGCGCCGGCTTCGAACCCGATCTGCGCATCGCGGGGCTTGGCTTCCGCTGCGCCGCCTCCATCGACGCGGCGCCGTAGGTGTCACACGGCGGGAGGTCAAATGGACATCCAGCGGATCACAATAGCCGTTCGCCTCGCGCTGATCGCCCTGCTGGCCCTGATCCTGGCCGGCGTCATCTCGGCGCTGGCCGCGGCCAACACCGTCGATGAAAGCGGCGCGGAGGATTCCAGCCGCGCCATCACGGCCAATGACCTGAAGCCGACCGAGTGCGCTTCCCTGAACCTGACCAGTGTGGTGCAGATCGGGGTGGGCGCGCCCACCAACGGTAACGATCTGATCCTGGGCACCCCGGGCGGCGACCTGATCAACGCACAGAATGGCGATGACTGCATCGTCGGCGGCAACGGCAACGACATCATCCTCGGCGGCAACGGCAGCGATGTGATCCTGGGCGACGCCGGAGCGGACTGGCTGCTGGGCGGCAACAACAGCGATACCCTGTACGGCGGCGCCGGCGACGATACGCTGAACGGCGGCAACCAGACGGATACCTGCCTGGGGCAGGCCGGCACCGATACCTTTTCCAACTGCGAAACCCAGACTCAGTAGGTCCCGGCCATGCGCCGACCTGCCGCCCCTCCTCCGGGGGCGGCACTGCTTTTTCCGCCAGTCAGGGCCTTGACATTTAGCGATAAATAAAATATTATTTTAGGTATTCCTAAATATTTACTGAGGGCACCGATTTCATGGCCGAGAATACCCCTTTCCAGATCGCGTTTGCCGTGCTGTTCTTCTCCAGCCTGTTCATCGCCGGCTCCTACCGGCGCCGGGCTGAGCCCATCGGGGGACGCGTCTCCCCCCGCGCCGCCTTTGCGCAGGAAGGTCCCCTGATCTACCTGCTGCTGCGCGTGCTGGGCCCGCTGCTGTGGCTGGGCGGGATCGCCTACGCCATCTACCCGCCGATCCTGGCCCGGGCCGCGCTGCCGCTGCCGGCCTGGCTCCGCTGGTGCGGAGTCGGGGCAGCCGCCGTCGTGCCCTTCCTGATCCTGTGGGCGCAGCGGCATCTGGGCGGCAACGTCACCCGGACCGTGGTGACCAAAGGCGAGCACAGCCTGGTGACCACCGGCCCGTACCGCTGGATTCGTCACCCCCTGTACACCTCTGGGATCATCTTCTTCGCGGCGCTGAGCCTGGTGGCTGCCACCTGGTTCTTCGCCGCGCTGATGGCCGTGCTGGCCGTCCCGCTGATCATCCGCACCCGCCGGGAGGAAGCGATGCTGGTGGAGCGCTTCGGCGATGCCTACCGCGCCTACATGCAGCGCACCGGGCGGTTCTTCCCACGGCTGACCGGCTAGCTCCGGCGCAGCCTCCCGCACGCTGAGCGCCCCGCCCCACCGCTTGACCGGTCGGAGCGGGGCTGTTATACTCCGGCGCGTTCAATTCAGCGGCAGCGCCGGGCCCTGCCCGGCTCATTCGTTTTCAACAGCGAGGTAAAACGGCGATGCCCCATGCGTGGGAGCAGGCAATTGTCCAGTTTCTGACCACCCTCTTCCAGACTATCGACTGGTTCGGCGTGGTGGTCATCATGGCGCTCGAAAGCGCCAACATCCCGATCCCATCCGAGGTCACCATGCCGCTGGCCGGCTGGCTGCTGGTGGAAGATCGCGGCGGCACGTGGCTGCAGGCGCTCCTGCTGGGCGGGCTGTGGGGCGGAATCGGCTGCACGATCGGCAGCATCCTCAACTATGCCCTGGGCTATTACGGCGGCCGCCCGCTGGTGGAGCGCTACGGCAAGTACCTGATGATCAACCCGGAGGACATCGAGCGCGCGGACAAATGGTTCGCACGCTGGGGGGACTGGACCTCGTTCCTGTCGCGCCTGCTGCCGATCGTCCGCACGTTCATCTCCTTCCCGGCCGGTGTCATGAAGGTGCGCTTCTGGCACTTCACGGCCCTGTCGTTCGCCGGCTCCTTCCTCTGGTGCGGGGCGCTGGCGCTGGGCGGCTACTTCTTCGGCGCCAACTGGGAGGAGCTGCGGGCGATCATGCGGCCCTTCGACATCCCGATCGCGCTGGCGATCCTGGGCGGGATGGGCTACTACATCTACCGCCATGTGACCCACGGCATCCGCCGCAAGGGGCCGCCGGTGGAAGCGGCCGAAGCTTCCTCCGCCGAATAACCCCGGCGGGGGCGCAGCGAATCCGAAGGGGCATGGCCGGGCAGCCATGCCCCTTCTGCGTAAGATCGCCGGCGGCCCCGCTGTCCAATGAGCATGGTTCCGGTACGCTCCGTTCTGTGACAGGACAGGTAGAGGCTCATGGACACATCATCGACTCAGACCGCCGGCCAGCCGGCCGCCGATTCCCCCGCCGACCTCAGCGGGATCACGCTCCAGACCGCCGAAGGGAAACCCGTGCGCCTGCGGGATCTGGCCGGGCAGGACGGCATCGTCATCGGCTTCATGCACGGCACCTACTGCCCGCAGTGCGTGCAGCAGCTCCAGCGGGCCAACCGCTTCGCAGAAGCGCTGCACCATCACCGTGTCTCCCTGGCGTGGGTGCTGGCCGATCAGCCGGTCAACATCGCCACCTACCAGCTGGCAGCCGTGCCTGCGCCGCGCTTCGCCATGCTGCCCGACAGCACCCCCTCGGTGAAGCAGCATCTGGGGTTCGACGGGCCCGGTGAGCACCGGGAGCAGCCCTCGGTGCTGTACCTTGATCCGGAGGGGAAGGTGCGCTACGTGGAAACCCCGGAGAACCCCCACGCGCCGCCGAACATCGAGCGGCTGATCGCGGTCATCGACGAAACCCGCACCAGCCGCAGCGATCGCTAGCCGCGCCTGACAAAAAACCGGGAGCCCTGCCAGAGGCTCCCGGTCTGCTTCGGCGGCGCAGCGGCGCGCTCAATTGATGGTCACGCTGCCTGAGCCGGCATCCCGGATGCGGATCACGATCGGCGCCTCGGCGCCGCCGAAGCCCGGCGTCTCCCAGACTCCGGTGTCGTCATCGTCATCGCCGCCGTCGCTGACCCGGTCGAAGCGGCCCGCCACGCGGATCGATCCGCTGCCCGAGGACAGCACCTCCACCCGCGCCCCGGCGTCGGCGGGCAGGTTGAATGTGACGCTGCCGGAGCCGCTGGAAGACGACGCCTCCAGGACCGCGCCATCGTTCACATTGATGGTGAATGAACCCGAGCCGCTGTCGGTGGTGAGCGCCACCTCCGCGCCCCCGGCGATGTCAATAGTCACGCTGCCCGATCCGCCCGACACCGCCGCCTCATACTGATCGCCGGTCGCCGGCAGGATGATATCCGCCCTGCCCGAGCCGCCGTCATAGGCCAGGCCGGTGATCAGCAGGTCCGACAGGTCGAGCTGCGAGCTGCCCGACCCGCCGCTGACGGTCAGTTCCAGCGGCACCTCACGGCTCAGGCCGATCTCCCAGCCGTAGGCCGCCCAGTCTATCAGCCCCGGCATCAGCAGGTCGCCGTGTTCGGCCAGGGTGACCGTGCGGGTCTCCGACCCCGTCGCCTCGAACACAATGTCGCCCACGTAGTCCAGGTCGGCCTCGATCAGCGAGTCCGAGCCGGCGGGCAGGGCCTCGACCGTGGTCCGCCACTGGCTGAGGTCGAGCTCGACGACCGCGCGCTCCGCGCCGTCAACCGGCTCGCTGAACTCACCGCTCCGGACGCCCGGGTTGCCGGGCAGGCTCTCCGGCGGGATGGCGAACAGCAGGGCGATCCCCAGCGCCACCGTGGCCAGGCCGATCCCCGCGCTGAGCACGGGCGAGCGGCGGCCGATGATCAGGTCAACGCCCAGCAGGATGAGCAGCAGGGGCCACAGGCGGAACAGGGTGATCAGGCTGCCGGGCTGGAGGACTCCGAGATTGATCAGCAGCCAGATCAGCCCGCCGCCGATCAGCACGACCGGCCAGAAGAGCGACCGGTATCCGCGCGGCTCCGGCTGCGCCGGGGGAGGGGTTTCGTTAGCCATGAGTTATCTCCTTAATGATCGCTGCGGCAATGGATGGTACGCAGCGGCATGGCACAAGTTGCGCCAAACCGGAGATGGAGGCTAAATGGCTGCGATCCGATCTTCCTGCTCGCCGCGCATGGCGAAGGTGAACGGCCCGCCGCAGGCGAAGCCGCCGATCTCCTCCTGCTCGTCGTTGACGATCATCTCGCCCAGCTGCTCGCCGTAGCGCGTCAGGTCCGGGATGGCGCGGGCGTCGTCCATCTCGATCGGCCTCTCCAGCATGATGTTATAGCGGCGGAAGTCGAGGCCCGCCGCCGGGTCGCCGGCACGCTCGGCCACCGCATCGCCGAAGAAATGGCGCACCAGCCGCACCTGCTGGCGGTTCGAATCCTGCACAAAGGTATCGATGGAGGGGAAGACCCACTCGGGGGCGAACATCATGCGCGGGGAGCGCACCCGCCCGCGCCAGCCGCGCAGCCGCCGCCCCCAGACTTCTTCCATCGGCAGTTTGCCGGTGCCGATGCTGATCAGCGTGGTGTTATCCAGCCGCCAGCCCTGGGAGCGCAGGCAGAAGGCGACCTCATAGGCCGCCGTGTAGCACGGGTTGCTGTACAGCCCGACGCCGCCGTCCACCCAGTAGCGGCGGCGCGGCAGCCAGCGCTCCTCCGGCGGATCGTAGGGCGAGCCGTTGTAGTCATGCACAAAGACCGGGAAGATGCTCGGCAGCGTGGAGGAGGCCATCACCACATCGCGCAGCAGCCAGTCGGCGTAGCGCTTCTTGTACAGCTTGATGAAGCGGGTGGTGTTGGCCAGGATGTCGGTGGCCGTCAGCACCATGTGGAAGTCGGGCCGCTGGCGATGCAGCTCCCCCATGGTGATGTCGCCCCACTGCTCCCGCAGGACATGCCGCAGCGGCGCATCGCTGTAGCGGTAGCGCACCGTGTAGCGGAGAAGCGTGTTGGTGCGCCACGACCGCGGGAAGATCCTGGGGCCCCACTCCTCGTACAGGCCGTGGATGGTGCGGGCATCCATCCCCATCGCGATGGCGGCCAGGATGATCGCGCCCGTCGAGGTGCCGGCTGTCAGCCGCGCCACCTCGGTGATGGGCCGCCCGAGCGCCTCCTCCAGACGCATCAGCGCCCGCGCCGCGATCACGCCGCGGATGCCGCCGCCGTCCACCGCGATCGCGACATTCTGACGCAGCGGGCGCTTCAGGGATGGGGACGGGCTGCCGGGTCGGCCGTTGTTGTTGGCCATTCCTGCCACTTCTCCTGCCGGGAATCTCGGCCAAACCTTACCGCACCCGGCGGGTTTTGACCAGCCGCGCCGGCTGGCAGAAAGCAGAACGCCCACCGGGAGTCCAGCACAGCCGGGACTCCCGGTGGGGGTCAGCCCTGCATCGGCAGGGGAAAGCGCGGCCCGATTTACTCGGCCCGCACCTCCGCCTCAATGGGGATCTCGCCGGCCTTCTCGAATACCAGCGTCACCGGGATGGTCGTGCCCGGCTCAAGCTGCCCCGTCATATTGATCAGCATGATGTGGTAGCCGCCGGGCTTCAGCTCGGCGCTGCCGCCCGCGGGGATCGGGATGCCGCCCTCCACCGGCCGCATGCCCATCATGCCGCCTTCCATCTCCACCGTCTCGTGAACTTCCACGACCGCGGCGATGTCAGCGCGGGCAGCTACCAGCGTATCATCCTCCGCGCCGTTGTTGCGGATGACCATGTACACCGCCCCGTTGCCCTGCTCCATCGGCGAGGGCCGCGCCCACGCGCCCTCGATGCTGATACCCCCGCCGCCTCCGCCGGCTGCGCAGCCGGCCAGGGCCACCGCGATCAAAATCAGGCTCATCCAGCGTTTCACGATCCTCTCTCCTTGATAAGAATGCGCAGATCGCGGGCCATGCTCTCCGGCGAGGCCCCGTAGTGCAGCCTCAGCCGCAGCCGGCCCGCGCGATCCAGAACAAACACCGAGGTTGTATGCGCCAGCCCGTAGCCGCCGGCCGTCTCCTCCGGCTGCAGCACCTGCACGCCGAAGCGATCGTAGACGGCCTGCAGCTCCGCGGGCGTCCCCAGTAAGCCGATGAAAGCCGGATGAAAGTATGAGAGGTAGTCCGTCATTCGCTCCGGGGTGTCGGTGGCCGGATCGACCGTCACAAAGGCGACCGTCACCTCGCCGGCATCGGGCCCCAGCGCCTCCAGCGTCCGGCGCAGGTCGTAGAGCGTAGTCGGGCAGACATCCGGGCAGGAGGTGTAACCGAAGTACAGCGCCACGACCCGGCCCCGGTAGTCGCTCAGGCGGAAGGTGCCGCCGTCGGCGCGGCTCAGGCTGAAATCCTCGACGATCGGCGGATCATCGTAGGCGGAGCCTTCGAAATGCGGCGTGATCGCCAACAGGACGAGGGGGATGCCCAGGGCGATGATCACGCCCAGCGCCAGCAGCCCACCGCCGATCAGTAGCGTCCGCCGCGTCAGGCGGGGTTCTTCAGTCCTCACGGGGATTCTCCAGTAAGGCGCCTGCGCAATGCTTCAACAGGAGCGTACCGCACCTCGCGAACGGGATCAAGCTGCCCGAGCGGGGCCTACTCCTCGCGGGTGCGCAGGGCCGGGAACAGCAGCACCTCGCGGATGGAGGGGCGGTCAGCCAGCAGCATCACCAGCCGGTCAACCCCCATACCGAAGCCGCCGTTGGGCGGCATCCCGTAGCGCATCGCCCGCAGGTAATCCTCGTCCACCGGGTGCGTCTCCTCGCTGTCGGGCGCGTAGAGGCGGCCCATGTCCAGGAAGCGCTGCTCCTGATCCAGCGGGTCGTTGATCTCGGTGAAGGCGTTGCCCATCTCCATGCCGGCGATGAAGAACTCGAAGCGCTCCACATGCAGCGGATCGTCCGGCGTCATCTTGGCCAGCGGGCTGATGTCGCGGGGGTAGTCGATGATGAAGGTGGGCTGGATCAGGTGCGGCTCGACATCCGCAGCCAGCAGCGAATCGACCAGCTTGCCCCAGGTGCTGTCCGG
The DNA here is from genome assembly GCA_034435035.1 of Anaerolineae bacterium. GTDB lineage: Bacteria > Chloroflexota > Anaerolineae > Aggregatilineales > UBA3940 > JAHEME01. The sequence continues at coordinate 27,865 of DAOTXW010000060.1, read as the reverse complement.
CCGGGGCTGTTTGCCGCGCTCGCGCATCACCCGCGCCAGCGAGTCGGCATCCGGATACTGCATGTAGTCGATGCCGCTGAACTCCAGGATGGCGTCGCGCAGGGTGACGCGCTCCCACGGACGGGAGACATCGACCCGGTGGCCCTGAAAGCTGAAGGCGGTATCCCCCAGCACGTCCCCGGCCACCTGGCGCATCATGCGCTCGGTGATCGCCATCACGCCGTGATAGTCGATATACGCCCGGTACCACTCGATCTGGGTGAACTCAGGGTTGTGGGTGCGATCCACCCCCTCGTTGCGGAAGTCCCGCCCGATCTCATACACCCCGTCGAACATGCCCACCAGCAGCCGCTTGAGGTACAGCTCGAAGCTGATCCGCAGATAGAGGTCCTGCTTGAGCTGGTTGTGGAACGTGATGAAGGGCCGGGCCGCCGCGCCGCCATACAGCGGCTGCAGGATCGGGGTTTCGACCTCCAGAAAGCCCTCGCCGTCGAAGAAGCGGCGCAGGGCACTGAGGGTGCGGGCGCGGGTGACGAACACCTGCCGCACCTCCGGGTTGACGGCCAGATCGGCATAGCGCTGACGGTAGCGTTCTTCCGGGTCGCTGAACTCCCCGTAGCGCTGAACTGTGCCGTCCTCCAGCGTGCGTTCCTTGATGACCGGCAGCGGGCTGAGCGCCTTGGCCAGCAGGCGCAGCGACCCGGCCAGCACGCTCACCTCGCCGCGGCGGGTGCGCGTCATCGTGCCCTGCACCTCGATGAAGTCGAACAGGTCGAGATCCTCGTTAAACAGGGCCAGGGCCTCGCCGCCGACCCCATCTTCCTTCAGCCAGATCTGCACGCGGCCCGTGCCATCCTCAATGTGCCCAAACGACATCCTGCCCTTGGGCCGGTGGGAGACGATGCGGCCCGCCACGCAGACCGGGATCGGGTCGGGCTCAGCGCCGGCGGGCGCGCGGCTTTCGGCGGCTTCGTAGGCAGCGACGGCCTGCGCGATGGTATGTGTGCGCGCGCTGCGGTGCGGATAGGGATCCACGCCGCGCGCGCGCAGCCGATCGAGCTTCTCTTTACGTTCGCGTTCGACGTTGTTCTCAGGCTGCCACACAGGAGATCTTTCGCTGGCTGCGGAATGAGTTCAGGAAGTACACGCCGGGGCGGTGACCGGGCACGCTCGCCCCGGCGGATCGATCACTCGGCGGATTCGATGGACAGGATGCGGTAGGTGAACGCGCCGTCCGGCGCGCTGACGGTGACTTCGTCCCCGACGCGGCGGCCGATCAGGGCGCGGCCCAGCGGCGACACATCGCTGATGCGGCCCTCCAGCGGGTTGGCTTCCGCCGCCCCGACGATATGAAACTTCTCCGGGTCTTCGCCCGCCGTCTGCACAGTCACGATGCTGTTGAGCGCAACCGTGTCCATCGGGCCGTTGTGCAGGGCGGCCTCGATGATACGCGCCCGGCTGAGCAGCATCTCCAGCTCCTGGATGCGGCCTTCGACAAATGCCTGCTCGTTCTTGGCATCTTCGTATTCGGCGTTTTCCACCAGGTCGCCACCCTCTTCGAGCGCCTGGCGAAGCCGATCCGCTACCTCGCTGCGGCGCACCCCGCGCAGGTAGTTCAGCTCGGACTCGAAACGCTGGTAGCCTTCCCGGGTCAGATGTACGATCTGGTCGTCCATGGAGCCTCAATCTCTGTGCACTGATCAAAAAAAACCGCCCCAAACAGGCGATCGGGGTAGCGGCTATCCGGAGACAGGCACAACGAACTGAGCTACGCTCAGTTCGTGTTCGCACGACGTTGTGCGAAAGTATTTTAGCACACAGCCGGCAGTGTGTAAAGACAGTCGCGGCGGCGGGGTGCGCGTCAGATCTGGAACGCATCGACCTCCCCACCGGCCAGGCTGGCCAGTTGATCCGCCACCTCCTCCTGATGCCGGTGGCCATCGCCGTTGCCGCTCCCGTGCGTTGCCGCCAGCAGACGCTCCAGCTGCTCCACACGGGCCTGCAGCAGGTTGATACGGGCGGTCATCACATCCGGCAGCACGTTGTGGTTGAGGTCCGTCCCGGCAGCGCCGGCGGGATGCTTCTGGCGGACGACATGCCCCGGCACGCCCACTACCACTGAATGCGGCGGCACCGGTTTGACAACCACCGCATTGGCCCCGATGCGACTGTGATCGCCGATGGCAATCGCGCCCAGAATCTTGGCCCCCGCGCCCACCACCACATGATCGCCCAGCGTGGGATGGCGTTTGCCCTTCTCATGCGTGGTGCCGCCCAGCGTCACCCCGTGGTACAGCGTGACATTCGCGCCAACCTCAGCCGTCTCGCCGATGACCACGCCCATGCCATGATCGATGAAGAAGCCGGGGCCGATGCGTGCGCCGGGATGGATTTCGATCCCGGTCAGGCCGCGCATCAGGTGCGAGAGCAGGCGGCCCGGCAGCTTGAGGCCATGCCGCCAGAGCCAGTGCGCGGCGCGATGCCCCCACAGCGCATGCAGGCCGGGATAGGTCAACACGACCTCCAGCACGCTGCGTGCCGCCGGGTCGCGCTCAAAAACGGCGTCAAGGTCCTGCCGGAGTGTCCTGAACATACCTTCGCCCCCTCCCGTCATTCCATCAGATCGGCGAACAGCGCCGTGCTGAGATACCGCTCCCCGAACGAGGGGATGATCACCACGATCAGCCTGCCGGCGTTCTCCGGGCGGCGGGCTACCTCCAGCGCGGCCCAGACCGCCGCGCCGGACGAGATGCCGACCAGCAGCCCTTCCTCACGGGCCATGCGCCGCGCGGTGGCGAAGGCATCATCGGCCCGGACACGGATGATCTCGTCGTAGATCGACGTATTGAGTACGCCGGGCACGAAGCCCGCGCCGATGCCCTGGATGGGGTGCGGCCCCTTCTGCCCGCCGGACAGCACCGGCGAGGCATCCGGCTCGACGGCTACGGCCCGGAACGAGGGCTTGCGCGCCTTGATCACCTCGCCCACCCCGGTGATCGTGCCGCCGGTGCCCACGCCGGAGACCAGGATATCCACCTGGCCGTCCGTATCACGCCAGATCTCCTCGGCGGTGGTGCGGCGGTGGATCTCCGGGTTAGCCGGGTTCTCGAACTGCTGCGGGATGAAGTACCTGTGCGGGTCGGCGGCGGCGATTTCCTCCGCCTTCCTGATCGCCCCGGCCATGCCTTCCGGGCCGGGGGTGAGAACCAGTTCCGCGCCGTAGGCCCGCAGCAGGGCGCGGCGCTCCTTGCTCATCGTCTCCGGCATGGTCAGGATGCAGCGGTAGCCGCGGGCCGCCGCCACAAACGCCAGGGCGATGCCGGTGTTGCCGCTGGTCGGCTCGACGATCACCGTGTCGGGCGTCAGCCGGCCCGCCTGCTCGGCGGCATCCAGCATGGCCACACCGATGCGATCCTTGACGCTGTGGGCCGGGTTGAAGAACTCCAGCTTGGCAACCACCTCGGCGACGGCGCCTTCGGTCACCCGGCGCAGACGCACCAGCGGGGTATTGCCGATCAGTTCAGTGACATCCTTGGCGATTCTCATGATCCCTCCAGAGGTCCGGGTCAGTGCAGCCGACGATCCAGCAGCCAAGCAGCCAGCCAAAAACGGCGCAGTCCGGCGCGATGCACGCATCAGGCAGCACGCGGCTGCGGGGCTTTCGCCGCGGGGCCGTTCACCGGTCGTCGTCAGCTGGCTGCTTGAGGGAACAAACGGGCGCTTAGCGCAGGGAGTCCCGTGACGCGGCGGTGGCTATCGGCCCCGCCCCGGACACATGCAGGCCCCCATCCAGAGTGGCGCATCAATCGCGGTGTTCATACGGAAGGAGAGTATAGCGATAATTCCTGACAGATCAAGTCGGGTTCCGGCGGGACGCCGCCCCCGTGCGAGGCCGCTCCGCGCCCGACTTTCGCCGGCCCGCCCTCCGGGCCATAATGGGCGCCATGGACACAGGCCAGATGATCCCCGTGGATGGAATCCTCACCCATGTGCGCATCGAGGGGCACGGGCCGCCGGTTATCCTGCTGCACGGCTGGGCCGCAAGCTCGGAGTGCTGGACCTATACGGTGGAGGCGCTGCGCGGCCGCTTCACCGTCATCGCCCCCGACCTGCCGGGGCACGGGCGCTCGGCGGGCGGGCGCTGGCCCTACGAGCTGGCCTTCTACTGCCGCTGGCTGACCGGGCTGCTGGATGCGCTGGAGCTGCCGCCGGTCACGCTGATGGGCAACTCGCTGGGCGGCGCGCTCAGCATCGCCTGGGCGCTGACGCATCCGGGCCGGGTGTCGCGGGTGGTGCTGGTCAACCCGGTGGGGCTGAGCGAGAGCTTCCCCTGGGGCACCGCGGCGCGGATGCTGCCGCGGACGCCTTATCTGCTGGCAGCGGCTGCCACGCGCCGCGCCGACCCCTACGTGCTGCGCTCCCTGGAGGGGCTGGCGATTGTCGATCCGTGGGGAGCGGCGCGGGAGCCGATCATCCGGGTCTCCGAGGTGAACCTGGCCCGCGGGCTGCTGGTCTGGTGGCCGGGGCTGCGCATGCTGGCCGCCGACTTCCTGCCGGACAAACGCCGGCGCCGTTTCTTCAATGAGCTGGCGGCGCTGGAGCCCCCCGCCCTGATCATCTGGGGGCAGCAGGATGCCATGCTGCCGATCGATCCCTGCGCCGCGGGGAGCCGGCGCATCCCCGGCGCACAGGTCGAGGTCCTGCCGCGCAGCGCGCACATGCCAATGCTGGAAGAGCCGGAGGCGTTCAACGCCATCGTGCAGGAGTTTCTCTCACGCCCAAGGAGCGACCGTCGTGAATACCACGTCTCAGATGAACCGCATCAGCGGGCTGAGCGAGCATGAGCTGAGGCAGTTCGTCGCGCATCAGGCCAGCGACGCCGACCTGACCTGCTTCTGGGGCCAGCGGGCCGCCGAGGTGCGCGCCCTGGCGCGGCTGCCCGAAGCCGCCCGCAAGCGCGGCGATTCCCTGATCGTGCTGCTGCCGGGCCTCATGGGTTCCACGCTGGAGGACGCCGGCGACGATCCCCAGCTGCTGTGGATCAACCCGCTGGCCTACGTGCGCGGCCATCTGAACCGGCTCGATCTGGCCCCGGATGGGCGGTCGGCGGCGCAGGCCGGGGTGCGCGTCCGGCCCCGGGGCCTGGTCTGGATCGTCTACGCGCGGCTGCTGCTGGGCCTGCAGCCCCGCTACGCGGTGACCACCTTCCCCTACGACTGGCGGCTGGCGACGTGGGACATGGCCGACGCGCTGCGGGCCTTCATCGATGAAAAGACGGCTGAGACGGGCTTCGAACAGGTCACGCTGGTGGGGCACAGCCTGGGCGGGCTGCTGGCGCTCGACTACCTGACCGGCGAGCGCACCCGCGCCCATGCCGAACGCCGCGTGAAGCGGGCGATCATGCTTGGCGCGCCCTTCCGCGGGGCGCTGCCCGCCGTCACCTTCCTCACCCGCGGCGGCGCGGGCGATGCCAAGATCGCCATCATCGAGGCGCTCAACCCGCAGAATGACGCCCTGCGCCTGCTGCGGACCCTGCCCAGCCTGTACCAGATCCTGCCGGCCCCGCGCGGCCTGTATCCGGGCTGGGACCCGGTGCCCGGCTCGGACATCTGGGATGCCCAGACCTGGGCGCAGCAGGGTGTGCCGATCCATACCGGCCATCTGGAGCGCGCCCGCGCCCATCATGATCAGGTCGCCGCCGCCGACCCGCAGACGCCGGTCTACTGCGTTGCCGGCGCACTCTATAACACGCCGGTGCGGCTGGAGGGCGGGCTGATGGGGATGCTGCGCCGCATGTGGGAGGGCAGCGACACCGGCGACGGCACCGTAGCGATCGCCTCCGCCGTGCTGCCGGGGCGGCCCGCCTATTACGTCAACGAGGTGCATACCGAGCTGGTGCTGGAGCGCACCGTGATCGACGCCATCCAGGCCTGGGTGGAGGGCGCCGAGCCGGCGGGGCTGGTGCGGCGGCTGGAGGATGTGGTACAGGCCGATCTGCCGATGCGGGCCGCCGAGCCGGGCAGCCTGGTGACCCCGCAGGAGATCGCCCGCAAGACGATGGCCGACGAGCCGCTCGACCACGCCGAGATCGCCCTGCTGAGCGGCATCGTCTGAAGCATGGCGATCACGCTGCGCTACCTGGGGGCCGCCGGCTGGCACTTTGAGCACCCGGACGGACGGCTGCTGATCGACCCGTACTTCACGCGGCTGCCGCTGCGGCAGGTGGCGCTGGGGCGGGCCATCCCGGACGCGGCCGCGATTGCTCACCATACCCCGCCTGCCGGGCATCTGCTGGTGACGCACGCCCACTACGATCACCTGATGGACGTGCCGGAGGCCGCCCGTCTGACCGGCGCGTCGATCTACGCTTCCCCGCAGGGCTGCGCTCTGCTGGCGCTGCTGGGCGTCCCCGCGGATCGGCTGCGCGGCATCGGGCCGGGCGATGCGCTGGCCTGCGGCCCGTTCCGGGTGACGGTCTACCGCTCGCGTCACCGCCGCATCTTCGGGCGCATCCCGTACACCGGCCCGCTGCGCCCCGGCCTGCGGCCGCCGCTGCAAGCCCGCGATTACCGGATGGACAGTCTGCTCTCGTTCCGGGTGGAGGCGGAGGGAGTCAGCGTGCTGGTGGCCAGCGGGATCGAGGCGGAGCCGGCGGTTCAGGCTGACGTGCTGCTGATCGGCGCGGACGCGTCCCCGGCGCGGCTGGGGGCCATCCTGGCGGGCTGCCGGCCCCGGCTGGTGCTGCCCAATCACTGGGACGACATGTTCCAGCCGCTGGATCGGCCCGTGCGGCCGATGATCGTCCCGCCGGCGGGGCTGATCCCGACGCTGCGGCGGATCGATCTGGCGGCCTTCGCCAGCCGGGTGCGCGCACTCAGCCCGGAGACAGCGGTGCTGATCCCCGACCGGTTCGCGGGTTACGCGATCGGCTAGGTGGGGCCGGGCGGCGCATCGGCCAGCTTGGAGCGCGGGCGGCGGCGGTACAGACGGGAGATGGTGGAGAAGCGGTTGGGCGTCAGGGGCGTGCTGCCCAGCGGCAGGCCGCCCAGCGGGCTGGGCACCAGCAGCGGGCGGTAGGCCGCATCGCGGATATCGGAATCCCAGCGCGAGAGCGCCACACTCGCCAGCAGCACCAGCACGCCGATCCACTGGGGCAGCGCCAGGCTCTCGCCCAGCATCAGAAAGGCCGCCAGCAGGGTCACGCCGATCTCGGCAGCGCTGAGCAGCAGGGTCTGCAGCGCGCCCAGGTTCCGCACGCCAGCGAACAGGGTCACCCGGGACAGGGCGGTGACCGCCGTCAGGCCGATCACGAACAGCCAGCCAGCCGGCACCACCGGCGCCCACGACCCCATCAGGTAGCGGCCCAGCAGCAGACGCCCCAGCACCACCGTCACCGCCATCCACGTCAGGGCGTACAGCGCCATGGTCGGCGCGGGCATCTCGAACATCCCGCGCTGGCCGATGACGACATGGTAGGCATACGTGAAGGCCGAACCGATCATCAGCCCGACGCCCAGCCAGTGCACCGCGCCGCGGCCCGCCCCGTCGAAGCCCGTCAGCAGGTAGACGGCCAGGAAAGCCAGGGCGCCGCGCAGCAGGCTGATCCGTGAGATATGGCCGCCGTAAATGCGCGTCAGCAGCATGACGAAGACCACATACAGCATGTTCAGCAGCTGGGCCAGCGAGGCGTCATCCAGCAGGAGCAGGCCGTTATAATACAGCAGCGATCCCAGCCCGTTGACGGCCCCCACCGCCGCCGTGCCCAGCAGGCCGGCCGGGAAGATATAGATGAACCGGCGGAAGAAGATCAGGTAGACTACCCACAGGACCGCGGCGGCCGCTGCGGTGCGGATCGCTGCCAGCGTGTAGGGATCCAGGCCAGAGCGGATTGCCAGCTTACCGAAGATCGGCGCCATCCCCATGAAGACCGGGGTCAGCAGCCCGGCCAGCAGCCCGGCGCGGAGTCCTCCGCGCGCCTGCGGTGGGTAAGTCACGCTCGCCTCAACATTTCTCCTGTCCAGCGAGGGTCATGGTGATCAGCTCAGCTTCTGTTCCAGCAGCGCCTGGAGCGCGTCATCATCCACAAAGGATCCCTTCAGCAGCAGGGACTGTACCTGCCCGCTGAGTCGGGCGCGCTCATCAGCGGTGAGGTCTTTGGCCGTCACGACCACCACCGGCACATCGCGCAGCCGCTCATCCATCTTGAGGGCGTCCAGGACACCGAAACCGTCCACGTGCGGCATCATCAGGTCGAGCACGATCAGATCCGGGGTGACGCGCTCGACCGCCTCAATGCCCTCCTGTCCGTCAAAAGCCTGGTACACTTCCTTGATGCCGTGCGCCTGGAGGATGCGCTTCATCAGCATCGAAGCGTTGCGGTCATCTTCGATCACCACCACCCGACTCACCCGCTTATCGACCGTCTGGAGGGCGGAGAGCAGGCCCTCCTGCGGGATGTCGGTCGAAGCCTCGGTCACATCGACATCACGGCCCAGTTCATCGCCCAGGATGTGCTTCTCGACCGGGAAGGTGTGCCCGGAGCAGTTGACGACGACGATCTCATCGGGGTCGATCAGCCGCTGGCGGGCCATCTTGAACAGCCCGGCGAAGGCCAGCGCCGTGGCCGGCTCCACGGAGATGCCTTCCAGCTGCGCCACCGTCTTGAGCGCCCGGTAGGCATCCTCGTCGCTGACGGATTCGAACGTCCCGCCATACTCCAGCACATGCCGCCGCAGGATCTTATAGGCCACGCCCGGCGTGCCGGTCGCCACGGTGGCGATGCGCGTCTTGGGGTGCAGGATCGGAGCGGCTTCCTCCTGATCGGCCTGGAAGCCGCGCACCATCGGATCACAGCCGGAAGACTGGATCAGCCCCAGCCGGGGGGTGCCCTGTGAGAGGCCCAACCCCTCCAGTTCGGCGAAGCCCTTGATCACGCCGACTGGCCCCAGCCCGCCGCTGACGGCCTGAATGTACCAGTGCGGAGCGCGCCACGGCGCGCCGGAGGGCGACGGGCCGTAGATCATGGCCAGGTCTTCGGCGATCTCGAAGGCCAGAGTCTTCATGCTCTCTTTGGCCGCGATGCTCTTGATGCCGCGGTCGAGGAACAGGCCCTTGGTCTGGGCGAAGCGTTCGGCGATCTGCTTGGCCTGGTCATAGGTGCCGGTCACCTTGATCAGCTCGGTGCCGTACAGCGTCACCTCGCGCATCTTGTCGCCGGGGACGCTGGAGATGGTGAACACCCAGAGCTTGATGCCGGCGCGAGCCGCATAGGCCGAATAGGCGATAGCGACATTGCCGGTGCTGGCGACGACCATCTCGGAGATGCCCATCTCGCGCACCGCCGAAATGGCCAGCGATGCCTGCCGATCCTTGAACGAGCCGGTAGGCCCCTGACGCTCATCCTTGACATACAGATGGCGCAGCCCCAGCATGGCGCCGAGGTTGTCGCAGCGGATCAGCGGCGTGCCGCCCTCACCCAGCGTCACCCGGGAGGCGCTGCTGCGCAGGGGCAGCAGTTCGTGGTAGCGCCACATGGTGCGCGGGCGATCCCGGAGCGCCTCCGGCCAGGGGAGCCTTTCGGCCACCCGGTAGGCGGCATCGAGGTTGCCTCCCCCGCAGGCCGGGCAGCTGGCCAGCGGGCGGGTGAACGGCATGCTGTGCTGGCAGGCCGGGCAGCTGATCAGGATATCGACAGAAGACATGGACTATCGCTTTCAGGTATCGGGCCTCGGACCGGTCGATCAGCCAGCGTCACCGTGGTGGGCGACCGCGGCCGCCATACTCTCGATCAGGCGCACGGCATCGTAGTCATGCTTGCTCAGGAAGGCCACGCCGTCGCCGCCCAGCCGCGCCCGCTCTTCCTCACTGACCGGGCGGGCGGTGAGCACCACCACCGGCAGATGGCGGGTCTCGGCCTGGGAGCGCAGGGATACCAGCAGGCCATAGCCATCCATGTCCGGCAGGTCAAAGTCCAGCACCAGCGCATCGGGCCGGCCTTCCTGCAGCGTCTGCAGCCCCTCCAGCCCGGCCCCGACGATCCGGACCCGGTAAAGCCCGGTCGATTCCAGGGCGGCCCTGATGTACTCGGCGTGATCGGCATAGGGGTCGATCACCAGCACGCTCTGGTGGGCAACCGGCGCCGGCATGGACACCTGCCGCAGCGCGCCGATCAGGTCGTCCTCGATGATCGGCTTGATCAGGTAGCCCGCCACGCCAGCCTGAGCCGCCCGCTCGCGGTCTTCTTCGATGCTGCATACGATGACCGGGATGTCGCGGGTCGCCAGGTTCTGCCTGAGGTCGGCGATGGCCAGCCAGCCATTCTTGCCCGGCAGGTTGAGGTCGAGCAGGATCGCCTGCGGCTGCAGCTCCTGCGCCTGCCGCACCAGATCGAGGGCATGGCTCAGGCCCAGGACGGCATAGCCTTCCTTCTCCAGGTAGCGGCTGTACAGGTCGATCACGCCCGGTTCATCGTCAACGGCCAGCACCAGCGGGCGCGTATCGCCCTCGGCCCTGGCCACCGTCTCCGACGCCTCCGTCACCGCCGGGTGCAGCGGCACCGTGAAGCTGAAGGTCGAGCCGACTCCGACCTGGCTGGTGACCCACATCTGCCCGCCGTGCAGGTCGATGAAGTTCTTGGAGATCGGCAGGCCCAACCCGGTGCCTTCGTACTGGCGCGTGGTCGAGCCATCGACCTGCTGGAACGCCTCGAAGATGGTGTCCAGCTTATCAGCCGGGATGCCGATCCCGGTATCGATCACGTCCACCTGCACGCACGGCGCCGCGCCGGTCTCCGGGTCGCCGTCGCGGCGGAAGGCACGCACGGTGATGCTGCCTTCCTGGGTGAACTTGGCGGCGTTGGAAACCAGATTGAGCAGCACCTGACGGATGCGCTGCGGGTCGCCCCAGACCTGCGGCAGGCCCGGCTCAAGGTCGCGGTACAGCTCGATGGGCTGGTCCTTGGTCAGGCCCTTGGCAGCGGCCAGCACGCTGTCCACGATCTCGCCCAGCTCCATGTATTCGGGCTGGATCTCCATCATGCGGGCTTCGATCTTGGACAGGTCCAGGATGTTATTGATCAGGCCGAGCAGATGCTGGCCGGAGTTATAGATCGTGGAGAGGTCCTGCGTCTGCATATCGTTGAGCTCGCCGTCAATCCCCTTGAGCATGACGCGCGAGAAGCCGATGATCGAGTTCAGGGGGGTACGCAGCTCGTGGCTCATGTTGGCCAGGAACTGCGTCTTCAGGCGGTCCAGTTCTTTGAGCTGCTCATTGGCGCGGCTGATCTCATCCAGCAGCCGCGCGTTCTGGATGATGGCCGTCAGCGTGCCGGAGGCGGTCTCCAGCAAGCGCAGGTCATTTTCGTCAAAGACGCCGGGGCGGGTGCTCTGGACAACCAGCACGCCGATCAGCCCGGCCGGGGTGAGCAGCGGCACCAGCACAGCGGCACGGACGCCAGCCGCAGCGGCATCGGCGCCCAGCTCATGGGTCCGGGTGTCTTCCACCACCAGCGAGCGGGCGCTCCTGGCCACCTGGCCGATCAGGCCCTCATCGCGGTTCACCGGACTGCGGTAGGACAGGCTGCCGCCGTAACCCGCAGCCGCGTGCGCTTCAAGCTGCCGGGTATCTTCAGACAGGAGGTAGATCACCGCCGCCTCAGCGCCGGCGATCTCGCTGCGCAGGATGTCCGCCACGCCGATCAGCGAGGTATCCAGGTCGCTGGCGCCGACTGCGGCGCGGGTGACATTGAACAGGAAGCCCAGCTCGCCGGCGCTGGTCTGCGCCTGCTCCAGCAGCTCGGCGTTGCGGATCTTGACCGCGATATAGGCGGCCAGGGTGGTGAGCTGGCGGAGGTGGGCCTCGGTGTAGGCGTGCTCCTGCTCCTGATCCTGAATGCTGATCGCCCCCACCACGTCCTCGCCCATCAGCAGCGGGACTGCCAGCAGGCTCTTGCTGGCCTCGCCGATGACGACAGCTCCCAGCCGGGCTGCCTCCTCCATCAGGTTCTCGTTGATCAGCAGCGGCTGGCGCGTGCGGATGACGTGGCTGGTGAGGCCGGTCCCCAGCGGCTGGGGCGGGATGTCCGTGATGATCATGCCCTGATCGATGAAGATGGGCACGTCGATCATCGCCTGATCGGGCCGCAGCACAGCCAGAAAGCCGGAGCGCGCGCCGAACGTCCGTGTCAGCTGCGTGCCGACGGCCTCATAGACCTCGTCCAGGGTATTGGCCCGCGACACAGCCTGCGACACCAGGTTGATGGTGGTCAGCTCGGCCACACGGTCCTGAATCTCCTGGAAGAGCTGCGCGTTCTCCATCGTGACCGCCAGCTCGCCGGCCAGCGACTGGAGGATCGCCTGCGCCTCGCTGTCGAAGGCGTTGATCTGGGTGCTCTGCACATCCAGCACCCCCACCACCCGGTCGCCCGTCTTGAGCGGGATGGCCATCTCTGAGCGCGTCTGCGGCAGCAGTTCGTTGCGGCGGTGTACCGGGTCAGTATCCGTATCGCGGACGATGAAGGGCTGGCCGGTGCTGGTGACCTGCCCGATCACCGACTGGGAGCCGACCTGCAGGCGGTGGTCGCGGGCCAGCAGCTGCTTGCCCACCTCGCCGGTGGAGGCCCGCAGGACCGCCCATTCGCCCATCTCATCCAGCAGGAAGATCTGCACATGATAGTAGCCGAAGGCCTCGCTGATCTGGCTGACCACCAGCGGCAGCAGGATGTCGGGGTTCAGGATGGAGGAAGCCGCGCGGGACACCTCGTTAGTGGCCTGCAGACGGCGGGCGCGGCTCTGGGCCTGCTCCAGGAGACGCAGCCCTTCCAGGGCCGTGGCGGCCTGATCGGCCAGGGTGCGGTAGAAACGCACGACACTTTCCCCGAAGGCTCCCGGCTGGCTGAGGCTGTGCACGACCAGCCAGCCCACGGTGCGGCGGCCCGTAATCAGCGGGAACGTGGCCGCCGAGCGCACATTCAACTGGCGGAGGTTATCGCGGGCCGCCGCCGACAGTTCAGGATCGGTTTCCACGTCATGCACCAGCCGGCCTTCCGGCGGCGTGCCCTCGATCCCCAGCAGGGGCGGCTGGCCGGTCCGCAGCCGGACGGCCAACCGCGCCACCGGATCATCAGGAGAACGGCTCCACAGGCTCGCCATCGTCACCCACCGATCGCCGGGGGGCATATCGGGATCATCCAGCAGGAAGAGCGCCACACGCTCCGCGTTCTCGACGGCCGCCAGCTCGACCAGCTCCTGAGCCAGCATCTCCGCCGTGTCCGCGTCGGTGATGCGGCGGCTGGCCTGATAGAGGCGGTTTGATTCCTGCAGCGAAAGCTGCGTCTGCTCAAACAGGCGGGCGTTTTCCAGAGCCAGCGCGACGCGATCCAGCACCTCGCCCACCAGCTGCCGCTCCTGATCGCCCAGGACCTCGCCATCCGGCAGCTCGGCGGCCAGCTCGCCGATCACCTGGCCGCGCAGCGCGATCGGAACCCGCACGCCGTAGCCGTTGTCGCCCTCGCCCTCGCCGGTCACGGGCTGCACGCTGCTGAGATCGTAGCGGTAGCCCAGCGCCCCCTGCGGCGAGCGCTGTCCGCGCAGGTAGGAGTCCCAGTTATCCCGGGTGAGCATCTGCGTCAGCTGCACGGAGGCGGAGATCAGGCCCTCCTTTTCGTCAAAAAGCTGGGCGTTGCGCAGCGCGACGGCGAGCTGGTCGGCCACGGTCTGGAGGGCTGCGATCGTCTCTTCATCGAAGGCGTCGACGCGGTCGGACTGCACATCCAGCGCCCCGATGACCTGATCGCCGATGCGGATCGGGACAGCCAGCTCGGAGCGCGTATCGGGCAGCAGCGGGTTCGGCATCCAGTATTCAGCCCGCATGGTGTCACTGGCCAGCACAGGCTCGCCGATTGAGGTCGCCTGGCCGATCACCGAGCGCGAACCGACCGGCAGCTTGTGGCTGCGCTCGATCATCGCGGCGCCCGCTTCACCCATACTGGCCCGCAGGACAGCGTACTGTCGCAGGTCATCGATCAGAAAGACCTGCGCGTGATAGTAACCCAGCTGCTCGCAAATGCTGTTGATGGTTACATTCAGCAGGCGATCGAGATCGGTCTCCGCCGCGATGGCGCGGCCGATCTGGGCCGTGATCTGGAGCTGCCGCGTGCGGGCGCGGATCGTCGCTTCCTGGGATTCCAGCAGGCTCCTGATCTGGCGGGTCATCGTATTGAGCGAGTGCGCCACCTGCCCCAGTTCGGTAATGGCGAACTCCGGGATCTGCACGGACAGGTCCCCGCGCGAGATATCGACAGCCGTCTGGCTCAGCTGGCTGAGCGGGCGGGTGACGCTGCGCGCCGCCAGGAAGCCCAGCACCAGCGCGATCAGGCCGATGCCGCCCCCCAGCGCCAGGTTAGACTGCGTGCGCTGCCGGGTCGCCACCAGAGCGTCGGCCACGTCCTGCTTGACGATCAGCGTCATGCCCAGTGGTTCGATCGAGCGATAAACACCCAGCACCGGCTCACCGCGGTAGTCGATCCACTCGCCGGAGCCATCGACGCCCGCCAGCGCCGTGGGGAGGATCTCATCCAGCGCCAGCGCGGCGCCGGGCGCGAAGCGGGGCGGCGTCACGTACTGCTGCCCCTCGCGCACCAGGAAGTAATCGCCGGTGGCGCCCAGGACGCCGCCGGGCAGGTTCTGACTCAGCAGCGTGGCCAGCGGGCTGAAGCCCACGCGGCCGCCCAGCACGCCCAGCGGAGCGCCACCCTCCGGGGAAGACAGCGCCCCGGCGAAGAACAGGCCCTGCTGGCCGCTGACACCATCGCGCAGCGGGCCGAACAGCCGGGCTTCCTCCGGGTTCTGGAGGGCCGACCGGAACCACAGCTCGCTGCTGAGATCGCGCCCGAGGAGCTGCGCATCGCTGCTGCCGCGCACGATTCCGCGGCTGTCCAGCAGGACGAGGTAATCGAAATCCGTGCTGTTGACCAGATCGCGCACATCCTGCGTGAACTCCGCCTCCGCGGTCAGGGCCGTCCGGCCCGATTCTTCCGGCGGGCCTGCTACCAGCGCGATCATCAGCTGGCGCGCCTCTCTGTCCTGAAGCTGGAAGCGGATGATGTTAAGGGTATCCACGACCCACTGGTCAAGGGCGCGAACGCCGGTATCGGCATAGGCGCTCAGCAGGGCCGTGGCCGATTCGCGTGCACTCTGGTTGTCGCGCACCGTTGACACGATCGTCAGCGCGCCGGTCGGCGCCAGCGCCAGCAGCACGAACAACGCCAGCAGCAGCGCGCCCAGCCGGCGCTGCCGGGCAAACCAACGAGATACCGGGGAGGGTCTGCTACTCATGGCCGCCTTCCACCCTATTCTCACTGCGGAGCTGGAGGCTGGTCTGCGGAGCGCGCAGGGCACGCCCCAGCTCCTTCACCGTGGTTTGCAGGATGAAATTGACATCCGTCGAACCCACGATCTTGGCCGTGATCTCATTGACGATCTGCTCATATTCCGCGCGGCGGGCGGTCTGCTCAACCAGGCGCATGTTCTCCAGAGCCAGGCCCACCCGGTCGATCACCGCTTCCAGCAGAGCCACATCGTCGCCCGTGAGGCTGCGGAGCGTCTCTCCGCCGAAGCCGAAGGCCCCGATCACCTCGCCGCGCACCCGGATCGGAAGCGCTACCTGATATTCCCCCTCACCGTTGCCGCGAACGACCGACTGCCCGGTGCGGATCGCTTCCTGCAGGGCCTCAGGCGGCGCCTCGCCGGTGCTTGGCAGCAGCACCTCGCCCTGCATCTCGTATCCCAGTACGCCGGCGGGCTGGCGTGCCTGCTGATAGGCCCGCCACATTTCCGCCGTCACGCGCCGCTCGACATTCTCCAGATCGGCCACCGCCTGGCGCAGCCGGTCGGCCAGCCGCGCATTGTCCAGCGCGATCGCCAGCTGGTCGGCCATGATCTGGAACACGGCGACCGTATCCTGGTCGAAGGCGTTGGGCGCCACACTCTGCACATCCAGGGCGCCGATGACCTGATCGCCGATGCGCATGGGCAGCGCCATCTCCGAGCGCGTGTCGGGCAGCAGTTCGTTGCGGCGGTGCACCGCGCTGGTGTCTGTATCCAGCGCAATCACTGGCTCACCGGTCGCCGTGACCTGCCCGATGACCGACTGCGATCCCACCCCCAGCGCGTGGCGGCGGGCCAGCAGCTCGCGCCCGACCGCGCCGGTGCTGGCCGCGAGGCGGGCGTAGCGGCCTTCTTCATCGACCAGGAACACCTGGGCATGATAGAAGTCAAAACGCTGGCGAATCAGCTCGACCACTTCCTGCATCAGCACCTGAGGATCGCGGGCCGCCAGCACGGCGCGTCCGATCTCCGCCGTGATGCTCAGGTCGCGAGTACGCTCCGCGACGCGGGCCTCCAGGCCGCCCACCAGCATATCAAGCTGCGAGGCCATCGAATTGAAGCTGCGGCCCAGCTGGCTGAACTCATCGCCCCCTTCCACCCGGGCGCGGGCACGGAAGTTGCCCTGCTCGAAGCGGCGAGACGTCTCCAGCAGATTCTGCAGGCTGCGCACCAGGCTGCGGGCAAACAGGCCCATCAGCAGGCCGATCAACAGGATCTGGCCGAGCGCCGACAGCGCCAGCGGGCGGGCGGCCGTTGTCGTGATGGCCTCGATGTTGAAGACCTGATCATCCGCCTGCTGGGCAGCGATGGCGGCAATCCGCAGGGCTGTGCTGCGAGTCCGTTCCAGGCTGGTCAGGGCGGCACTGTTTGACAGGTCAACCTGGGGCAGGAGATTCGCCACAGCATCGACCTGCTGTTCATAGGCATCAATATCCTGCAGGGTCTGGCTGAGCTGGAAGGGCCGCCCGACGCGCGTCTCATAGTCGGTGCGGAATGCCTCGATGGCCTGACGCAGCGCCAGCAGGTCCTCCGTGGAACCTGTCCGCACGAAGCTGCCTTCCAGGCTGCGGATCAGCGTCATTTGCTCGGAAAAGCCCGGCGAGGAAAGACTGGCAATGCCCGCTTCCAGGTCATCCCCGCTGGCCGTCAGCAGGGCCAGTTCGCCCGTCTCCGGCGCCGCCAGCAGGGTGATGATCTGATAGGTGCGTTCGAACGCGGCTTCGCTTTCGGCCAGTGCCGTCGCCAGGTTGCCGAAATCCACCGCCAGCGCCTCCGCCTGCTCCTCGGTGGCGACCTCCAGCATCAACAGGCGCAGGCGCGGCAGCAGGTCATCGTTCAGGCGTGCCAGCTCCCGCTGGTATTCATCGCGCAGCGGCACGGTTTCAGGGTTGAACGCGGGGTTGCGCAGGTCATCCACAGCCCGCCCCTGAATCCGCTGCAGCGTCTCAATGGAGACCAGCACTTCCTGCGAGGCGGATCGGACCTCGACCGCGGTGTTGACGCCCGCCCGCACCTGGCTGCCCAGCGCAGTGACCGAGCTGATGGCAATCAGCGTGAAGACGATGATCACCGCCACCAGCAGCACCACCACCACGCCGATCTTGGCGCGAATAGAAAGCTCATTCCAGGCTAAACGACTGAAGAGGCGCTGCACCCTCGCCCTCCTTTACGACCGCCCCAGCGGCCCGGTGTGACCGGTACGCGACCGGGTCTCGGCCCGGGGGCTGATCTGCACAATGCCGCGCGACGCGCCCAGCACCGACCGCAGGTCTGCCAGCGCGGACTGGAGGATGTCGTCCACCGTCTGCGCCGACTGGACATCCTGCGCGATCTGGTTGATGACATGCTCGCGTTCGGTGGCCTGCGTCGCCTGCTCAAACAGGCGTGCGTTCTCGATGGCGACCGACAGGCGGTCAACCAGCGTCTCGGCGATCTCCAGGTCTTCATCGGTCCACGGGCGGTTGCCCCCGCGCTCCATCTCCAGCACGCCGATCACCTCACCACGGACGCGCAGGGGAACCGCCGCGATATGCGCATTCTGATCCTGCCTGACGATCACGCTGTGTTCGCCCTGGTAAGCCTGCCGCATCGGCGCCGTCCAGCTCGAGTCCGCCTCGATCGCGCCCTGAGCCAGCGTGTAGCCCAGCGTGCCGCCGGCCCGCCGCGCGGCCAGGTAGTCACTCCAGCCTTCGCGGGTCAGGCGGCGGTTCAGGTCCTCGATCTGCCTCAGGCTGGACTGCGACTCTTCGTACAGGCGCTGGTTCTCCTCAGCGCGCGCCTGCAGCGCGTCCAGCAGACGCGTCTTCTCAATCGTCGTGGCGAGCTGCTGGGCCATGATGCTGAGCGAGCGCACGTCGTCCGGCTCAAAGACGCCGGGCGTGGTGGACTGCACATCCAGCACCCCGATCACATTGTCGCCCACCCGCAGCGGCAGCGACAGCTCGGCGCGGGTGTCGGGCAGGAGTTCGTTGGGCCGCCAGACGGAACTGAGGCTGGTGTCATTGACCACGATCGGTTCGCCCAGGAAGGCACACTGCCCGACCATCGACTGCGAGCCGACACGCAGCGCGTGGCCGCGCGCCAGCAGCGCCAGGCCGGCGCGGCCCGTGCTGGCCTGCAGGCGGGCCAGACGTCCCTCCGGGTCGATCAGGAACACCTGCGCGTGGTAGAAGCCGAACGCGTCGCGGATACGCTCCACCACGACATTCAGCAGCGTGCTTAAGTTAACAGTCACCGCTGCCGTCTCGTTAATGACGGCGGCGGCTTCCAGCTGGCGGGCGCGACGCTGAGCGCTTTCCGCCCAGCGCGTCAGGCTGGTGGTCAGCAGCCAGGCGAACAGCGCAAGCATGCTCATCAGGAAGGCGACGATCAGCGCGACCAGGCGCAGCCGGGCCGCCTCGCCGGCCAGGGCATCCGCGCCCAGCGCCGCGGCCAGCCGCTGATACTCCATCAGGCTGATGCCCGCCACGCTGAGCATCGCCAGGCCGGCAGCCGCAAAGGACCACAGCGGCCCCAGCAGCAGGGAAGCAGCCACCACCGGGATCGACAGACTCAGGAAGGCCGCCTGCGAGGGGATGAACTGGAAAGCCAGGTTCAGGATGGTGGGGACGGCTAAAGCCAGCGCGATGAAGCCGAAGCTGGCCCGCCTCAGGCGGCCCGTCTGCACCTGCTGCACCAGCAGCAGGTAGAGAAGGCCCATGACGACATTCGGGATCGCCATGCGGCGGGGCGCAACCTCCGGGAAGAAAAGGATCAGCGCCAGTGTGCCCAGCATGCCCATCAGGCCAAACAGCAGGCACATAACGCCCAGCGCCGAAGCCCGCTGCCGGTCGAGCACATCCTCATAGCGGTAGCGGATGCTAAACAGGCGCCGCCCCAGACGGCGCAGCGCAATCAGCAGCCCGCGCGGCCCCGCTCCCTGCGAAACAGTTTCTACACGATCGGACATCGGCGGCTACTCCCTGTCCCCATTGACGCCCTGGCCCCGGCGCTCCTCATCCCCGGCGTCGCGCTCTGCCCCTGGCTGGCGGTCGCCATCCGGCGCGGCCGGGCCCAGCCGCAGCGCAATACGGTCGGAGCCCAGCACCTCGTTCAGTTCATCCAGCGCCCCGCGCAGCACGGCATCCACGCTGGTGGCCCGCTGCAACAGGCTGGCGGAGACCTCGTTGACGCGCTGCTCACGCTGGGCGCGTCGGCTCGACTCGTCAACCAGGCGGATGCTTTCGGCGATCATCGCCATACGGGCGGCGACCGATTCCATCAGGGCCACTTCATCGCGCGACCAGCGAGCGCCCGCCGGGCGCGTCGCGGCCAGCGTGCCGATCACCTCGCCGCGCAGCAGCACCGGCGCGGCCAGCACGATCCGGCCGTCCGGTTCGACATAGGTGGCGGCCTGGACAGCGGCCGCGCTGCCGCCTTCGCCCGCCGCCAGCGCCGGCCAGCGCCGCTCCGGGTCCGGTGTATGGCGGATGACGCCGCCCTCGCCGAGGTACTCTTCCCAGCCGCCGCGGGTCAGGCGGCGGTTCAGGGCTTCAATTTCCGCCAGGTTAGCCGCGGACTGCTCAAACAGGCGGGCGTTGGCGATGGTCGCGCTCACCTGGTCGGCGATCAGGCGCAGCAGGTCCACATCTTCCGCCTCGAAGGCGCCCAGGCGGCGGGCCAGCAGATAGAGGACCCCCAGCGGGCGGGAGCCTGACTGCAACGGGATGGCCAGCTCGGCTCGCCCGGTCATCAGGCCCGCCTCGCGCAGGCGCTCGCGCTCCGAGCCGATCTGCGGCTCGCCGAGCAGGATGGCCCGCCCGATCAGCGTGGTTTCATCGACCGGCACCCGGTGACCGGCACGCAGCAGGCGCTCGCCCTCGGCGCCGGCTGCCGCCTGAATGACGGCGCGGTTGCCCGCCGGGTTGACCAGATAGACGCGCACATCCGGGTAGCCGAACTGGGTGGTCAGCGAGCGCACCACATCTTCGAGCATGGTGGAAAGGTCCAGCGTCAGCACCGCCGCATGGGAGACCTGCACAGCCGCACGCAGCTCAGACACACGCTCCAGCAGCTGCTCGACCAGGCCGCGCAGCACCCCGGCCAGCTGCCCCACCTCATCAGTGGGCAGATCGGGGATCGGCGCGCTCAGGTTGCCGCGCCGGATCTGCGCCGCGGCGTCGGTCAGACGGCGCAGCGGGCGCAGCAGCAGCGTGGCGAACCCGGCCACCGCCAGCGTGACGACCAGCGCGCTGGCACCGACGGCCAGCCGGAGCCGCCCGGCCAGCAGGTTCACGTTGGCCTCGATGGCCGAGAGGGGCTGGCGGGTCAGGAAGATCCAGCGCAGGTTGCGGATGCGCTCATCGCCGAGATTCAGGGTGCTCATGTTGACGAAGCCATACAGCCACTCGCGGCCCTGATCATCGGTGAACCGGAACGATCCGGCAGGCGCTTCGCGCACCCGCTCATACAGGCGGCGGTTGAGCAGGCTGCCCAGCGGCTCGGTGCCGGAGATCAGCACTGAGCCATCCAGCTCGACCACCGTGCCCTCGCGGCTGGTGCCTACCAGGGTGACATCCAGCACGTTGCTCATGTTCCAGACGGCGTAGACCACGCCCAGGGCGCGATCCGGTTCGACGGTATCCGGGATCTGCAGGGCCAGCTGGATGCCGTTGACGCCGGTCAGGAAGTCTTCATCCGGCTCGTGAATGTAGGTGCCTTCCAGCAGCGCGCCTTCGTACCAGCGCCAGTTATCCGGGTCGAGGCGGGTCTCGAACGGCAGCGGATCGACCGCGCGGACGATGCCCTTTTCATCGACGATCGCCACCGTGCTGAACTCGCGGTGCGTCTGCAGGAAGGCCACGACCTCCTGCGTCAGCAGGGCATCGGGCAGGATCACCGTCTCTTCGTCAGCCGGGAAAACGGCGTCAGACTGGGACAGCAGACGCAGCTGCTGCTGGATGAGCGCGGTGGTGGCGAGGTTGTTCAGCGTGATGATTTCCTGCCCCAGCACGTCAACCACCCGGAAGGCATTGGAGCGGCTGAGCGTCTCCAGGTCCTGGAGCACCACCTGCTGCTGCGCGTCGGTGACCACCTGGCTGACCAGCTGGTTGGTGACCAGGGCGGTGATCAGCAGCACCGCGCCGAGGCCGATCGCCAGCTTGACCGCGATCGGCAGCGACAGCAGATTGATGGCGCGGGCGCTTCGTGAACGCGTGCTCATGATTTGGCCCTCGCTTCCTCAGCCTCGTCGCGGGCGCTCTCCGGCGGCAGCGAGCCGTCATGCTGACGGGCTGCCCCCTCGACGGCCTCGCGGTCCGACCCTTCGCCGGCCTCCCGGCGGGGCAGCGGCTGATCAAGGCTGATTTCCGCATACACATTATCGGTGCCCAGCGCGCTGGCCAGCTCCTGAGCCGCGCTTTCCAGCAGCATCGCCAGGTTGGGCGCGCGCTGCAGGCGCGAGGCGATGGTATTGACCAGGCGCTCGCGGTCGGCGGCGCGCTGCGCCTGCAGGTAGAGTCGGGCGTTCTCCACAGCCAGCGCTGTGCGCTCCGCCACGCTCTGGAGGAGCTGCACATCGTCCTGCGTCCAGTCGCGGCTGCGCTCAGGCTCGACGCCGATCACGCCGACCACCTCACCCCGCACCAGGATCGGGGCCGCGAGGTAGGCGGGGCGTCCATCCTGCCCCGACGAGACCAGCACCGTGCCGGCGTTCAGCACGCGGCGCACCACATCGCTCCGCTGCGCCCGCAGCGCGGCCGGCTCCGGCCCGTAGACCTGCCGGCGGTCAACATCGTCCGCCGAGGCCAGAAAGTCGGTCCAGGATCGCTCGGTGACCTCGCTGTACAGCTTCTGGAGCTGCCGCAGGTTGTCCTGCGCCTGGCTGTAGAGGCGCGCATTCTCAATCGCGATCGCCAGCTGGTCGGCCATAGCCTGCAGGGTCGGCAGCACGTCGGGCGTGAAGGCGTCCGGCTCGGTGCTCTGCAGGTCGAGCGCGCCGATCACCTGGTCGCCTGACACCAGCGGCAGCGCCATCTCAGAGCGCGTCAGGGGCAGCAGCCTGTTGCGGCGGTGGATGGCATCGACATCGGTATCGCGGGCCACCACCGGGCGCCCGGTGGCCGTGACCTGCCCGATCACGCTCAGGCTGCCGACGGGCAGGCGATGGCCGCTGGCCAGCAGCTGCTGGCCGGCCTCGCCGGTGCTCTGGCGCAGCACCGCATACTCGCGATCATCGTCCACCAGGAATACCTGCACATGATAGTAGTTGAATGTCTCGCGCACCAGCCCGACGGCCTGCTCCAGCAGACGATCGATGTCGCGCACGCCGACGATGGCGCGGGCGATGGCGGTGGTGGCCTGAAGATAGCGGTTCTGGGCATCGAAGCGCTGCTCCAGCTCAAGCTGGCGGCTGGAGAGCGTCAGGCTGTAACGGCTGCTTTCCTCCAGCGCCTGAGCGCTGACCCGCGAAAACAGCCAGGAGGCGATGCCAACGACGGTGAACTGAGCATACAGGTTCAGCAGGCCGCTGATCGCGCTGCCCGCCCCGGTGAGGTAATTGGGGTCGGCCTGCAGGTTGACGATCAGGTGCCCGGCAACTGCCAGCAGGGTCATAATGAGCGCGGAGGCAGGCGTCCCCAGCAGCCCAGCGACCAGGATCGGCACGATCTGCACCGCCGGGCCCGGCAGCTCGCGGCCGGTCATGTCCAGCACGGCGAAGTTCAGCAGCAGGATCAGCAGGGCCATGGCCGTGCCGGTCGCGCGGGTATAGCCGAGGCGGTTGGCCATGAACAGCCCACCCGCCACCGCCAGCGTGATCAGCATGCGCAGCAGGGCGCCGGGCACCGTGAAGATGCCCGTCACCGCCTGCACGGTCAGGACGACGAGGGTCGCCGCGGCGGCGATCACCAGCAGCACAGCCGTGGTTGCCCCCCGGCGGGCGGCGGCGCTGTCGCGGGCCGCCACGTGGGTCAGCCAGCCCAGGCGCCCCGTCGGGGCGGTTGAGGTGTATGGTGTATTCTGGCTCATAAGCTTGTATCGCCTATCCTGATCCCGGGATTCCCCCTCAGGCCCTCATACACGGGAGGGGCCTCCACGGCCCCCATGCCTGCAACGCGCCGGCTGCTCTGAGCCGGCCAGCCCCCACGGCTGCCCTCATTATAGTCATAATCCGGCGCCGGCACGGGCGGGGATACCCTACCCCTGCTCGGGCGGAGCCGGTTCATCACGCGGCTTCATCGCCAGATGCACGAACCCGCGCGGCGTGCCCAGCGCCCGGCTGGCTTCCCGCGCCGCGATATGCAGGATGACATCCAGATCGGTGGTCGCCTGCAGCTCAGCGGAAAGGCGGCCCAGCAGCTGCTCGCGCTCCACCTGACGCAGGGCGCTGTCGCCCAGCCGGGTGCTGTCCAACGCCAGCGCCACCCGCTCAGCCACCGCCTGGAGCACCGCCTGAGCCTGCTCATCCAGCGGCTCCCCGCTGCGCGAGCGCACATCCAGCACGCCGATCGGCTCGCCGCGCACCATCAGCGGCAGGCTGAGCGCGCCGGCTTCCTGCCCATCGCCCGCCGGCAGCTCGCCGGGGCGGATCGGGCGCGCACCGTCCGGGCCAGCCTGGTAGCCGATAGCCGCGCCGCCGGGCCGGCTGGCCTGATAGCGCATCCAGCCTTCGCCGGTCAGCCGGCGGTTGAGCTTTTCGATCTCGTCCAGATCGCGCTGCGTGCGCTCAAACAGCCGCGCGTTCTCGATGGCGACCGCCAGCTGGTCGGCCATCGTCTGAAAGACGCGCAGGTCGGATTCGCTGAAGGCGTTGGGCCGGGCGCTCTGAATATCCAACACCCCGATCAGCTGCCCGCCCGCCACCAGCGGCAGCGCCATCTCCGAGCGAGTGTTGGGCAGCAGATCGTTGCGGCGGTGCACCGGGTTGGTATCCGTATCCAGCACAATCAGCGGCTTGCCCTGCGCGGCCACCTGCCCGATCACCGACTGCGAGCCAACGGGGAGCCGGTGGCCGCGGGCCAGCAGCTCGCGCCCCGGCTCGCCGGTGCTTTCGCGCAGGACGGCGAACTCGCGGGCGTCATCCAGCAGAAAGACCTGCGCGTGATAGAAGTCGAACCGTTCGACGATCAGCGTGACGATCTGGCGCAGCAGGTCGCTCAGGTTGCGCATCCCGGTGATCGCCTGGCCAACCTGCGCGGTGGTGATGACGTTGCGGACTTCGGCCTCCAGCGTCCGGGTGTAGCGGGTGAGATCGGCGGTCTGATTCTGGATCAGCGCCATGTCCCGCTCCCGCAGGAAGGCCATGAGCGCGGCCAGGATCGCCACGATCGCGTTGGCCGCAAACCCCGGCAGATAATCCGCCAGCGACAGCCACGGCAGGGCCAGCGGGAGCGCCAGCAGCCCGATCACGACAGCCGCCGCCAGCGCCCCGGCCAGCCGGGCGTTGAGCAGCAGCGCCGCCAGCAGGATCGGCAGCAGCAGGAAGGGGATATCCTCTGCCACCTGCGCTGCATCCGGCTCGCGCAGGATCACCACGAAATTACCGATCAGCAGGCCCAGCACCAGCAGCAGCGCCCCCTGAGGTGCGCGGGGGGTGCGGCTGAGCGCATAGACAACCAGGAACAGGGCCGCCGGTGGCAGAGCCGCGTACCCGGCGCCGGGGCTGCGCGTGAAGGCCCAGACCGCCAGCGCCGCCGCGCCAGCCAGCAGCGCCAGGCTGATGCCGGACAGTACGCGGGCGCGCCGCCGTTCCACCGGCCCGGTGAGGGCAGCGTGCGGCTCAGTCAGCGTGTTCCAGAAGGGTCGAGGTACGGCCTGTTCAACTTTCATGCGCTTTATACCACCCGGAGCGGGGGCCATCAGCCCTCCGCGGAATGACCTGCTCGTTCATCCTGGCTGCGCCCGCCATCCTCGTAGCTGTCCGTCAGGACCAGGCGGGCGCCATCCGGCAGGTCCGTCCTCAGCCGGACGGATACCTCGTAATCCCCCAGCACGTCACGCAGGGTGCGGGCCGCCGTCTCCAGCACATCCTCAACCGTCACGGCCCGCTGCAGTTCGGATACCATCAGGCCAACGGTCTGCTCATGCTGGGCTGTCTGCCGGGTGGCCGCCATCAGCTGCAGGTTGGCGATGGCCAGATCCACCTGATGGCCGACCTGCTCCACCAGGTCCCACTCCTCAGCGCTCAGGGCCTGTTCATCACGCCACTGCAGGCGTTCCAGCTCCTCAGGGGTGCGGCCCAGCGCCTGCCGGAGCTCGACATGTGCCATCTCGACCACCCCCTCGGGTGTATCCGCCGTGCGGATGCGCTCCGTGATCTGGCGCAGCGCCTGCTCCCGGCGGGCAGCCTGTTCGGCCCGCTGCAGCAGCAACTGGGAATCCAGCACCAGCGCCGCCTGATCGGCGATCGTGCGGCACAGCCGCGCCTGGTCGCTGGTGAACTGCTGCTCCGCCTGCGCCTCAACCGCCAGCACGCCCAGCCAGGCCGCGCCGGCAGTGAGGGGGATGACCATCAGCCCGGTGGCCTCCTCGCTGGCCAGCGCCGCCCGCACCTCCTCGGTCAGCC
Source organism: Anaerolineae bacterium (assembly GCA_034435035.1). Lineage (GTDB taxonomy): Bacteria > Chloroflexota > Anaerolineae > Aggregatilineales > UBA3940 > JAHEME01. The sequence continues at coordinate 1,939 of DAOTXW010000060.1, read as the reverse complement.
GCGGATCGGTCAGGTTGTTGAAAATCAGGTTGGCCCGCGGCTGAGGGAACTGAGTCAGCAGGGGCACTTCAGCGGGGCGGCGGCGGTTGGTGCTGACCCGACGCAGGGTCCCATTGTTCCAACCCGCCACGACCTCCGTGTAGTAGGCTACCCTGCCCCGCGGATCGGGGCCAGCCAGGTAGAGCATCATCCGGGCCGCGCCGCTGACCTGTGCGATCTCGGCCAGCGCCGTGTTGATGACGTCATCGGCGCTGTGGGCCGTGTTCAGCGCCAGCGCCGTGTTGTACAGATGGGTCGCCTCGTTCAGCGATCCCTGCAGGCGCTCAAACAGATCGATCGTCTGCACGGTCACGGCGATCTGCGCGGCCAGCTGGCGGAAGACCTCCGCATCCCCGATGCCAAACGTATGCCCTTCGACGATCCCGATATTCAGCGTCCCATAGACGCGCTCGCGGATCGCCAGCGGGGCCAGCACCAGCATCGAGGCGCCGGTGCCTGCAAACAGCGCGGCGTCGTCGCGGGCCGCCAGATCGGGCAGGAACAGCACCTCGCGGCCTTTGAGCGCCTGCTCGATGGCCGTGCCAGCCAGATCGCTGTACGGCGGCAGCGGATCGCCCTTGAGCACTTCCAGCGTCACATAGGGCTGCTCCGCCTGATGCCAGGCGAGGCTCAGATGAGCGACGAATGGCTGGCCGGCCAGGCTGGCGGAGATGGCGCGGTTCAGATCCTCGCGCTCGCGCACGCCGGCCAGCAGACGGGAAGTATCGTTGATGAGGTTGAGCGATTCGGTCTTGCGCCCCACGGCCTCCAGCAGCGAGAGATTCTCCAGCACTACGGCGATCTGAGTGGCCAATGCCTGAAGGATCTGCACTTCAGGCGGCGTATAGGCGTGCGGGGTACGGCTGGCGATCAGCAGGTAGCCCGCGGTGCGGTCGCGGCCCACCAGGGGGAAGATGGCCAGACTCTCAGCCCGGATCACCTCGCGGGCATAGTCGGCCAGGTCGGCAAACGACCGATCAAGGGCCGCCACATTGGAGACAACCAGCGGCTGCTTGCCGATGCGGCGGCGCAGGTTGTCGGGCAGGCCGACATCCGGAGCGTGGCCGCCGGCATCCCAGGTGGCGATCGCTTCGGTGACCGGCTCGCCAAACAGGCCGAACCCGGTCTGGATCAGGCTGACGCGGTCAGCGGAGGCGGACAGCACGCGCTCACGCAGCACGTCCACCAGCTGAGCCGGGCTGGCCGAGGTCGCCAGTTCGCGGGCCACGTCGAGGATCGACCCGGCGGCCACAAAGGTATCTTCAAGGCTGCCGGCGAGTTGCTTCAGCATCGCGTCCCTCACTTGCCGCCCGCGCAGCAGGCGGCCCGGCGGTGGTTAACGGAGTTCCCAGACCTGCTCTCCACTGAGCACACGGCGGATCTGATCGGGGAACCGATCGGGATCCAGCGGTTTGGACAGGAATCCGTCAAAGCCCGATTCCTGCGCACGCTTCATCTGATCCATGCTGGCCTCGGCCGTCACCGCGACCACCGGCGTATCCTTCAGGCGCGCATTCTGGCGCACCTTCTCAAGCGCCTGGAAGCCATCCTCGTAAGGCAGGCGAATGTCCATCAGGATCAGGTCGATGCGCGGCAGCGTGTCAGCGAATTCAACCACCTGCCAGCCTGATGTCTTCCACTCGCACTGAATCCCCATATAAGCCAGCAGGCGGGCGATCAGCACGAAGTTGGGCACATTGTCTTCAACCACCAGCACGTGAGCGCCGTTGGGATCAATCGGCTTGCGGATGCGGGTCGTGCCGGCGCCTTCAGCCAGCGGCGCCGTCTGAGCCGGCGGCGCCGTCGGAGCCGGCGGGGCCGTCGGAGCGGGCGGGGCTGTTGGAGCCGGCGGCGCCGTCTGAGCCGGCGGGGCCGTCGGAGCGGGCGGGGCTGTTGGAGC
>DAOTXW010000059.1:0-3322 GCA_034435035.1 Anaerolineae bacterium | reverse complement strand
GTCTGCCAGGCGATCCGCCCCCCGGCGACCTCGACCACGGTCAGCCCCTCCGGCGCCGACAGGGCCGCCAGCCGGCCATCCGGCGCGATGTCCGCCGCGAGCAGGCGCGTCGGCGCGGGCGGCGGACTTGCGGCAGGCGGGGCCGTGGGCGCGGCAGCATCCGGCGGGCGGGTGATGGCCGGGATGGGGCTGGGGCGCGGCGCGAGGGTGGGCCGCGGCGGGGCTGGCGGCCCGCAGCCCGTCAGCAGGGCGGCCGCCAGCAGGACGGCGAGGGGAGCTTTCCGGGCGGCGATCATGCGCGAATTGTAGCAGCAGGGGCGAGGTCATGCCTCGCCCCTGCGGAATGGGGCACGCGCGGCCCGGCTGGGCGCCGCGTCCCCGCGCCATGTATATCCGGCACCGTTATATCAGATCATGACATTTGTTACTGGCGTACTTCCGGCAGAGACTATAGAATGAAAGCGTCTGCAGTGGGTAAAGCTGCCGCGTGACCGGGATCACGCGGGCGCTGCCTGTTCTTCCGCACCCGCCCCTCCCTGCCAGCCATCATCAGCCACGCAGACTTCCGGCTATCCGGGGAAAGGAGCCGATTTGTATTATTTCAATCCTTTTATCTCAGCCCTTGATGAGATTCCAGGTCCTTCATGAGAGTCCTTAGTCTGGAATCCCGGCTGGCGTGGGGACCGGCCCGTGGACGCCTGCTGAGGCGATCTGCTTACCAGGAGAAGAGCAGCTATGTCCCGGATTACACTCCACTTCCTGCTGGCCGCCGCGCTGGTGCTGGTCGCAGCGCTGGCCGTCGGCGGCGTCACGCCCGCCGCGGCCAAGGCCACTCTGATCGTCGATGACAACGGGGCCGAGTGCCCCAACGCGGCTTTCACCACCATCGGGGATGCCGTGGCCGCCGCCGCCAGCGGCGACGTGATCGAGGTCTGCTATGGCACCTACACCGAGCAGGTGATCATCGACGGCTTCGCCAAGCTGACCGTGCGCGGCATCCCTGAACCAGTGACCGGTAATCTGCCGGTGGTGCAGCCCGCCCCCGGCGCCAAAGGCGCCATCATCCGCGTCACCAATTCGCCGAAGGTCGGCATCTTCGGGCTGGAGATCAACGGCGCGGGCAACTTCACCGACGGCACCTGCCACGCCGACCGGTTTGACCAGAACGCCGGCATCTTCTTCCGCAACTCCGGCGGCGTCATCGAGGGCAACCGCGTCCTGGGTATCCACCACACGCCGTTCAACGGCTGCCAGGAAGGGCTGGGCATCTGGGTGCGCGATGATAACGACGACGGCACGACCAGCCGCGTCAAGATCCGCGACAACGAGGTCGAGGATTATCAGAAGGGTGGGATCGTCATCCAGTGGGCGGTTAAGTTCCAGGTGCGCGGCAACGCAGTCACCGGCGTCGCGCCCACGGCCTCCATCGCCCAGAACGGCATCCAGGCCTCCTACGGAGCCTTCGGCAAGATCCGGGACAACGTGGTGGACGGCAACTGGTACACCGGCGCCAGCTGGACCTCCAGCGGCATCCTGGTCTTCGAGACGGACAACGTCAAGGTCATGAACAACGAGGTCTACGACAGCCAGTCGGGCATCGTGGTTGAGACCTGGTGCTGGGCCTACCCGAGCGCCAACAATAACAAGATCAAGGGCAACCTGGTCAGCGAGTCCGAGTGGGGCATCACGGTGGATGCGGGCGAGTTCAACGGCTACTCCACCTGCGACCCGACGGCCAATAACAACAAGGTCACCAACAACGATGTGGTGAACAGCACCGTGACCGGCGATACCGGCATCTATATCGGAGCCTGGCAGGACTACGGCGGGGACGCGGGCTTCACCGCCGAGGCGGACTCCAACAAGATCACCGGCAATACCATCGGCGGCTTCACCAACCCGACGGTGGATGAGGGCACCAACAACCTGTTCAGCGACAACACCATCCTGCCGTAGCCGGCCGCCCTCTCAGCCGTGTTCCGGGGGCGATAGACCTCACCCCCGTCCTCGCAGCGCCCGGACTCCCCCGCTCCGCAAACGCTGAGCGGGGGACTGAGGGGGCGAGGTGCGCCCGTGAACCCCCTCCCCGTCCTCGCTGCGCCCGGATGGGCCTCCCCCTTGCAGGGGGGAGGCAGGTCGAAGACCCGGAGGGGGTGGGGGCGGGGGGTGAGGTCCGCCCCGATGCGGTACAATTCCCCGCATGGATGTCCCCCGCACCCTGCAGCGGCTCGGCCTGGAGCCGAAAAAGAGCCTCGGCCAGAACTTCATGGTCGAAGAGTCGGCGCTGCGCCGTCTGGCCGACGCCGCCGACCCCGGCCCCGGCGATGCCGTGCTGGAGATCGGCCCCGGGCTGGGCGCGCTCACCGACTACCTGGCCGCCCGCGCCCGGCGCGTCGTGGCCGTTGAGATCGACGGGCGCTTCATCCCCTACCTGCGCAGCCGCTACGCCGCCGACCCCCGCGTGGAGATCGTCCAGGCGGACATCCTGACCGTGGAGGTGGCCGCCCTGCTGGGTGAGGACGCCCGGGCCTACACCGTGGCCGCCAACCTGCCCTACTACATCACCTCGGCCATCCTGCGCCGCCTGCTCGAATCGCCCGCCCCGCCGCGCCGGCTGGCCGTCACCGTCCAGTGGGAGGTCGCCCGCCGGCTGACCGCCGCCCCGCCGGCCATGAGCCTGCTGGCGCTGGGCGTGCAGTTCTACGGGACGCCGTCGGTGGTGGGCCGGCTGAAGCCGGGCTGCTTCCTGCCGCCGCCGTCCGTCGAGTCGGCCATCGTGCGCATCACGCCGCACCCCGCCGGCCCGCCGCTGACCGGGGCCGCCCGCGACCATTTCTTCCGTATCGCGCGGGCGGGCTTCAGCCAGCCGCGCAAGCAGCTGCGCAACACGCTGGCCGCCGGGCTACACCTGCCCGCCGCCGATGTGGTAGACTGGTTAGCGGCGGCGGGCATCGACCCGCGCCGCCGCGCCGAGACGCTTTCGGTGGCGGAGTGGCTGGCGGTCTGCCAGGCCGCCCCCCTGCCGGCCCCGGACTAACAACCAGAGGATGCCCATGACGGAAACACCCCCGACACCTGCCTCGCGCCGCCGCCGGACGCTGACGGTGATCATCCTGATCGGGCTGATCATCTTCGGCATCCTGGTGGGCGCGCTCAGCATGAAACGCGGCGGCCCGTATGTGACCCCGCCGACGCGCCGGCCCACCCCCACCGGCGAGGTCTTCACCGCCGGCGCGGCGCGGGGGTGAGCGGCCGCGCCGCGCGCCGCGCGGCCCCCCCCGGGGGGCGCCCCCGCGTAGCCCCCCGCGGGCAGCACGCCCGG
>DAOTXW010000058.1:0-1537 GCA_034435035.1 Anaerolineae bacterium | reverse complement strand
GAGTGGTTCGAGGAGCAGTCGCAGGCGCTCGGCCGTGCCTCCGGCCGAGACCGCCCCCTACCCCCACGGGCCCGACCGGCTCGGGAAGGTCGCGTCGGCCGGGTTGTCAGGGGAATCACTCGCGCAGCACGAGGCTCAAATGGGCGTGCCGCGGCGGCGGCACCCAACGCCGCGGGCGCGGGCCACGCCGGCCCCACGCGTCCGCCCGCCACCAGCGTTGGATCCGGTCCAGCAGCCGGTCCCACAGCACGCCCGCCGCACGGGCCACGTCGACAAACACCCGCCGGCCATGTTCCACGACCCGCGCTCCGGCTTTCAGCACCGTTTGCTGCACACGCTTCAGGTCCCAGCCGCAGCCCGACGCATCTTCCAACTCCCCGCGCAGCATCCCCGCCAGGTTGAACGCCAGCAGCTTCAGCAGCAGACTGGCCTCATTGGCTTCGAACGATCCGGCCGACAAGCCGTTGCCGATCGCACCGTTGAACTCGCCCAGCCGGTCCTCGAACGTCCCGCGCCGGCGGTAGTGCTCCACCAGTTCCCAGCCGCTACGCTGCTCGACACGCCAGTTGGTCACCAGGAAGAAGTAGTGCGGGAACAACTCGCGCAATCCCGTCTGGGGGTCCGGCAGGTCGATCACCACCAGCACCACTCGGTACGGCCGCGTCCATTCGCCGGCCTGGTACAACCCCAGTTCCACCGCGAACGCGTCGCCCTCCTTCAGCGGCCGGCCCGGCAGGCGCTTCAGGTACGGCTCGGCCCGCGCGTCCAGCACGGCATTGTTCCGGATCCGGCCCACAAAACGCGCGCCTTCGTCGTCGATCGCATCCAACACCCGCCCGTTCACCAGGCCCGCGTCGATCCGCACGTCCAGATGCGACGCCAGCAGGCGACCTCGTTGCAGCGCCGTCCGCACGAACCGCACCGCGCCTTCGGCCGAACTGCTGTTGCCCCGCCGCAGGATCGCATGCACAAATCCTTCGCCCAGCCGCGGCGCGTCGTAATCGCCCGCCACGCTGAAGCTGGCCACCAACGGATGGTAGATCGTTCGGCGGTAGTAGCCGTGATAGGCCCCGCCCGGCTGTCGGCCGTGGACTTCGATCGGGAACGGATCGATGTCCAGCGTCCCGTGCGTGACCTTACGCCCGTGCCCCGCCGCCCGCTGGTGGCGCGCGACCCATTCGGCCAGCGTGGCCTGCAAGACGCGCCGATTGCCCGGGCTCGCCAGCCGGTCGAGCAGCCGCCAGTCCGAGGGTTGACTGGCCAGCCGCTCGTGCAGTCCCTGCCGGCCCGGGCGGTCCCAAACCGACAGCTTCAGCGCCACGTCGTGAGCCAAGGCGTCCTGATCGTCCTGATGCGCGTAGCCCAGCGCCAGCGTGTAGAGATGCTGGCGGAGCAGTTCGACCTGCTGGTAGCGAATGCGATCCGGCCGGCGCGGGTCGAACAACTGCGTCGCCAGGTCGGCCGTCAGCCCGAGGTGGTGATCGGCCTCCCGCAGCAGCAGCGCCCCGGCGTTGGACGTGATCCGCGGATCGGCCTG
>DAOTXW010000057.1:0-36884 GCA_034435035.1 Anaerolineae bacterium | reverse complement strand
CTGGCCGCCGCCCTTATCCTGTCCGCCGCCGGTAGTCTGACCGCCGCCCTGACCCTGACCGCCGCCCTGACCCTGGCCGCCGCCGGTTGTCTGGCCGCCGCCCTGACCCTGGCCGCCGCCGGTCGTCTGGCCGCCGCCCTGATCCTGACCGCCGCCAGTTGTCTGACCACCACCGGTCGTCTGACCGCCACCCTGGTTGCCGCCACCAAAGAAGCCGCCCTGATTGCCGCCACCAAAGAAGCCGCCCTGGTTGCGGCCACCGCCCTGGTTGCCGCCACCACCCCCGCAGCCAGCAGCAGATCCGCACAGGAAGCTTTCTTCATCTCCCTGAGCAGCGCAGGCTGACAACAGTATGGCAAAGATCACGATGAGGACGATGAAGCACACACTGCCAGGCTTCAAGTTAAAGACTTTCATTGTCTCCCCCTTACGAGATACGGTCAATCGGCGTCCCGAGGGCGTTCAGGCTCCCACCATTGCCTCAAATGCACCCTCGCGCTCAACTCCCGCCACCACCGTCGGCTGTGCACTTAGTCGTACGGCCGCGCGTATTTAGGTTCAAAGGCACAGTACCGACGCGTCAACGGCGGCGCACCCACGCTATCACCAGGACTGCCAGGGCGGCTGCCACCACAATCAGCACAGGCACTGCCGGCGCTTGCTGTGCTGCCCCTGTCATTCCAGCCGCCGGCACAAGACCTGTAACCAGCAGGTAGATCACCAGCGCTACGGCAAGGCCGCCCACTGCCAAGGAGAGTCGGCGCTGCATTTGCCGGGAAGACTGCCATGCCGACCTGCGGGCTGCACCACCCAGATCCTGCCGTTGATGCTGCACGGCTGAGTCTGCCGCGGGAGTGAACTGCTGCCACTCCTGCTGCAAGCGGCCCAAGATGCGAGCAGACATTTCCTGTGGCACCGGCTCAGGACGCAGCGACTGCTGCAGACCGATGACAACCCTCTGAAGATCACGGAGGTCTTCTTGCCCGGGCTCGTCAGCTACCTCGATCACCCCGTCATTCAGGGCATGGTCCGCGAAGGCAGCCAGCGCATCATCGAGATACGAGGGCTGCTGGTCAGTGTTGTTATGCATGGCGCTGATTCAACTGCCCCCGCAGGGCGGCTACCGCTCGCCGAAAGAGGGATTTAGCTGCTTCCAGTGACTGCCCTCGTTCACTGGCGATCTCATGAAACTGCAACCCCTCTACAAAGCGCAGAAGTAAAACCTCGCGATAAGACTCGGGGATTTCGGCCAGCGCCTGCCGCAGCGCCACCGAGTCCTCCAGCGAAAGCTCTGGGTAGGCGCCGATTCGATCCCGAGCCATTGGGGGATCATCCTCGCCCAGATCAACGGGCAGCTCCACTTCCTGCTCCCTTCGTGAGCGGTAGTAATCAGCTACCCGCCGGTTAACCAGAGTCCGCAGCCATGTGCTGAACCGCGCAGTTCCGCGAAAGCTCCCGAGTGACCTGATGACCGCGATGAAGATTTCCTGGGTCACATCCTCGATGTCAGGGCCAGGGATGGTGTAGCGAACCCGATTGTAGACCATTGGCAAGTATCGCTCATATAACCGGTTGAAGGCTTCCGCGCTTCCGCGCTGGGCTTCGCGCACCAGGTCCTCGTCACTGGGTCGGGGCTGGTCCGGGGCCGCTGGTTGGTCATCCCTGATCATTAGTCGTCCAGAGCCGGTAACCGGGGTCGCATACCAGATCATTGCTACCCGATCCATTGCAGAGATAGAAACTCCGGCCTTCCCTCAGTACAGGCGAATTTTGCAAAGTCAGGCTCATCTATTCAAGCGGGTATTCAAGCACTGTCTGTGGAACCGCTCCCCAGTAGGCCTCATTGGGGGCCAACGTCAGGCTGGAGCCCGTCCACTCCTCGATGACATACGCGCCCGTCCCGGACACGGTATCGGCTGAAGTCCCATAGCTATCCCCCGCAGAAGCCAGCACAGATGGATCGGCAATACTGAACTCCACTCTGGCCAATGCCTCAAGCAGTGCGAAGTCAGCGCGGTTAAGGTGAATCAGAACAGTCAGATTGTTGACCTTCTCAATGCCATCAAAGACGGAGAGGGACGTCCCATCCTCATTGGTTTCGCCCGCGAAGCCCAGGAACGTCGCCTTCCACAGATCGTAGGAGCCGGAGCCGCGCAGCGGGCTGGCAGGATCAAACCAGCGGTCAAAGTTGGCAATAACGGCATCAGCGTCAAGCGGAGCGCCGGAGCTAAAGGCAACGCCAGGGCGTAACTGGAAGGTATAGCTGAGCCCGTCTTCAGAGATCACCCACGATATCGCCAGGGCGGGTTGAGGGTTACCAGCGCTATCAACGGTGACAAGGCGATCGTAAAGAAGCGCATTGATTTGAGAGGACTCCTCATCAGCAGCCAGGGCCGGGTCAAGCACTATATCTGCAGAGATTGGCTCCTGGAGCCCGGCGTCGGACTCGCCCCCCCCGCTGCCGGCATCGCCGCCCGAGGGCTCCGCTGTGGGCTGCTCTTCGGATGAGCTACCCCCCTCCGTCTCGCCGCCGGTATCAGCCGCTCCTGACTGGCAGCCAGCCAGCATAATCCCGAGTACCAGCAACAACATCAGGCTGGCAGACAGACCCTGCTTTTTCATGATAAATTTTCTCCTCTTTATCAAAATGCCCGGGCATTGTAATGGGCTTTCTACTCCCATGTCAACACGCTCCGGGGCTGAAAAACCTAGCTCCGCTGCATCATGAAGTCAGGTGAATCTCCCATTCAGGGCAACATCCACCACGCAGGCACCGTGTCAGAAGCCGGCGCTTGAAAAGTCAACCGTGTTTCAAGCGCGCCGTCGACATTGATCATGTATAATTCAAGGTTGCCATCGCGATCGGAGACAAAAGCCAGATGCCACCCATCGGGCGACCAGGCAATACTCCCATCATACCCCGGCTGATTAGTCAGCCGATACAGGTCTGTGCCATCTGCATTGACCAGATAGATTTCAGGGTCCCCATCACGATCGGAGTGAAATGCCAGACGCCAGCCATCCGGCGACCAGAATGGCAGGTTATCTGCAGCTGTTGTGTTGGTTATTCGGAACGGATTGCTCCCATCTGCGTTCATCACGTAGATCTCGGCATTGCCGTCTCGCCATGAAGTAAAGACGATGCGATCGCCATCTGGTGACCAACTGGGATCGGTATCCGGCGCCGGGTCGATCGTCAGACGCTGCACATTACTTCCATCCGGCGACGTTACATAGATGTCAGCGTTGCCATCCCGGTTAGTGACGAATGCGATGCGACTGCCATCCGGCGACCAGACCGGACGGGAATCTCCGCCCGGATCATCAGTCAGCCTTAGTTGGCCAGTGCCATCTGCATTCATCACATAGATTTCCCAGTTCCCATCTCTGAATGATTCGTAGGCTATCCAACGGCCATCCGGGGACCACGTGGGCGCCCAGTCACGTGCCGGACTCGTGGTGAGACGGGCCGGTTCACTTCCGTCTACGTTCATTACATAGATGTCCATGTTGCCACCACGATTGGAGGCAAAGGCAATCTGCTGCCCATCTGGCGACCAGGCCGGGGCATTGTCTTCCGCGGGATCATCGGTCAGCCGCAACTGAGCACCATCGGGCAGGCTCAGCACATATATCTCTTCATTACCATCGCGCTGAGATACAAAGGCAATCCGCCCGGAAGGAGGGGGAATAATGGTAGGCGCTGAAGTAGGGGTAAGAGGAACGAGCGGCGAAGGGGTAGATGTTGGCGCGGCGGAAACCGAGGGCTCATCCACGACAGGTCCCGTATTATCCGCCGATAAAGTCGCGGTTTGGACCGCGCCCTCAGCGCCTGCTGCGCCCCCCAGCGCAGCGCCAGACATATCACAGGCAGCTAATAGAATCGCGGCTGCCGGGATGCCTGCCACCGCCCACTTCATTCTTGCCATTTGCACCATCATCATAATGGGATATGCCCCTCGATCGGCTCAGGTAGATAGCCGGCTGTTGCCCTTGAAGCAGGGCAACAGCCGAGCAGATACCTTAGTCGCCCAGAAACCCAATAAAGGGTCGCGGCGTGAACTGCATGCGACCGGGCAACTGCAGGTCTGTGGCTGAGTACATGAATGGAGTCGCGGTAGCAACCGGAGCTGCGGTGCCGGGAGGGATCTTCTTCTGATCCAGTGTTCTCAGGGCGTCATTATAAACGCATTTTGCAGGGCGGGCAATGCGGGGCCTTTTATTACCTTTCCATATGCCCGGCTTCTGGCTGCGAGGCGTCAAGGGGGCCCACCAGGTTTTGTGCTGACAATTCTGAAAGCCCCTGGATCCATATCGGTTCAGAGGTGAGCCTCACGGCAACCTTTATACCCAAGCGGGCCACGACAGCAGAAGCGCAGAGTTTTCCTGCAGGAGCTTATCTCGATTGGCCAGGCGGGCAACTTTCCCGCTGCTTGTTTTGATAAGCCAGCCGCGCGGAACCAACCATATATAACGCAACGCAATATCGCTGCCACCCGCCACTGCACGGCGAATGGCAACCCGGATCATGTTCATCTCTTCTGGATGGGTAGTGTCCACTTCGGCTACCAGCGCCGCATCTTCAGTGCCTGCATCCGGGTTGACAATCCCGAATACCGCCACCCGCCCGGGATGAACTCCCTGCACCGTGCTGGCGAGCGCCTCAAGATCCTGCGGGTACACATTGCGCCCGCCAACGATCAAGAGGTCCTTTTTACGCCCCAGCACAAACACCTCCCCATCAGCCAGATAGCCAATATCGCCTGTCAGGTACCACCCATCGTGAAATGCATTTGTGGTCGCATCCTCTCTATGGTAATAACCCGTCAGCATATAGGGGCTTCGCACTGCCAGTTCGCCTACATGGCGCTCAGGCAGCTCCTCATACCCTGGCCCAAGCACCCGCACCTGCATACCAGCAATCGGCCGCCCCGTCGAGACAATCCGGTCAACCGCCACCGCCCCCGGATCGGCCGGTTGCGCCAGATTTTGCCCGCGGAGGGATTGCCGATCCACGGCATCGACGCGGGCTGGCTGCCCCACTGACGTCTGGGAAACCGCGAAGACGGTCTCAGCCATCGCATAACAAACAGCAAGCTTCTCGCCGGTTACTCCCAGAGGGCCAAAGCGATCAATAAACTGCTTATGACTGGATTCATAGGCGGGCTCAGAACAATTAATGAAGGCGCGCATGCTGGACAGGTCAACCTGTTCCAGGTCTTGGTCGCGAATCTTCTGCGCGCAGAAGTTGTAGGCGAAATTCGGAAGCCAGCACAGCGTCCCGTGTTGAGCGCTGATCGCCTGCATCAGCAAATGGGGTGCACGGACCCACTCAAAGGGTGACATCATCACCAGGCGGGCGCCCGTCAGCAGCGGCATCAGGAAGCCAGCAATCAGTCCCATATCATGATAAAGAGGCAGCCAGCTCACAACAACATCGGCCTGAGTGAAATCGAGGGCCTTACTGTAGGCAGCAATCTGGTCAAAAATGGCCCTGTGGCAGAGGGCCACACCTTTCTGCAAGCCGGTTGTCCCGGACGAATGCTGCAACAGGGCAATAGCCTCGGGATCCTGCGTCGGTGCAGCTTCAGGCACAAAGGAGGGGTTCCCCTTACCCGTTTCAACCGCCAGCACACCGGGCATGCTCTCAACCGAGCCCGTCTCGGGCATAAGTGACAGGACATCCTGCACAACAATCGGATCGGTAGCCAGCAGTGATGGTCGTGAAACTTCAATGAGTGCCTTCATCGAGGCACGATACCGCGCCGGGTCGAGCTTCTCGGTGGCAAACGGAAGGATCGATGGAACTGCACCCAGCAACGAAGCTCCCAGGAACGTTGAGACCAGGGTGAGCATATCGCGCTGCACAATGACAACCAGCTGCCCGGAGGAAACACCTGACGCCGCGAGCTGCGCAGCTGCATCCTTCACAGCCTGAAGAAGCCCGCGCCGTGTCAGCACAACGTCAGGCAGGCCAGGTTGTATCAGCCGCAGACTCTCCCGTTCAGGTTCCTCGTGCGTGAGCGCAATCAGCCGCTCAGTCAGTAGAGGGGTCATATCCCGCGTCGCTTGTCAATGTAGTCAGCCAGCTCGGTTAACGTGTCAAAAGTGCTGGCATTGAGATCGCTGTTATCGATATGAACGCCGTAAGCAGCCTCAACCCACAGCGCCAGATCCACCAGGCTAAATGAGTCAATCAGCCCGCTCGAGATCAGGGCATCCCCGTCATCGAGGGGATAAGCCGGATCGCGAAGAATCTGAGAAGTCAGATAGGCGCGCAGTTCAGCGCGCAGCGAGTCGTCAGACATACAGAGCCTCCGGAATGATCAGAAATCGTCATTGAGTGTGTGGATCACCTGGGCCAGATTGGCGGACAGACGGTCGCGACCAGCGAGACTCAGGTGGATGCCATCCCCGGTTAAGATGCCATCAGGAAAGGTCTCAAAATAGGACTCAAGGATAGGTGTATAACCCGTTGCCTGATAGAGAGCTGCCCGGTACTGCTGTTGCGACATCTCTTTAAGAAGATAGGTGGTCCCCATGTCGTCAAACCAGGCGCTAATGTCAATGCAGACAACCTGCGCATAGGCTGCGACAGTCCCGCCGCTCCCGCACGCAGCGGCCAGCGCATCATTAAACTCGGTGATTCGCTGGGCGCTCAGCCCGCGGCCGCTATTGTCCGCCGTGAATTCTGCACGGTCTGTCCGGTAGAAATTGAGCAAAAGCACGCGCGAATCCGGGCTGGTACTGGTAACCGCATCCAGCAACCAGCGAAGATTAGCCACATAATCTTCGGGCCGGGAAAGGTTGACGGCTACATCCGGGTAGAATGGGGTAATGACAACAAATTTGCAGTGGTCGTTCTTCAGATGAAAGAACGGATCGCTGTCCAGATAGTTCGAGCTGGCAATCGTCAGCCCGCCAGCAGAGAGACTGCGGTCCACAACGCGCAGGTAGTTGAGGCCTAACGCATCGAGGTGCGCCTGCAACGGAATAGCCAGCGGCTTGATGTATGTGATCGCGACCTCGCCCGTATCGGGACGCTGAAGAGTGACATGGCCATAGCCGTTCGAATCACTGGCAATACTGACACACAGCTCATAAGTACGCTGATCGGTCGGGACAGGAGAGGGCACTGCGCCAGATTGAACCGCCCGGGGGATTGGGGTCGCAGTAACTGCAGGCTTCACAGTCGGCGCTGGCGCCGCTGCAGCTGCCGAGCCAGCTGCCTCCTGCTCACTCAGGGTAGCGACTCCACGGGTAGCCTCAGGGACGGGAGTACGAGGCAAAACCGCTGAACACGCTGTCGCTCCGATAAGCGCCGCCACCAGCACTGCTACACATTGAAATATCCGGCCCATTACCAGCACAACCTATTCATTGGCATATCGATCGCCGCATGCCGTTGTTCATCACATCCGCCAGGGCGGCGGAGAGTATACCATACCCCTGCCCATCTGCATGGATGGGTGTATCCGTGAAATGCGCCGCCGGGATAACATCCCACAGGTCAGCATACCAGACTCCATGCGTGCGTGTGAACTCCGCCAGAGCGAGACGATAGCGGTCATACAGCGCCCGCTGGTAGTGCGCATTGTAGTTGATCTCGCTTGAGCCCAGAGCACCGACCGATATGGGCTCGTTCACGATCAGGAAGCCAGCCCCTCCGTTGGTAGCACGCTGGCAACCTACGCGCAGGATCTGCCAGGTCTCATTGGGCATAGGTGTGAAACCCGGATCTTCATCTCTGTAACGAGCTTCCTGTGGCACGGGCTCCAGCCCGATACGGCGATCCGATACCCCCAGATCAGGAGGCACCCATGGATAGAACAACGAGTTAAGCCAGATGGGTAGAAGCTCCTGATCCCGAATTCCCATGAGAGATTCCCACACGGCTGGCTCGCTGAGGTACAGGCTGCTCTGCTGCGAATACCAGCCCTCAAGAAGAGGATATGAGCCGGCAAGCATGTGCAGGCGCTCACGGTTGATCTCGTAGAATACCCGGTTAGCCCCGGTGGGATCCGGGTCATTATCAAGCGCCGCCGGGGTGACGAACCAAATGATCAGATCGGGATCATATGGCATGGCCGCATCAAGGATCAGAAGGTCGCGTGCCACTCCTGGCTGAGGATAGCCCAGGTTATAAGCAACGACCCGCTGGCTGCCGATCATAACGCCCTGAGCGGTCAGCTGGGCCGAGACGGTCTGCTCATCAGAGACACCCCAGCCAGCGATCCCCGACTCGCCGAGCAGAACCACCCGGTACTCATCCGGGTTGTTTGCCCGGATACTGATCTCATGAGCCGCCAGCAAAGCCTCCAGAGGGAGCTGCCCATTTTGAAAATCGCTGGGGTATGCCAAGCGCGAGCGGCCTTTATCGAGCAAGTCCCAAGTATTGAGGGTTATTATCTCGCGGACAATGTTGACGCGGCTGAATACAAGCGCCGCATTGATGATGCCGGCAATCAGAAAGGCCTTCAGCAGGGTTCTCAGCAATGCTGCTGCATCCGGGAATGGGGAACGATCAAACATCACCGGACACCAAAGAGCCGCGCCAGAATTCGCAGAGCAGTGGGAACATCGGCAGCGAAGAACACCCACCCGATGCTCACAAAGGTAAAGGTCAGCACTGTACCGGCTCCTGTGCTAACACCCGACCAGAACGCCTGCCTGCTGCGGGCTGGAGCCGCTCGAAGCGCAAACTGGCTGTGGGCAAAGAGTCCGAGGCCATGCCAGACCCCCCAGAGCAGAAATCCTCCGGAAAGGCCATGCCACAGCCCTGCCGCGATCATAGTCGCCAGATGGCATATGAGCTGGATCCCCCCGCGGTAGCGGTCACCGGTGCGTGCGCGCAGGAAACGAGCCAGGGGAAAGAAGATGTAGTCGCGCAGCCAGCTTGAGAGGGTGATGTGCCAGCGCTGCCAGAAGAGCGTTATAGAAGGTGCCAGGTAGGGGCGCGCAAAGTTCTCCGGCAGGCGCAACCCAGACAGATAGCCGAACCCGATAGCGATATGGGTATAGGCTGCAAAATCTGCCAGCAGAAAGAACGAATAGGCTAGCAACCAGACCCATGCGATGCCCACAGGGCGATCGGGATTCTGAACCATGTCCTGAGCCGCCACCACGGAGAAGAGTGGATTGGCAATCACAAACTTGATGGACAAACCGAGAAGCAGCCGCCAGATGCCCTGGTTGAGGGCTTCGCCAGCGGGGAGCGGCTCACGCTGGCAGGCAGCAGAACGGCGCGCACGGTCGATGGGTCCAGCCACCAGGCTGGCGGGATGTAATGCATACACCAGCAGCTCGGGAAGCGTAATATCGCCAAGCCGGCCGGTGTGTGCCTCAATAGTGACATGAATCAACCGAAATGCCAGATAAGAGAATCCCAGCCAGATCGGCAGAGGCATACCCGGACCCGGGTCTGCAGAGCCGAGTCTTGCCGCACCGGGCAACTTGCTGGCAACTAACAGCGCCACCAATACCACGATCCAAAGCCGCGCTGCGCGGGTCTGGCTCAGCCTCCACGTTGCAACAACAAGCACTGTTCCCACAAAGAAAAGGATGACCGATGCCCACTGGCCAGACAGAATCAGCGTCAGCGAGGCTGACGAGACTATTACCAGCACCGATCGGAGCGCTGCCGGCAACGGGCGAAGCAGGCCCCCGATGAGGGCTGCAAAGGCGGTCAGGCCAATGCACCAGGTCACCAGCATCCACCAGGTCATCGGATTAAAATCCGGTATAGACAAAACGCGGCTGAACGCCGGCCAGGGCGCAGGTCAGAGTCAGCAGAAGCATAATGGCCAGAAGAACTGCCCACGCGTTTTCGCGCGAGAAGATCGCGCTGAGCACCGGCTTTATGATACTATCTCGATCGCGCGTCCTCAATTGTGGAGATCCTGTGCCTTGATCAGATATCTGCTGGTTGCCGCTGTGATTGTATGCAGTTTATCGGCATGCTCAAGTCGCACCGTTGGTTCCGATCCGGTGGAGGCCGCTGCGCGTGAGGTCATGCGCGCTGATGGGCTGGCTGACGCCGCCATCACCCAGATTGTCGAGGGCGACCCCGGTGTCAGAGGCGCGGATGCGCTGTACTGTGTAGCCACGGATGCTACCATTAACGATGGCCAGCTGCCCTATCTGCTCGTCGTATGGCGGCGGGGCGAATCGTGGGAGGCCGCGCATCTGCCTGAAGGCTATTATGAATGGGACCTACAGGGCTGCCCCCGATAAAATACGGCCAGCCGCAGCCTTTGATCCTGCCAGCCTGTCTATGCGCTGGCAGGAATCCGAGCGTAACCAAACATTCCCATTAAGGACCTGCTCTTCAATGACCGGGCCGCACGCTTCGACACGCACACTAACCTATGGCGTTCCGCTGGAGCAGGCGAAGGCCGCTGTCATCCTGCTGCATGGCCGCGGGTCTTCACCCGAAGACATCCTGAGCCTTGTTCCCTATATCGATCATGGGGATACCGCCTACCTGGCGCCAGCAGCAGCCGGGTCAACCTGGTATCCGCAACCATTCCTTGCTCCACAGCAGGCAAACCAACCCTGGCTGAGCTCGGCGCTGGCCCGCGTGAAGGGGCTGCTGGATCAGCTTACCGGCGGGTATCTTTCAACCAGTCGAATTGCGTTGATGGGATTCTCGCAGGGAGGCTGCCTGGTCACAGAGTATGCTGCTCGCAACCCTGCACGCTATGGCAGCATTATCGCGTTCAGCGGCGGAGTGATCGGTCACGAATCGGACCTCAAGGACTACACAGGGACCCTGGCCGGGACCCCGGTCCTAATGGGCTGCAGCGATATCGATCCGTTCATTCCCCTGGCGCGTGTCCGCCGGACAGAGGACATCCTGCGCGAGATGGGAGCGGATGTCGATGTGCGGATCTATCCGGGCATGGGCCACCTGGTGAATGCCGATGAACTAGCGGCTGCACGCGATCTGGTGGGCAAACTGGTCCTCGAGTAGGCCACCCTTTACCCACTTTGAGAGGCAGCCCCCTGACCTTCAGCCTGGTCCGACATTCCCCGGGAAGGCTGTTCAAAGCGTATGACCCGGTAGTCTTCAGCATAGGCACAGCCGATCTGTCTGCCCACATCACTATCCCATTCCCGAACCATCGCGGCCACTTCCGCTCCGACCTGAGACTCATGGCACAGGAGCGCCTGCAGTTTCATGTCGATAGTATCGGAAATGTCCACTGCAATATCCGGGCTCAGTGTGAGCATCATGTAGAGTTCCTTCACATCGTGAGGTTCATACCCCTCATCCAGCAGTTCCGGGAAGATTGGCCTTGTGCCTGCGCTGGGAAAAACGGCATAGATCGTCGCCTCGCCTGCTGCCCGGTGATCGGGGTGATTCACATACCAGCTCTCCACAAAAACGGTTGCCGGGTCCTGGCAGATCACCCGATCCGGCTTGATTTCCCGGATCAGCCGGGTAATGTCGCGCCGCAGCGCCAGACTCGGCTCCAGCTCGCCATCTCGATAACCCAGCAGCCTGACATCTGTTACACCAAGCAGCCTGGCGGCAGCCCGCTGCTCCTTTTCCCGACGCTCAACAAGGTCTCTGCGCAGGATGCCGGGCACGTTGCTTCCGGCCCCATTATCCGTCACGATGCAGTATGTAACCCGAGACCCCCCCTGTACCCAGCGCGCAATACTGCCAGCAGCGCCAAATTCAATGTCATCCGCATGTGCAACAACCACCAGAATGCGCTCAGGCGCCGGCGATGTGTCAATAACCATCATACACTTGCCTTCCAGTGAAATGAGCCTGTGTCAGGATCGATCCAGAAGGTGCATTGCCACAACAGCCTGCCCCAGACTCAGGCCGCCATCATTGGCGGGCACCTGCCGATGGGTCAGAACCGAGAAGCCTGCGCTGCGCAGAGCTGCTCGGACGGTTTGGAGAAGCAGTCGATTCTGGAATACACCGCCCGAAAGGGCGACGACCGAAAGCCCGGTCCGGGAACTGACCCAGCGAGCAACCTCTGTCGCCATGGCAACCAGTGTAGCATGAAATGCTGAGGCAATACGCGTCGGCGGCGCTCCAGCTTGCATATCAGCGACGACCCCGGTCAGCAACCCTCGGAGGCGTATCTGCCCCGACGAATCAATCTCGAACGGGTAGGGCGGGGCAAGATCAGTTCCATACTCACGCGCAGCAAGTTCGAGCGCGATTGCCGCCTGAGCTTCGAAGGTGGCTTCCCGGCACAGTCCCAGCATGGCTGAGATAGCGTCAAAGAGACGCCCGCAGCTAGAAGTCAGCGGGGTATTCAGTTTCCGGTCAACCTGCCGTTCCACCACATGGCGTTCCACCCCGGGCAGGTGTTGGAAACCCGGGAGGTCAGGAATATACCCCAGCGAGGCCAGCAGGTAGGCCCATGCTGTCCGGTAGGGACGCCGGATCGCAGCCTCCCCGCCCGGAAGAGGCAGGTACTCCAGATGAGCCGCCCGCTCAAATTGGTAAGGATCAGCTACCAGCACCTCGCCGCCCCAGATCGCACCATCGGGGCCATAACCGGTACCGTCGAATGCGATCCCGATAACCGGTTCTGCGCGCCCATACTCAGCGAGGCACGCTGCGATATGCGCGTGGTGATGCTGGACAGCGATCAGCGGCAAAGATCTCCCGGTTGACCACTGCTCCGCCTGCCGGCTCGTCAAATACCCCGGGTGCATATCGCAAGCGATCGCTGCAGGAGTGATTTTGAGCATTCTCTGCAGATGCTCTGAGACCTCCTGGAAGTAGGCAAGGGACTCCCATGAATTAACCTCTCCAATATGCTGGCTCAGGAAAGCATCAGATCCCCGCGTCAGGCAGAGAGTGTTCTTCATCTCGGCACCCACCGCAACAATGGGCTGCCGGGATGTCCATGCCAGTCTGATAGGGTAAGGGGCGTCCCCGCGGGCCCGTCGCAGGGGTTGGTGTGCAGCGTCGTGCTCCCCCGCGAAGCGGTCAACCCACCAGATGGCATCATCACAGCGCATGTGAATGGCACGATTGTGAATCAGGAAGGCGTCTGCAATACCCTTCAGGGTGGAAAGTGCTTCCTGTTCATCTGCCAGCACAGGATGGTCAGCAATATTCCCACTGGTCATCACCAGAGGACAGCCAGCGTCGCGGATCAAAAGATGATGCAGCGGCGTATAGGGCAGCATGACTCCCAGCATGGGGTTGCGCGGCGCCACGTTAGTCGCCACAGTCGAGCCGGGCAGCCGGTAAAGCAGGACGATAGGAGCGGAAGGATCGGTGAGAAGGTCTCGCTCATCTGAGCTCACCGAGCAGTGCTGTTGCACCTCAGTGAGGGATGCCATCATAATCGCCAGGGGTTTATCGGGGCGATGCTTTCGCTCGCGCAATCTGGCCACCGCCTCAGAGTTGGTCGCATCACAGGCAAGATGGAACCCGCCCAGGCCCTTGACAGCGACGATCTTCCCCGCGCGCAGCAGCGCCGCGGCCCTGGCGATATCATCCACAAAGGTCGCCGGAGGATCCGGCAGGTCGCCGATCAGGCGAATCTGCGGTCCGCAGCGCGGACAGGCATTCGGCTGGGCATGAAAGCGGCGATTGAGCGGGTCAAGGTACTCGGCAAGACAGTCGGCACACATCTTGAAGCCAGACATTGTAGTCCGGGAGCGATCATAGGGCATATCCTGGATAATCGTGTATCGGGGCCCGCAGTTGGTACAGTTAGTGAACGGGTAGCGATAGCGGCGATCGCCGGGATCCAGGATTTCATGAAGGCAGTCCGTGCAGGTTGCCACGTCGGGCGATATAAGAGAAGTCCCACTATCCACTTCACTGTGATGAATAGCAAAACCGGATTCCTGCGGCCTAATCGGGAGAGGTCTCGTTGTGATATGGCGAATTCTTGCCAGAGGAGGAGCCTCAGCAGTGAGGGAGGCCTCGAACTGGCGCACTTTGTCATGTGCTCCCTGTACCTCAATCTGTACGCCCGACGAGGTATTCAGCACCCAGCCTGTCAGCCCGAGCCGTGTCGCCAGGCCATAGACAAAAGGGCGAAATCCCACGCCCTGAACCACGCCCTCCACATGAAAGTGGCATCGCACTGGACCACGTGAATTGACAGAATCAGAAGGCATCGTCGGATCCATCGATGACTTTGACAGGGGACCGCATATCTCCTGCGCTGCTGGCAGAGTATAGCCGATTATTGACGCCTCGCTTGCACACAGATAGCATATCGGGCCGTAAGCAAGCAAAGGATTATCGTGTGCATGAGCTCGCAATAGCCCAGAATATTCTCAGCATCGCCATGCAGCATGCGGAGGCGGCCGGAGCCCGGCGCATCACTGACATCTACCTTGTCATTGGTTCCCTCGCTTCAGTCGTCGATGACTCGCTGCAATTCCATTGGGATATGATCAGCCAGGGGACAACCGCGCAGGGCGCGCGACTGCACTTTGAGCGGCTCTCTGTTCGGATGAGATGCCAGATCTGTGGCTACAGCTACCAACCGGCGGGTGAGGATATGGCCTGCCCGCAGTGCGGCAGCAGGCAGGTCATGATCGAGCAGGGAGATGAGTTCCGCCTGGAGGCGATCGAGATCGATACATAGCCGTTGTGTAGAAACTCGGTCGCTATTATGACATTCGACACTACTACCCCGAGAGGGTTGAGCCTACACTCAAGCAGACAGCGGTGTGATCTGATAAGGGGTGACAATATGTGCCTGGGCATCCCCGGCAAAGTGATCGACATCTATGAAGTCGAGGGCCTGAGGATGGGTCGCGTCGACTTCGGCGGGGTGATCAAAGAGTGTTGCCTGGAATACGTCCCGGAGATACAGGTGGGCGATTACACCATCATCCACGTGGGTTTCGCTATCACCGTGATTGATGAAC
This sequence comes from Anaerolineae bacterium, assembly GCA_034435035.1. Lineage (GTDB taxonomy): Bacteria > Chloroflexota > Anaerolineae > Aggregatilineales > UBA3940 > JAHEME01. The sequence continues at coordinate 22,010 of DAOTXW010000057.1, read as the reverse complement.
AGGAAGCACAGCGCACTTTTGAGATTCTGACAGAGATGGAAATGCTGGCCCATGAGCTTGATGCGACGGGTGACGAATGAAGACACGCGTGGCCGTTGTGGAGCAAATCCTGGCCGCCAACGATGAGCTGGCTGCGCAGAACCGCGCCTACCTGGATGCTGCTGGCGTGTTTGCTATCAACATCATGGCATCACCCGGGGCAGGCAAGACCAGTGTCATCCTCTCAACATTCCGGCTGCTAAAAGACACCTTACGTCTAGGCGTTGTGGAGGGCGATCTGGCTTCCAGCATCGATACCGATCGGGCACTGGCAGCGGGTATTCCGGCAGTCCAGATCAATACCGGGGGCGGCTGTCATCTTGACTCAGCGATGCTGCGAGACGCGGTTTCTAAGCTACCTCTCAATGAGATCGATCTACTGCTGGTGGAAAATGTGGGCAACCTGATATGCCCAGCCAACTTCCAACTGGGGACTCATCTTAATGTCCTGATTGCCAGCATCCCTGAAGGGGATGACAAGCCTTATAAGTATCCAGGCATGTACCGCGGCGTGCACGCCCTGGTCATCAACAAGATCGATTTGCTGCCCTATATCGATTTCAGGATGGACTACTTCCGCCAGGGCGTGGAAATCCTGAATCCGGGGCTGCAGACCTTCCCCGTTTCATGCCGATCGGGGGAGGGCATGGACATTTGGTCTAACTGGCTGGCCTGCCAGGTTGAGGCGCATCGCGCAGCCGGGTAACCGAGATCAACATGAAGCACCTTGATGAATACCGCGATGCAGCGCTGACAAGGGCTCTTCTTGATGAGATCGCGCAGAAAGTCACCCGCCCATGGAAACTGATGGAGGTGTGCGGGGGGCAGACGCATGCAATCCTCAAGAGTGGGCTCAATCGCTTGCTGCCCCAAGAAATCCAACTGATCCACGGCCCGGGCTGTCCGGTGTGCGTGACGCCGCTCGAAATGATCGACAAGGCTATCGCGCTGGCCTCACGGCCGGATGTGATCTTTACGTCATATGGTGATATGCTGCGTGTGCCCGGATCGACGCGCGACCTGTTCAGCGTCAAGGCTGCAGGCGGTGATGTGCGTCTGGTCTACTCACCGCTTGACGCGTTGAAGATCGCCCGCGCCAATCCGGACCGCACCGTGGTTTTCTTCGCCATCGGATTTGAGACGACTGCTCCGGCCAATGCAATGTCCGTTGTGCAGGCCAGTCTGCAACGTATCGACAATTATGCTATGCTGGTTTCCCATGTCACCGTCCCGCCAGCTATCCGCAGTCTGATGGAATCTGACGACGTGCACGTTGATGGCTTTCTGGCAGCCGGGCATGTCTGCGCTGTAATGGGTTACTGGGAGTATCCTGCTCTGGCTGCGGCCTACCACGTGCCTATTGTGGTAACAGGGTTCGAGCCGGTAGACATCGCTCGCGGCATCCTCAAATGCATCTCTCAACTGGAAGAGGGCAGGGCCGAAGCCGAGAACGCCTATGAACGATCGGTAACCCTGGAAGGGAATCGACCTGCACAGGCAATCCTTCAGAAGGTATTTGAACCGGTTGACCGGGCCTGGCGCGGGATCGGTGTGATTCCCATGAGCGGCTACCGGCTGCGTGAGGAATTTGCCCTGTATGATGCCGAGCGCCGGTTCCCGGAAGTGCAGGCCATCTCGCCACATGAATCCAGCCTGTGCATCAGCGGGCAAGTTCTGCAGGGGGCCAAGAAGCCAACCAGCTGCCCGGCTTTTGGCCGGGAGTGCACCCCCCAAACGCCACTGGGTGCAACTATGGTTTCGTCGGAGGGCGCCTGCGCAGCCTATTACCACTACGGGCGGTATGCCGATACGCTGCCACTGAGCGGCAGAGAGCCATGACTAACGCAACCCCCGCGCGCTTTGCGGGCTGGACATGCCCGATTCCGCTGCGCAGCTACCCCACGATTGTGATGGGACATGGCAGCGGCGGCCGCATGATGGCCGATCTGATCCAACATCTCTTTGCGCCCCTGTTTGGCAACGAACTGCTTGCCCAGATGGGCGACTCAACCACACTCACTGCCCTGGCAGATCCATCTGGCGCCAAGCTGGCAATCAGCACAGACACTTACGTGGTCAGCCCTCTGTTCTTCCCCGGCGGGAATATCGGCGACCTGGCCATCAATGGCACCGTCAATGATCTGGCAATGAGCGGCGCCCAGCCACTTTACCTGAGCGCAGGATTCATCCTTGAAGAGGGGCTCCCACTCAGCACACTGGGCGAGATTGCTCAGACCATGACAGGCGCCTGCCAGGCTGCCGGCGTGCAGATCGTGGCAGGCGATACCAAGGTGGTAAACCGTGGGCATGGCGACGGGCTTTATATCAACACCACCGGGATTGGCATCGTCCCGGCAGGGCGCCGCATTTCCCCCTCCAATGCTGTGCCAGGTGATGTGGTGCTGATCAGCGGCACGCTCGGTGACCACGGCATGGCGATCATGTCAGTCCGCGAGGGGCTCTCTTTCGAGACCGAAATCACCAGCGATACCGCGCCGCTAAACGGGCTGGTCGAAACTCTGCTGGCAGCTTCGCCTCGTGTACACTGCCTGCGAGACGCAACACGTGGCGGTCTGGCGGCTGTGCTCAACGAGCTGGCGGCTGCCTCGCAGGTAGGAATTGAATTAGAGGAATCCAGCGTTCCTGTGAGCAAGCCTGTACAGGCAGCCTGCGAAATATTGGGGCTTGATCCCCTCTATGTGGCCAACGAGGGTAAGCTGGTGGCGATTGTGCCGGAGGCAGACGCCGAAATCATTCTGGCAGCCATGCACACTCATGCATTGGGTCGCTCCGCCGCGCGGATCGGACGAGTTGTTGCTGAGCATCCCGGCCTGGTGGTGGCGCGAACAACTATTGGCGGCTCGCGGGTGGTCGATATGCCACCGGGCGAACTGCTCCCCAGAATCTGTTGATCGGTAGCCCCTGTTGATAACACACGTGGCCCGGATCGTCACGGGCCACGCGGATTCAGAAAAGCCGGGGCTTCCGCGGTCAGGCCCCGGTCAGGCTTACAAACTGCACGCGCAGATTGGTCAGTCGGCGGCCGATTTCCTGAGCAAGCTGACGCATGACCATATACCCGATCGCGGGGTTGTCATCAAGATAGCCACGCAGTTTCTGCGCATCCAGGCGGGCAAGCCTGGCATCCGTGTTTGCCAGCGCCCCGACAGTATAGATATAAGGATCAACCAGCGCCGACCAGCCAACCAGATCGCCATCCACCAGGCGCGAAAGATCGGCGTGTCGGTCGCCTGTCTCGCCCAGATTGATCTTGAGATCCACCTGTCCACTCAGCAGCAGGCAAAGCGAGTCGGCCGGGTCGCCCTCAACAAACACCCAGTCGCCCGCACGCACTGATATTTCGCTACCAAACATGGCGATGTCTTTGAAAGCTGACGGCGGAAGCCCCGCGAAAAGGGGGAACCTCCGCAGCAGTTCAGGAGAGATCATCACAGCCTCCAGATCGCTTGCGTTTCGGATCGATCCAGCCTGGTCTCAGCGATACCCAGCAGGGCAAGAACGCGGGCCGCTGCCTCCGGAATGGCGGCAGCCACACGGGCACTGGGCATCTCGCCAAAGTCCAGTACATCGTGGGCAGTGATCGCCACAATCTGAATGTACTCGTCCCGGGGTAACGAGGCGCCGAGCAGACGCCCCACGGCCAGCGCCGTTGGCAGATCGGCATCATGAGTGCTGGCAGTATTCAGAGTCTGAGGCAGATATCCAGCATCAAAGGTCAGAACCTGGCCCGCCTGCGACTCGTCCGCCCACAGGGAGTCGATCAGGATCACACTCTCGTAGCCAACCATATTCTCCATCAGCGCGATGCCCCCGACCGAGGCCTCGATGACCTCCACCGACGAGTTGGAAGGGAGCGCGGCGCTGACCAGCCGGGCGGCATAAATTCCGGCCCCATCGTCCCGCAGAACAGGATTGCCCAGACCGATCACCAGGGTCTTCATATGGCTTGCAGTTAAACCCGGCGGGGCGCAAGATGCCCTGCGCCCCGCTACTCATATAGCATTCTATTTGGCGGGCTTTATGAACTGAGAGCGTTGATCCACGATATGGCCATCAGCATCTCTTATTATGACCTCCAGAGGCATCTGGCCGGGCAGTGAGTGGGTTGCACAACTAAAACATGGGTCATAGCTCCGGAACGCCATCTCTACCATGTTCAGAATCCCATCATTCACCTGCCCCTTCTGGATGAGCGAGGTGGCAGCCTTCTTGACGCTCAGAGTGATAGGAGCGTTGTTGTTGGTCGTGCCAACGATCAGATTGACTCGGGTCAGAAGGCCCCGCTCGTCGGTTTCGTAGTGGTGCGTCAGAGTGCCGCGAGGCGCCTCGACTGTGCCGACGCCCCATGTCGGCTTCTCAGTCGGGATCACCCGCACTACAGGGTTAGTTATTTCGGGATGGGTAGCCAGCTCCAGCATGCGCTCAGCAGCATAGAGCAGTTCTACCAGACGCGCCCAGTGGATCGCCAGCGTATGATGAACTGGTTTGCCCCCCAGGGTGGTAAACAGCTTCTCATAGGCTTCCTGCGCCCGCTTGGTGGCCATACCATCAGCGGCATTCAGACGGCTCATAGGTGTACAGGCATACATGCCTGAGTCCCTGCCATCTACGAAACCCTTCCAGCCAACCTTCTTGAGGTACGGGTACTTCAAGTAGCTATAGGGTTCCACGTGCTCGGCGATATGCTGAGTGTAGTCTGCTGGAGCATACTTGACGAATTCCTTGCCGTCGGGGTCCACCACCCGCACCTTGCCATCATAGAAATTCACGTGGTTGTTTTCGTCCACCATGCCCATGTAGTAGATCTGCTGGGTATAAGCTCCCCCCACGATCAGATCCACATAGGCGCTGTTCTGCAGAACTATCTGATCGAAAAGCTCCAGCGACCAGAGCGCAAATTCGATGTTAGCCCGCGCCACCTGCTCGATATACTGACGTTCCTCTTCATTGATGGCCTTGCTCATCCCGCCCGGCAAACCCGCCACCGGGTGGATTGCACGCCCACCAATGATCTTGATGACCTCGTGATTGGTCTTGCGTGTGTTGATGACCTTAAGCCCGGCCTCAGTGCCCACTTTGGCAATGACGCCAAGGATGTTCCGTTCAGCGGCCGGGGCATCAGGGCCTACCACAAAATCTGGCCCGCCCAGGGCATAGAAATGCGTGGTATGGTCTGTGCAGTAGAATGCCATATAGAAAAGCTCCCGCAGCAGCTTGGCGGCCAGCGGCGGGTCTACATGAAACAGCATATCAAGCGCTTTAGAAGCCGCCATGTGGTGAGCTTCCGGGCAGACCCCACAGATGCGATTGGTCAGGCGAGGCATTTCTTCTGCAGGACGTCCCAGGCAGAATACCTCAAAACCACGCAACTCCGGGATCTGGAAGTAGGCATTGGCGACGTCACCGGCTTCATCTAGGAAGATTTCGATCTTGCCATGGCCTTCGAGACGGGTGATCGGGTCAATTGTGATTCGCTGCTTCATCGTCAATCTCCTACTTCGCCAGTTCGGGATCGAGGCGGGGGTCCTGCTCTACGACCGCAGCCTGCCGCCCACCATTCTGCCCTTCAAGCCGTGTCCGGCGCATGAGCGAGTGGGCCAGGCTGAAGCGGTAGAAGTGACCCGCTGGATCCGGAAGGGTATCGAGCACTGCATCGATCTCTTCGGGCGTTTCGGCATCGATAACCGATCCAAGGGCCGCGATCAGCTTTGCACCCATGTCTAACACGCCCTCATTAGGGCCGTAGCATCCCTCGCAGCCCCGATTGACAGACGGGCACAGTGCGCCACAGCCGGCCCGGGTGGCGATTCCCGCACAGAACAACCCCTGATCCAGCAGGCAGATACCCGGCTCCGGGATAATCTCATAGGGGCGATAGAAGCGGGATATCTTTTTCTCGCTGCGGGTGCGGGCGCACTGGTCGCACACCGTCACATCCAGCCCGATAACCGAGCCCGGGGGGGGCAGCTTGCCGCTGACAATCGCCTCCACGGCAGCCGCTACCCATTCAGCCTCCGGGGGACACCCGGGGAGATAGTATTCTACCGGCACCACCTGATCGAGCGGATGAACCGTGTCCCAGAACGCAGGCAGCTCCAGTTCACCTTCCGGGACCTCCGTAACAGGCTGCGGCTCGATCCCATCGGGGTTATCAGTAGACGGTGAGTCATGGTAGATGAACTGCATCATCTTGCTGCGATCAGAGAAGTTAGCCAGACCCGGCATACAACCTTCGTAGGCGCAGCTACCAAAGGCAACCATCACTTTACTCTTCCGGCGCAGTAGCCTGGCCCATTCCAGGTTCTCGTCCGTGCGAACAGCGCCGTTGAACAGGCACACATCGATCTCGCCATCGGCGAGGGCTTCAACATCCGCCTTCTTAAAATCCATAACACAGGGCCACAGGACGATATCGAAAGCCGCCGCGACATCCAAGATTTTCTCATGGATTGACAGGACGGCGATTTCGCAGCCGCCGCAGGAGGATGCCCAATAGATCGCCAGCTTGGGTTTGTTAGACATGCTCAACCTCCTCAGCCTCGGGCACCTCGGGGGCATATAGCGTCGCGTCGTCGATCGTGTCACGCCACGCCAGCGGTCCCAGCCGGGCAATCGTCTCAGTCATTTCGGCCACTTTTTCAGTGAAGACTGTCCCCTGCGCCGCAGAGGCCCAGGCGATCTGCACACGATCCGGGTGCACGCCGAGCTGGGCAAGTGTCCGGCGCAGCAGGGCAACACGCCGCATGGCCTTGTAGTTGCCTGCCTCATAGTGGCACTGGCCCGGGTGGCATCCCATCACGAGCACACCATCTGCCCCTTCGCGCAGGGCCTTGAGCACAAAGGTGGGATCAAGGCGTCCTGTACACATGATCCGTATATCCCGCAGAGTGGCCGGATAGCCCATACGGCTTGTCCCTGCCAGATCGGCCGCGCGATATGAACACCAGTTGCACAGGAACCCGACAATCACCGGGCGATGCTCGCCCCAGGCCGGATTCGTTAAGCTGTAGTCTCGCTTCGGCATCTCAGATCTCTCCTCTACGCGGCTTCGACAGGCACAGGGGTCAAGGCAGCCCGCGCATCACCACGCACATCCCACAGGACACCCTCGATCTGAGACATCAGGGAGCTGAAGGTGTAGTGCTGACCCTCGATTACCTGGCTTGGGCAGGCAGCCACACAGGTGCCACATCCCTTGCAGAGGGCAGGATTCACACGGCTGACGCCCAGGTCGCTGATGAAATCGATCGCGCTGTACGGGCACAGATTGTTGCAAATGCGGCAGCCAGAGCAACGTTCCTCATTGATGCGCGCCCTCACTGGCTCGATCTCAACCTCACCCTTGCCAATGAGAGTCAGCACGCGTGCCGCGGCTGCAGCGCCCTGGCCGACGCTCGCCGGGATATCCTTGGGCCCCTGACAGGCGCCTGCAATGAAGATGCCATCGGTCATGGTGGCGATGGGGTCCAGCTTGGGGTGTCGCTCGGTAAAGAAACCGGCTTCGGAGCATCCAATCCCGAATCGATGCGTGACTTCCACCGCATCAGCGCGAGGCTCCATAGCACCCATCAGGATGACCATATCCACGGGCACTCTGCGCTGTCTGCCAATGAGGGTATCTTCCGCCTGGACAATCAGCTTACCTTCCTCCCCGGGCAGACGGGCTGCATCGGTCACTTCAGCCGCACGGCCGCGGATGAAATGCGTACCTTCCTCAAGGAGCCGGTTGTAAAACTCCTCGTAGTCCTTGAAGGCCGTTCGCATGTCAATATAGTAGTTGTAGACCTCAGCGTGTGTCTTCTCCTTGACCAGGTGGGCAAACTTCAGAGCGGCCATGCAACAAGTTGCTGAGCAGTACTTGTTGTAGTTCTTGTCGCGGCTGCCCACGCAGTGAATGATCGCAATGCTAGCAGGCTCTGTGACCCCGTCCCGCAGCACGATCTTGCCACCTGTGGGGCCGGCCGCATTGGTCATACGCTCAAATTCGAGGCTGGTGAACACGTTGGCCAGCCGCCCATACCCGTACTGCGGTATACGACGCGCATCAAACATATCGTACCCGGTTGCCAGGATGATATTTCCCACGTTGACGAGCATGGTCTCATCCTGCTGGGTGAAGTCGATGGCGCCGGTCGGGCAGAACTTTTGGCAGGCTTTACAGGTCCCCTTCTGGAAATAGATGCAGCTCTCGACGTCGATCACCGGGTATTTGGGCACAGCCTGAGGGAAGGGGCGGTAGACCGCTGTCCGATAGCCGAGCCCGGCCTCATAAACATTATCTACCACCTTGGCCGGACAGCGCTCCCAACAGTCACCGCAGCCCGTACACACCTCTGTATTGACCATGCGAGCGCGCTTGCGGATACGCACGGTGAAGTTGCCGACATAACCATCCACCTGCTCAACTTCACTGTATGTAAGCAGGGTGATGTTCGGATGATTTCCTACATCAAACATCTTCGGGGTCAGAATACAGGCCGCACAGTCCAGTGTAGGGAAGGTCTTGTCAAACTGGGCCATGTGGCCACCGATGCTGGGCTCTCGTTCCACCATGATGACTGGGAAGCCCGCATTGGCAATCTCCAAAGCCGCTGTAATGCCGGCAATACCTCCCCCTACTATCAGGGTGGTTTCGAGAATAGGCGCCCGGAAAGGCTCCAGCGGTTCCAGTTCGGCTACCCGCCGAACGGCTCCGCTGATTATGGCTTTGGCCTTATCGGTAGCCGACTCAGAACTGTGCTGATGCACCCAGCTGGCGTGCTCGCGAATGTTGGCCATTTCCATGAGGTACGGATTGAGACCAGCGCGCTCGCACGCCTTGCGGAAGGTCGGCTCGTGCATATGCGGGGAGCAAGCCGCCACCACAACACGGGTCAGGCCCTGCTCCTTGATGTCCTGCTCTACAAGCTCCTGGCCCAGGCTAGAGCACATGAACTTATAGTCGCGCGAAATCACCACACCGGGCAGGTCTTTCGCCCATTCAGCCACATGTTCTACGTCCACAGTGCCTGCGATATTATGGCCGCAGTGGCAGACGTATACTCCGATTCTCTCTTCGCTCATCGATCAAGCCCTTTCACCATGCGTCACCGCAGTGTTGGCATTGGCAGCGCCTTCTTGTCGCGCCGCGCCGGCGTGCGAGAAGGTGGCTCCTGCTCCGTACCGATTTTGTCCAGAGCAGCCTGCGCCGAGACAATCTCCGTCCCTATCCCAAGGGCCTTTGCCTCGAACCCAAACGCCAGACCCATTAGCTGCGTAAAGAACAGGATCGGCATCTGGAACGAGGTCGCGAAGTGCCGATTCACCTGAGGCTGATAAGCATCCAGATTGAGCTGGCACATTGGGCAAAGCGTGACAATCAGATCGGCGGCGTAGTCATCTGCATTATGCAGAATACGGCGGATCAATTCATAGGCCGTGTCTTCGCTGATCTGCGTCATATGGCCGCCGCAGCAGTGCGCCTTGAGAGGGAAATCCACAACGGTTGCTCCCAGGACTCTCATGAGATCGTCCAGTTCGGTGGGATACTCCGGGTTATAACCGGTATCCGGGCGAACAATCATGCAACCGTAGTAAGACGCAACCCGCAGACCCGTGAGGGGGCGCGTAACCTTCGCCGCCACTGCATCCATCCCCACGTCATGCACGATGACGTCCAGCAGGTGCCGGACATTGAGGCTGCCACCCTGATAGGATAGCCCCCCGGCCGCCAGTGCCTGATTGACCTTGCTGCCAAGATCTTTGTACTTGGCCATATAGTCATTGGTTTTGCGCAGATTGAGGTAGCATGCGCTGCAGGGAGCGACGAGATCGGGGTTTCCCTGTTTGGCAGCCAGAGAGAGGTTGCGTGCAACCAGGCTGTAGGCAGGTAGTGCATTAACGCTAATGTATTCCGTTGCGCCGCAGCAGTTCCAGTCCTCTACCTCCTGAAATCGAAGCCCCAGCGACTCACCCACCAGCCTGGTCGAGAGATCATAGGCGCGAGCGGAAGACTGAAGGGAGCAGCCTGGATAGAACGCGTAATCATGGTGAACCTGGCTCATGTGCTAGACCTCCCCGCGGTTAGCAATGCGCTTGGCCTCATCAAGGATTGCCGTTAACTGGGGCATGTTTTGGATGTGCTCTGGTGTGACGCTGAGGCGCCCCTTCTGGATCATATCAAGACCCAGGCCGCTCTTTCGTATAGCATCAAGCGGCCGGTGAAGCATGTGGTGGCGAGTGGCAAGGCCAAACTCAAAGCTGCGTCCATACTGCTCGATATAGCCGATGAAACTGTTGGAAAACCCCACATGGGCATCTCGGTGAAAATGGCCCCTGGCAATAGCCATCTGCTTGAGCGCATACATAAGGTCGGTGATGGGAATGCCCTGCGGACAGCGCTCGGTGCAGTAATAGCAGGAAACACAGTACCAAGGCGTATTACTGCTGAGCACCTCTTCTTCCATGCCAGCCATCACCATAGCGAACAGGTGGCGTGGGGTGTGATCCATATCCGCCCCTGATGGACACGATCCTCCACACGTGCCGCATTGCAGACACGCTGCCAGCGAATTACCCCCCGGGGCGTTCGCCACGACACGCTCATAGAAGCTCTGTTCCTGGTTGGGATCAAGCATCTTGGGCATCTCCTTCTATGGGTAGCCCGTCCAATGGACAGAGAGGGCAGTCCCTGAAGCGGGCCAGAATAGCAGCCAGCATTTTCGATAGAAAAGGAGCCTTGATTGGATGAGTAAAAGCATTACTCTGCTAGTACATGCAGCAGCTTCTAAAAGTAGGGTATGTTGATATATGCATAAGTTGGTAGTGACATTTGTCATAAAGGGATACCCGCTGTGTAATATGACCCTTCTGGTCGAATTGCCTCACAACAAAAAACCCCTGCGCTAGCAGGGGGATCAGGGGAGATATGGATTTATCGGGGTTTAGCTCATCAGGATCTTTGCCAGCTCCCGATAGCTCTGCGTAATAGGGTGGTCAGGATAGTGCAGAGCAAAGATGCCGGCGCTGGCCAGTGTCATCATCTCATCGGAGTGGGGCAGAACGGCCCCAACCCGCGCATTATAGGTCTTCTCAACACGTGCTTTGACCTCGTCAATGTTGAATACCTGCGGCACCTTATTCACAATGATAACCAGGTTGGGAACGTCAAGTTTGCGCGCGACCTCCACGGTGACCCCCGTACCCTGGTAGTCCTGAGAATCGGGCCGCATCACGATAGCCAGTGAATCGGAGATTGCAATTGAGAGCAGGGTTTCCTCATTCAGGCCGGGATGGGTATCTATCATTAGCACATCCAGACCCAACTCCTCGATTAACTTATGGAATCCGTCATTCAGCAGACCAACGTCATAGCCTTCGCGCAGAACCCGCGCGATCTCGCCGGCCTTAATGCTGGATGGGATCAGGAAGACCTGCCCCTTGGGGATCACCACGACCTGCCCTTTGATATTACCGCCCAGGTGCCTGGTAACATCAAGGGCGGCCTGCTGGATTTCGCATTTTCCCCACAGATAATCATTCAGAGAGAACTTCATCTCATCTTCTTCAAGCCCAAAAAGGACATGGATACCCGGCGACTGAATATCCGTGTCGATCACGCCCACCTTGAGCCCGTCAGCGGCGAGGATAGTCGCAATGTTAGCTGTCGAGTTCGATTTGCCTGTTCCGCCTCTGAATGAGTGTATGGAAATGATTTTCGGCATGACAATCTCCCCTAGCGCCTGTGCTGGCCACAAACCGGCAGCAACCTGGCAGGCTGTGTTTATAACATCTGCAGGCAGACAAACTTCGCTGCTAACTGTCCCGGCGCAAGTCTAGCAACATCTATAGCGGAATACAACTTGGCATTGTAGGTGGAATGCAATTGGGTGGCAAATGAAGTCAATGTATAATACCGCCATGGCACACAAAACCGTCTCGCCGCTTGCCTCCCTCGAGCCCCGCCTGCGACCCTTGCTGCCAGCGGATCTTTATGCGACGGCATGGCTTGATCCCTCGCCCGAGAACCTGATCCTAGTGTTTGAGCATCTCCGCACGCTGCGCTTCATCCTTTATGACTATGTGCCAAGGCAGGTTTCCGAGCGCTTGCCTGAACCCGGCGAAGTGCGCTATGAGTGGCAGGAAGGCACCCTTATGTTCACAGACCTGGCCGGGTTCACGCCGCTTATGGAGGCAAATGCGGCGCGGGGCAGCGCTGGTGCCGAGACGCTGCTGGGGGTGCTCAACCGATTCTTTGCTGAGATGCTGGAGATCATCAGTAAATCGGGTGGCAACCTGCTTGAGTTCACCGGTGATGCTCTGCTCGCCTCTTTTCCCGCAAATAAGCAAAGCTCGGACGTGGTGCAGGCAATACGTGCCGGTTTGCGTATGCAGCGTGCGATGGCACAATTCGCAGAAATACAAACTGAGCAGGAAGTCTTTTCGCTGGGTATGCGAGTAGGTATCCATTCCGGGCGCTATCTAACTGCAGATGTGGGCACACCTCGCCGCATGGAGCATGTGCTGCTGGGAGAAGCAGTTCATCGGGCCAAACTCGCTGAGAGTGCCAGTAAGACTGGAAATGTGTGTCTCAGCTCGACCACCTATGCGCGCGTCAAGGATCAATTTCGATTCCGATCGGGTGACCACGACCATATGATCGTGGTCGACGATCTGACTCCCGAGGAGTTAGGTGAGTACGAGCTAGTGCTACGCGGGCGACGGCTACCAACGGTGCTTCTGCTGGACCGCACTGTAGAAGGCCTGATCAGCAGCATAGAGGAATCGCTGAAGGTTGTAGAGATTCTAGCCAGTTTCCTGCCTAATCCCATCCTGCGACTGCTGGTGGACAGCACCGCCCGGCGCGAGATCCCCCCCGACTTTCCGCGCCCCACCGTGCTGTTTGTCAACCTGATTGGCCTTGCCGAAGCAGTGGATAACGTCAATGACGGGGAAGAAATCGACAGGCTGGTTGCCAGCTTCTCTCGTATCCTCACTCTGGTTAACGCCGCTGTCGAAACGCGCGGTGGTGTGCTGAAGAAAGTGACCTATCATCTAGCCGGCTCTGATATGATGATCTTCTTCGGCACACCTAATGCTCATACCGATGATGCGGTGAGGGCTGCAGATGCAGCCCTCGCCATTCGGGATATCATCTCACAAACCCCGGAGTTGGAAATCAGTGGTGCGCCCGTGAAGATCGCCTGTCAGATGGGAATCGCCCGCGGGCCAGCCTTTTCCGGCGAGATTGGTGAGCCTCGGGGCAGGCGTGAATTCAACGTGCTGGGTGACACTGTTAACACCGCCGCCCGCCTGATGGGGCGCGCGGCCGAAGGGCAAATATTGATTACACAGACGGTCTTTCAGGAGATATCCGCACGCTATTCGTGCGATGCTCTGGGGGCTGTCTCCCTGAAGGGCAAATCGGCGCCTATCCCCCTTTTCGCTCTGCTGGGCATAAACCAGTCCACCCCATAGAAGGCCAGGCTCGCCTGCAGAGCTATTCCTTATTATCAAGCAGGTTCCACAGATCGTCTGCCGAGATGCTGCCCGCAACCGGTTTATCCTCACCAGCGGCTTCTGCCCGATCTGCCTCCAGCGCATTGGTCTGAGGCGTCTGATGCCTGTCAGGCTCTGGCGATCCCTGATCCACAGTCCGAACCTCCTCACTCTCCTCGCTCTGTGCACTACTTATGGCCCCCAGAATATCAGCGTGAATCTGGCTGGCTTTCTTAACAGGTTCGGAAGCAGTCCCAAGCCCCGCTTTTTCCCACGCCTCCTGAGCAGGCCCGCCCGCCGCCGGTTCGACAGTCTTGCCGGAAGCGCTGGCAATCGCCGGCCGCAGGTTGATGCCATAGTAGGCTTCGCCTTCCTCCTCGGTACGAACCAGCCATTCCCGATCACACAGCACCTTGAGCAGTTCGTCGAGGTCCTGGTAAGTCAGCCGGCTTTCAGCAGGCATCTCATCCACAATTTGCCGTAGACTCTGGAGTGAGAGCTGTTTGTTGCGTAGAAAGACACGCATCACCCGGTTGACCGCAGTCGGTAGCCCCAGCAGATGAAGCGTACTCAACCCGCCTTCGCTCTGCATCCTGTCAAGATGCTGGTTTAAGAGATCTGCCAGTGAGGTCACGCGCGCATCCCCCTCTATCCCATACCATCTCGTTTACTACCTTCTATCCATATTTACCAACAAACGGATCTGCATGCGGGCAGCACATGACAGCTGTAGTTCTAAGCGCAACTGAAGTTTTTTGCAACCTGCTAACCCTGAGACTTGCTCATTCAGAGCTACCGACGGTCACGCCAACCAGTCGCTCAAGGGCTTTAATAAGCGCATGATTACCTTCTCCGCCTAACCCCTGCGCCTGAAGTGCGCGGTACATCTGAAAGACAAGGCTGGTGGCAGGTAACGGGACCCCCAGCTGGTCGGCGGCATCCAGCACCAGCCGCAGATCCTTCTGCTGCAGGTCGATGGTGAAGCCGGGTCTGAAATCGCGCACTATCACCTGCGGGCCTCGGTTGCTGAGCATCCAGCTGCCGGCCGCGCCACCGCTCACAGCATCGAGTGTTTTTTGCAGATCCAACCCGCCAATTTGCGCAAACAGCAGCGCTTCGCTTACAGCCAGCCCATTGACAACAACGAGAATCTGATTGACCAACTTTGCCAGCTGACCGGCCCCATGCCCACCCATATGGGTGATCGACCGTCCCATTGCCTGAAAATAGGGCATGGCCCGCTCAACCTGCGCGGCATCGCCGCCCACCATGATTGTCAGCGTCCCCTTCTGGGCGCCCTCGCTTCCACCACTGACAGGTGCATCCAGCATGCTGATCCCGCGCTCTGCGAGCTTGGCCGCAATCTGGCGGGTGGCGTCGGGGCTGATTGTGCTCATATCGATCACCAGCCCTCCGGGCTGCGCCCCGGAGATAACCCCCTGTTCGCCAAGGATGACAGCCTCGACGTCTGAAGTATTGCTGACACAGGTAATGACGACCGGGCAGTAAGACGCCACATCGGCCGGGCTGACCCTGGTCATAGCGCCGGCTGCGGCCAGAGGCTGCATACGCTGTGGAGTGCGATTCCATACGCTGACTTCAAACCCCGCTCGCACCAGATTCAGGGCCATTGCCTGACCCATGATGCCAAGCCCAATAAACCCGACTCGCTCGTTCATATCACCTCTCTATGATGGCAAACCCCTGCTGAATTACCTCCGGCAGAGATCGCATCAATGTAGCATTCAGCCAGAATCCCTGTCAAACCGCTATTCAGAATAGCGCCGAATACTAAAGTGCCCGCCTCAAGCAAGGCGGGCACTTTAGTGAACCCGGGCACCTCGATCTCGCACTATTCAACAGCGATATCCACAAAAGCGGTCATGCCCCAGCGCAGATTTTCAGGAGCCTCGTCCAGCTCAACAAGCACGGTGTAGTTTACACCTGCACCCTCAGTTGATTTCTGTGCGATGCGAATGATCGTGCCCTCAACAGTGATACCAGGCAGAGCGTCAAAGGTTATGCTGGCCGAGTTGCCGATTTCTATACGCGCCACATCGATTTCGTTAAGGTCTGTGGTCTCAACCTGAAACGGGCCGGCACTTCCAATTAGCGCCACCGCCTGGCCCGGTGCTACCCACTCATTTGCGCGGATATACACAGTTCCGACAATGCCATCAAATGGCGCCCTGAGCACAGCGCGCTCGCGGGCCGCGCGGGCTGCCTCCACTGCAACCTCACTCTCAGCAACCTGCGCCTCTGCGACCGCGATGTTTTCAGGTCGCGGTCCAGCTTGCAGCAAGGCCAGGTAAGCCTCAGCCGCGTCGCGTTCAGCGGCTGCCACCCACACCTGGGCGTTAGCCAACTGCACGTCATTTGGGTCGGCTCCATTGAGCAGATCGTCAAGATAAGCCTGGGCAGCCGCCAGATTCTGGTTGGCAACAGCCAGACTCTCACCAGTAGCCTCGATCTCATCCGGATCGGTCTCCAGACCCGTCTCAGGTACCTGCTCCTGAAAATCCTCATCCTGATTCTGCGCCCAGCCAGTAGCGACATCATAGGCGTCCTGCGCGATCTTCTGAGAAACAAAGGCAGCCTGGAGATCGGCCTGAGCTGCGGCGATTTCTGCTTCTGTTGCGGCATTAACCACACTATCGCGTTCGGCGACCGCGCGGCTAACCTCAGCTGTCGCTGCGTTCAGATCGTAGCCTGCCTGCTCGATTTCTTCTGGCCTGGCGCCAGCCTGGGCCTTACGCAGATTGGCACGCGCCACCTCAAGTGAAGCCTCCGCCTCCGCAACGTCAGCATCAAGCAACGTGGTATCCAGGCGGGCGATCTCATCACCCTCATTCACGAAGGCGCCTTCCTCAACCAGCACTTCAACCACCACGCCCGAGATGGCAAAGCTCAAAGTGGACTCGGCGGGGGGCACTACCACCCCGGTGGCGCTGACAATCGGCGCCACTTCAACAGCCGGCATCGCTTCCTCTGTGGATTCATCTGAGGACGCACCGCCACTGCAGGCAGCCAGCAGCATCGCTAGAGCCAGCAGTGCTGCTGGCAGTATTGCCCCGTCCGAGGATGCCCGCCATGCTCTGTGAATCCTCTGGATCAAGTTGGGAGTCATCTTTGTTCCCATATCAATCCACCTGTTCAGCTTCAATGTCAACAAAGGCCGTCATGCCCCAACGCAGGGCCTCCGGGATTTCCTCCAGCGCGATCACGACGGTATAGTTCACACCGGCTCCCTCTGATGATTTGGGCGCAATGGACAGCACGGTGCCGGATAGTGTGATATCAGGCAACGCATCGAATGTGACTGTCGCCGCGCTATCCACCGAGATCCGGGCAACATCCAGCTCGTTGAGATCGGTCGTTTCTACCTGAAGGGTCGTGAAGTCAGCCAGTGTGATAATGGGCTGCCCAGCATTTACCCATTCATTAAGATCGATATCCAACGAACTAACCGTGCCGCTGAACGGTGCGACAAGCAGTGCCTGATCACGGGCTGCGCGCGCGGATTCCACGGCTGCTTCCGCGCGGGCCACTTCGGCCTCGGACACGGCGATCTCAGCGGGCGAAGCGCCAGCCTTTACCAGATTCAGATACGCCTGGGCTGAATCCCGCTGCGCCGCCGCAACCCAGATGCGAGCGTCAGCAACCCGACGCTCATCGGGCTCAGGTCCCTCCAGCAGCTTGTCGAGGCTCGCCTGGGCTGCCGCCAGCCGGAGATTGGCCAGTTCAAGCGAGTAGCGAGCATTCTGCTCCCCATCTAAGAAGGTGCGATCGCCCGGCTCAAATTCGTAGTCATCCCAGTTGTTCAGGTAGCCAATAATCTGGTCATAGCCTTCCTGGGCACTCTCAACGGCGTTAGCGGCTTCTTGAACCTGCGCTTGTGCGGAAATGACCGCATCGGGATCGGGCGGAGCCAGGAGCTGCTCGCGCTGGGCAATAGCCACTGATACACGCGCATTGGCAGCCGCTAGCTGTTCCTCAGCGCGGCGGACCTCTTCTTCGCGGGGGCCTGCCTCTGCCAGCGCCAGGTTTGCCTGTGCTACGGCCAGGGCAGCTTCAGCTTGAATGATCGCAATATCCAGATCGGTGGTGTCCAGGCGGGCCAGCACATCGCCCGCCTCTACAATCATCGTCTCTTCGACCAGAATCTCAACGGCCTGTCCAGGTATAGGAAAGCTCAGAACCGCCCAGCGAGCAGGTACCACCTCACCTGTTGCGCTGACAATGTTGGGGGATTCAACGGATACGCCCGACAGCTCTGGCGCCTCTTGAGTGGCAGCCGCAGAGGCAGAGCAACCTGCCAATACCAACAGCAAACCACCTGCTGCAGCCAGGCGCAGGGCACGCCACTGTGTTTGGTTCATACAACTCATTCTCCCCTTGTGCACCAGCATGCCTTTCAAGCATACCGAAGTTTCACCGGTTTAGGAAAGCCTGCGGCCTGCTTATTCGTACGCCAGCGCATCACGCACAGTGATCCGAGCCGCACCGCGAGCAGGCAGGGCGCTCGCTACCAGCGCAAGCGCTACAACGACGAGCAGCCAGATCGCAAGGCCGATAGCTTCGAAGTCGAAACTCAGTGGTCGCTCGAAAAAGGCATTGCCCACTACAAAACCCAGACCCAGACTGAGCGGGACCGAGAGCACCACGCCGAGGAACCAGCTGATCAGGCCGATCAGGACGCCCTCTGTGGTCACAATGTTGCGCACCGATTGATTGGAAGCGCCGATGGCCCGCATCACCCCGATCTCGCGGGTGCGCTCCAGGACGTTCAGACTCATTGTCCCCGCCAGCCCCAATCCGCCCACAACGCCCAGAAGGCCCGCCATGAAGAGCATGAAATAAATCAGGAAATTAAACTGCCCAACGCTTGATCCATAGATCTCAGCCAGTGTTAAGCTACCAGTGACCTCAACCCCTGCACGCTTGAGGCGCTCTTCAAGGGATCGCGCTAGCTGCGACTGGTAAGCACTGTCATGCTGAGCCAGACCTACCATCAGAATACTGGATTGCCCTGGGGCGCCCTGCAGTCGTGTGAGATAGGCGAAGTTTGCATAGGCGAAAGGCTGCCCAACACGATCGATAATCCCCACAACCACCCAGTCACGTTTCTCAGTGCCATCGAGCAAGCGGATCTCATCACCAAGCTCAATATCTTGCTCTTCCCGTAAGAGGTCCAGGCTCACAACGATGGCGTTCTGATCGTCCGGCCTGAGCCAGCGCCCTTCCAGCAGGGTAGGCTGAATGAAGCTTGTAGCTGCTGGAGGGCCAAAGAGCGTGATGCTCGAGCCTTCAGTCCCATTCGGTCGGATGCGCTGAACCTGGGCCGCTGTCCACCCTTCCACGCTTACCACGCCTGGCACTCGCATCGCCTCGCGCTCAAGCTGGCGGATAGTGTAGGGTCCGCCCAGGGACATCTGAATATCGTAGTTAAACAGCGAGATAATCTTGTCAAGCTCAATCAGCATGGAGCCGCGAACATTCAGGATCGCGATGAAAATTGCGCCGGCCATCGTGAGCGTGCCAAGGGTCAGATACAGGCGGCCTTTGCGCCGGAAGGTATTCCGCAGGGATAGCAGTGTTGGCCGCGGCAACCCTCGAATACGGGCCAGCAACCGATCCGCTATGCCAGCGCGGCCTGTGATGCCACCAATACCATAATCACTGACCGCCTCACGCACAGTGGTGCGAGTGCCTGCCCTGATCGGAAAGAAAGCTGCTATCAGCGGCACCACAACCGATGTGGCCAACTGCAGGATCAGTACCCACAGAGGAAGGCGGAAGCTGACTATATTGACATTCAGGAAGGTGGCGACTGCCTGTGTGCTGAGCCACGCGGTCGCCAGCCCACCCGGCACAGCGACCAGCAAGCCAAGCAGGCCAAGGATGGTGACGCTCATCAGATAGATGCCCATCACCTGCGGCTCCCGAGCGCCGACTGCTTTCATCATCCCGATCTGACGCTTTTGCTGCGCCAGAATAGCAGAGATGGTATTCACCACCAGGAATCCACTCAGCACTAACGAAAAGGCGCCAATGCCGCTCAGGATCGCTGTGAATGCCTGCGTGACATCAGAAGCCCAGTGCTTGCCGGGTTCATTGATCTGCGCAAAACCTACCGGATAGCCGCTGTTCTCCAGCCGATCCTGGACTTTCTCAACCACAAGCTCTATGTCTGCGCGGGTTGCACCAAGGTCTGCAACCACAATGTTGAGCTGACTGTAAGTTGTAGGATAGCCAAGCCACTCAAGCGTCTCAAAGGTTATGTAGCCAGTCCCTTGCGGGAACAGATTTGCCGGGATCGCATTGAAGTCGTGAGCTGTCCCGGCGAGTGTCACCTCGCGCTTCTCACCATTAGGCAGTTCAATGGTCAGAATATCACCCACCTGTGCTTGCGCCAACGCAAGAGAGGTGCGTTCAAGTATCACTTCACGCCGCCCCGGCGGCCAGAGGCCTGACTCGGGCGTCATCTGATTGATGCGAATATCATCGTAATCGGGCAGCGCATAGAGATCGAGGTTAACCCATTGCCTGTCACCGACCTGCAACTTCACGGACAGCACACCGCGGCCTTCAGCATCCGCCACCTCGCGCATGCTGCGCACTGCCTGAACCACCCCGTCATCGAACGGCGCCACAGTGAGCGTAGCGCTCGCGGGTCGGATTGCCAGATACCCATCCGTCATGTCCCTCAGCAGCACTTCCTGCGTGATGAATACGCTCCCAAATGCAAAAACTCCGACCCCGATGGCCAGGACCACCAGCAGAGTCCGTGCTTTATTACCCCAGAGGTCGCGGAGGACTTTCCGCCAGCGAGGGCTAAGCATGATCAGCGCGCCTCTTGATCCCCGGCCTCGATATCTTGAGCCATGCGCGCCTGCGTCAGCCGGCGCTGATCGGCGACGCGATCGAGCTCTTTGCGGGTTCCCTCGGACTCCGCCACAAGCGCCTGGAAGTCAGCCTGGCCCATAGCGTAGACCTCTACACCGGTAGCCCGTGACGCACGAACCGTTGCGGTACGGGTCCCCCCCTGCAGCAGTGCCATCTCGCCGAAGTACTGGCCGCTCAGCAGCTTATCAACCAGAATCTCGGACCCATCAGGCTGGCGCAGGTAGACATGGACTTCGCCCGATCTGACGATGTAAAACTTATCAGGGGCGGTGCCCTGCGTGATAATGACCTCCCCCGGAGAGAATGTAATAGGGTGCAGCCGATGAGTGGCCCGCAGCAGCTGTTCCTGGCTGAGCGATGGCAGCGCCCTGGCCAGATATTCGTTGACAATCTCGCCATCGGCAATGATCACCGTACGGGACGCCCGCCGCGCTTGCGCTTCATCGTGGGTTACCATGACGATGGTCTTGCCGCGTCCAACCAGATCCTCAAACAGTCTGAAAATAGAGTTGGCCGTCCGCGAATCCAGATTGCCCGTAGGCTCATCTGCCACGATGATCGGCGGGTCATTGGCCAGGGCACGAGCAATCGCTGCCCGCTGCTGCTGACCGCCGGATACGGCGGTGGGCAGTTTGTGGGCATGCTCGGTCAGATCAACCAGCTCCAGCATGTGCATTGCGCGCTCAAAACGCTCACGGCGAGCGTACATGCCGCAGAAATCCATCGGCAGCATTATGTTTTCTACGAGTGTTAGAGTTGGCAACAACTGGAAGAACTGGAAGACAATCCCGATGTGACGCCCCCGCCATTGGGCGATGTGCCCCTCTTTGAGCTGGTGAACGGCTGTATCAGCAACATAAACCTCCCCGGAAGTGGGGCGATCGATGCCCGTCAGCATGTTAATCAGCGTTGATTTCCCGCTGCCTGATTTGCCGATCACAGCGACAAACTCGCCTGCGCCGACCTGCAGGTCGATGTTCTTGAGCGCTACAAAGTCGCCCACAGCCGTCTTATACGACTTGGCCACCTTGCGCAGCTCGATCAGATAACGCTGATCCGAAGCGCCACCGTTGCCGGGTCCTTCAGATGACTGGGCCTGTCGATTGAAGAGTTGTTTGAGCATAACAGTCTGGTTGCCTCTGTAGCATACTGGAACGATCACCAACTTGTACGCGGTACTGTCAACTGAGTTCCAGGTTCACGATTGATCGAGGATCAGCTGCCCCAGGCCTATGCTGGGACGGGCCTTCATCACTTCGTGCGCCAAGTCAATCAATTCATTCCGTTATGTGCCGATCCTCAACGTTAAAGAGCCTATCGTTTACTCCAACACCCGTCAACCCTGCGTAGTGTGTCATGTCAAATGCGACTCCGCGAAAGCCTGAGCGGGAGTCTTCATCGCCAGGGCCAGATGAGGGCGCTGGTGATGGTAGTAGTCGAGAAAAGCATCGGCCCTGGCTTGAGCGAGTGGCAAATCTTCTGCTTTGAAAGAGGTCGTGCCAAACTCCTCGCGGCGCAGGGTGCCGTTAAAACACTCGATGAAGGCCTGGTCATTCTTGCGATAGGGG
>DAOTXW010000056.1:0-11809 GCA_034435035.1 Anaerolineae bacterium | reverse complement strand
ACCCGGGCCGGGCGCGGCGGGCCGATCCGCGGCGGGCCGGCGGCGCAGCAGCACGATCCCGCCGGCGCCCAGGACGATCACCGCCAGCCAGTAGCCGGCCAGCAGCGCGTGAACGAGCACCCACGGCCAGCCTGCCGGCTCCCGGTCACCGGAGGCCAGCCCGGTGAGCTCCGCCACCGCCTGCATGCCGACCCCGCAGACCACCGCCGCGCCCAGGCTCAGCAAGACGAGCCGGCGGCCCGCCCGCGCCCGCAGCGCGGCCCACACCAGCAGCCCGGCGCCGGCCAGGATCACCAGCCCCAGCTCGGCGGGCAGCAGGTAATCGAACAGGAACCGCCCGGACCGGATTCGCATCACCAGCCCCAGCCCGATCGGCGCCAGCAGCGGGAACCAGACCAGCGCCGTCCCCGCGACGGCCAGCACCCGGGTGAACGTCTCTTGCTTTTCCATCGGCGCAGCCTCCCGTGAGGGCGCCTCACCGCAGCAGGAAGAACACCACCACCGCGATGGCGATGATCAGGTCCAGCAGCACGAAGGCGCCCACCAGCACCATCTTCTCGCTGAGCTTGAAGCCCGTCCCGCCCGCCGGCGCGTAGGGGTAGACCGGCTCCGGCTCCGGCGCCCGGCGGTAGAACGGATCGTCCTCCGCCCCGGCTGTCTCCGCCTCCTCCGCTTCGGCGTCCGGAGCCTCCTCCTCCGCAAACTCGTCCCGGCCAGGCTCGCGCCGCTCGATGGCGTCCGCCAGCCCGCTCAGGGCCTCCAGGAGGGCGCTCAGCCGGTCGGGGTCGGTCTGCAGGCCCATCTCCCGGTGCGCCAGCACGCCTCCCCGGAGCGTGAGCGACAGCCGCGGGATGCGCGTGAGGTCGTGGCGAAGCATGTCCTGGCCGGCCAGGATGCTCTGCGCCCATTCCGGCGAGCTGGCCTGCAGGATCATCTGCCCGTCGAAGCCGGCGTCGCCGGTCGGGATGTCCTTCATGCCCAGCGTCTTGCCCAGCGCGTCGAGCGCCCCCTCGCGCCGGAGGGTGAGCGTGCGGCTGCCGGCCTCCGGCACACCCAGCGTGATCTCCGTGTAGCGCGTGGAGCTCCTGCCCGATCGCTGCACGTAGGTGCGCAGGCGAACCCGCCGCTGGCGGTACTCGCCTTCGACGGTGGGCATGCCCAGGGGCTTCACCCCGGACAGCATCAGGCCGCTGCGCGAGGCGAACGCCCCCCAGCCCGTCTGGATGCGCTGCTGACGCAGCCAGGCGCTCGCCGCCGCCAAGACGACCGTCAGCGCCAGGCCGCCGAAGAACAATAGGAAGGGGATGAACAGGTCCGGATCCATTGTAAGCCTCCCGGGGAGCTACCCCGCACGCCCATCGGCCAGCGCCTCGATATCCCCCGCCTCGACGACATCCACCGGGAAGCCCTCGAGCTGCGGGGGCAGGCCCTGCGGCGGGCCGCCGCGCACCAGCACCACGATCGCCAGCCGGCCCCCCTGCGGATGGCCGGGCGGCAGCAGCCCCACCCCCACCCCCACCACGCCCGGCAGCGCCAGCAGCGCCGCCTCGTGGCGCGTCTTGATTTCGATGGCCTGCGTAATATCAGACTCCGACATCCCTCACCCCCGCAGGTGGGCCGTGAAAAAGCCGATCACCCGCGCCTCGTAGTCGGCGCGGGCGATCTCGTGCGCCTGACGGTGGCCGGCCCCCGGCACGCGCCAGAGCGCCTTCGGCTCGCCGCAGGCCGCGAAGATCGCGTCCTGGTCAGCGGGGGGCACGAACGGATCGCGCTCCCCGTGGATCAGCAGCACCGGGCGCGGGCTGATCCGCCCGACCTCCGGCAGGGGGTCGGCGCGGCGCAGGTCGATCCCGCCCAGCCGGCGCCCCGCCAGCCACAGGATCAGCCCGGCGGCCGGCCCGGCCAGCGGCCCGATGCGCCGGCGCAGGAACGCCTCGATGGCGCGGCGGACGCGCACAAAGCCGCCGTCGCAGACCACGCAGGCGACGCGGGCATCGCGGGCCGCGGCCCGCAGGGCGACCGCTCCGCCCATCGAGAAGCCCAGCAGGCCGATGCGCGTCACGCCCCGCGCCTGCAGGAAGTCGATAGCGCCCAGCGCGTCGTCGATCTCGCGCACGCCCAGCGAGACGCGCTCGCCGTCGCTGATGCCGTGCGCCCGCCAGTCGAACTGGAGCACGTCGAAGCCCGCCGCGGCGAAGGCGGGCAGGAAGTGCGTATCGCCATCCATGCTGCCGAACAGGCCGGGGCAGAAGATGACAGCCGGGCGGCGGCTGCCCGGCGGGCCGGTGAGCCAGCCGCCGAGCTGGACGCCGTCGCGGGCGCCAAAGGTGACGTGCTCGAAGGGCAGGCCGCGGTCGCCGGGCGTATCCGGCGGATCGGGCCGCCGGCGGCGGACGATCTGCCCGCTGATGAGCCAGGCAGCGGCCAGCGCCAGCGCGGCGGCGGTCGCCAGCAGGCCCAGAGCCAGGTTGAACAGGCCGAAAACAGTGATCATGGCCTCGATTCGCGATCGGCGGCGGGCCAGGCGCCGGGGGAGCGGGATGGGTCGGCGCTTCGCGCTGCCCGGTCAGGCCTCGTACTTGTTGCGCGTCTGATCCAGCGGGGGCTGCAGCAGCGGGTCTGGCTGATCCTTCCACAGGCGGTAGCATTCCACCGCCCGCCGCAGCACCCAGCGCTGCGGGATGCGCGGCGCGACCGTGTAGGCATCCTCCGCCTCGATCTCCTCCAGGCTCCACCAGCGCACGGCGCTGCCCGCCATGTCGTCGCCGGGCGTCACTTCGCCGCCCCGGTAAGCGCACAGGTAGCACACGCTGATCATGTGCGATACGGCCTCGTCGTAGCGGAACGTGTACGCGTGGAACGCCCCCAGCGGACGCACCCGCACGGCCGGGCCGGCTTCCTCGGCGGTTTCGCGCAGGGCCGCCGAGAGCACCGTATCGCCCGCATCCATCGCCCCGTTCACCACCTCCCATTTGCCGGGCCGGGCCGGGTGGGAGAGCATCAGCAGGCGCTCCTGCTCGTCGATGATGAACACCAGCACAGCGGCGGCAAAGGCGGCGAAGCGGCGGCCGCTTTTCCCGGCCAGATAAGTATCCTGCTGCTCCATCAGGCCGGCGCTCCGGCCCGCATCGACGGCCTCAGCCCGCGGTGCCGCCAGCGAATGTCCCACACGCGCAGCGCCGACTCGATCTTGACGGGCATATCCATCTTGCTGCGGCCAATGCGCCGATCCTCGAAATAGATGGGGATCTCGTGGATGCGGTAGCCCAGCTTCTCGGCCACGTAGGTCATCTCCACCTGGAAGTCATAGCCGTTGGAGCGGATGCGGTCCAGGTCGATGCCGATCAGAGTCTCGCGCCGCCACGCCTTGAAGCCGGCGGTCGTATCTTTCTGGTGCGTGCCCAGAATCAGCCGCGTGTAGACCGAATTGGCCCACCAGCTCAGCAGGTAGCGCCCGACACCCCAGCGCCGGTCGGTGCCGCCGCCCCGCACATAGCGCGATCCGACGACCACATCGCAGTGGTCCAGCCCGGCCAGCATCTCCGGGATGTAAGCCGGCGAATGGGAGAAGTCGGCGTCCATCTGCACGATGGCCCCGGCGCCCATCTCCAGCGCCCGCCGGAAGCCCGCCTTGTAGGCCGTGCCCAGCCCCTGCTTGCCGGGGCGATGCAGCACGGCGATCCGGCCCGGCTGGCGGGCCGCCAGTTCCTCGGCCCGATCGCCCGTGCCATCCGGCGAGTTGTCGTCCACGATCAGCACCGAGAGATCCGGCACGTTCAGCGCCCACAGGGCCTCGGCCAGCGGGATCAGGTTGTCCGCCTCATTATAGGTGGGGATGACCACGATCGTCTGCATACGGCCAAGTGTACCCGCCCACCGGAACGCGGGCAACCGCGCTCGCCCCCTGTCCGGGGTCAGGAGAATCCGGGCGCCATGAGCAAAGAGGGGCTGTCAATGGGACTTCTTTCCTGTTTCAGGATGGGCGCGGCTCCATTACAGTAATAGTGTTCACCGGGGCCCGACCCCGGATTCATCGTCGATCGTTTCGCCCGGTGAGCGTGCAGCAGTTCCTGCGGACTGGAAAGGATAGAGGATGATGATACAGTTTCCCCACACAGGCCGGCTGAGCGCCGCCGCCCTGCTGATCAGCGCCGGGCTGGCCCTGACAGCCTGCAGCGTACCCGCTGCCCCGCCCGCCCCCACCGCCGTCCCGGCCGAGCCTCAGTTCGTGGTGGTCACGGCGACCGGCGAGCCGACGGCGGTTGTCCAGCCGACCGCCGAGGCGCCGGCCCAGCCGACGGCGGCCCCCGCTGAGCCGACCGCCGTCCCGCCGACCGAGGTCCCGCCGCCCACCGCGGCCAGCGGCGCCCCCGCGCCGGTGACAGCCAACCTGGACTGGGAGCCGGTGACGGCGCAGTTCCAGGGCATCACGTGGCTGCTGGTCCCGCCCGGCTGCTTCCAGATGGGGGATAAAGATGGCTTCACCGAGGAGACACCCCAGCAGGAGCAGTGCTTCGACGAACCGTTCTGGATCGCGGCCACCGAGACGACCAACCGGCAGTACGGCTCGCAGGGGAACTGGGCCGGGGACAACGCCCCGCGCGATGATGTGACCTGGGAGCAGGCGCAGAAATTCTGCCAGAGCGTCGGCGGGCGGCTGCCCACCGAGAAGGAATGGGAGTACGCGGCCCGCGGCCCCAGCAGCTGGAAGTACACCATGGGCGACACGCTGGAGCCCGGCTATGTGATCCATGCCGGCAACGCCCGCGGCGCGGCTGAAGTCGGCTCGCTGCCTGACGGCCAGTCGTGGGTCGGGGCGCTGGATATGCTGGGCAACCTGCGCGAGTGGACGAACTCCGCCTGGGCGCCCTATCCCTATGATCCCACCGACGGCCGCGAGGATGACCCCTCGCGGGAGGCGCGGCGCACGGTGCGCGGCGGCTCGTTCCAGTTCGGCACCGACCGGCTGCGGGCTTCCTACCGGGAGTTCTACGACCGCAACAGCTCGACCGGCGACATCGGCTTCCGCTGCGCGGCGGATTACGGGGCGATCACCCCGTAGCGCGCCCCGCGCCCTGACGCCTGACACCCTGCGCGCCCTTCCAACCCGGGAGGGCGCGCGGCGTTTCCGCCGGGCGGGATCGGCGGGACGGGCGGCCCCCGGCCGGGCGGCGGCTCCGCCTCAGCCGCCCGGCTGGCCGGGAACCCGCAGGCGCCGGTACAGCCAGCCGAACAGGTCAGGCGGAAATGCCGGCTCCAGGGCAGGATGCCAGACGAACGGGCCTTCGACGGTCAGGCGCTCCAGGTCGCGGTCGGCGGCGGCGATCGAATCGCGCAGGGCAGCGGGGGCGCGGCTGCCGGCGAAGCGGCCCAGCAGGGCGATGATGGTGCGCCCCTCGGCCTGCGAGGCGTACTCGACGACGTGGCGCAGCGGGTCGCCCTCGGCGTCTTCCAGAAAGGCCCGCCACGTCCGCAGCCGGGCCGTCATCTCGCGCCCGGCCTTGTGTTCAGCCTGGACGGCCCAGCGGCGCAGCGCCTCGCCGGCCTGCCCGCGCATCCGAAGGAAGCGTTCGTACCCACGGGGAGACAGCCCGCCGCCGACGGCGTCCAGCAGATGCAGGCGCAGCAGCAGCCCGCCCAGCGTCCCCTGCGGAAACGGGCTGCGCAGCGAGCCGTGCGCGCTCAGCGACCAGTACACGGCGTCGCTCAGCAGGTATTCCTTCAGTTCAGCGGTGATGGCCTCGGCGATCGCCAGATCGCGCTCAAGGTCACGCGGGGCAGGCGGCATCGATCAGCGCAGCTCGATCCACTCGATGTCCACATCGCGCCCCTGCCCCAGCGTATAGCTGAAGCGCAGGGTGGGGACCTTGCGGTAATACACCCACCATACCACCAGCAGCGCGCCCAGAGCCGCGCCCAGCGTGACCAGCAGGTAGCGTCCGAATTTCATGGCTGGCTCCTCAGGATCGGGGGCGACCGGGGTCAGCGGCCCAGTCGGCGGGGGTTCACAAAGCCGGCCCGCCCCTGGATCTCGCTCCAGCGGCGGCGGCCTCCGTCAGCATGCCACTCGACCACCTGGCGGCCTTCGGCATCGCGGTAGGTGAGCGCGGCGGGCATCGCCAGCACCCCGCGCGTTATCTGCTCCGCCAGGCCCATCAGGTCGAAGTCCGCCGGGGCCTTCAGGGAGGCCCACTGGCCGGGAACCCACTCCAGTTCCAGCTGGTGCTGGCCCGAGTAGCCGACCGCCCGCAGCGGCGGCTCGGCCCTGAGGCAGCGCCAGTAGATGGAGACGATGCGGGCCTGCCAGAACGTGCCGTTCAGGCGCTCCGAGATCAGGTAGGGGTCAGACTCCGGTTCGCTGTAGAACCAGGATCGCGCGTTGGCGCTCATACCGGATGTTGCTCCTTGGGTCAGGGATGCTGCGGGCACGAGTCATGCCGGGCGAGGCCTGGCCTCCCTCTTTAAGCATACCGCAAGGGTGGCAGTGTGCAAAGGCCGCGCCCGGCCCGGGGCCGGTTAGACAGCATCCCGGCATCATGGTACACTGCCGGGGCGTGGAAACCATCCGCCTGATGCCCGGCGCTGCGCCGTTTTACCTGCCCGGCGGGGAGACGGGCTGCCTGCTGCTGCACGGCCTGACCGGCACCCCTCACTGCCTGCGCTGGCTGGGCGAATACCTCAACGGGCGGGGTTACACCGTCTACGCGCCGCTGCTGGCGGGCCACGGCGCCCGGCCCGCCGCGCTGCGGGGCGTGCGCTGGCCGCACTGGATGGCCGATGCCCTGGCCGGCGCCCACCTGCTGCGCGAGCGCTGCGCCCGCGTGATCCCGGTCGGCTTCTCGATGGGCGGGGCGCTGGCGCTGCTGCTGGCCGCCGACCTGCCCGACCTGCCCGGCGTGGTGGCCATCGCGGCGCCCAACGGGCTGCACCAGCGCGGCCGGCGGCTGCTGCCCGTGATGGCCCGCAGCAGCGGGGAACGGCGTAAAGGCCCGGAAAGCCCGGCCCGCCGCGCCTTTCAGCAGGCCGTCCGCAGCTACCAGTCGGCCTGCGGGGATGAGCCGCTGGGCTACATCAGCTACGGGACGTACCCGTACAGCGCCGTGCATCAGATGGCGCAGCTGCTGCGCGTGATGCGCGCGCGCCTGCCGGCGATCACCTGTCCGACCCTGCTGATCTATTCGCGGCAGGACGACGTGATCCCGATCCGCAACCTGGAGCAGAACCTGGCGCTGCTCCGGCAGGCGCCCACGCAGACCCTGATCCTGGAGCGCAGCCTGCATATCATCCCGCAGGACTGCGAGCGTCAGACCGTTTTTGAAGCCGTCGCCGCCTTCGCCGCCAACAGGCAGGGATTATGCTCAGAGTCTTCGGACGCAATAACCTCCTCCTGATGTTCTCGCTGTTTGTGTGGGCGCTGGGGGAAGGGATGTGGATCAACCTGCGGCAGCTCTATCTGGCCGATCTGGGCGCGAGCGCCGGGCAGGTCGGGACGGCGCTGGCGGTCGAGAGCCTGGCCCGCGCCGCCCTGCTGATCCCCGCCGGCTACCTGACCGACCGCTTCGGGGCGCGGCTGATCGTGATCCTGTCCTGGGTGATGGGCCTCGCCGGGCCGCTGCTGATGATCCCGGCCCGCACCTGGCCCGCCGCCGTGCCGGGGATGGCCGTCTACGCGGCGTCGGCCTTCGCCATCCCGTCGGTGAGCGCCATGGCCCTGCTGAGCCTGCCGGATCCGGATCAGCCGGGCATCAGCCAGCGCGTGCTGACCGCCATCTTCGCCGCCTATCCCGCCGGGCTGATCGTCTCGCCCACGCTGGGCGGGCTGCTGGCCGACCGGCTGGGCATCCGCGCGTGCCTGTGGATCGGGGCGGTGCTGTTCACGATCTCGCTGGCTGTGCTGCTGCTGACGCGGGACATCGCGCCCGCCGGGCGGCCGCCGCATCAGCGCCGGGGCGACCTGCTGCGCAGCCGCCAATTCGTGACGCGGGCGCTGTATTACGGGTTCGCCTCGTTCAGCTTCCTGCTGGCGCTGGCGCTGGCGCCCAACTACCTGCAGGAGGTGCGCGGCTTCACGCTGGGCAGCATCGGCCTGCTGTTCTCGCTGATGTCGCTGGGCACCGTGCTGATCAACCTGGCCGTCGGGCGGCTGCCGCCGCGCTGGAACTACCCGCTGGTGCTGGGGATCGCCTGGCTGGCGGTGCTGGGGATCTGGCAGGCGCAGGGGCTGCCGCTGGCCGGGCTGGCCTTCACCGGGCTGGGCGCGGTCTGGACGGCGCGGACGCTGGGCACCGCCGGGATCGCCGGGGTGGTGCCGCCGCATGACCGCGGGCTGGCCTTCGGCACGGCCGACACGCTGATCGCGCTGGCGATCGCCGCCGCCGCCCGCGCCGCGGGGGTGCTATACGAACGCACGCCCTCCCACGATCTGCCGTTCATCGCGGCGCTGGCCGGGCTGATCGCGCTGGGGGGGCTGTGGCCCATCGTGCAGCCCCCGGCGGCGGCTGAGATCCGACCTGCGCCCGCACCCACCCCGTCGGCAGGCGAAGGCGAGACCACACACTAACCCCGGAAGTGCGCCGGGGCGCAGGAGACCGGGCGGAAAGGGATGCCATGAGCGGGCTTGAAACAGGCTGGGGGCTGGACGTTGTGCTGTGGATGCAGGCGTGGCGCACGCCGGCCATCACGGCGCTGGTGCAGGTGTTTCACTTCCTGGGCAGCGAGACGTTCTTCATGCTGCTGCTGCCCTTCCTGTACTGGTGCATCAGCGCCCCGCTGGGGCGGCGGCTGCTGCCGCTGTTCCTCTTCAGCGCCTGGAGCAATGCGGCGCTCAAGGCCGCGGCGATGCGCCCCCGCCCGTTCGAGGTCTCGCCGGAGGTGCGCCCGGCGGTCACCGAGGGAGATTACGGGCTGCCCAGCGGGCACGCCCAGCTGGCAACCGTCGTCGGCGGCTGGCTGGCCCGCGAGGTCCGGCGCGGGGGGGTCACCGCCGGGATCGGGCTGTACATCCTGCTGATGCTGATCTCGCGCGTGGCCGCGGGCGTCCACTACCCGCAGGACGCCGTCGCCGGGCTGCTGATCGGGCTGGCGACTGTGGCCGCCTTTGCGTGGCTGGAGCCGCGGGCGGCGGGCTGGCTGGCCCGCGCCCCGCTGGGAGGGCAGATCGCCCTGCCGGTGATCGCCGCCGGGCTGATGCTGGCGATCCACCCGGCGCTGATCCCCGCCCGCTCGCCGGAGGCCGCCGAAATCAGCCTGTCGGCGGCGGGCACGCTGATCGGGGCCGGGGCCGGGCTGGCGCTGGAGGCCCGCCGGATCGGCTTCGACGCCGGGGGCGTCTGGTGGAAGCGGGCGCTGCGGCTGCTGATCGGCCTGGCCGGGGTGCTGGCGCTGCGCTTCGGGCTGGGGGCCGCCTTCGAGGGGCTGGCCCCGGAGGCCGCCTTCCGCGTGCTGCGCTACGCGCTGATCGGGCTGTGGGTGGCGCCCGGCGCGCCGTGGATCTTCGTCCGGACGGGGCTGGCCGTCCGGGGGATACGGGCATGAGAGCATGGTGAAGAATCCGCTGGCTTACACGCTGCTGGCCGTGATCACGGCCGGGTATGCGGCGACCGCCGCCCTGTATGCGATCCTCACCCCGCCCTGGCAGGCTCCCGACGAGCCGGCGCACTACAATTACGCCGCGCAGATCGCCGAAGACGGCTGCTGCCCGGTGATCGCCGCCGGCGACTGGGACGCCGTGTATCTGGAACAGCTCAAGGCGCAGGGCTTCCCGGAGGACGCCGACCTGTCCGCCATCGCCTACGAGGACTGGCAGCCGCCGCTGTACTACCTGATCGCCTCAGCCGTCCTGTGGGCTGCCGGCGGAAGCCTGCTGGCGCTGCGGCTGCTTTCGGCGGCGCTGGGGGCCGGGGTGGTGATCGCGGCCTACTTCGCCGCGGCCCGGCTGCTGCCCGCCCATAAGCCGCTGGCGCTGGCGGCGGCGATCTTCGTCGGCTTCCTGCCGCAGCACGTGGCGATCCTGGCCAGCGCCAACAACGACAGCCTGGCCGGGCTGCTGCTGGGCATCCTGATCGTGATCGCGCTGGGCTACCTGGGCAACCCGGTCCTGCCCGACTACG
Organism: Anaerolineae bacterium; assembly: GCA_034435035.1. GTDB lineage: Bacteria > Chloroflexota > Anaerolineae > Aggregatilineales > UBA3940 > JAHEME01. The sequence continues at coordinate 1,700 of DAOTXW010000056.1, read as the reverse complement.
ACGGCCGACCGCAGCCGCTGGATGAATCGAGCCGGCCCCATGCGGCGGCGATGGGCGGCTTCGTGGGGCTGATCTGCCTGACCAAGCTCACGCCGATCCTGCCCGCCCTGCTGATCGTGCTGCTGGCGATCGCCTGGCGGTGGCGCATCGAGGGGCGGCCTGCCCGCTGGATCGCGCAGCAGGCCGCCTGGGGCGTCGGGCTGGGCCTGCTGATCGCCCTGCCGTGGTGGGCGCGCAACGCCGCCGTGTACGGCTTCCCCGACGTGCTGGGCATGGCCGCCCACAGCCGGGTGGTGGCCGGGCAGCTGCGCACCGCCGATCTGATCGGGCAGGTCGGGCTGGCGGCCTACCTGCGGCAGCTGATCACGGTCACCTTTCACAGCTTCTGGGGTCAGTTCGGCTGGATGGGCGTGCCGATGCCGCCGCGGGTGTACGCCCTGCTGGGGGCCTTCAGCCTGTGGGCGCTGATCGGGCTGGCGCTGGCGGTCGGGCTGCGCGGCGCCCGGGACGCGGCCCCGCCGCAGCGCGCGGGTTTCTGGCTGCTGATCTGGACCGCGCTGGCAGCCGCCGCCGTCTATCTGTTCTACAACCTGACCTTCGTGCAGTTCCAGGGCCGCTACCTGTACGCCGCGCTGATCCCGATCGGCATCGGGGCGGCGCTGGGCGGGTGGGGCTGGGCGCTGGCCCTGCGCCGCCATCTGCCGGAGCGGCTGCGGGTCTGGCTGCCGCCCGCCGCGCTGGCGTGGATGCCCGCCCTGGCGCTGATCGCCCTGTTCCGTTATATCCTCCCGAACCTGCGCTGATCCCGCCCAGGAGAACCCCCCGATGACCGATCCGACCGTCTACGATCATCCCTCCATCCTGAAGGTGCTGTTCTGGCCGCGCCGCGCCGCGCCGGGCCAGAGCGACATCGCCGGGGCGCTGGACGGGCAGATCCCCGCCGCGGGCGCGTCGCTGGGCTACCGGCTGTACCCGCACACGGCGGCGGGCGCTCCGGCGATCCTGTTCTTCCACGGCAACGGCGAGATCGCGCCGGATTATGACGACCTCGCGCCGTTCTACCGGCGGGCGGGGGCGTCGCTGCTGGTGGTCGACTACCGGGGCTACGGCTGGAGCACCGGCCAGCCGCTGGCCAGCACCCTGCTGAGCGACGCCGAGTCGATCGCCGCGGGGCTGCCGGCGGTCCTGGAGGGGGCCGGGCTGGGCGGCGCGCCGATCCTGCTGATGGGGCGCTCGCTGGGCAGCATCCCGGCCATCCATCTGGCCGAGCGCTGGCCGGGGCGCTGGCGCGGGCTGATCGTGGAAAGCGGCCTGGCGCACCTGCTGCCGGTGCTGGCCGGGCTGGGCGCGCCCGTCGAGCGGCTGGCCGGGGCCGGCGACCCGGCCGGCAACGCCGACAAGATGGCCCGGATCGGCCTGCCGCTGCTGGTCATCCACGGCGAGGAAGACGGCCTGATCCCCGTGGCCCACGGACAGGCGCTGTACGACGCCTCGCCCGCCGCGCTGAAACGGCTGCTGCGCCTGCCGGGGGCCGATCACAACGATCTGCTGTTCCGCGCCCCGGAACTGTACTTCAACGCGGTGACGGAGTTCCTGCAGGAGGCCCTGGCCGCCGGCGGAGGCCCGGCATGAACGGCCCACTGGCCGGGCGGACCGCTCTGGTCACCGGGGCCGGGCGCGGGGCCGGCGAGGCCATCGCC
>DAOTXW010000055.1:0-3299 GCA_034435035.1 Anaerolineae bacterium | reverse complement strand
CTCCCTTCCCGGAGCGCGAGACTGCGGAGGCTACTTACACGCTCACTGATGAGTACCGGCGGCTCTTCAACCGTGTGCTTGACTACGCCCGCGAGACGGTGCGTGAGACCAGTGGACCGGGCTACCGGCAGCGGGTGCGCTGGTGGTCAGCGCTGGCCCTGCTGCGATCCCTTGCTTCAAGCCCTGCTGCCGCCGCAGCTACCCTGCGTGCACGCGCAGCGACCATTGACGCCGAGAATGATGAAGACGTGAATGAGATCGGCCAGCGGACGGTGCTTGACCTGATGGATGCCGAATCTGCCGAAGGTGTGGATGTGACGCCCGGCAGTGACATCGGCGAACTGGCGGCAGATGAGATCTCAAACCGGCGGCGGCTGCTGGATATGGCCCGTGCCGCTGAGGCGCTTCAGGGCGAGGGGGATGCCAAGCTCCACCAGATGGTCCCGATCGTCAAGAAGATGATCCGTGATGGCTACAACCCGATCGTGTTCTGCCGCTTCATCCCGACGGTGGAATATCTGACCGAACAACTGCGCCCGGCGCTGCGCGGCGTCGAGGTCATGGGCGTGACGGGGAACCTGCCGCCTTCTGAACGGGAGCAGCGCGTGCAGAGCCTGATGACACATGAAAAGCGTGTGCTGGTGTGCACCGACTGCCTGAGCGAGGGTATCAACCTGCAGGATGGGTTTGATGCGGTCATCCACTATGACCTGTCGTGGAACCCCACCCGGCACGAGCAGCGTGAAGGGCGCGTGGATCGCTACGGCCAGCCAAGTCCGACCGTGCGCACGCTGATCTACTACGGGGTGGACAACAAGATCGATGGGATTGTGCTGGAGGTGCTGCTGCGCAAACACCAGACGATCCGCGACTCGCTGGGCATCTCGGTGCCCGTCCCGGCAGACACCGCCCAGGTGATAGAAGCCATCTTTGAGGGGCTGCTGCTGCGCGAGACAGCCCACTTCGATCAGGCCGTGCTGCCGGGCATGGAAGAATTCGTCCGCCCGACCAAAGACAGGCTGTTTCACGAATGGGAGGCGGTGTCCGAGCGCGAGAAACGCTCCCGGAGGATGTTCGCCCAGCAGACCATCCGCGTTGAAGAAGTGGCTCAGGAACTGGAAGCTGCCCGCAGCGCCGTTGGCTCCGGTGTGGACGTACAGCAGTTCCTGGTGGACGCCGCACAGATGCACGGCGGCTTTGTCTCGCCCAACGGCGCAGTCCACTTCGATCTGACTGAAGCGCCCCGCGCACTGCGCGAAGCCCTTGTCACCCATACGCCTGATAAACAGCCCCGATTCGCCGCTCGCTTTGAGCTTCCCATCAAAGAAGGAGAAGTCTGCCTGACCCGCACGCATCCCATCGTTGAGGCAGTGGCGACCTATGTGATGGACACGGCGCTCGACCCGGTGGCCGAAGCCGACCGGCCGCGCGCCCGGCGCTGCGGCGCGTTTCGCACGTCAGCAGTGGGGCGGCGCACCACGCTGCTGTTGGTGCGCTTCCGCTATCACCTCATCACCACCACACGCGCAGGCGAGCGGCAGATGCTGGCCGAGGACTCGCAGGTCATTGCCTTTGAGGGCGCGCCCGGCGAGCACACCTGGATCGACAACACCGTTGCAGAAGAGCTGCTGAGCGCCACGCCCGATGCCAACATCCACTCGCAGCAGGCAGAGCAGTTCGTCGGGAAGGTTGTGGACGCGCTGGATCGCCTGATGCCCGACCTGAACGCCTATGCGGAGCAGCGCGGACAGGAGCTTCTTGAAGCGCACCAGCGGGTGCGGGCGGCGGCGCACCAGCAGGGACAGACCCGCGTTGAGGCCCAGCTTCCACCCGACGTGCTTGGCATCTATGTCTATCTTCCGGCGGGAGGCAGTTAACCATGGCCCGATCCCGTGACATCTTTACCACGATCCACGCCGAGGGGGCGCTGCTGCCGCCCGACCTCTTGCAGCGCATCGCCGAAGGGGACAGCAGCCTCGACGGGCTGACGCCGGAGTCCTACCACCTCTCCGGTGAGCGGCTGAACGAGGCGATCAACCGGGCATGGAACCGCCTGCAGGGCGCATGGGCGAACTTTCAGGCGGCGCTGGCTGCTCTGCCGGCGGGTGACACAGGAACAAGCCTCACCCGCGAACGCTGGCTGCTGCCGCTGTTTGCTGCGCTCGATTACGGCAGGCTGGAGACCGCCCGCGCGGTTGAAATCGATGGTAAGAGCTACGCCATCTCCCACCGCTGGCGGGATGTGCCCATTCACCTCGTTAGCTTCAGGCTTGACCTCGACCGGCGTGTGCCGGGGGTAGCCGGGGCGGCAGCCGCCAGCCCGCACAGCCTGTTACAGGTCTATCTGAACCGCTCGGCTGATACGCTGTGGGGCCTCCTCTCCAACGGGCTGCGGCTGCGCATCCTGCGCGATAACGCCAGCCTGACCCGCCAGGCCTACGTCGAGTTCGACCTCGAGGCCATGATGGAAGGCGAGGTCTACGCCGACTTCGTGCTGCTGTATCTGCTGGGCCACCAGTCGCGCGTTGAGGCTGACCGCCCAGCTGAGTTCTGGCTGGAGCAGTGGATGAACGCCGCCCAGCAGCAGGGGACGCGCGCGCTCGACCAGCTTCGTGACGGGGTGCAGAGCGCCATTGAGTGTCTGGGCCGGGGCTTCATCGCCCACCCGGCCAACCACGATCTGCGCGACAGGCTGCAGTCCGGCGCCCTGAGCACCCAGGACTACTACCGCCAGCTCCTGCGGCTGGTGTACCGGCTGCTGTTCCTGTTCACCGCCGAAGACCGCGACCTGCTGCACCCGCCGGGCGCGGACGAGACCGCCCGCCAGCGCTACCACAGCTACTACTCCACGCGCCGCCTGCGCGAAATGGCCGGGCGCATCAAGGGCACGCGCCACCACGACCTGTTCGAGGGGCTGCAGCTGGTGATGCGCCTGCTCTCCGGCGAGGCCCTGGCCCTCACCCCTGGCCCCTCTCCCTCAGGGAGAGGGGAAGTAATCACCGATGAACACCGCGCACTGCTGGGCCTGCCTGCGCTGAACGGCTGGTTGCTGCGCGAAGAAGCCCTGCCCGACGTGATGGCCTGTGAGATCGCCAACCGCGACCTGCTCGACACGGTGCGGGCGCTGGCCTTCACCGAAGACCGCGCCGCCCGCGTTCTGCGCCCGGTGGACTACAAGAACCTCGGCCCCGAAGAGCTGGGCAGTGTATATGAGAGCCTGCTGGAGCTGCACCCGCAGATCAACGTCGAGGCCCGGCTGTTCGCGCTCGAAACCGCCGCCGGGCACGAGCGCAAGACCA
>DAOTXW010000054.1:0-10497 GCA_034435035.1 Anaerolineae bacterium | reverse complement strand
CCCGCATCTCGCCCGCGCGGGCCAGGAAGGCCGCCCGTGAGCGCGCCTCGGCAGCCGGGACAGGCTCCGGGCGCAGACGGGTCAGCGCCAGCGCCGCCCGCAGGGCCGGGCGCAGGGCCTCGGCGTCATCGGGGTAGTGCGCCAGGATGGCCTCCAGCGGCTCGCCCGCTTCGAGGCCGGCCAGGCAGGCTGTGAGGATGGCTTCCCGGTTACGATCCATCGCCCGGCTCCGCTGCCAGCCGCCGCGCCAGCGCCGCCAGGGCGCGGGCCTGCAGCTGCTTGATGGCTCCTTCTGTCTTGCCCATATGCTCTGCTACCTCGCGGATCGACAGGTCGCTGCCGAAGCGCAGGGCGATCACAGTTTGCTGCTCGCCGGTCAGCTCGCCGATGGCCTGCAGCAGCGCCTCGCGGGTCAGGCTGGCTTCCAGCAGTTCCAGCGGGCTGTCTGTGCCCGCGGGCAGCGAGTCGTCCAGCTCCACCTGAGGAGCGCGGTAGTGCTGCCGGTGATAGTCGCTGGCGACGCGGGCCGCCACGCCATACAGCCAGCCCTGCAGCGTGTTCTGCGGCGCGCTGCGGTCGCGCAGGGCGCTGAGCAGGCGCATGAACACCTCGCTGGTGAGGTCCTCCGCCGCCTGGGGGTCGCCGACCCGCAGCGCCAGAAAGCGGTAGATCGGCCCGTAATAGCGGTCGTGGATCTCGGCGAGTGCGTCGGGCTCCAGCCGGCGCGCGCGCGCCAGTAGGGCGAGCTCATCCTGCACGAAAGGCATCCTTGTCGGTCGAGGTGCGGGGTCGGATCGGCTGCCCGCCCGTCTGATACGTGTTTCGCAGGCCCCCCTGCCTTCAGGGCGGGGCTTCCGCTACATGACACGTAGTGTACCGCATCTGGCTGCCCGCTGGCAGGTTTCTTAACGTGCAGGGCGGCCAGCCCGGCGGATTCGATTCCTGTGCCGGCTGGCCGCCCGGTGGGTCAGTCAGTCTGCAAAGGATTAGTCGTCGCTGCCGCCGTCGTCGCCGCCGCCGTCATCGCCGCCGCCGTCATCGCCGCCGCCGTCGTCGCTGCTGCCGTCGCCGCCGTCGCCATCATCGCCGCCGCCATCGTCGCTGCCGCCATCGTCGCTGCCGCTGCCGCCGTCATCGCAGGCGTCGCCGGAGCTGTCGCCGTCGGAGTCGCTCTGATCCGGGTTGGCCGCGAAGTCGCAGTTATCCACGTCGTCGCTGATGCCATCCTGATCGGTGTCGATCACGACCGTGCCGGTGCTGGCAGTGTCGTCATCGCCGGACGAATCGTCATCGCTGTCATTCGCACTGTCGTCGGATGAATCCTCATCGTAATTGCCAGGGCTATAGCTCGCGTCGTCGTTCGCGTCGTCGTCCGCGGAGTCGTCGCGGCTGTCGCTGTCGCTGGCGTCGTCCGCGGGTTCAGCGCTGCTGTCGCTGGCGCCGGCTGTGTCGTCCAGGCCGCTGTCGCTGGCGCCCTCGTCCGGCTCATCGGTTGGCTCGGCCAGGCTGCTGTCATCCGGGCTGTCTGCCATCTGCAGAGAGACAGCCGTCAGGGATCCGTCATCCGCGACCTCAACCTGCAGCCGGATCCTGTCGCCCACCCGCACGTTCTTGGGAATCTCGAAACCCTCAGGGAACTTCACTATCTGCCCGTTAACGATCCACGTCGAGCCGTCGATCGACTCGACGGTCCCGGACAGCTCGCGCATTTCCTGCGGGCTGCCCGGCCCGAAATTACAGGCTGACAGCAGCCCCGGCGCCAGGATGATCAGCAGGATCAGCCGGGCCGCTGAAGGGAAGGGGATACGTCGCATCAGATACTCCTGTTGCACAATAAATAATCACGGACGTTCATGAAGATAGTCGCGGGAGGGCGCGAAAAGTAACGGGCCGGGGGAAAAGTCGCCGGCGGGGGATCAGGAGTCGGCGGCAGGCAGCGTGAAGCATAGATACGCGCCTACCAGCGCACCGGGCGGCAGCCCCGCCCGCTCGGGGTCAGTGGGCGGATCGTCGGCGCGGATGTGGCCGCCGTGCGCCTCAATGATGTGCTTGGCGATGGCCAGCCCCAGCCCCGTTCCGGCGCCCATGCGGGCCCGGTCGGAGCGGTAGAAACGCTCGAAGACCCGTTCACGCTCGGCAGCCGGGATGCCCGGGCCGGTATCCGCCACACAGATCGTCACCCACTCCGGGCCGGGGTCAGCGGTGATGGCGATATAGCCGCCTTCGGCGGTGAATTTGATGGCGTTGTGCAGCAGGTTGGTCAGCACCCGGATCACCTGCTCGGAATCTGCCAGCACCAGCACCCCCGGCGGGATGCGGCTGCTCAGGGTCAGGCCCTTGCGCCCGGCCAGCTCGGCCAGCCGGCCAATGGCATCGGCGGTGATGGCCTCCAGGTTGACCGGCAGCAGCCGGAACTCGGCCCGCCCCGACTCGATCATCGCCAGATCGAGCAGCTCCTGGGCCATCTGCTTGAGGGTTTCGTTTTCCAGCGCGATCTTCTCGACCAGCGGGGCGGCGCGGGCCGGGTCGCCGATCACCCCCCGCAGCAGCGTATCGACCAGCAGCCCGATCGAGGTGATCGGGGTGCGCAGCTCATGCGAGATATTGGCGACCATATCGCGCCGGGCGCGGCCCAGCCGCTGCAGCTCGGTGACGTCCTCCAGCGCCAGCGCGACGCGCACCCCCGGCCCGCTGCCGCTGCGCAGCGCCCGGATGCGGAAGGGCCGCCCCTGCAGGGTGACCTGATCGCTGATCTCGGGTTCGTCGCTGGTCAGCATGGCTGCCACCAGATCGTCGATCTCATGCTGCCGGGTGACCGACAGCACCGTTCCCTCACTCAGCGAGCCTCTGGACGGCAGCCCGAACAGCTCGCGGGCGGCGGTGTTCAGGGTGAGGATCTGATGGTTGGGGTTGACCAGCAGGAGGGCATTGAAGGACACTTCGCTGAGCGCCTCCAGCGCCGAAAGATCCGCCTGCCGGGCGGCCAGCTGCGCCTCGATGGCCTGCCGGTTGACGACGCGGGCGATCAGGTAGGCGACCCGCGCCTGCAGGGCGCGGTTTTGCAGCCAGGCCGCCCCCCAGCCGGCCAGCGCGACGCCCGCTATCACGATCACGATCAGGCTGCTGATCTCCATATAGATCACTGTAACACGGCCGCCGGCAAAACGAAAGAGGGGCCGCCCGGCGATCCGCAAAACCGGGGAAAAGACCCTTGACTCCCGGCGGCAGACTGTGCTACAGTTGGGGGCACTGTCTACCACACAGGCCCTCATCGGCCAGAAAGGGGAAAGGCGCCCATGCTGCTCATCGACTGTTTTGAACCTGACGCTGCCGCGCTGGCGTGCCCGCGTCCCCTTGAGGCGTCCCTCTAAACGGTTCCTCACGCTTTGATCAGCTGAGTCCGGGGCTGCCCGCAGGGGCGGCCCTTATCTTTTCGGGTGCGGGCGGCGCGCGCAGGCCCTGACGCTGCCTGTTCGCCTGGTTTCGGTGTCACACTGACTGCATCGGGAGGAAAAGGACTCATGAATACCAGATATCGGTTGAACATTCGTCACCGCAGCCTCGCCCGCCGGGCGGGGGCACGTCGGCAGGGACGCGGACTTCGCGCTCAGCACCGTGACGAGAGGTCGCCATGTCTGTGGGTAACGTAGGAGCTAATAACGGGAATCGAGTCGATCTGAAGCAGGCGCTGGCGGCGCTGCGCAGCGAGGATCGCGCCGTGCGCGCCGGAGCGGTGGCCGCGCTGGAGGCGATCGGCGGCGAGCCGGCGGTGGCCGGGCTGCTGGCGGCCCTGCGGATCGGGGATGCAGCTCTGCGCAGCGAGGCCGTCGCGGCGCTGGAGCGGCTGGGCGGCACGCATGCCGCGCTGGCGCTGATCGAGGCGCTGTACGATGGCAGCCTGGCGGTGCGCCGGGCGGCGGGCCGGGCGCTGATCGCGCTGGGTGATGAGATGGCCGTGGTCGGGCTGATGGCGGCCCTGCGCGAGGGCGGCTGGGATGTGCGCTCGACGGCGGCGGCGGTGATCGAGGAGATCGCTGCCCGGCCAGACGCGGCGGCGTTCCGCGACGCCGTCGAGCCGGATCTGCGCGAGGCGCTGGCCGCGCCGGCCCGCGATCTGCGGCGGATCGCCGCTCGCCTGCTGGGCCTGGCCGGATCGACGGTCAGCACGCCGGCGCTGGTGGGGGCGCTCTCCGACGAGTACGAGGAGGTGCGGCTGGAAGCGGCTGTGGCGCTGGGCCGGCTGCAGGCGGTGGACGCCATCCCGGCGCTGGTCGCCGCCCTGCATGACCCGCAGCGCGAGGTGCGGCGGGCAGCCGCCCGGGCGCTGGGCCACATCGGCCATGTCTCGGCTGTCCCCGGCCTGATCGGCATGCTGTGGGATGCCGACTGGAACATGCGCCGCATCGCCGCCGAGTCGCTGCGCCGCATCGGCCCGGACGGGCTGCGTGCGGCGTCCTGGGGGCCGCTGCGCGGCCCGGGGTAGGGCGTGGAAAATCACAGAGCCACCCGCAGGGGTGGCTCTGGTGATTCTGGCCGTCCTGACGGCCTTACTTGATCTGCACGGCCGCGCCCTCAGCCTCCAGCGCGGCTTTGGCCTCGGCGGCCTTCTCCTTCGAAACGTTCTCCAGCACCACGCTCGGCGCGCCTTCGACCAGTTCCTTGGCCTCCTTCAGGCCCAGATCGGTCAGGGTGCGGACGGCCTTGATGACCTGAATCTTCTTGGGGCCGACATCCGTGATGGTCACTGTGAACTCGGTCTGCTCCTCAGCCGGCTCGGCGGCGGCGGCCCCGCCGGCCATCATGCCGGGCATCGCGGCGACGGCCATCGGCGCGGCGGCGGTGACGCCCCACTTCTCCTCCAGCATCGTTTTCAGTTCAGCGGCTTCCAGCAGGGTCAGGCTGCTCAGCTCTTCAACCAGCTTCTCAAGGTTAGCCATGATCGGTGTGTGTCCTCCTCAACACAGATGTGGGTGGGTCATTACAGTTCCGGGGCGCGGCCCACGGGCTATGCGGCGGCCTCGCCGCCCTGATCCTGCACATACGCGTGCAGCACATTGACTACCTGGCCGACGCCGGCCTGCAGCACGCCGACCAGATTGGCCGCCGGGGCGTCCAGCAGGCCCAGCAGCTGGGCGCGCAGCACTTCCAGCGGCGGCAGATCGGCGATGGCATCCACCTGGGCGCGGCTCATGAGCGTGTCGCCCATCAACGCGCCGCGGATGGTCATCAGCTCTGAGGTCTTGGCGAAATCCCGCAGGGCTTTGGCCAGCGCGGGCATGTCGGCCAGAGCGAACACCACGCCGATCGGGGCGCCGCTCATCCCCTCCGGCAGCGGGTAGCCGGTTTGCTCCATCGCCCGCCGCAGCAGCGTCAGCTTGGTGACGTGGTAGGTCCCGTTGGCTTCGCGCACGGCGCGGCGCAGCCGGGTGAGATCCTGGTTGGTCATGCCGCGGTACTCGGTGAAGATCAACCCCTGGCTCTGGCTGAGCAGTTCCGCGTACCGGGCGACCAGCTCTTCTTTACGTGCCTTTGATAGCGCCAATCCGAACTCACCTCCTTGAGGTCCGCAGGCGGGCAAGCAGAAAGGTCTTCGCCGGGGAGCGAAGACCTCAGACAGGCAGGCGCAGCCAGCGCGTCGGGCGCGGCGCGGCGGGTCTTCGCCTCGGCGGGCATCTTTCAGGCGAGGGCAGCGCCCCGGCCAACCAGCTGTCTGCGGCGAAATCACGATTCAGTTGGTTCAGCGGCGCTGATTATACCGCAGCGCCGCCGTTTCGCCAGCCCGGCGCAGGGCTATTCCGCAGCCGGGATGCTCAGGGCGGCGAAGGGGTCGATCCTGACGCCCGGCCCCATGGTCGGCGTCACCACGACCTTGCGGATGAACTGGCCCTTGACCGAGGCCGGGCGCAGGCGGCGCAGCTCGTCCATCAGGGCGCGGAAGTTCGCCAGCAGCTGTGCCTCGGTGAAGCTCGCCTTGCCGATCGGGACGTGCAGGTTGGCCGTGCGGTCGTTGCGGAACTCGACGCGGCCCGCCCGCGACTCGTCAATGACGCGCGGCAGGTCCTCCGGGGGGACCACCGTGCCGCCCTTCGGGGAGGGCATCAGGCCGCGCGGGCCGAGCACCTTGCCCAGCCGGCTCAGCTTGCGCATCATCTCCGGGACGGCGATCGCCACATCGAAGTCCGTGAAGCCTTCCTTCTCGATGCGCCCGATCAGCTCGTCCGAGCCGATGATGTCCGCCCCGGCGTCGCGGGCGATGCGCTCGGCGTCGCCCTCGGCGAAGACCAGGATGCGGACCGTCTTGCCCAGCCCGGAGGGCATCAGGATGACGCCGCGAATCTGCTGTTCGGCGTGGCGCGGGTCGATCCCCAGACGCATATGGACATCGATGGTCTCATCGAACTTGGCGCGGGCCATCTTCTTGACCAGCTCCATCGCTTTTTCGGGCGTATAGAGCTTATCGGCCTCGATCTGCCCGATTCCGTCGTTGTACCGCTTGCCATGCTTGGGCATCAGATGTTCTCCTGTGGTGCTGGCAGGGCGCCCCGGTGCGGGGGTGCCCCTCCCACGTGATGGGTTTCCGGTTGATGAACGGCGCGGCTAGTCCGCGATGGCCACGCCCATGCTGCGGGCCGTGCCCTCCACCTGCAGCATCGCTGCCTCGATGTCGTTGGCGTTCAGGTCGGGCAGCTTGATCTCGGCGATCTCGCGCACCTGCGCGCGGGTCAGCGTGCCGACCTTGTTGCGGTTCGGCTCGCCGGAGCCTTTGGCGAGGCCCAGCGCCTTGCGGATCAGCGAAGCCGTCGGCGGGGTCCTCAGCACGAAGGTGAAGGACTGATCCTGATAGATCGTGATCTCCGCCGGCAGGATATCGCCCAGCCGGTTGGCCGTGCGGGCGTTGTAGTCCTTGCAAAACTGCATCAGGTTGATGCCGTGCTGGGCCAGAGCCGGGCCGATGGGGGGCGCCGGGTTGGCCTTGCCGGCCTCGATCTCCAGCTTGACGACTGCGACAACTTTTCTGGCCATGATTGCTCCTCAGTAAGGTAGACGTGCGGCCTGAGGTGGGCCTCCGTCCGCGGCGATAGCGGGGCGCGGGCCGCCCGCGCTGCCCGTTTACTGCTTCTCGACCTGCAGAAAATCCAGCTCGACGGGCGTCTCGCGCCCGAAGAAGTTGACCATCACCCGCACCTTGGCGCGCTCCATGTCGATTTCCTCGACGATCCCGATCACCTCGTTAAACGGGCCGTCGATGATGCGCACCTTCTGGCCGGGCTTATAGGTGACCTTGACCACCGGGGCTTCGGCTTCCATGCGCTTCATGATCTGGGCCACTTCTTCCGGGCGCAGCGGGGTGGGCTTGTTGCCCAGCCCGACGAAGCCGGTCACCCCGGGCGTGTTGCGCACCACATACCACGAATCCTCGCCCATGATCATGTTGACCAGAATGTAACCGGGGAAGACGCGCCGCTCGACGATCTTGCGCTTGCCGTCCTTGATCTCCACCTGCTCCTCGGTGGGCACGATGACCTCGAAGATCTTGTCCTGCATGCCCATCGTCGCGGTGCGCTGCTCGATGGCGTGGCGCACCTTATTCTCGTACCCCGAATAGCAGTGAACGACATACCAGCGCCGCCCGTCGTCGTTCTCGTCATCGATCTCCGGCAGATCGGGCGGGCTGTAGCCTTCGGTTTCGTCGGATACGCCGCTGGTGTCGGCCTGCTGGCGCGCCCGCGATGAAGCGGTGCGCGGCGTGCGAGCCGGCTTTTCGTCAGCGGGGGCCTCTTCCTCCGGCCCTTCATCCAGATAGTCGTCTTCGTCGTACATGAAGCTCACGGCAGCGGCTCCCTTACCCCGTTACGGCCCGGCTGCGTGCCGGCGGATGGCTGTGCGCTCAGGAGGCGGACACCAGCAGCGCCGCCAGCCGCTGGAACAGGATGTCCAGCGCGCCCAGAAACAGCGCCGCGGCCACGGTCGATCCCAGCACGATCAGCGTCATCCGGAGGGCCGTCTCACGGCTGGGCCAGGCGACCTTGCGCAGCTCATCGCCGGTCTCCTGAAAGTAGCGGATCAACGCGTTCTGGCTGCGCGTCCCCTTGCGGGGGACCTCCCCGCTGCGCGCCTCAGAACGGCGCGGCGGGCGGGCCGGTTTCTTCTCGTCGCGGGTGTCGTTCTGTCTCGCCTTAAACACAGCAGCTCGCCTCTTTCACAGTGATGATGCGGTCAGCCTACAATCCACGACACCGCCACAGGGGACGGTGTCGTGCAGGTGCGACTTAATAGGCACGCGCGGCAGGACTCGAACCTGCAGCCTGCGGTTTTGGAGACCGCTGCTCTGCCAATTGAGCTACGCGCGTATGGCCGGGGCCTCATCCCCGCGCTCATTATACCATGCGCCGGCCCACCTGCCTAGCACCCGGCGTCCCTATTTAGTCTCGCGGTGCAGCCTGTGCGCGCGGCAGCGGGAGCAGTACTTCTTGAGTTCGATCCGCTGCGGGTCGTTGCGACGATTCTTCTGTGTCGTGTAGTTGCGCTCGCGGCACTCCGTACATTCGAGCGTGACGACCATCCGGATGTCCTTCTTGGCCATGGCTTCCTCGGCTTACGCTTCCCGCAGAGTCAGATCGGGGGGCCCGCAGGCCCCCCGGTGGCTGCTCAGTCGGCTGCTACTGACGGATATCGGTGATGACGCCGGCGCCGACGGTGAGACCGCCTTCGCGGATGGCGAACTTGGCGCCCTTGTCGAGGGCGACGGGCTTGTCGAGGGTGACGGTCATGTTGACGTTATCGCCGGGCATGACCATCTCGACGCCGTCGGGGAGCTTGATTTCGCCGGTGACGTCCAGGGTGCGGATGTAGAACTGGGGCTTGTAGCCGGTGAAGAAGGCCTTGTGCCGGCCACCCTCCTCCTTGCGCAGGACGTAGACCTCGCAGTCAAAGACGGTGTGCGGGGTGATGCTCTTGGGAGCGGCCAGCACCATGCCGCGCTCGACGTCGGTGCGCTCGATGCCGCGCAGCAGGATGCCCGCGTTGTCGCCGGCTTCCACCTGCACCAGTTCCTTGTGGAACATCTCGGTGCCGGTGATGACCGAGGTGCGCGTCTCGCGCAGGCCGACGATCTCGACCGTATCGCCCTTCTTGGCCACCCCGCGCTCGACGCGGCCCGTCACCACCGTCCCGCGCCCCTTGATGCTGAACACATCTTCCACCGGCATCAGGAACGGCTTGTCCATCGCCCGCACCGGCGTCGGGATGTATTCATCCACCACCCGCATCAGCTCGTGGATGCATGCATACTCCGGCGCGTTCGGGTCAGTGCTCGGGCTTTCCAGCGCCGCCAGCGCCGACCCCCGCACAATCGGCGTCTCGTCCCCCGGAAACTCGTAGCTGTTGAGCAGTTCGCGCAGCTCCAGCTCCACCAGCTCCAGCAGCTCCGGGTCGTCCATCATATCGACCTTGTTCAGAAACACCACCATCGCCGGCACTTCCACCTGCCGCGCCAGCAGCACGTGTTCCCGCGTCTGCGGCATCGGCCCGTCCGGCGCCGCCACCACCAGAATGGCCCCGTCCATCTGCGCCGCCCCGGTGATCATGTTCTTGATGTAGTCCCGGTGGCCGGGGCAGTCGACGTGGGCGTAGTGGCGTTTCTCCGTCTGGTACTCGACGTGGGCGATGGCAATGGTGATGCCTCGTTCCCGCTCTTCCGGGGCGTTGTCAATGGAGTCAAACGCCCGAAAGTCGGCCCACCCCTTCAGCGCCAGCGTCTTGGTGATGGCCGCCGTCAGGGTCGTCTTGCCGTGGTCTATGTGGCCGATCGTGCCGATGTTGCAGTGCGGCTTGGCTCGCGTGAATTTCTCTTTCGCCATCTTTTTACAACATCCTCAATTTACGGCCGAGTCGAAAATACGTTCGTTCGGCTTCCAGGTCTTTACATTGTCAAAGTCTATTCACAATAATACCCCGTTACCGGCCGGCGCAACCCGGGGCAAACGGGGCAAAAAGCCCACGATGGGATTTGAACCCATGACCTCATTCTTACCAAGAATGTGCTCTGCCAACTGAGCTACGTGGGCGAGCGAACCAATGAACAATGACGCAATGAACAACGATAGAATGAACAATGGGGGTGGTTTGTATCATTGTTCATTGGCAATTGTTCATTGTAAACGATCCATTGCTCCGTTCAGTGGGCCAGGTAGGACTCGAACCTACGAAGGCTACCGCCAGCGGATTTACAGTCCGCCCCCTTTGCCGCTCGGGACACTGACCCATGCTCTGGTTGTTCTGTTAATGGTCGGGATATGGCGCGACGCTGCCCGCTTGCCAGAGCCGACGATGGGAATTGAACCCATAACCTATGCTTTACAAGAGCATCGCTCTGCCAATTGAGCTACGCCGGCAAAACCGACTAATTGTAACAAGCCCTATGGCGCAGGTCAATACGCCGCCCCATTACACATGGAGGTACAGAACCAAAAGTATACCGCACTCACGGCTGATTCG
>DAOTXW010000053.1:0-3961 GCA_034435035.1 Anaerolineae bacterium | reverse complement strand
CCGTTGAGCCGACCGTTGAGCCGACCGTTGAGCCGACGAATGAGCCGACGAATGAGCCGACCGATGAGCCAACAAATGAGCCGACCGGTGAGCCGACCGACGAGCCGCCGGTGAGCGTCTGCGGGGATGGGATCTGCCAGCCCGATGAGGGCGGCGACGCCTGCCCCGCCGACTGCACCACCGGCCCCGCCTGCGGCAACGACCTGTGCGAGCCGCAGCAGGGCGAATCGCAGATCACCTGCCACCATGACTGCTCGGCGACGCTGACCCAGATGACGACCCTCAATGTCTGGAACCGCGGCTCGCGCTGCAACAACTCCGATCCGCAGACCCTGTACCAGGGCCTGCGCTGGAAGCGCGTGCGCGGGGTGGACGGGTACCTGATCTGGGCGCGGCTGGCCGGGCAGGAATCATGGACGCTGGTCGGGACGGTCAGCTCGTACAAGATCAACAGGTGCGGCAAGAGCGTCGACTCCGATGACCTCAAGAGGCCCGGCTGCTTCAACACCGATCGCAGCCTGTGGGACGTGGCCAACGCCGGCGCGGCGGAGGCCATCGAATACGCAGTCACCGTTTTTCGCGGCAGTGAGATGGGGCCGTTCTCGAACATCCTCACCGCGACGTGTGGCCCGTAGCCGTCTTCTTCTGGAAGGCTGCCGGCGCCTCCCGGCGCGCCTGCGCAGCCACAATCCCGGTGGAGGGCAGCTGGAAGCTCCCCTTGCTGTCCTCCACCTCTCAGCGGTATCATGCCGACCTGTGAGGCAGAAATGACCGCCGCCTTCTCCACCCCGCCGCCGCCCACCCGCTTGCGAGACCGCCTGCTGTCCGCTGTGCGCGGCGCACGGGATCGGAGCGCGCCGGAGCCGCTGGCGCTGGCGCAGCAGATCCGTGCCGCGCCCTACAATCCATGCCGGATGCGGCTGCTCAAGGGCGTCAGGCCGGCCCCCGCCGGGCCGGACCGGCAGCTGGAGCCTCCCCCGGCGGCGGCGCCCGCCGCGCCGGAGATCGACCGGGCCGCTGCCCGCCCCCTGCTGCGGCCCGCCCACGCGATCCCCATCCTGTGGCTGATCGCGGTCTACGCGGCCCTGAACTACGGGCTGATCGGCCTGACGCTGCCCGCCGGGGTCAGCTTCTACGGCGTGCAGCCGGCGCTGTGGCTGTCGGTGGGGCTGGTCGCCTGGCTGGCCGGGCGCGCGCTGCGCGTCCCCGCCGCCCCGCGCGATTCCTCGGTGGTGGTGGCCGGCCTGCTGATGGGCGGCGTCTCCGTGGCCATCCTGCTGCTCCTGGGGCTGGCCTTCGGCTTCGGGCAGTCGCCGTACAGCCACGGGCTGCTGCCGATGCTGGGCAACCTGCTGTACGGGCTGTCGGGGGTGGTCAGCAGCGAGCTGCTGCGCGGCTACCTGACCGCCGTGCTGGGCCGGGGCCGGGCGATCCGCGCCCTGGCGATCCCGACCGTGCTGCTGGCCGCGGTGAGCCTGCCCGCCGCTCAGTACGCGGCGCTGGCGGGCCTGCAGTCCGGCGTGCAGTTCAGCGGCGAACGGCTGCTGCCGGCGCTCTCCGAAGGGCTGCTGGCGTCCTTCCTGGCGCTGTCCGGCGGGCCGGCGGCCTCGCTGGCCTACCGGGGGCTGATCGAGGTGTTCGAGTGGGCCTCGCCGATCCTCCCGTCAACCGACTGGATCATCACGGCCTTCGCCGGCACGCTGGTGCCGGTGCTGGGGCTGGTGACCATCCAGGACCTGTTCGCGCCGGAGGCCCAGCCGCAGGCCGCGGGCCAGCCAGCCCCTGAGCGGGAAAGCGTGGCCGGCATCCTGAGCTGGGTGCTGGTCGGCATCGTCGGCGTGGGGCTGATCTGGTTCAACACCGGGGCCTTCGGCTACACGCCCACGCTGCTGAGCGGCCCCAGCATGAACCCGACCCTGTGGGCGGGCGACATCGTGATCGTCAAGGAGGTGCCGGTCGAGGAGATCGCCGTCGGCGACATCATCAAGTTCTGGCAGGAAGGCCGCTACGTCATCCACCGGGTGATCCGCATCGAGCAGACCGAGGCGGGCGTGGTGATCACCACCCAGGGCGACAACGTCAACGCGCCGGACTTCCCGGTGACGGAGGAGTACATCAAGGGCAAGGTGGTGCTGGTGCTGCCGAAGGTGGGCTACGTCTCGATCGCGGCCCGGTGGGTCATCGAGTGGATCGGGGCGGGCGCGGCGCGGCTGCGGGGGTGACGCCCGGCGCTCCCTGTGCGGGGCGCATTTCAGTTGAAATGCCCCCCTCCGGCCCTGAGCCTGCCCCGCGCCGCGATCTGTGCTACACTGGCTGATCGCTGATCGCTGCCCGTCAACTGCCCGCTTCCGAGGAGTCCCTGCCCATGCGACCCTTCACCGAACCGCGCCGCGCTGCCCTGGCCGCTGCCGCGCTGCTGCTGAGTCTGCTGGCCTGCAATGCGCCGCTGTCCGGCGCCGGCGAGCCGACCGCCGCCCCGGCTTCTCTGCCCGCCGTCCCGGCGGCGCAGGATCCCACCGCCTTTGCGCAGGCCGTCTGCACGCCGCCCGCCTGCGCCCCCGGCGAGGTCTACGCCTGCCCCTCGGGCGACTGCCCCGGCGGCTGCGGCACGGTCTGCGCCACGGCCGCCGCCCCCGCCACCGATGAGCCAACGCCCGGACTGCCGTTTGTGCCCCCCGACTCCCCGCCGGCCAACGCCCGGTTCGAGGGCGTCAGCTTCCACTTCGATCTCGACCTGGTGAGCCAGTGGCAGGCCGCCATCGTGCCCGCCGACGACCCGGCCAGCGGCGCCCCGGAGGCGTGGCTGATCCCCTCGCACTACCTGTTCACCTTCCCGGACTACCCGGTGACCGGCAGTATCCAGACGCCGCGCATCATGATCTTCCCGATGGACAACTGGGAGGGCTACAACGAGACCGGTCTGGAGCGCATCGGCGAGCTGCGAACCCTGCTGCAGGAGCAGCCCGGCCTGGCGGAGCGGGAGGATGAGATCCCCGTGGTGCCGATCTTCAACGCCGCGCAGGTGTTCCACACGAACACGGCCTACCTGAGCTTCCAGAACGGGACGGGCGTGCGCTTCGTCACCTACTACGCGCAGGATGTCAGCCCGATCGTCAACGCGGGCGCGTTCTACACCTTTCAGGGCCTCACGCTGGACGGGGCCTATCTGGTGGCCGCCTTCCTGCCGATCCGTCACCCCGGCCTGGCCGAGGACTACAACGACATCCCCGGCGGGGACTATGACGCGTTTGCGAACAACTATCTGAACTACGTGGCGGGCATCGAGGAGATGCTCAACCGGTCCGCGCCGGCGGACTTCACGCCCGACCTGGCGCTGCTGGATGCGCTGATCCAGTCGCTGCGGGTGGAGTAGCGTGCGCCTGCCCGATCACTTCGACCTGCTGGCCCCGATCTACGAGGCCGTCATCCCGCCGCGCCTGCCGGAGACGCTGCAGAGGCTGGCCCGGCTGCCCACCACCGGCTCGCTGCTGGATGCCGGCGGCGGGACGGGCCGGGTGGCGCAGTTTCTGCGCGGCCAGGCGCGGCAGATCGTCGTCACCGACCTGTCCTGCCGGATGCTCCGGCAGGCCCGCAGCAAGCCCGGCCTCAGCCCGGTGTGCGCCCACGCCGAGCGCCTGCCGTTCCCCGGCGAGTCCTTCGACCGCATCGTGATGGTGGACGCCCTGCACCATGTCTGCGACCAGCAGCGCACCGCCGCCGAGCTGTGGCGGGTGCTGCGCCCCGGCGGCTGGCTGGTCATCGAGGAGCCGGATATCCGCGTCCCGGCGATCCGGCTGCTGGCGCTGGCCGAGAAGCTGGCCCTGATGCGCAGCCGCTTCCTCTCTCCGCCGCAGATCGCCGGGCTGTACCGGGACCCGGCTGCCCGCGTCTCGGTGGAGGCGGAAAAAGCCATCGTCTGGGTGGTGGTGCAGAAGGGGTGAGGCGCTGGCCGGCTCAGGGG
>DAOTXW010000052.1:0-7385 GCA_034435035.1 Anaerolineae bacterium | reverse complement strand
CGGTTGTACAGGTACAGCCCGCCGCCCAGCAGCCCCAGCCCGACGATCGCCAGCACGGCGATCAGCACTGTGCGGGCGTCCGGCCCGCCGGCGGCCAGAGCCGGCTCCGCCCCGGCGGGCGCCGGCCCGGCTTCCTGCGCGGCGGCCTCATCCAGCAGATCGGCGCTCAGACGGTCATCGGTCTTGCGGTAGCTCAGGGTGGCGGTCAGCGGCTCCCCGGCGGCGACATCCGTCAGGCGCGTGGTGGTGTACAGAAAGCCGAACAGCCCCATCGCCGGGAAGCCCGCCGGCTCGAAGCTGAAGTCCTCGGCGTTGGGCGGCTGCTGCGCTTCCCAGCTGAAATCCGCCACCGCGTAATCGCCCGCCCAGGTATAGCGGTACGTGCGCTGCCCGTCCGTGATGGCCGGCGGCGTGTGGTAGAACTCCAGATGGAACGTGCCGTTGGGGCTGGTGAGGGTCAGCCGGCTGCCGTCCTGCTCGGTCGGCGCAGTCAGCAGGTTGCCGCTGGCCGGATCGACGTAGGCGGCGGCGTTGACGGTCGCGCCCGCCGGCAGCGTGAAGGTCACCGTCACCGGGTCGGTCGTCGGCGTGCCGGCCACCTGCCCCACATAGAAGACCAGCACTTCGGGCCGGTCAAACTCCGGCCACAGACGGATCGCCAGCGTATCCAGCGACCCGGCGGGGGCGGGTTCGGCGTCCTGCGCCCTGGCGGCTCCGGGAGCCGCCAGCAGGATGGCGCCGGCCAGCAGCCCGACCAGCGCAGGCCGGCGGAGAGCGTGTTTCATAGGCTTTTCATCCCCGGCAGGGCGATCACTGGCCCGCCCTGTTCTTCTCGCGGCGGTTGACCGCCACGCCCAGGCCGACTATGATCACCAGCCCGCCCAGCGCTATCAGGATCAGCGGCAGCGAACTGCCCGCCGCCAGCGGCTGTTCGCCGGCGGGCGGGGCCTGCGAGCGCTGGATGCTGGCCAGGTAGGCCGTCACATCCTCGATCTCGCCGGCGGTCAGCGGGCCGCCGGCCTCCTGGCTCCAGGCCGGCATCAGCGTGCCATCGATGCCCCGGCTGATGGTCTGCACGGCATACGCGCCCGGCTCGATGCCGACGAAGGCGCTGGTCAGGGTCGCGCCGATGCGCCCCTCGCCGTCCGGGCCGTGGCAGGCCGCGCAGTTCTGCTGGTAGATCGTATAGCCGTTGTTGGGGTCCCCGGCCAGTTCCTCCACCGGCGGGATCTCCACCGCCGGGCGGGGCGGCGCCGGGAACACTGGCTCGTAGGTCGTGCCCCACGACTCGATGTAGGCGACCAGATTGGCGATGTCCTCGCCAGTCAGCGGGCCGCCGGCTTCCCGGCCCCAGGCGGGCATGTAGGTGCCGGGCCGCCCGTTGGTGATCACCTCGGTCAGAGCCGCGTCCGGGCTCATCGAGACAAACACATCGCTCAGCGTGGCCCCGACGCGCCCCTCGCCGGTTTCCCCGTGGCAGACCGCGCAGTTCTCGGCAAACAGCCGCGCGCCCAGCTCCGGATCGCCGTCTTCGCCCTGTTGGGCGCCAGCCGCCTGCGCCGGCAGCGCCGCCAGCAGCAGCGCCAGCCCGGCCAGGGTTGTGAACAGCAGGATACGTAAGCGCATGGTCCAGCCTCCGGTCGGTTCAGTCACGGCAGATTGAGTGTACTACCCGGCGGTTCGCGCTCCCAGTGACGGGTGTACACCTCCGGATACGACAAATGTCATCGCCATTAGAATAAAGCAAGCGGGCGGCTCGCGGCATCCCTGCCAGCCAGCCGCCCACCGCGCAGCATCCGCCGCGCCTACTGCGACAGCAGGTAAGCGATGATATCGGCCAGCGACTGCGCATCCAGCCTTTCCCCGAAGTTGGCCGGCATCACCACACCCTCGAAGCCGGGCACGGTGTAGGCCGCCGGGGCCACGATGGACTCGTGCAGGTAGGCTTCGGGCGACTCGTAGCCGTCCGGGATGCGCCCGGACACCCCCTGCATCGACGGGCCGACCAGCACCGATCCATCCAGCGAATGGCAGGCCTGGCAGCCCAGCGCCTTGCCATCCGGGCCGGGGGCCGCGCCCAGGAAGAGCTGCTCGCCGCGGGCCGCGTCGCCTTCAGGCAGCGGAGCGGTCACATCGACGCCGACCGGCTCGTAGGCCGGCGCCTCCTCGGTGGGCGGCGGGGTGGCTTCGGCGATGATGGCCTCGTCCGGCGGCGCGCACTCCGGGTCATAGGCGCAGCCCCAGTTCATGACGAAGCGGGTCAGGTCGCGCACCTGATCGGGCCGCAGCGGGCCGCCGTAGTCCTGGCTCCAGGTCGGCATCGGGTTTGGCCAGTTGGCGCTGCGGGCGGGCCGGCCCGCCGCGATCGTCAGCTCGATGTAGTCCTGCACGGTGCCGGGGTAGGCCAGTTCGGCCAGACGCTCGCCGTTGAACATCGCCGGCGTGTTGATCGCCGGGGCCACCCCTTCGATGCCCTGGCCGTTCGCCCCGTGGCACGATTTGCAGTTGGAGTCAAACAGCACGGCCCCGCGCTGGATCGAACGCGCCTGGTACTGGCTGTCGAACTCGGCCATGCGGCGCGGCTCGTTCACGCCGACCCAGCCGACGATCACGATGATCGCAAAGAAGGAGAGCGTGCCCAGCAGCGCCCGCTGCTCGGCGGGCAGATTCCGCATGAAGATCCGCCGCCAGAAGCCGCCGGCGTCGGTCCCCCCGCTGAGAGTCTGGTTGTCGGACATGGGCGATCACTCTCCCTCGGGATAGGCTTCGCGGTGAACCGGCACCAGCTGCTCGTTGGTCAGGCGCTGGCCCGGAGCGCTGGGATCGTCCCAGGTGATGCGCAGTGTCACGCCCTTGAGGTTGGGCTGCAGCTGGCTCACGACCAGGAAGGCCTCAGCGTTGGGCAGGCCGCCCTCGGAAGCAGGCGTGGCGCGGGCATGCTCGATCAGCTCGGCGTAGTGGCGCATCACGCGGAACAGCCCGCTGGAGCGCGGCACTGTCTCCTCGTAGTCATCCACGCTGTACTGGCCGAGGATCAGCTCCTCGTAGGGGACGGCACGCACCGGCCCCACCTTCTCGCTGGGGGCCAGCTCGTGCAGAATCTCCTGGTCCAGCGAAGTCTGCACCAGGAAGGCCGGCGTCCCCATCCAGGAAGTCACGACGATGAAGACGATGAACAGCAGGCTCATCGAGAGGGCCAGGCGGCGTTGATGGTACTTGCGGAACGGCCCCACGTCGAAGTAGGGCATGAACAGGAAGGCCAGCATCAGCAGGGTGGGCACGATGACGCCCATCAGCGACTTGTCGCCCAGCTTGAGCAGGCCCTGAATCCACAGGAAGTACCACGGCGCGATCGTGTGGAGCGGCGTGCTCTGCGGGTTGGCCCAGTTCTCCAGTTCGGCGCTGTAGAGGAACGTGACCGCGAACACCATCACCAGCGTGAAGAAGGCGATCATCAGCACATCGCCGGCCAGCACGTCGGGCGTGAAGTACGACCGCTTCTCCACCGGCACGCGCTTGGCCGTATCCTCGCCGGTGCGCTCCAGCTCCGGGGGCAGGCTGTGGCCGTACAGCACCACCTTGTAGTAGTGCATGCCCAGCAGCGCCAGCCCGGCCACCGGGAAGGCGATCACGTGCAGCAGATAGAAGCGCAGCAGACCGCCCTGCCCCAGGTCCGGCGCGCCCTTCAGCAGGATGTTGAGGAACTGGCCGACGATCGGCGGCGGGGCGGCTTCGGCCATCGAGGCGCCGATGGTCACGGCCCAGTACGCCAGCTGATCCCAGGGCAGCAGGTAGCCGGTGTAGCTCAGGCCCAGCGTGACCACCAGCAGCAGCACACCAGTGGCCCAGGTGAACTGGCGCGGCTTCTTATAGGAAGCCGTCCAGAACGTGCGCAGCATGTGCAGCGAGACGATGATCACCATCGCCTCCGCGCCCAGCCGGTGCAGGTCGCGCATGAACTGGCCCAGCGGCACGTTGCTCAGGATGTTGAGCATGTTATCGTAGGCCTGGGCGGTTGACGGCGTGTAGAACACCATCAGAAACAGCCCGGTCAGGAACTCCAGCGCGAAGAAGTAGGTGGACAGCCAGCCCAGCTTGAAGGTGGGGTAGACGCCCACCACATCCTGATTGTAGTAGCCGGGGCGGATGTGGAACCAGAAGCTGTCGGCGTGGGGGCGCAGGCGGGGGTTGGGGCGGGCCGTCGGCGGATCGCCGCGCAGGATGGCACGCAGCTCGGCGATATCAATGCCGTTGGTGGTGCGGAACACCACGTCATTGATGCCCTCGACGATTGCCTGCCGCGGCCCCACCTGCCGCATACGCTTCAGCAGGGGGACGTTGGTGAGATCGAGATTGGAATCCATACCGTCAGTCTCCTCAACAAGCAGGCGAGAGAGGATACGCGCAGGGGCAGCCAGCACCCGGGGCGTATCGGCGCTGCCAGACGTTCACGAGGCGCTCTTTAATGAAGCGGGCCTTTGATGCGCTTGCCCGTATCGATGCGGACTTCCGCCGCCCCGTCCGGGATGGCGACGGGCTGGCCCGCCGCTGGATCCGCATTCATGTCGCCGTCTTCCGTCTCGACCAGCACATTGCCGCTGCTGTCCAGCACCCGGACGACAAACCGATCCAGACTGCGCGGTGCCGGCCCCTCGATCCACGTCCCATCTTTCTGGTACTTCGATCCGTGACAGGGGCACTCGAAGCGGTCGTTGGCGGGCACCCATTTGTACAGGCAGCCCAGGTGGGTGCAGACCTTGTAGATCGCCAGCAAGCCTTCCTCGCTGTTGATCAGCCAGAAACGTCCATCCGGGTGATCCTCCGGGTCGGAGGCCGCCGCCGGAAGCTGACCGACGTTGATCGGGAACTCGCCGCCGAACTCGCCGGCGCGGAAGCGTGGGTAAGCGAACCACAGAATCGCGCCCGCCGATCCGCCCAGCGTGAGCAGCATCGAGGCTGCCCAGGTGTAGAACAGAAACTCGCGGCGGGTGATGGGCGGACTGGCCGTTGCGATCGCCTCTGCCATACAGCTACTCCTTCTGGCTTAGTCAAACGGTGCGTAATACGGGTGCCGCGCCCGGTCTACGGGGCGGCACCCGCGCCATTATAGCATCATCCACCAGGCGGACAAAACACGCTAAAGACAACCCCATGGCCCTGAGAACGTTGTGCCGGCGTTAATAGTTGACCCACTTAGTCCGGGTTTTAAGGTTAGTCTAGCGCGGAGCAGGCCGCCTGTCAAAGAATTCACAAACCGGGGGCCGCAGGCGCTGGCGACTTTCCGTCTGCGGTAGAATGGGCGACAATAACCGCGCTGTGACGCTTCCCGGGAGGGTGTTTCCATGTCCGATCTGCCGCCTGACGCTCACGCCCTGCTGGCCCAGAAACAGGCCGAGCTTGACCTGGTGCTGGCGCTCGACGCCATCCGCGACACCGCCGGCGATCCCCCGGCCATGCTGACCGCCATCGTCAACCTGCTGGCCGAGCGCTTCCACGCCGATCTGTGCCTGATGGCGGTCGTTGACCGCGACACGGGCGAACTGGAGCTGAAGGCGATCAGCGACCGCACCCACGATCTCGCGCTGGGCGCGGCGGCCATCCGCACGCTGACGGCGCGGGCCTACCGCGCCGAGTCCGCCACCGTGTGGGATGCCGCCGCCTCTGCCGAAGCGGGCGCCCCCGACATCCCCGCCGATCTGCGCCTGGCCGGCATCCCGATCCAGATGGGGCAGGTGCGGCTGGGAGGCGTGCTGCTGGCCCGCCGCGGCGAGCCGTTCACCGACGGCGAGGTCAGCCTGATGAAAGCCGCCGAGAGCCAGATGGACTCGGCGATCCTGCAGGGCTATGCCTACTACGAGCTTCAGCAGCGCAACAAGGAGCTGGAGATCATCTACCGCATCGACCGCATCCGCGACCGTCACCTGCCGTTCGATGAGATGCTCAATACCGTGCTGCACCAGCTGCGCGACGTGATCCAGGCCGAGATCGGCTTCATCATGCTCTACGACCGGGCCGGGCAGCGGCTGGAACTGCGGGCGGTCACCCATGAAGACCTGTTCCGCGCCTCTCCCTACGGCGAGCAGATCCAGCGCGTGGCCAACGAATCGCTGGAGCGCGCTCACCTGATCTGCTACAACAACCTGCCCGGCGAGGTGCGCTCGGTGATGTGCGTCCCGCTGATCCTGCGCGACGAGATCCTGGGCGTGTTCGGCGTGGCCAACCCCCACAGCTCGCGCGGCTTCCAGGACGAAGACCGGCGGCTGCTGTCGGCCATCGCCAGCCAGATGGACACCGCCATCTTCGAAAATCTGGAGAAGCGGCGGCTGCGCGACCTGCTGGGCCGTTCGGTCGATCCGCACGTCATGGAGCGGCTGCTTTCGGCGGCGGATGTGGCCTTCCTCAACGGCGAGCGCATGGTGCTGAGCGTGCTGTACGCCGACCTGCGCGGCTCCACCCGTCTGGCCGAGCGCACCCCGCCCGATACGCTGGTGGAGTTCATCAACGACTACCTGAGCGCGATGGTGGATGTGATCCTTGCCCGCGGCGGCACACTGGATAAGTTCGTGGGCGATGAGGTGATGGCGCTGTTCGGGGCGCCCTTCCCGGTGGAAGATCATGCGCTGCGGGCGGTGCAGGTGGGGCTGGAGATGATCGAGGCTTACACGCCCGTGCAGGCCAGATGGCAGGCCCGCGGCGTGGACGCGGGCCACATCGGGATCGGCATCGCCACCGGCGAACTGATCGCCGGGGAGATGGGATCGGCGCTGCGCAGCGAATATACGGTCATTGGCCGCGCCGCCAACCTGGGGGCGCGGATCTGCGCCGTGGCCGAAGGCGGGCAGGTGCTGATCAGCCAGAGCACCTACGATCAGACGCAGCCGCACGTGCTGGCGACGCCGATCCCGGGCATCGAGATGAAAGGCCTCAGCGAGCCGGTGACGGTGTACCACGTCACCGGGCTGCGGCGTTGAGCGTCAGTTCTCCCCCACCACCCCGGTACAGGTGGCGGTCGCCTCCGGGCCGCTGGCCTCATCGCTGCGCCAGGGCTCGCCGTTCAGACGGATCTCGCACGTCACCGTGCCGTTGGGGCCCAGATCGCGCACGGTGATGGCCGCGACATCGCCGCGGTTGAGGGTCAGCGAGCGCGACCAGCTGCGGCGGTTGATCTCCTCCTGCCCCAGCACCCCGCCGGGATCGTTATAAATCAGCGACGCCTCGTTAAACCCGCCGGTCGGGTTGGCGCTGGTGACGAAGTAAGTGACCTCGTAGGACGGGCCGCCGGGGGCGCCGCCGCCGGGGGCCGCGCTGGCCCCCGGCCCCCGCGCCAGCAGGATGACCAGCGCCAGCAGCCCGCCGATCACGGCCACCGCGCCCATGCCGAGCAG
>DAOTXW010000051.1:0-56980 GCA_034435035.1 Anaerolineae bacterium | reverse complement strand
CCTGCGCCACAGGATGTATGAGCGACGTGCTCAGTACCACACGGACGGCGGGCGATAGCCCGCGTATTGACTTTTGATAATTGGCCTTGCATATTAGGTTGCGGGCTGGGACTGCCATCTATAGACGGTTATGAGGAGTATTTCAGTCTAAACATAGTTGGGCGGCACTGACTGTCACAGGAGGATGAGAACGATGAAACGCACGTTGGTTGTATTTTTACTGGTCAGTCTGATTCTCTCCGCCTGTGCGCCTGAGTCCCCGCCCGCATCACCAGCCGCGTTCGATACCACGCCCTTGCCCACTGCCCCCGCCGCGCCGCCAACCGAGCGCGCGACCGCAACCACGCCGCCGACCGAACCGCCCGCGGAAACCCTCCCCACCGAAACTCCGCCCGCCCCGACCGCGACGCCGCGCCCCGACGACGGCATCCTGCTCGGCGCGATCCGCTGGGACGGCTGGTTTGGCGGTTCACACTATGTCAAAAATCTCTTCCCCGAAGAATGGCGCTACCGCCTGCCGTTTTACGCCAGCGTACTGCCCGATGGACAGGTGGAGATGGCCTCCGACTCGCAGGCGGTGATGGATCAGGAAATCGCCTACGCCGCCGCCAACGGCATTGATTACTGGATTTTCCTCATGTACATCGTGCGCGACGAGCAGGGGAATCCGCTGGGGGAGGAGCAGGTGGGCTGGAAAGCGAATGAGATGAATCTCAGCCGCCAGTATTATCTTTCCAGCCCCTATAAGCAGATGGTCAAATTCGCGCTGATGCTGCAAGTGCAGGGCTATGTTGATGCGGATGGCAGCGGACACAACTTCGGCGAACACAACTGGAACTTTCAGCTGGAGGAAGCCGTGGCGCAGATGCAGGAGCCGTCGTATCAAACCGTGCTGGATGGGCGCCCGCTCGTTTATTTCTTCCTGTGGGGGCAGGACGTGGGAAAGATTTGGGGCAGTTGGGATGCCATGCGGGAAAAGCTGGACGGTTTTCGCCAATACGCGCAGGAGCGGGGCTTGAAGAACCCCTACATCGTTGCGATGGTATTTTCGGCGGAGGAAGGCGGGCGCGCTGTCACGGAACTCGGCGTGGACGCGGTCACTTCCTATTCAGGAGGTTTCATTCCGGGCAGTTACGATAACACTGCAGACTACACCTACTACGACTACGACGCGCAGGCCCAGGCTGACCGCGACCTGTGGGAGAGTTTCCGCGCTGCAGGCTTGAAAGTCGTCCCCGTCGCCAGCATGGGCTGGGACCCGCGTCCGCACCGGGACGACATCTTTGGCTATGGCGGCTACACCTCCGGGCCTGTGGTGGAACGCGCCGCGCCCGAACAACTTGCCGCTCATGTTCTGGAAGCCGTCGAATGGATGTGGACCTACCCCGATGCCGCCGAACCACAGACGGTCATCGTCTATGCCTGGAATGAACTCTCGGAGGGTGGCTGGCTGGTTCCCACGCTGCAAGAGGGCGACGCGCGGCTGCGCGCCATTGGCGAAGCGCTGCTGAACCGCTGAACCCGAAAGCCACCCAACAAGCGCATCCAGCCGACGCCGCTCGGTCGCAGCGGCTGAGCTCGGTGCCGTTAAGTGCCTTCCAGCCGATCCAAATAAGCTTTGTGAAGCACAGCTGCTGCCACCGGCCAGGTATCGGCGATCTGCCGGAACAGCCGGTCGCTGGTCGACTCGGACATCGCGAGATCATTGACGGTTGTACGCCATTGGCGTACAATAAGTGAAAAATGATCATTCTGGAAACAAGCATCTTCACCCGGCGGGTCGTTGAGCTGCTGGCCGATGATGACTACCGGGAACTGCAGAGCTTGCTGATCCAGTATCCTGAGATGGGAAAGATAATTCCCGGCAGCGGCGGGCTGCGCAAGGTGCGCTGGGCTGCCAGGGGACAGGGAAAGCGGGGCGGCGTCCGCGTGATTTACTACTGGGCGGTTGAACCGGACCGGTTGCTGATGCTGCTAATCTATCCCAAAAGTGAACAGGATGACCTGACGCCTGCCCAGTTAAAGGTGCTGCGCCAGATTGTGGAGGATGAATACCCATGAAAGATGAGCTGTTTGATGAACTGGTAACCAGCCTGCGCGAAGGTGGCAGCATCCTGCGGGGTGAAACCGCTGCTTCGCGGGCGTTTGTGGCTGAAGGCGTGGATGTGAAGAGTATCCGTGCTCAGTATGGCTTGTCTCAGCGCGAGTTCGCGGCCATGCTGGGCATCAGCATTGGCACGCTGCGCAACTGGGAACAGGGCCGCCGTGCGCCGGAAGGCCCCGCACGCATTCTGCTGATGGTGGCCGCACGCCACCCCGAAGCCATCTGGGATGTGGTCAAACCTTCCGGGGCCTGACCCTTATTCCTCTCCGAATTCCTCCCGACTCGCATATCGATCATAGTCATCCAATGGATCATCCTCAACCGACCCCGGCCAGGTATCCGCAATCTGCCGGAACAGGCGGTCGCTGGTCGACTCGGACATCAGCAGCAGGCCGCGCAGCGCCGGCGGGGTCGGTCGCACGAGGCGGCGCAGACGCTGGATGTTGTAGCCGGTCAGCGCGGAGGCCGCTTCGGCGGTGATGCTGGCCTCCCCGACGAAGCCGGGGTGCTCCCTGAGAAAAAGTAAAGGAACCAACTCTCACATCCTCCCCGATTTGGTGAAACAGCCCTTCAAGCGTTCGCCGGTGAGAAAAACTCACCTCCTTGAAGAACTCTTCCACCCGGTTAGGGTGTTCGAGTTGGTTCCTGTCGGATAGGGCGGGTGGGATTCGAACCCACACGTCCTTTCGGACAGCGGATTTTAAGTCCGCGGCGTCTGCCATTCCGCCACCGCCCCACGTTGCTGCCGGCATCATTATAGCATGATAGCGGGCTTCCGCGGGCGTGCTCAGCCCAGCCCGTAGATCGCCCCGACCTTCTGCCGCAGATACGCCATATAGGGCTCCCAGCGCAGCGGCCCGCCCGTCACCCGCTCCGTCAGCTCCGGCAGGGTGAACTTGCGCCCGTGCTGCATGACGTGCTCCCGCTGCCAGCCCAGCACGGCACCGAATTCCCCGCGGGCGATCTGCTCCTCCACATCCGGCAGGTCGCGCCGCAGGCGCTCCCACAGCTGCACGGCCAGCAGGCTGCCCAGCAGATAATCCGGGAAGTAGCCGATGGCTCCCTGCGACCAGTGGATGTCCTGCATCACCCCCTCTGCGTCGCTGGCCGGCCTCACGCCCAGGTACGCCTCCATGCGGTCGTTCCACTCGCGGGGCAGGTCGGCCACCTGCAGGGTTTCGTTGATCAGCGCCTGCTCCAGTTCGAAGCGCAGCATGATGTGCAGGCCGTAGGTCACTTCGTCCGCTTCCACGCGGATCGCGCCCGGCTCGACGCGGTTCAGGGCGCGGGTGAAGGCCTCCACCGTTACATCGTCGAAGTGGGGCGCGAAGGCCTGCTGGAAGCGCGGATAAAGCCAGCGCCAGAAGGGCAGGCTGCGCCCCACAATGTTCTCATAGAAACGGGACTGTGACTCGCTGATGGCCATCATCGTGCCGTGATCCAGCCCGGTGCGGTACAGCGTCGGGCTGATCGCCTGCCCGTGCATCGCGTGACCCGCCTCATGGATGGAGCTCATCAGCGCCTTCAGCGGGTTGTCTGCCATCAGGCGTGTGGTGATGCGCACGTCGCGGCTGGAGAAGCGGATCGTGAACGGGTGAGCGGACAGGTCGAGCCGGCCTCGTTGATAGTCATATCCCAGCTTCTCGGTGACTTCGCGGCTGAAGGCGATCTGCGCCCCGGCGCTGAGCTCGCGGTTCAGCACACTGCCGTCCATCATCTCCTGCCGGGGGGCAATCGCGGCGACCAGGTCCACCAGTTCCGGCTTCAGTCCGTCAAACACGGTGCGGATGTAAGCCGTCGTCATGCCCGGCTCGAACCAGTCCAGCAGGGGGTCATAGCGGTTAGCGTATCCGCTGAAGCATTCAGCCCACTGAATGCGCAGCGCGACCAGGCGTTCCAGATGGGGCCGGAAGTGCTCGAAGTCGTCGGCGGCACGTGCCTCCTGCCAGGCCTTCTTGCCCAGAGCGGAGGCCCGCGCCAGCTCGCCCACCAGCTCCGTCGGGATGCGCACACGCTTGAGATAGTCGCGATGGTTTATGCGGACGATGCTCGCCTCATCCGAGTCATACGGCAGGGACTCGGCCCAGGGGCGGAGATCCTCCAGCAGCCGGCCCACCGCCTCATCGGTGAAGAACTGGTGCGCTACAGCCTGCAGCGTCGCCAGCTGATCGGCGCGCGCCGTTGCCCCGCCGGGCGGCATCTGAGTCTCCTGATCCCAGTTGAGCACGGCTGCCGCAAAGCTCAGGTCGGCGACGCGCCCCAGCCGCTCCTTCAACTGCTGAAACTTCTCCTCCATACGCACTCCCTGCGACCTGCCGGTCGGCTCGCCGGGGCTGCCCGGCGAGCGATCAGCCCGGAAACAGCGAGGGCCGGGGCAACCCGACCCCCGATCCCCGCCCTACAAGCCGTAGATCTCCCCGTACTTCGCCGTCAGATAGTTCATGTACGGCTCCCATGACAGCGGCCGGCCGGTAGCCCGCTCGACCAGTTCCGGGAAGGTGAACTTGGCCCCGTGTTGCATGACCTGTTCGCGCTGCCACTCCAGCAGCGGCGCGAACTCACCGCGGGCGATGCCGGCCTCGACGCCGGGACGCTCGCGGCGGAGCGCGTCCCACAGCTGGGAGGCCAGGATGCTGCCCAGCAGGTAATCGGGGAAGTACCCCCAGCCACCCTGCGACCAGTGGATGTCCTGCAGCACGCCATCGGAGTCCGTGGGTGGGCGAACGCCCAGGTACGTTTCCATGCGATCGTTCCACTCGCGGGGCAGGTCGGCCACCGCTACCCGCCCGTTGATCACGTCGTTCTCCAGCTCAAAGCGCAGCATGATATGCAAGCCGTAGGTCACTTCGTCGGCTTCGACGCGGATCAGCGACGGCTGTGATTTGTTGATGGCCCGGTAGAACGTCTCCAGCGGCACATCAGCCAGATGAGGGAAGTGCGCCTGCGCCCGCGGGTACCAGTAGGTCCAGAAGGCGCGGCTGCGCCCCACGACGTTCTCAAAGAAGCGCGACTGGCTCTCGGCGATGGCCAGCCCGGGGAACTCCATGCTGCTGCGGTACAGAGCCGGGTGGTAGTTCTGCATGTGCATCCCATGCCCGGCCTCGTGGATGACCGCCATCACACAGGTGGGCAGGAAGCGCTCATCCACCCGCGTGGTGAGCCGCACATCATCCCGCGAGGTGCCGCTGGTGAACGGGTGGGCGGACTTGTCCAACCGCCCGCGCTGGAAGTCAAAGCCCAGCGCTTCGGCGATCTCGCGGCTGAAGGCGACCTGCGCAGCTTCCGGGTATTCGCGGCGCAGTACGCTGTCATCCACGGCATCGGCCCGCTCGCCGATCGCCTTCACCAGCGCCACCAGCGGCGTCTTGAGCGCCCCGAACACCCCGTTGATGTACTCGTAGGTCAGCCCCGGCTCAAACTGGTCGAGCAGCGCGTCATAGGGGTTGCCGGTCTCGCTGCCCAGCGCCGCCGCCAGCTCGCGCTGCAGATCGACCATCTTGCTCAGGTGCGGCTCAAAGATGCTGAAGCGGTTTTCGCTCCGCGCCTGCACCCAGGCTTCGTGGCCTTCCGCGCCTGCCTGGGTGATCCGCATCACCAGACTGGTGGGCACCCGCACCAGGCGTTCGTACTCGCGCTGCTTGACGCGCACCAGGCTCGCCTCATCCGACTCGTAGGGCAGAGCGGCGGTTTCGGCGGCCAGGTCCTCCAGCAGCGCGCCGACCTCCTCGTCGATGAAGAACTCGTGCGCCAGCCCGGCCAGCGTGCCCATCTGGTCACCGCGCGCCTGCGCCCCGCCCGGCGGCATCATCACCCGCTGATCCCAGCCCAGCAGCCAGCCGGCGAAGTTCAGGTCGGAGATGCGTGCCAGCCGCGTCCGCAGCTGCTCCATCTTGGCAGTGTCCATGATGATTGGCCTCCTTGCCGACGGCCATTACAGGCCGTAGATCTCGCTGTACTTGGCGCGCAGGTAGCTCAGGTAAGGCTCCCAGCGCAGCGTCTCGCCCGTCGCCCGCAGGGTGATCTCCGGGAGCGTGAACTTACGCCCGTGCTGGTGGATGTGCGTCCGCTGCCAGCCCAGGATGGCGCCGAACTCCCCGCGGGCGATCTGCGCCTCCACATCCGGCAGATCGCGCTGCATGCGCTCCCACAGCTGCACAGCCAGGATGCTGCCCAGCAGGTAATCCGGGAAGTAGCCGACCAGGCCGAAGGCCCAGTGAATATCCTGCAGCACGCCCAGCCTGTCGTTCGGGGGCGTGATGCCCAGGTATTCCTGCATCCGCGCATTCCATATCTCAGGCAGATCGGCGACCTTCACCCGCTCGTTGATCAGATCGTTCTCCAGCTCGAAGCGCAGCATGATGTGCAGGCCGTAGGTCACTTCATCGGCCTCGACGCGGATCAGGGACGGCTCCACCCGGTTCAGCGCCCGGTAGAACGCCTCGAGGTCCACAGCGTCCAGCTTTGGGGCGACCATGGCCTGAAGGCGCGGATACCAGTAGGACCAGAAAGCCCGCCCCCGTCCGACGATGTTTTCGTAGAAGCGCGACTGAGACTCATGCACGGCAGTCGAAGCGCCCGAATCCAGCCGGGTGCGGTACAGGGCGGGGCTGACATTCTGCTCGTACATCGCGTGGCCGGCCTCGTGCACTGAACTCATCAGCGATGAGGCGATGTTCTCCGGGTCGAAGCGGGTGGTGATCCGCACATCTCCGGTCGAGAAATGTGTACTGAACGGGTGCGTGGACTTGTCCACGCGGCCCCGGGTATAGTCGTAGCCGATCTGCGTGGTCACCTCGCGGGTGAGCTGCATCTGGATCGCCTCATCGACCGGGAACTTCAGCAGGCTGGCATCCACCCGGTCGCGGTGGGCGGTGATTTCGGCCACCAGCTGGACCAGCCCCGGTTTCAGCCCGTCGAACACCCCGGCGATGTACTCGTAAGTTACCCCCGGGTCGAAGCGATCGAGCAGGGCATCATAAGGGTTGGCATACTCCGGGAAGCAGCCTGCCAGCCGCCGCTGCAGGTCCATCACCCGGGTCAGGATCGGCTCAAACAGCTTGAAGTTGCTTTCCTGGCGAGCCTGTGCCCAGATCGCCTGCGCCTGAGCAGTGACCTGTGCCAGCTCCTCGACCAGATCGGTCGGCACACGGACTTCCTGCTCATAGTCGCGCCGGTTGACCCGGATGATGCTGGCTTCGTCGGAGTCGGGGTCAAGCTCGGCCTCGTAGGAGCGCAGCGCTTCCAGCAGGGCGCCCATCTCCTCGTCAACCAGATACTGGTGCATCAGGCTCTGCAGGGTGGTAAGCTGGTCGGCGCGGGTCTGCACGCCGCCGGGAGGCATCGCTACCTCCTGATCCCAGCCCATCACCGCTGCCGCCATCTCCAGGTCGCGCACGCGGCCCAGGCGGGCAGTGAGTTGCTCATAGGTCGAGTTCATCAGCGGGATACTCCTGAGTCCGGTGGGTGGTGGGGTACAAAAAACCGGGGGCAAGCGTCCCCGGCTGCACGATCAGAGGCGACGGGCGGATTCGAACCGCCGATCGGGGTTTTGCAGACCCCTGCCTTGCCACTTGGCTACGTCGCCGATCAAAACGAGGGGATGCGTACCCGCCTCCCCCCTTAAGCGGGCAACGAGATTCGAACTCGTGACCTTCTCCTTGGCAAGGAGACGTTCTACCACTGAACTATGCCCGCAACGTCCTGCATTATAGCAGAGTCGGCAGGGGGATGCAAGACCGGGGGCGGGTAGTCAGTCAGCATGAAGAGGGGGTTGGCTGCCCGGAGACCTCACTCCCTTGATCTCCCTCCCCGCTAACGCTGTGCAGCTGCGCGGAGAGGGAGAGTCCGGGCGCAGCGAGGGCGGGGGTGAGGTCAGGGAATCCCTCCAAATCACACCGACGGGGCCCTTAGTCCGCTCCAGGCGGATTTCATGGCATCCTCCGCCCCGCCTCAGCCCGGGTGAATGGCATACTGGTCGGCCAGAACAGCCTCCAGCCGGGCGATCTCCTGGGACTGACGCGCCGGCAGCCATTCCAGCGCCTCGCTCGCCGCCGTGCACAGCTCCGCGATCAGCGTCGGCGTCAGCCGACCCTGCATCCCCAGCGTCGTCCGCCGCAGGGCGATGTCCTCCAGGTGGATGACGCGCTCGTGCAGCGCCAGGTAGGCGATCTCTCGCCGTGAGTAATCGGGCGCGTCCGTCAGCGGCTGATCGTTCCCCTGCGCGATGAAGGCGGCAATGTCCGCCGCCCGCGTGCCGTAGCGGGCGAACAGGGTCGCCACCCGCTCAGGCGCCAGACCGGTCTGGCGGGCGACCCCGGCCTGCCAGCTCGCCTGTTCATCGGGGCTGGCCGGATAGTCGCGGCCCCCGCCGATGCGCGTATCGCGGGTGGTTGCCCGGCGTGTCCGCCCCAGCCGCCGCAGCACGTCGTCAGCCGTCTGTTCGGAGAACGCCCGATAGGTCGTCCACTTGCCGCCGATCAGGTTCAGGATCGG
Organism: Anaerolineae bacterium; assembly: GCA_034435035.1. Classification (GTDB taxonomy): domain Bacteria; phylum Chloroflexota; class Anaerolineae; order Aggregatilineales; family UBA3940; genus JAHEME01. The sequence continues at coordinate 48,384 of DAOTXW010000051.1, read as the reverse complement.
GAAACCCGGCCCGTCCACGACCCGGATGCTGTGATCCCGGCTGATCTGCCCCGTGGTCCTGGCATCGCTGGCGGGCAGCGGCCTCACTGCCGAGAAAACCAGAACGATGTGCGACCGATCGACCCGGATGCCGGGGAAGACTCGCGAGATCATCTCCAGGAAGTAGTCAACTTCCTCCTCGGTGCAGCGAGCCGAGTCCGGGTTGTCCACGGCGATGTCCGATGTGCCGACCATCACCCGATCGTAGTAGGGCAGCAGCAGCACGATACGGCCGTCTTTGTTCTCAAAGAACAGCTCATGCTCGCCGATGGCGGCCCGTAGTTCGGGGTGATCCACGATCAGATGCGAGCCTTTAGTGCCGCCGATGAAGGTTGTCTTCTGGCCCAGTGCGCTGTTGGTCAGGTCGATCCACGGCCCGGCGGCGTTGATCACGATTTGAGGACGGACGGATAGCAGCTCGCCGGTCAGCTCGTCACGCAGTGTCACGGCGCCGTCCGCCGCGCTGATGGCGCGCACATAGTTCAGCGCGCGCGCCCCGGGATGATCAGCCTCGGCATCCAGCACCAGCTCGATGCAGATGCGCTCCGGGGTGGGCATGAAGCCATCATAGTAGGTCGCCGTCCAACGCACCTGCGGGTTCATGGCCGGGAAAATGCGCAGGGTCTCCTGCCGCGACCGGAAGGTGTGGCGCGGCACGGTGCGCTGCCTGCCGGTGTAGGCATCATACAGCAGCAGGCCGATCTTGATCACCAGGGCGCCGCGCTCGGAGGGCCGATCCAGCAGCCGCAGGAACTTGAGCGGCGCATTCAGCAGGCCGGAGGCCAGCCGGAAGATCGGGATGGTGGTCGGCAGCGGGCGGGCCAGGTGCGGCGCGTTCTGGATCAGGCGGTTGCGCTCGCGGACGGCCTCCCGCACCAGCCGGAACTCACCGTTCTCCAGATAGCGGATGCCGCCGTGGATCATGTGGGAAGACCCGGCGCTGGCGCCGGAGCAGAAGTCGCCAGCATCCACCAGCAAAACATCCAGACCCTGCTGAGCCAGATCGCGGAAGGTGCCGATTCCGTTGGCGCCGGCGCCGATGATAAGCACATTCGTGGCAGGCTGTGAACGCAGATAGGCGAGGTGTTCATCTCGGGTGGTCATGGGTTTTGTTCCTTGTTGGAGGGCAGGGCCCCGATTCGATCTTGACAAGATTCCCACTTTTCCATTATAACTCATTCATGGCTGGTTGTCAGGATGTCTGACATCCCGACAAATCGGCTCTGCGGGGCGCCTGCAGCCCGGCGCTCCGCACAGGTTGATCGTCAGCACCCGCTTCTAAGTGCGAAAGGGGAAGCTATGGCCGCCAAACCTGCCACCATTATCCGCCAATCCGAAGCGCGCAACTTCATGGAAGGCCCGGAGCATTGCCGGGAATATGTCAAGACCGCCAAGCTGTGGTTGGGCACCTCTACCGTCCCGCCCGGGCAGCGCGGCAACATCGATCCCGGGCATCCGCAGTCTGAAGAGGTGTACCTGTGCGTGCGCGGGCACGGGCTGGTCTATGACGAGGAGCGGTACTACGAGCTGCACGCAGGCGACGCGCTGCTGATCCCCGAAGGGCTGCCCCATACCATCATCAACATCGGGGAGGAGCCGCTGGTCATCGCCTGGGCAGGCGCGCCGGGCCAGTGAGGGGGCGCTATGGATGCCATCCTGGCCGTTGATCTGGGAACAACTGCACTCAAATGCGCGCTGCATGATCCCCATGGGAACGTGATCGCCAAAGCCACCGAAGAGTACTCGTTGATCACGCCGGACGCCCTTTCGGTGGAGATGGAGGTAGAGACCTACTGGCAGGCCTTCAAGACCGCCGTTGCGCGGGTGCTGGCCGAGTCAGCCATCAGCCCGGCGAGCATTCGGGCGCTGGGCATCTCCGCGCAGGGCGAGACGCTCCTGCTGGTCGATGCGGCGGGGCAGCCGCTGCGCCGCGCCATCGTCTGGCTGGATAACCGCGCCCAGGCCGAGGCCGACGAGCTGGGCGATCGCTTCGGGCATCGCCATGCCTACGAGATCACCGGGCAGGTGCGGATCGTCCCCACCTGGCCCGCCGCCAAAATCCTCTGGCTGCGCCGGCATGAGCCACAGGTCGCCGAGCGCGCGGCGAAGTTTCTGCTGATCGAGGACTACTTCCTGCACCGGCTGACGGGCGAGTACGTCTGTGAAGGCTCGCTGGTGACTTCCACCTGCTACTGGAACTTCAGGACACGGCAGTGGTGGCCGGAGATGCTGGAGGCGCTCGAGATCAGGCCAGAGCAGCTGCCCGCTTACCGGGAGTCCGGCGAGCCGGTGGGCAGACTGCGCCCGGAAGTGGCCGCCGAGCTGGGCCTGAGCCCGGAGACGGTTGCCTGCACCGGAGCGCTGGATCAGGCCTGCGGGGCCATCGGCGTGGGCAATATCCGCCCCGGCGTGTTCAGTGAGAACACCGGCGCAGCGCTGGCGATCTGCGCCACCGTCAATCAGGCCACCCTGGATCCCACCGATCAGATGCCCTGCCACTATCATGGCCTGCCCGGCCTGTACATGCTCCACACCTTCACCGGTGGCGGGATCGTCCTGCGCTGGTTCCGCGATGAGTTCGGCGGGGCCGAGCGCATTGTGGCCGAGGCCGCCGGCCAGGATGCCTATGATCTGCTGGGGGCCGAGGCCGCCCGTGTGCCGCCCGGCTGTGAAGGGCTGGTGATGCTGCCGCATCTACAGGGCGCAATGGCTCCGGAGGCCAACCCGAAGGCTCGCGGCGTGTTCTACGGCTTCACGCTGCGGCACGGACGCAGCCACTTTGCCCGCGCCATCATGGAGGCGGTCAGCTTCATCGTGCGCCGCAACATCGATGTCATCGAGGGCATGGGCGTGCCGGTCAATGAGATTCGTTCCCTGGGCGGCGGAGCTCGCAGCCGCGAATGGAAGCAGATCGAGGCGGACATCACGGGGCGGCCCGTGCTGACCACCATGAACGAGGAGGCGGCTACCCTGGGCGCGGCTATCCTGGCCGGCAAAGCCGTCGGCATGTTCGGCAGCGTGGAGGAGGCGGCCGCCCAGATGGTGCAGATCAAGGAACGGTTTGAGCCCACCGCGGCCAACCGGGCAGTCTATGACGATGGCTATCAGACTTACATCCAGCTCTACGACAGCCTGTGCCCACTGTTTGAGCGCAGCGCGCCAGCCTGACACGTGAGGCAGCGATGAGCGCCAGCATCCGACCTGCGCGTCCTGACCATCGGACCCTGACCTCCGCCACCGCAGATGCCCTGCGCGAGGCGATCAGCAGCGGGCAGTTTGCGCCGGGAAGCCAGCTTCCCTCCGAGTTTGAGCTGATGGAGATGCTGGGCGTCTCACGCTCCACGCTGCGCGAGGCCCTGCGCGTCCTGGAGCAGCAGCAGTACATCGTGCGGCGGCGCGGCCTGGGGACTTACGTCTCTGAGCCGTCGATCCTCAAGGATCTGAGCGTCAACTTCGGCATCACGGAGATGATCCGGCAGGCCGGGCTGAAGCCCGGCTCATCTGAATCAGCAGTGCGCCAGATCAGCGTGCGGCCGGAGGTAGCCGAAGCCCTCCAGGTCAAGAAAGGCACGCCGGTCGTGGTGATCGACCGGGTGCGCACCGCCAACGGCCGCCCCGTGGTGTGGTCGCTGGACTATCTGCCGGCGGCGCTGCTGGATCAGCACGCCATCAGCCTGACCGATCTGCAGAGCCAGTCGCTGTATTCCTTTCTGGAAGAGCATTTTGCGATCCGGATCACGCACGGCGTAGCGCGGATCCGCCCCGTGGCGGCATCGGTGGAGATGGCGGCCCGGCTGCATGTGCCCAAAGGCGCGCCGCTGCTGTGCCTCGCTCAAACGGACTTTGATCTGGACGAGCGTCCGGTGCTGCACTCGGTGGAATACCATCTGCCGGATGCCTTTGTATTTCTGGTTAACCGGCGCGGCCCGCACTGGTGACAGGGCCGGGCCTCAACACCTATTTCACAGGGAGGCGAAAGAAGTGATGTCTGCGATTACGGGGAAGAAAATCCGGCTCAACCGCCTGATCGAAGCGGAAACCAATACCTGCCTGATCTGCGCCATTGACCACGGCATGACATCGCCCACCTTTTTGGACGGTCTGTATGACACTGGCAGCCGGGTCCGCGAGGTGATCGAAGGCGGCGCCAATGTACTCATGTTGAGCCGCGGGACGGTGAAGCACTACGCGCATCACTTCAAGCGGGATACCTCGCTGGCGCTGATGCTCACCGCGTCCGCCGCCGGCCGCCCATCGGGCGCGCTGATCACGCCTATCGGCTCCGTAGAGGAAGCCCTGCGGATTGGCGCCGATGCGGTGGTGGTCTACGTGGCGCTGGCGGGGGACAACGAGCCTGACATGATCACCTATCTCTCCAAAGTCGGTGAGACCTGCGAGTTCAAGGGGATGCCGTTCATCGCTGAGGCGGAGTACCCGAACGCCTACCAGAATCTGACCGATATGGCGAGCGCCCTGGGCGTGGAGTATCTCAAGCGCAACGCTCGCCTGTGCGCCGAGCTGGGCGCAGATATCGTCAAGGTTAACTGGAGCGGCGATGCCCGATCCTTCGCTGACATTATCCGCGCGTGCGATCGTCCGGTAGTCCTCGCCGGCGGCACGCTGATCAGTGACGAGGAGCTGCTGGTTCGCATGGAGCAGGCCCGCGAGGCCGGTGCGGTGGGCTGCTCGGTTGGTCGCAATATCTTCCAGCACCAGAATCCGCCGGCGATCACGGCCGCGATCAGCCGCGTGTTCCGTGATAAGTGGCCTGCCCGGCAGGCGCTGGAAGAACTGGCCGACCGGCTTGCCGGCTAACCCGGCGCCAGCCGCCATGAGCCCGACTGGAAAGGAGTTCGCCCAGTGACGATGGTGAGGTAAACAGCCACACAGTTTTCCGTACTCGCGGGGCTCAACGACCGGTTGAGCCGTCATGAGGAGTAGAGAGGATAAGAGCCATGGCAAGCGAAAGCGCAGCTCAATCCGCTGCGATGCAGGCGGGAGAGGTCTTTGCCCGCAAGGCATCCGGTATGACGCGCGTGGTCAGCCCCTGGACAGCACTGGCATACTCGTTTGTGGCCCCCAACATCACGCAGGCCAGTTTCTACCTGCTATGGGCGGTCACCCTGTACCAGGGCGCGCAGATGCATGCCGCGATTCTGTTCATGCTCACCCTGATCCCGTTCGCGGCGATCTATGTCTATTTCTCGTCCAGTATGCCGCGCTCAGGCGGTGAGTACATCTACATCAGCCGGGTGTTGACGCCCTTCCTCGGGTTCATCGCCTCGTGGACGCTCACCATCGTCGGCCTGAACTGGCAGGGCAACAATACCAACTACGTTGTCAACTGGGGCTTTGGCCATACCTTCGTCCAGATGGGGTTGATCAGCAAGAACGAGGGGCTGCTCAACCTCGGCCTTGAGCTGTCCCGGACGCAGGGGTCATGGCTCGTCTGGATCGTCGGCACGATCTCACTGATGCTGTCCTTCTATGTGATCTACCGCGGCACCAAACTGTTTATGAAGTTCGTGTGGGGCGCGCTGATCCTGACCTGGATCATGCTGGCCGTCTACGCGGGCGTGCTGCTGTCGGTCACCCCGGATACCATCGCCCGCGGCATGCAGATGCTTCAGGGCATCGACTACCAGGAAATCCTGACCAAAGCGCAGGAGCTTGGCTGGCAGCGCGGCTTTGTCTCCGTCCCGGCGACCATCATGGCTGGCATCACCTTCATGAACCTGACCTGCCTGGGCTCGACCTACTCGGCCAATATCGCCGGGGAGATCAAGCGCGTGGATCGCGCGCAGCCGCTGGCACAGTACGGATCGATCTTCATGTTCATCCTCTACTATCAGATCTTTACCTTCGTCACCTACCGCGGCATCGGTAAGGATCTGATGGAAGCTATCTCGATGCTCAATGCCAACGGCGCGGACGTCCCCATCTTCGGTTCTTTCCCGCAGACGCCGTTCCTGCTGGTGTACGCCACGCAAAACCCGCTCCTGCTGCTGCTGGGCGGCTCATTTGCCTGGGGTCTCATCAACTGGGTGGGCGCGATGGGCCTGGCGTTTGCCCCGGTGCGCAACCTGTTTGCCTACGCCTTTGACGGCATGCTGCCTGACAAGCTGAATGAAGTCAACCGCCGCGGCTCCCCCGTCTATGCGGTGCTGGCTGGCTTTGCGATCTCGTGGCTGCAGTTCAGTGTCAACTGCATTACCCCGCTGCTGTCCCAGTATCAGGTTTACACCATCACGATCTGGTTCTTCGGCTGGATCTTCCTGAGCGTCGCGGCGCTGGTCTTCCCGAGCCGCCGCCCGGACATCTGGGAGAAGTCGCCGGCGATCGTGCGCTCCAGCATCTTCGGCATCCCGTGGATCCAGGTCGCGGGCGGAGCCGGCCTGATCATCAGCGTGGCAGCGGTGTACTTCACCTTCGTGCCCGCTCTGTTCGGCGGCACGCTGTCGCTGGGTGGCCTGCTGGTGTCGTTTGGCTTCTACATGCTGCTGCCCATCCTGCTGTACTTCGTCGCCATCAACATCAACAAGCAGCGCGGGGTCTCGCTTGAAAAGCGCTTCAAGGAGATCCCTCCGGATTAACATCCTGCTGCCCCGCTGTTACCACACCCCCGGGTGGCTCGCCATCCGGGGGTGCCGCCCGAACCCGGCCCCAGGAGGAATCACATGCCGTTGTTTGGTAAAAAGCAAATCACACGGGTCTTCTTCACCACCGATGTTCACGGATCGACCGTCGTCTTCAAGAAGTTCATCAACTCGGCCAAGTTCTATGATGCGCAGGTGATCATTCTTGGCGGGGACATGGTGGGCAAGATGATCGTGCCGCTGGTCGAGCAGCCCGGCCGCCGCTACCACGCCAATTATCTGGGCAAGATTTATGACGTGGCTGAAGGCGAGGAGCTGGAGAAGCTGGAGCAGACACTGGAGAACAGCGGCCTGTATCCGCTGCGCGTTACCCCGGAAGAGGTGCAGAGCTTCCAGGACAACAAGGATCTGGTGGAGCAGCGCTTTGGCGTGCTGGCTGCCGAGCGCGTCAGCAAGTGGCTGGATATCGCTGAGGAGCGCCTGCGCGGGACGGGCATCCGCTGCTATGTGCAGCCCGGCAATGATGATCCCTGGGAGATCGACGCCGCCTTCCGCCAGTCCGATATCATCCAGAACGTGGATCAGACGGTTGTTCCCATTGATGAAAACCATGAGATGCTAAGCGTCGGTGCGGCCAATCAGACTCCCTGGCAGTGCCCGCGTGATAAGCCAGAAACCGATCTCGCGGCGATCATCGACTCGCTGGCGGGCAGGGTGAAGAATCTGGAGCAGGCCGTGTTCAATCTGCACGTCCCACCGCATGGCACAAACCTCGATCAGGCGCCGGAGCTGGATGAGAATCTGGTGCCCAAGCTGTCACTCGGGGGCGGCTTCAAGATCACCTCGGTCGGCAGCACAGCGGTTCGCCAGGCCATTGAGCGCTACCAGCCGCTGCTGGGGCTGCACGGGCATATTCATGAGAGCCGCTCTGCGCAGAAGGTCGGGCGGACAATGTGCATCAATCCGGGCAGTGAATATGGGGAAGGCGTTCTGCGCGGGGTCGTGTTAGAATTCTCTGCAACCCGGTTAGAGGACTACGTCTTCACCCAGGGGTAGACCGTCGCATAAAGATCGCTCAGGAGAACAAAATGTCGGATAACAGCCATTATGTAGGGGAGGCAGAGCGGATCGTCCGGGAGGCTCAGGAGCAGGGAATCACCCTGCGTATCCTGGGGTCAACGGCTTTTCGCATCCATACCCCGAACCATGTTGCGATCCATACCGCAATGGAGCGCCCAATGACCGATATCGACCTGCTGGCCTACAGCAAGCAGGATCGAGAGATCGACCGCTTCTTCATCCAGACAGGGTTTGAGCCTCTGCGGGCTGCGCTCACACCGGAGCTGTTCGCTCACCGGCGCATCTACAATCACCCCAACGGTCTGCATGTGGATATCTTCCTTGATCATCTGCATTTCTGCCACCAGATCTCCTTCAAGGATCGTCTGCATGTTGATACGCCGACCATCCCGCTGGCGGAGCTGGCGCTGGAGAAGCTCCAGATCGTCCATCTGAACGAGAAGGACGTAAAGGACATGCTGATCCTGCTGGCCGGGCACCCGGTCGGGGACCACGACAACGAAACCATCAATGGGGCTTACATCGCTGCTACGCTCAGCCGCGACTGGGGCTTTTACTACACCACAACCCTCAACCTGGTCAAGATCCGAAACGGCCTGGGCCGCTACCGCGACCTGTTCAGCGCCGCCGATATTCAAAGCATCGAGACCGGGCTGTCCGAACTGGGCCGCCGCATCGAGGAAGCTCCCAAGTCAATGGGCTGGAAGGCCCGCGCAGCCGTCGGCCCGCGCCTCAAATGGTACCAGGAAGTGGATGAAGTAGAGCGCGCTGAGCACCTGAAGGACGAGGACTGATCAGCCCAACCCCACACCGCAGAAATGAGGACGGATGGAATGCGTCATCGGGCTTGATATCGGCTCGCAGGGCGTCAAGGCGCTGCTGCTCTCTGCCAGCGGCGACGTGAAAGGCGAGGCCAGCGCCGGTTATGGGATCGATTATCCGCACCCTGCCTGGGCGGAGCAGCCGGCGGAGCGCTGGCTGTCTGCCGCCACGGAGGCGGTGCGTGCGGTCTGTGCCGCTGCCGGTGTGGCGGGCGATCAGGTCAGGGGGATCGGCCTGGATGCGCAGGTTGACGGTGTCGTCGCGGTCGACGATGCCGGGATGCCCCTGCGCCCGGCCATCATCTGGATGGATCGCCGTGCGGTGGCGCAGTGCGACGCAGTGGCCGCGCAGCACGACTCTGCCCACCTCTTCCAGATTTCCGGGCTGAACCTCGATCCCTCGCATGTGGCGCCCAAGATCCGCTGGCTGGCGGAAAATGAGCCGGGGCAGTACGACCGGGCGCGGCACTTCCTGCTGCCCGGCAGCTATGTGGCGCTGGCGCTGACCGGTGAACTGGGCGTGGATTACGCCAACGCCTCCTCGACGCTGCTGATGGATGTGCGCACGCGGGCCTACTCTCCCGAACTGTGTGCTGCCTTTGAGGTGCCTGCCGATCGACTGGCGCCGATCCTCCCTGCCGATGCCGTGCTGGGCGGGCTGCGCCCGGCTGCCGCCCGGGAAATGGGCCTGTCGCCCGGCATCCCGGTCACTGTGGGCACCGGTGACGAGCATGCGGCCTGCCTGGGGGCCGGAGCGGTCGCGCCGGGCCTGATCTGCGATATCGCGGGCACTGCCGAGCCGGTTTGCGCGGCCAGCCCGGAGCCCCTGTTCGACTCAAGCGGCCTGGTCGAGACGCACTGCCACGCCGACCCGGCCCTGTGGCTGCTGGAGAATCCCGGTTTTGTCTCCGGGGCCAACTACCGCTGGTTCCGCGACCAGTTCGCCTTCCCGGAGGTCGAGCAGGCGCAGCGGCAGGGCCTTGACCCCTACGAACTGCTCAATGCGGCGGCCGATACAGCCCCGCCGGGCAGCGAGGGGCTGCTGATGCTGCCCTGCCTGATGGGTGCGATGGCCCCGACCTGGAACGCGCTGGCCAGGGGGACATTCTTCGGGTTCACGCTGGCACACCGCCGCGAGCACTTCGTCCGCGCTGTGATGGAGGCATCCGCCTATGCGGTGCGCGATATCACCGACCGGATGCGGGCCATCGGCCTGCCGCTGCGCGAGATCCGGGCGGTGGGCGGTGGGGCGCGCAGCCCGCTGTGGCGGCAGATCAAGGCCGATGTCACGGGCCTGCCGGTGGCCCTCCTGCAGACCGTCGAGACGACCGCGCTGGGGGCGGCCCTGCTGGCCCTCGCTCCGTGCGGCATGGCCGGCTCGCTGGGGGAGGCCGTCGAACGGGTCGTGCGCGTTGTAGAAACCCGCGATCCCCGGCCCGACGTGCAGGCTCGCTATGAGGAATACTACCGGCTCTACCGCGCCGCTTACTTCGCCCTGCTGCCCGTCTTTGAGCAGGCTGCCCGGATTCCCTCATGACCGACCCCGCTGATCGACTGGCCCAGACACGCTGCTTCCTGCTCGATATGGATGGCACATTCTATCTGGGCGACCGCCTGCTCGATGGAGCGCTGCGGTTCATTGACACCCTGCGTGTGCAGGGCCGTGACTTCCTTTTTCTGACCAACAACTCGTCCAAACACCGCGGCCAGTACGCGGAGAAGATCACCCGGCTGGGCCTGCCCATCCCTGAGGATAAAGTGCTGACGTCAGGCGAGGCAGCAGCAGTGTACCTGCGGGCGCGCCATCCCGGGGCAAAGATCTACGTGGTCGGCACGCCCTCGCTGGAGGAGGAGTTCCGGGCGCACGGGTTTCTGCTGGATGAAGCGGCGCCCGATCTGGTCGTTCTGGGCTTCGATACCACGCTCACGTACGCCAAGCTGTGGCGGCTGTGCGATCTGGTGCGGGCGGGGCTGCCTTATATCGCGACCCATCCCGACTTCAACTGCCCCACCGAGACAGGCTACATGCCCGACATCGGCGCGATGATCGCCTTTGTGCACGCCTCGACCGGGCGCAATCCGGATATCGTGATCGGCAAGCCCAACCGAATGATCGTCGAGGCGGCTGCCACCCGGCTGGGGCTGCCGGTCGAGGCGCTGGCGATGATCGGCGACCGGCTGTACACGGACATCGCGCTCGGCCAGAGCGCCGGAATCCCGACCGTGCTCGTCCTCAGCGGCGAGACGCGGCGCGAAGACCTGGATGGGTCACCCTTCCGGCCTGACTACATCTTCGAGAATCTGGGCAGGGTCGCCGATTGGCTGGCGGCGCATGGCTAACGCCTGACAGCGCCCGGTTGATGGGGGCTGCTGCTCATTGTTGCTTGCGGGGGGACTTTCAATGACGCTTTCCTATGATCCGGCAGACGGCGCGATGTTTTGGGCTGCGGTGAGCCAGCTTCCGGGCTGCCCGCGCGATGTGCACCAGCCTATCGATCCGATGATCTTCGCGCCGGGCGCGATCACGCGTATCCCGGAGGTGCTCCAGAAGGTTGGCGCCGACCGGGGGGCGCCGCTGCTGGTGGTGATGGATACCACCCCGATGCGGCGGGAAGGCGATGATCTCAAGCCGCTGGTGTTGAGCATCGTGCAGCAGGCTGGCTGGGAAGTGGAGATCGTCGTCATGCAGCCGGATGAGACCGGCCAGGTGCACACCGATATGCCGCACATCGAGGCGGTGAAGCAGCGCCTGCGCCCGGGCGCCGCTGCCCTGTCGGTCGGCTCCGGGGTCGTCACCGATATCACCAAGCATGCCTGCTATCTGTTCCAGCAGGAGACCGGGCAGCACATCCCCTACGTGGTCTTCCAGACGGCCAACAGCGTCAGCGCCTATACCTCGAACATGGCCCCGGTGTTCATCGATGGGGTCAAACGCACGCTGGCTTCGATCTACCCCGATGCCCTGATCTGCGATCTGCAGACCCTGCGCGACGCCCCCCGCGAGATGACCGTGGCGGGCGTTGGCGACCTGCTGGCGATGTTCGTCAGCCTGCCGGATTGGCTGCTGGCGCACCGCCTGGGCATGGATGCGACCTACAGCGAGCTGGCCGGGCGGCTGATGGGCCGTCTGGACGATCTGTTCCTGCAGCATGCCGCCAGCATCCGCGCAGGCGAGCTGGAAGGAATGGCGCTGCTGGCTAAGCTGATCTCGCTGGGGGGGCTGGCGATGTCCCTTTCCCACGCTACCACGCCGATGTCTGGCTTCGAGCACGTGATGTCCCATATCCTCGATCTGCTGGCCGAGACCTCGCACCGGCCGCTGGCGCAGCATGGCACGCAGGTGGCGATGGCAGCCGTGATCGGCGCCGAGGTGTACCGCCGTTTCCTCGCGGAGTTTGATCCGGCGCGGGTTGATGTGGATGCCTGCTATCCCGACGCCGAGACCATGCACCGGCGCATCCGGGAGGCGTTTGACGGGATCGATCCCTCTGGCCGGGCGGGCGAGGAGTGCTGGGCGGACTACCGGATCAAGCTCGAGGCGTGGCACGCCCACCGGGCAGACTTCGAGGCTGTGCTGGCGGACTGGCCGCAGGTCCGGGCGCAGATCGCGCCGCTCACTGCACCCCCGGAGCGCCTGGTGAGCATCCTGCGGGCGGTGGGGTCGCCGGCGGCGTTTGAGGCGCTGGAGCCGCCGGCCGGGGAGGCTCAGGTTCGGTATGCCTTCATGAATGCGCCTCTGATGCGCAAACGCCTCACGATCGGCGATCTGCTGATCTGGCTCGGCTGGGATCGTGAGGCGCTGTGGCAGGAGGTCTGGGCCAGCACGCAGCGCCTGTGACGCTGCCCCGATCGGCTGTCCCCCCTGGCAGGTTCATTTCGCCCCCGCGCCCGCAACCGGGCCGGGGGCGCTGCTATTGAGCTCTCATGCGCCGCCGCCTGGACAAAACCGAACTGCGCCGGTTCCAGGGTGCGGCGCTACTGGTCGCCGGACGTGCCAAAGACCCAGTCCCACACCGGAGAGCTGACGCCGAAGCGGGTGTCCGGGTTCTTGTAGTGGTGCATCATATGGTAGCGCTTCAGGAACTTGCCCAGCCCGGAGCGCATCGGCCAGTGATGGGTGGCATAGTGCGTCAGGTCGTAGATCAGGTAGCCGACGATAAAGCCCCCCATCAGGGGATGCACCCAGGCCGGGGCGCCGATCAGCACGGCCACCACCAGGTGAAACAGCCCGTAAAAGAACGCGGCCAGCGGGATGCTCACCGGCAGCGGCATCACCAGGCGGGTCTTATCCTGCGGCTGGGCGTGATGCACACCGTGGAACAGGAAGAAGATGCGCTCGGCGGCCGGCGTGCGCGGGTGGTAATGGAACAGGAAGCGGTGCAGCGTGTACTCGGTGATCGTCCACAGAAAAAGGCCGGCAGCGGCGCCGGCAGGGATATGCCAGGGAAAGGCGGCCCCGGAGGCGGCCAGCGCCGCCGAGACAAACAGGAAGGCGATCACCGGCACCCACATCACCACGACGGTCACCGGGCTGATATGGGTGAAAAACTCCAGAAAGTCCGACTTGAACAGTCGCATGGACTCCGAGTCGCGGCTGGTATCTGCTGGCAGGGCGGTCATAGCGGTTCTCTCCTCATCGGCGGACGTGGATGGCGCCATTGTACAGGATGATAGCTGTCTGCGCCAGCGGAGCAGATAGGCGCAGCAGGTCAGGAAGCCATACCTTAAGCTCATGGCCTCCTGACCTGCTGGCACCGGAAGCGGGCAGGTCAGCCCGTTTCCCGGCGGGGAAGGGTGGGGATCAGGGCGCGTCGATCGTCACCACCCAGGCCGGCGACCAGTTGGCCGGGCTGCCTCCAACACCCCGAACGCGCCAGTAGTAGGTGTCATCCGCTAACGGCGCAGGGGTGTAGCTGGTCGAAGTCAGGTCCGGGTACTCCGTCAGGTTCTCGCTGAAGTCGGCGTCAGTGGCTATCTGCAGGGTGTAGCTCACTGCCTCCGGGATCTTCTTCCACTTGAACTTGACCTCCCCGTCATTCAGGATTTCGCCGTCCTCCGGGGTCTTGAGGGGAGTGATCGTGAAGCTGGACGGGCTGCTCCAATCGGTCCAGAACCCGGGGGCGAACTCGGCGCGAACCCTCCAGTAGTGCGTCCCAAAGTCCAGCGGCGGGTACAGCGTCAGCTTGTTCTTGATGGCCAGCTCCGTGCGCTCGATGTTGTTGAAGCCGGGGTCGCTGGCGATCTGGACCTCGTACCGCAGAGCATCCTCGTACTTGTCCCATCCAAGCTTCTTGACTTTGTGCTTGATGTACCCATCTTCCGGCTTGCTGGCCGCCGGGCCGGGGGGTGCATCGATGAACAGGCTGAAAGGCGAGAGCGAGGTGACCTCGCCGCATACCACCTGATTGATCGGATCCACGGAGGTGGTAATATCCGCCCAGGTGCCGGTCTCGTAGTGGAAGAGGATCGGGTCCAGCCCGCCGAAGTCGATGCCGCCGTAGTCGATGCACACGGTGATGCTGCCGGTGAAGGCCGCTGTCGTGTTGATATCGAAGTAAGTCGGCGGGTCGCCCAGCAGGAAGCCCTCCGGCGGTGGGTTGCCGGCGCCGCTGGTCTGGAGCGTGGTGTTGCCGGTGGTGTCCACCTGATCGAAAGTGATATCGAGGATCTGCTCCCCGCTGGTCTGATCGATGACTTCGGCGGTCACGGCCAAGCCTGCCGGGGTGTTCTCGGTTACTTCCACGCAGGCTGAGAACTCCGACGTGCTGCCTGCCGGGTTCGTGGCGGTCGCGGTGATCCAGTCGCCCGGCGGAACGGCAGTCGGGAAGGCAGCGGAGAAGCTGGCGTCGCCGCCGGCGTCCGTCGTCACATTGCGGTAGCCCAGGTAGACTTCGCCTTCACCGTACCCGGATGGATCGCACGCGGTGTTGGCGAAGAACTCAACCCGGAAAGTTGTGTTTGCGGTGCTGTTGAGCGACCCGCTGACCGTCACGCCGGATGCGCCGGGATGAGCCGCCGCCAGCACGGGGTAATTCTGGAGATCGTTGGCGCCGGTATCGGAATCGTCTGTATCGTTGGCGGTGACGCCCTGGGGGTTGAGATCGATGCCCAGCCCATTGTTGTGGGCAATGCGGTTGCCGGTGATCGTGACGCCGCTGGAGGGATCGTAGTCGGCCACGTAGATGCCGCCGTTGGCCTTCAGAGGGGAACCGTTGCCCAGCGGGTTGCCGTTGGCGTCAAGGCCGATGGTGTTGTCCTCGATGGTGATGTCGGAAGCACCATTCACCCATATTCCCCCATTCGTGTTGCCGGAGATCAGGTTGCCGCGGACGGTGATATCCGTGGTGATGTCGCCACTTCGGCTACCGATGTGCACACCGTGGTAGACATTAGGTATGGCGACCAATCCCGTCACATCGGTGCCGATGTAGTTGCCGATGATCTGCGTGCCAGCGGAGCCCGATCCGTATACGAGGATGCCGACGCGCGGCGGCGGCGGCCCATCGCCGCTGTTGCCCGAAATGACGTTGCGGGCGCCGGGCGCGTCGCCGCCGACCAGGTTATTGGGCGAGTTCCCGATCTCGATCCCGCGCAGTCCGTTAGGCACGCCGGTCGCCCCCGCCGCGTCCAGGCCGACCAGGTTACCCTGCACCGTGTTGTCGCTGGAGCCGTTGATGAGCGTGAGGCCGTAGCCCTGCGCGTAAGCGAGTTCCGGCGGCCCGAGGAACAGGCTGCCGTTGCCGGAGATGACGTTGCCCTCGCCCGCGCCGGTCCCGCCGATGGCATTTCCATCGGCGTTATCCAGCTGGATGCCATACAGCGCATTGCCGACGGCGCCCGTCCCGGCAGCGTTCAGCCCGATGTAGTTGCCGGTGATGACCGTGCCGGTGACCCCTGGATTCAGCCGGATCCCGCCGCCGGATGGCGGGGTGTTCTTCGGGTCGGGCGAAAACCAGCCGTTGCCGGAGATGACGTTGCGCTCGTCGGCGCTGTCGCCGCCAATGAGGTTGTAGCTGCCGGAGACCTCGATGCCGGTATCTTCGTTGCGGAGGCTGCCTGTCCCGGCGGCGTCGGTGCCGATCCAGTTGCCGGTCAGCACATTATCCTGCCCGCCGAGCCAGACTCCGGCGACATCATTGCCGGAGATCAGGTTGCCCTGGATCGTGTTGTCGCTGGTGCCGACGAAGATGCCGTGCCAGCTGTTGGGCAGGGCCGCGTCGCCGGCCGCGTTGACGCCGATCCAGTTGCCGATGATGTCGTTCGTGTCCCCGTCGTTGTTGTCCCAGTCCCACAGCAGGATGCCCGCGTGGGGCGGCGGCGGGCCGGCCTCTGTGCCGTTGCCGGAGATCAGGTTGCCTGCCCCCGCAGCCGCGCCTCCGATGGTGTTGTGGCGGGCGCGCCAGATTTCAACGCCGAAGAAGCCGTTGCCCAGGGCTGCATCGCCGGCGGCATTCGTGCCGATGTAGTTGCCCTGCACGACGTTCCCGGTGGCCCCCAGATGGATCTCCACCCCGCCGCCGATCGCGCCGCCCTCTTCGGCGAAGAATGCCTCGCCGTTGGCGGAGATGACATTGCGGGCGGCCTCGCTGGTGCCGCCGATCAGGTTAGAGTCCGAATCTTCAATATGAATGCCGTAGTTGGCATTGCCCCGGTCGAGGCTGCCGGTGGCATCGGTGCCGATCAGGTTGCCCTGCACCGTATTGCCGTCCGAGCCGCCGACGATGGCGATGCCGCCGCCCGTCGAGGGCGGGTAGGGCGGTGTGGGCGAGAACGTGCCGTTGGCCGAGATCACGTTGCCCTCGCCCGCGCCCGTCCCGCCGATAGAGTTGCTGTCCGCGTTATCCTGCAGGATGATGCCCGATGCCAGGTTCCCACCGGGGGTGCTGCCATCCAGATGCAGGCCGATGTAGCTGCTGAGGATGACGGCCCCGCTGACGCCGGTCACACGGATGCCCGCGCCTGAGAAGTCGGTGATGGCCAGCCCTTCGATCGTGCAGCTGCCTGCCTGGATGGCCAGGCCATCGGCGGCGCCCGCCGAAGAGCCGTCGATCTCCACGATAGGCGCGCCAGACCAGCCCGGCTGGGTTGTCCCGTCGATGGTGACGGCTTCAGTGATGGCCGGCAGCGCCGTGGCCGGGGAGACAGTCACCGCGCCGGTGCCGATGGCGAACTGGATCGTATCCGCCCCGGTCAGCGCATTGGCTTCCTGGATGGCAGCCCGCAGGGTGCAGTCTCCGCTGCCATTGTCACAATCCCCGTCGCCGGGGCTGGCGTCGCTGTCGTCGTCGGCGCTGTCAACAACAAAGGTGCTGTCAGCATGAGCCGTCCCTGGTAGCAGCGCCGCCGCCAGCAGGCAGGCGCTAATCACGATAAGACCGTAGCGGCACTTACCCGATAGAGAATGTAGCGCAAACATGATATTCTCCCGGAATGTGCGGCGGCGATGAGGGCTGCGGCGGAGAATCTGCAGGAGCCAGAGGAAGGGCGCTGCAGGGTAAACGAAGCTCACCCTCCCGTTGGTGGCTCGTTATCCTTATTATCCGGGAGATTCATCGGGGATGTCAATAGTGAAACTCTACACAATCGGTCGGCCCGGATAGATTCCCGATCGGCCGCAGGTCGTGTAGAATCGCGCCATGAACCTTTCCAATGACCTCAGCGTGCCTCCCACCCTGCGCCTGTACTGGCAGGACGATCACTGCTTTGAAGCCGAGGCGGCTGTGCTGGCGGTGCGCAGCGATGCGCTCGCCTTCGACCGGACCTGCTTCTACCCCGGCGGCGGCGGCCAGCCGCCGGATGATGGAACAGCGCATCTGGAGGGTGGAGTCGTGCTGCCGATCAGCTCAGCCCACGCCGGTCCGGATGGGGTGATCTGGCACGTTTGCCCGCCGCCGCCGGACTGCGTCGGGCAGACAGCGCGGCTGATCCTGAACCGGGAGCGTCGGCTGGCGCTGGCCCGCTACCACACCGTTCTGCATGTCCTGAATACCATCACGCTGCGTGAATACGGCGGCTGGATCACCGGGGTGCAGATCGGCGTGGACTATTCGCGCATTGACTTCAAGCTGGATGGCTTTTCGGCGGTGCGCTGCGCTGATCTGGAGGAGCAGGTCAATGCGGTGCTGGCCGCCGATCACCCGCTGATCGCCTATTTTCTGCCGGAGGCCGAGTTCCGGGAGCGCGGCGACCTGCTGCGGACGCTGGAGGCTCAGCCGCCTGTGCATGAGGGACAGGTGCGGGTTGTTGAGATACAGGGGTTCGACGCGCAGGCGTGCGGCGGGACGCATGTCAGCAGCACGGCCGGGGTGGGGCGTTTCTCGATCTTCCGCACTGAGAACAAAGGGCGGAGCAACAAGAGGCTGTATGTCCGGCTGAAGCAGCCGTGATCAGTAGCGGGGGACCATGCGCCCCGCCACCACCTTTTCCTGGATTGTTAGCAGCTCCGAGGGGTCAAGAATTCTGCTCAGCACCGCACCCGCCGGGCTGGCTGCTGCCCGCGCGACCAGCACCGCCGATGTGTAGCGGTCGCCGACTATCTCCCGGGTGCGCGCAGATAGTGGACGGGCGAGGAATCCCTTGGCGGCCAGCCGCGCCGTGAAGTCGCCATTGGTGATGGCGGCATCCACCGGGCTGTCCTCCAGGTGCAGATCGATCTGCGTGAACGTCATCGGCTGCAGGGTGACGTTGCTGCCGGCGAACTCCAGCTCGGTGAGGAACTTGACGTCATACGATTCCGGATCATAGCCCACCACCAGCGGATGGCCGGCCGTTTCGGCGCCCTGCCGGATGAAAACCTGGTGCTCCTCCACGAAGCTTTGCGGTGGGAGCCGCATGACGATCTCTTCCTCCGGGCCGCACAGCTCATCGGCGGCCAGGGCGGAGATGACCGTCGCGTGGCACTGGCCGTGCCGCAGCGCCTTGATACGGTTGAAGGAGCCGCGGATGAAGATCAGGTAGATCTCCACGCCCGCGCGGTTGAGCAGCGAGTAGATGCCTGTGGCCAGCCCTTCGCACTTCAAGAAGGAGGGCAGGGTCAGGGCGATCACCATCGGGCCGTTCTCCACGACATTCCACAGCGCCCCGATGGATTTGTGCTCAAGGAACGATCCCAGCCGCCCGCGCCGGTTGATCGCGATCACGCCGGTTTCTTCCAGGTGATTCATAGCCGCCGAGATAGAGCCGAGGCTGGACTGGAAAGCCTCGGCCATCTCACGCGTGCTGAGGATCTGCTGCCCTGTTTCGACTCCGATCAGGTAACCTGCCAGGGCACGGTCCAGATCGCTGAAGGCACTTCTCGAATTGGCCACGTAGCGCGCTCCTGACCGGTGATCCCTGTTGTCAGCCTGCCAGGGCTGACCTGGTGGGCAGTTTTACCCCGATTCTCGGTCGCTGCCAACAGAGAGCATCATTCACCGACGATCTGCACGTGGACGATGCGCGTCCGCGCCCGCGTGCCGTCGAAATCCCCGAAGTACACGCGCCCATGCTCACCCATGATCAGATCGCCCGCCACGATCGGGATCGACTCCGAGCGCCCGATCAGGGCGGAGCGAAGGTGCCCATCCGTATTCAGCGTCCAGGCGGCCGCTTCCTTGATCACGTTCACCGAGTGATCCACACAGCCCGGGCCGGGGTGCAGATACTGCCCTTCCTTCTTGCACGGCGGGATCAGGCCGTCCAGGATGTCCAGCAGGTCCTGGAAGATGAACTTGGTGCCGTTGAAGGTGGTGTCGATCGAGTCTTCCTGGATGATGACGCTGCATGTGGTGTGCTGCGAGTACACCACCGCAATCCCGTTCGTGACGCCGGACCGCGCTACCGCCTCCTGCACGCGTTCGGTCACATCATGGAACGAGGGGCGGATGTCGGTATCAATCTCAAAGGCCTCGTGATGGGTCGTCATGGCGATCTCCTGAGTACACCCGGCCGGCAGTCCGGGGCGACTCACGCGTCCCGGACTACCGGCTCAGTGGGGGGCTACTTCTTTCCCTGCAGACTCCTGGCCAGCTCGGTGGGGAACAGGGGGTTGGGGATGTCCACCGAGATGTGGCGGAAGACTCTGTCGCCCAGGATCTTCCAGACGATAGGCGTGCCGCGCGGGATCAGGTACAGGCATGGCGCCTCGACCAGGATCGTGCGCTTTTCCTCCCAGCCGGGGGGCTGGTAATAGGTGATCTCGGCCTTGCCTTCGGTCACAAAATCCAGCTGATCGACCCAGGTGGTCCAGCGGTATTCGTAGCCGGGAAAGAAATCCTCGTACACGAGCTGACACGGCGGCTCGTCGATGCCGATGCCACACATCCGCTGGAGTGCGCCGCCCAGGAAATCCACAGCCTGAGGCTCCAGCGAGTCGAGGTCGCTCGGCTCGATCTTGTAATAGCAGAACTTGGAGTAGTTGACAGGGTACATCCTCTTGCTCCTTTGCGAACAGCGGCGAACGATTGACAGCGATCAACAGTCTGTCTATGCCAGCTCAGGCAGGACATGGCACCAGGCGTGATGGCCCGGCGACACCTCAACCGGTGGGGGATCGTCCTCAAAGCAGCGCGCTTCGGCAAAGCGGCAGCGGGTGTTGAAGCGGCATCCCCTGGGAATGGCGTAGGGAGAGGGGATTTCCCCCCTCAGCGCAGGCTCCTGGCTCTTCGCGGCCCCCGGGTGTGGATGGGCTTTGAGCAGGGCGCTCGTATAGGGATGACGGGGGCGGGAGAAGACGCTGGCCGTGGGGCCAGTCTCGACGATCCGGCCCAGGTACATGATGGCCACCCGGTCAGAAAGCTGGGCGATCACTGAGAGCTGGTGGGCGATGAAGATCATCCCCAGCCCCAGGTCGCGGATCAGCTCGCCGAACAGGTTGAGGATCTGCGCCTGGATCGACACATCCAACGCGCTGACCGCCTCGTCGGCGATGATGATCCGGGGGCGCAGCGCCAGGGCGCGTGCGATGGCGACGCGCTGCCGCTGCCCGCCGGACAGGGCGCGCGGGCGCAGATCAGCGACCGTGTGAGGCAGCCCCACCCGTTCCAGCAGTTCCCGTACCAGCGCCTCAGCGCCGCCCGGATCGATCAGCCCGTGCACCAGCGCCGGCTCGCTGATGGCTGTCCGGACAGGCATCCGCGGGTTGAGTGAAGTGTAGGGATCCTGATAGATCATCTGCAGATCGCGGCGTATCTGGCGCAGTTCAGCCGCCCCGGCGGCCAGCACGTCGCGGTCAGCGAAGTGGATGCTGCCGCTGTCCGGCCTCTCCAGCCGGATAATGCAGCGGGCTGTGGTCGTCTTGCCGCTGCCGGATTCCCCCACCAGCCCCAGGACTTCATTGGATCGCAGGGAGAGCGAGATGCCATCCAGCGCGACCAGGCGCGGCGCAGGCCGACCCCGCAGCCAGTCCAGCGGGCGTGATCGACCCCGGTATGTCTTGATCAGATGGTCCACCGTCAGTAGAGGCCGGTTGTCTTCATTCACCATCAGGCACCTCAGTCCGCAAACGGGCAGGCTGACCCATGTTCAGGGTAGCGGCGATCCAGCTCCACCGGGATGGTGGCGCACGCCTCCCGCGCCAGCGGGCAGCGTGGCTGGAAGGGGCAGCCTGGCGGCAGGGCAGCCAGATTCGGCGGCTGCCCGGGGATGGAGGCCAGAGTCTGGCGCTCGCCCGGCCGATCCAGCGTCGGGACGGCAGCCAGCAGCCCGCGTGTGTAGGGATGGCGCGGGCTGCGCATCACGGCCTGCGCTGCGCCGTACTCCATAATCCGCCCGGCGTACATGACGGCGACCGTGTCGCAGTTCTGGGCCACTACGCCGACATCGTGCGAGACCAGGATCACGGCCATACCGGTCTCCCGCTGGAGTTCAGCCAGCAGGGTGAGAATCTGGTCCTGAATGGTCACATCCAGGGCTGTGGTCGGCTCATCGGCCAGCAGCAGCTGCGGCTGGCAGGCGATGGCGATGGCGATCATCACGCGCTGGCGCATTCCGCCGCTGAGCTGATGGGGGTACAGGCCGAGCCGCTGCTCAGGAGAAGGGATGCCCACATGATCGAGCAGCTCAATCGAGCGGTGTTTGGCTTCCCCGGATGAGATCTTCAGCTTGGCGCGCAGGGTTTCGCGGAGCTGATCCCCGACCATCAGCACCGGATTCAGGCAGGCGGTGGGATCCTGAAAGATCATCGAGATCTCGCGGCCCCGGATGCGTTCGAGCTCATGCCGTGGTATCCCACGCAGCTCGCGGCCCTGCCATCGAATGCTGCCGGCGATCACTTCGCCGGGGTAGGGCACCAGCCCCAGGATAGAGCGCAGGGTGACGCTCTTGCCGCAGCCCGATTCGCCCAGCAGCCCCAGGGTTTCATTCGGGTGCAGCTGCAGGTTAATCCGGTCGGCTGCCAGCAGCACCCCGCGGGCGTCGGCGAAGCCAATGGTGAGGTCCTCAATCTCCAGCAGGGGCCGGCCGTTATTCCCGCTGTGATCGGTCATGCGCCCCCGCCTCCCTCTTCACTGAGCCGATCGGCCAGCCCATCACCGATCAGGCTGAACCCCACCCCGACCAGGACGATGACCAGACCGGGCAGCGTTGAGATCCACCAGGCGGTGCGCAGATTGCGCTGCCCCTGTGCCACGATCTCACCCCATTCCGGGGTGGGCGGTGAGACGCCCAGCCCGAGGTAGGACAGCGAGGCCAGCGTCAGGATGTTCAGCACGATGTCCGACATCGAAAACACCAGGTTAGAGCGCAGCAGGTTCGGGATGCTGTGCACGAAGATGATCCGCCAGGTGCTGTAACCGAGGGTTTGCGCGTTCAGGATGTACTGCTTCTCGCGCAGGGCCAGCATCTCGCCGCGAGTCAGCCGGGCGTACAGCGCCCAGCTGACGGTCAGCACGCCAGCGTAGGCGCCCAGCAGCCCCGGCCCGGTGATCGCCGTGATGGCCAGGATCAGGACGATGAAGGGAAAAGAGATGACTAGGTCCACCATGCGCATAACGAGGGCGTCCAGCAGGCCGCCAAAATAGCCAGCCAGCGCCCCGATGATCAGCCCGACCGCCAGCGAGACATAGGTCGTGATCACCCCGAATGACAGATCAAGGCGTCCCGCATACAACACGCGGGTGAAGATATCCCGCCCGACATCGTCTGTGCCAAACGGATGCTCCCATGACGGCGGCAGCAGCACCTGCGACAGGTCCGCTTCGACCGGGTTGGGTAGGTTCATCAGCGGCGCTGCCATGCTGAGCAGGGTGGCGGCTGCGACGATCACCACGCCTACCCAGAGAGTCACTGCTGACCAGGTGCGCTCCGAGATGGCCCGCGCACGCAGACGCCGCCAGGCTCTTTCCGGGATGTAAGTGTGCAGTGTATCCGGGGCGCTCATAGGCGGATCCTGGGGTCCAGTATGACGTAGGAGAGATCAACCAGCAGGTTCACAAAGACGACTGCCACGCCAAAGACCAGCGTCAGGGCCACCACAACCGGGTAGTCACGAGCGATGATCGAGGAGACCATCAGCGAACCCATACCGGGGATCGCAAAGACATTCTCGATGACAACCGCGCCAGAGATCAGGAAGCCTACATTCACACCCAGCACGGTGATCATGGCGATCAGCGAGTTGCGCAGCACGTGATTGAGCAGGACGCGCGCTTCGCTGAGGCCGCGCGCGCGTGCCGCCTCAATGAACTCTGCTGACAGAGTCTCGATCAGGCTTGATCGCAGGCTGCGCAGCAGCACCGGCGCCAGGTAGAAACCGATGGTGAGCGAAGGCAGCGTCAGGCTGACCATATAGGCGGTGGGGCCTTCACCCACCCCGGATGTGGGAAACAGGTCGAGCTTCAGCCCGAAAACCAGCACCAGCAGCAGCGCTGTCCAGAAGGCAGGCATGGCAAAGGCAATCGTGGTGAACAGGCGCACCAGATGATCGGCGGGCCGGTTGCGCTGCACAGCCGCCAGGATCGCCAGGGGCACGGCGATCAGCAGCGAGACGATGATTGAGTACAGCAGCAGGCCCAGGCTGTTGCTGGCCCGCGCCGCGATCAGCTCATTGATGGGCGCACGCAGGAACAGCGAGGTGCCAAAGTCCAGGCGGGCGGCGTTAGCCAGAAAGGTGAGGTACTGGACAGGCAGTGGCTCGTCCAGCCCCAGCCGCTCGCGCAGAATCGCGATGGATTCCTCGGTGGCGCGGGTGCCCAGCATGGCACGCACCGGGTCGCCGGGCACCAGGTGAATCAGCGAGAAAGCGATCAGGGTGACGGCGATCAGGACCGGGATCGTCTGGATCATTCGCCGCGCCATATAGAGCAGGATAGACAAGTCGCCCTCCTGTCACCGCCGAAGGGTCTGCCGGGCAGATGGTGCTCCGGGAGCAGCAGCACATCTGACCGGCAGCCCTCAGCCTTTCAAGAGCCAGGCGGGTGCCGGGCTACTGACTCAGGTAGATGTCCTCCAGATTCCACCATTTGACCGGGAGGGTCTTGAAGCCCATCACATTATCGGCCACCGCCGTGCGGGCCTTGATGAAGAACAGCGGCACAGCCGGGTACTCAGCCATCACCAGGCGCTGCAGTTCGTGGAAGGCGGCTGTGCGGGCGTCCTCGTCGATCGTGCTGCCGGCTTCCCGCACCAGCTCGATGCCGCGCTCATTGTTCCAGCCCGTCCAGAAGGAGTCCGCGCCGCCGGTGAAGTCGAAGAAGACCACCGCCAGGTTGTCATCCGACAGGGCGTCGCTCGACAGGCCGGAGCCGGGGTAGGTGAAGCACATCTCTTCGCCGCTGGTCCAGCGCTCCCAGATGGTGCTGATGTCCACGGCCTCGATCTCCAGGGTGACGCCGATCTTGGCCCACTCCTGCTGGAGGATCTCGGCCTGCTGACGCTCAGCCTGGTCGCCGGCTACGATCAGGCACGGCATCGTGAAGCCATCCGGCACCGATGAGGCAGCCATCAGCTCCTGCGCCTTTTCCAGATCGTAGGGATAAGGCTCCACGGTGGGATCCCAGTACTTGACCTTAGCGATCACATGGTTGGCGATCTCGCCGGCGCCGTACAGCAGCGTCTGGAGCATCGCCTCCTTCGGGGTGGCGTAGTTCAGCGCCTGGATCACGTTGAGGTCATTCAGCGGCTCAACACGCTGGTTGAACCACACTGCGTCCCAGGCCATCACGTCTTCAACCACCACGGTGATTCCATCCAGCGCGTCGATGCGCTCGATCTGGGAATAGGGTACCTCAGTAGCGATCTGCGCCTCGCCCGATTCGACCATCAGCATGCGTGTGTTCTCATCGGGCACGTACAGGATAGTGATCTCATCCAGGTACGGCTGGCCTTCCTTCCAGTAGTAGGGGTTGCGGACCAGCACCAGCTTCTCGCCGCGCACCCATTCCTGAACCATGAACGGCCCGCTGCCGACCGGGGCCTCGCTGAAGCCTTCGCTGCCCAGCTCTTCATAGATAGCCTGCGGGCGGATCGAGGCCGGCATGGTGGACAGGTAGTCCAGGAAGGCGCCTTCCACCCGGTTCAGCTGAACCACGAAGGTGGTGTCATCCACGCATTCGGTGCTTTCAATGGCCGAGCCGAAACCGGAGTAGAAGGTGTTGACCTCAGGATCGGCGAATCCGTCGATCGAGTACTTGACATCCGCGCACGTCAGGGGTTCGCCGTTGGACCACTTGACCCCCTGGCGGAGCGTGAAGGTCCAGGTCATGGCATCCTCAGAGACCGTCCAGCTCTCGGCCAGCGCGGGCTGAGGCAGGGGGTTGTCCTGTGTCTCTACCAGCGTGTCGAAGATCTGCACGATCATGAAGATCGACCCGTTGTCCGCCGAGCCATCGCCGATGGGATTCAGCGAGAGCGGCTCGGAGTCGCGGGCCATGACAAGGCTGCCGCCCTGCTGAGGGCCTTCCGCCATCGGTTCTTCGGTGGCCGGCTCTTCGGCGGCGGGTTCCTCGGCGGCCGGCTCTTCGGCTGCCGGCTCCTCGGCGGCGGGCTCTTCGGCTGCCGGCTCCTCCGCCGGAGGCTGCGCCGGGCCGCAGGCGGCCAGGATCAGCGCCGCCAGCAGCACAAACATGATGCTGAGGTAGAGTGACTGTCTCATAATTCTTCCTCCCCTGTAGTGAACCTGCGACTCCTCATTTCCATGCCCTGAGGATAGGCCCTGGCCGGCCGGGGCTGCGCGCATGCGCAGCGCGGCCGGTTACATCACATCAGGTATGCCGGGTAGTTGATCCCTGGCGATGCTCCCCCTCAGGGGTCTGCCGGCGCCAGATCCGCTCAATATCACCTCCTTGCGACCCATACCCAGACCTGTCGCATCTCAAACCGGTATGCCGGGGTGTTCGCTCTCAGGTCAGCTGACCACCGTCCACCACGTAAGCGGATCCCAGCACGTATGCGGCTTCATCCGAAGCCAGGAACAGGATGACGGAGGCGACCTCGTCCGCGGTGCCCGGACGCTTCAGGGGGATCCCCTGGCTCCAGAACTTGAGCAGCTCGGGATCGGCCATCACATGCGCGTTCATCGGCGTGTCGATGAAGCCGGGGATCACCGCGTTGACCCGGATGTTGCTGGGGGCGTAGTCCAGCGCCATCACCTGCATCAGCGACAGGATGCCGCCCTTGCTGGCGCTGTAGGCATGCTCTTTGAAGCAGAAACCGCGCAGGGCGCAGGGCGAGCCGATCATGACCACCGCCCCGCCGCCGGCTTCCAGCAGGTGACGGACGCCGTGCTTGCAGGCCAGGAACTGACCGGTCAGGTTGGTATCGACGACCTTCTGCCAGACTGACAGGGGCAGCGAATCGACGGTTGTGTCCTCGAAGGGCACTTCGATGCCCGCATTGGAGACTACGATATCCAGGCCGCCCCACTCGCGGGCGGCGGCGTCGATGGCGGCGGAGAGCTGATCTTCCCTGGTGACATCGGCGGCCAGCGCCAGCGCTGTGCCCCCGTAGCCTTTGATGATCGAGGCGACCTCGTCCAGTTCCGGCTCAGGCAGGGCGATCAGGCCGACGCGCCCGCCTTCGCGGGCCAGCCGGATGGCGGTGGCTCGCCCGATGCCCTTGGAGGCGCCGGTGATGATCGCCCGCTTGCCGGCAAAACGCCCTTCATAGACCTTCATGGGAAACACTCCTTTCTTGCGTAAGCCTGTCAACCAGCGCAGCGTGCCACTAGCGCAGGCTGATCTCCAGGAGCGCCGTCTCGTAGGGCTTCATGGTCAGGGTCACCTCCCCACCCGCGACTGCCAGTTCCTGCGCCTGATCCGGGAAAGTATCGGGGTGGCCGGTAGCAGCCCCGAAGGTGTCTTCGTTCAGGCGTAGCAGCGCCGCCCGGCCATCGGGCAGCGGGCCGAGATGAACGGCCTGGCTGCAGGGCTGCAGGTTGGCGGCCAGCACTCTCAGCCGCCCTTCCTGCCGGAAGGCCAGCGCATCGGCGACCAGCGGCCGGTCGGCGGTCACTTCCAGCACCGGAGCGCCCTGGGCGCCGGCCAGCCAGACGAACACCCAGTAGACCGGGAATATCATCCCCGGCGCGGAGCGGAACTTCGCGGGCAGCGGGCTGCCGGCCTTTGTCTCGATCAGCCCACGCCACCCGGTGGTTTCGTAATAGGTGACCGACGCCGCATGGCCGAGCGCCAGTGCACGCAGGCTCCCCACCGTCCATGCTGCGGCGAACAGCGACATCTGGCGCGGATCGACAGAAGGGGGCAGCTCGTCCGGGGCAGGGGGAGCTTCTTCTTCCCGGGCCGCCTGGTTGAAGGGCGGCTTGAGCGTCACCGTGCTGACGCTGATTGGCAGCTGGCCGGAGAAGCTGCGCGCGGTGATCACCGTGTCACGCTGCGCCTCGATCGCCTCGATCAGCGAGCGC
The DNA here is from genome assembly GCA_034435035.1 of Anaerolineae bacterium. Lineage (GTDB taxonomy): Bacteria > Chloroflexota > Anaerolineae > Aggregatilineales > UBA3940 > JAHEME01. The sequence goes on along the minus strand of DAOTXW010000051.1, from coordinate 21,013 downwards.
TCATCGGGCAGATGCACCTGCGGGTTGACGGTGTAGGCGACGCCATCCATCGTCGTGATGTCGGGGCGCTGGCGGTTGACCTCCGCGAAGTTGCCGTTGGTGCCGCCAACCAGCAGGGCGCCGGGCAGGGCTGCGCTGAGATGCTGACGGGCCAGCGCCATCCAGCGGGGCGAAGTTGTGCCGAGAGGAGCCTCCGCCTGATGAAAGACAATCACCCGGGCGACCGGTACCCCGGCCAGCCGTCTACCCAGCTCTGAGAGCGCCTCCGCCGGGTCGTCGGTCAGGAAGAGCGCCAGCTCCAGCGCCGCCCCGGTCTGCCGGGCGGCCGTGATGGCCTGGTCGAGCCTGGTGATCCAGCCGGGGCTGTGGAAGTACAGATCAACTCGTAAATGAGCAGGCAGCAGACGGGCGATCCGATCCGCCTCGCGGGCATCGAGTTCGCCTCCATGGCTGGCCATGCCGAAGCCCAGCCGGGGCAGCCTGCCTGCGGGATTGCCCAGGGTGAGACGGATGGGCTCCTCGGCGCGGGGCGGCGCCATGTAAGGAACTGCCGAAAGCGCTTCCGCCCGGACGCGAACCTTCTGGTAGAACACCTGGCCTTTGCTGGCGGCATGCGGATAGCCCAGCGCGATGGGCGTGCAGTAAGTTTTGAACGAGCCATCCGTCCAGTTGCGTTGATCCTCCGTCTCAAACAGGTCCCCCTCGAACTCGGTGATCACGGTGATTCCGCCGGGCATTTCGACAGCCAGACGGGAACAGGAGGGAAAGATGGGCAGCTCAAAACCGTTATCTGCCATCCGCTGCGGTTCAATCAGCTCCGGCAGAACGCCTGCAATTGGCCCGTCAGGCGTGACGGCGCGGTACGGGCTGCCGGCGATCCCCAGCACCGGATGCAGCACGCAGAAGCCAATCCGGCAGTAGCGGAAGTCGCTTTCAGCGACTCCGTTCAGGGTGTACTCAATCGTCCCATCGGGCCGGCCCTCGATGATCGCCTGCCAGCGGAAGGCCAGCGGCGGGGCCTCGTGGTAGGCCTCAAACTGGATGCGGAAGTGATCGGCAGACGCATCCACGGCGAGATCGCTGTACCGGGCCGGGATGGTATTCCAGTTCACATCACGCACGGCTGAGTAGATACGCCGGATCAGCTCGTGCCTCCCGTAGCGGATATAGCGCAGGTCGCCATCCTGGAACTCCAGATCGAGCAGGCCGGCCCGCAGCGCGATCACAGCCGGCGGCGGTTCGTCGCGGCCGTACCACATCTCGAAGGGGGTCAGTGGCGTCATCCTTTCCTCCTGAACAGGCGCAGCCCGGTGGGCGTCGTTACGCAGCCTGCATCCAGGTGCGGAGGCGCTCGGCGGTTGTTGTCAGCGCCGGCTCCGGATCGTCTGAATACTCGCGCGACAGCTCCGCCGACAGATACCCTGTGTACCTGATCGACTTCAGGAAGGCAATCAGTCCGGCAAAATCGTACGTGCCCTCACCGGGGATCAGGTTCTGCTGTTTGTGGCCGCCCATGTTGTCGTTGGCGTGGATCTGCAGCACTTTATCCCCCAGGGTGGCAAAGATCGTGGCCGGCGATTCCTTGCTCAGGTTAAGGGTGCCTGTATCCAGCACGGCGCCGAGGTTCGGATGCCCCAGCTCGCGGATGATGCCTGCGGCGTCGTCTGCGGTGTTGACCAGGTCGGTTTCATCCGTGTGCAGGATCTCGATGCCCAGCATCAGCCCGTTATGCTGGGCGGCGTAGCGGGCGACGGCGTCGATGCTCTCCACCAGGCGGCGGTGCGAGTCGACGGTCTTCTGCCCGTACAGGCTGAGATCGGGCACCACCAGCACGATCGGCGCGCCCAGCGCGACGGCGTTATCGATGCACGCCTGCATATAGGCGATGCTGTCCTGGCGGACGCGCGGGTTGGGGCTGCTGAGCGAATGGGGATAGCGATAAAACGCTGGCATAAAAGATGACACATCCAGCCCGTGATCGGCGATGCGCTGGCGCAAATCTGCCAGATCGCGCGCAGAAAGGTCCTGCCGGTAGACGTGCGGCCGTCCGCCCCAGATATCGATGCCATCGTAGCCGGCCCGCGCAACGACGGGGATCGCGTCGTGGATCGCGTACTGGTACAGAACGGAGGTCGCGGTGCCGAGTTTCATCAGGATATCCCCTGACTAATCAGAGCCAGCTTAATAGATATGTTCCAGCAGGAGCGCCATCAGCTGGCGGTATTTCTCCAGCCGCTCCGCATGCAGCGCCGCGCGGTCGGGAGCGGGCTCGTAGACGGCGGCTGTGCCGGAGTACTTGATGCTGATCGCTTCCATATCGTCGTATACACCGATGGCCAGGCCGGCCAGGAGCGCCGCGCCCAGCGTGCCCGGCTCCGGGTGCGCCACGACTTCGATAGGCATGTTCGTCATATCCGCCTTGAGCTGAGTCCACCAGGCCGACCGCGCGCCGCCGCCGGTGATGCGGATGCGCTTGATGGCGATGCCCTCTTCGCGCATCAGGCCCAGGGTGTTGACTGTGTCGTAGGCGATGCTCTCCATGAATGCCTGGACGACATCCGTCTTGGATGTCGCCAGGGTCAGGCCGATCAGCCCGCCTCTGGCCTTGCGGCCATTCTCCCAGAAGGTCATCGAGCCCGACAGATAGGGCACCGCCATGACCGGGCTGGGCCCGCGCACACCGTTCTGGAGGGCTTCTTCAACTGCCTCAATGGAGCTGTTTGTCAGGCCCCGCGCCCAGTTCATCACGGCATTACCGGTCGGGTGTACCGCGATGACGGACAGGCCCGCCTTGCAGGGCTGCGGCATGACGGACAGCTCGCGCAGCAGCATCCGGGCGGTGGGGAGCTGGTCGGTTGGCACCAGGATGTTCTCATACGAGCCGCTGACCAGGCACACCGTCCCGATCTCGTAGACGCCTGCGCCGTAGGCGGCGCAGTTCAGATCGTGGCAGCCCTGTGCCACCACCACACCGGGCGGCAGCCCCCAGCCGCGGGCGACCTCCGGGCGGACCTCTCCGATGACTTCGCCCCAGGGCAGCACCTCCGGCAGCAGGTAGTCAGGCACCTGGTGCTCGGCGATGCGCTCTGCGTTCCAGTCGAGCGTCCTGAGATCGTATACCGCGTAGCGGGAGACGGTGCTCTGATCCATGACCGCGCGCCCGCACAGCTTGAAGGTCACCCAGTCGATCCAGCCGAAGTAGTAGCGGGCTTTCTCCATAATTTCCGGCTGGTACTTGCGCCGCCAGGCCAGCCGGAAGATGGGATCCATCCGCTCGCGCAGGTGGCCGCATTCCAGGCACCACGGCTCGGGCACCGGCGCGTCGGGCGGCGGGACTTCAAACTCGGCGCCGCGCGTATCCGCGCCCATGATCCCGTTGGCCAGGGGGACGCCGTTCGCATCGGCGGGGAAGTTCTCCCGCCCGGAGGCGCTGACGGCGATAGCGCGCGGCGGGAGCCGGCGCACCGCCTCCTGCCCGACCAGATTACGCATCGCTGCGTCAGTGGCCTGCCAGACATCAAGCGGATCGGTTTCCCACAGACCGGGGGCGGGGTAGAGGGGAGTCAGGTCGGCGCTGGCGACGCCGATCAGCTGCCCGTCTTCGGAGTAAGCGGCGGCTTTGACTGAACTGGAGCCAACATCAATCCCTACCAAGCTCATGGCATCCTCCGCCTGGAATCGGGTGAGCGGGTCGAAGGCGTTCAGCGTCTGCAGCGTCTGGCGATGTGCGCGAATCCTCCAGCAGGAGCGAGGCGAGAAACCGGCGCCGGCTGCGGCCAGTGAGGGGTGCCGCCGGTGAAAGGAGTATTGCCATTTGTGCGCCGGTTCAGACAGGTCCCCTGCCTGCCGAAAATGTTCGGAAAATCAGAACGTTCACGTATGTTGAACATATTAGCACGGTTTCCGCGCAGATGTCAATACCCTTCCCTCAGAGATGTGGCCCGGGCCGGGGTGGGAGACAGGCTGCAAACAGACAGTGGCCCGGCGGTTGAAGGCCGGGCCACTGAGTCAGGGCAGATGCAAAGCTACGGAGCAGGGACGACGGGGTTGCCCCCCGCGATCCAGCCCTCAATGCCGCCCTTCACGTTGGTGACGTTGGTGTAGCCGTAGGTGCGCAGGATGCTCATGGCGATGACGCCGCGCCCGCCCACCTTGCAGTAGGTGACGATAGTTGCATCCTTGGCCGCTGGCCATTCCGCCTTACGGGCGATGAACTCCTCAAGCGGGATCGTCACGGCGCCGGCAATGATGCCGGTCTCAGCCACTTCCTCCGCCGTGCGGACATCGATCACGATCATGTCCGGGTTCTCGGCCAGCATCTCGACCAGCCCCTCGACGGACTGCACACCCCAGCCTTCTGGCAGGGCGGTGAACATCTCGTCGAACTTGGCCACCAGCGTGGGATCCAGCTCGTAGCTGCCCAGCGAGGCGGCTCCTTCGGGCATGCCTTCCGTCAGCGGCAGGCCGGCTTCCTTCCAGGCCGCGATGCCGCCCTTCATGCTCTTGACGTTCGCCCAGCCCAGCGTCTCCAGCGCGGTCATGGCGATGGTGGAGCGCCAGCCGCTGCCGCAGACCACCACGATCGGGGTCTCGAAGTCGGGCAGCATGTTCACGTTCTTGATCAGGTCGCGCAGGGGGATGTTGATCGAGCCTTCAATATAGCCGTCCTTCATCACCTCATCCATCTCGCGCACGTCCACGATGAACGGCGGATCCTCGGCCAGCGACTCGCTGACAGCCGCCGGATCGATGAGGTTGTAGCCCTCCATACTGGCAAGGAAGCTGGCAAAGGCATTGTTCAGCCCGCCAACGGTGGCATTGCCGGTTGCCTGCCAGGCGGTCAGGCCGCCCTTCAGGTTGGTGACGTTGGTGTAGCCGTAGGTGCGCAGGATGCTCATGGCGATGACGCCGCGCCCGCCCACCTTGCAATAGGTGACGATGTTGGCGTCCAGGTCAGCCGGCCACTGATCCTTCATCTCGATGAACTGCTCGATCGGGATGGTCAGTGCGCCTTCGATCACGCCCGTTTCCGCAACTTCGGCCGGAGTACGGACGTCGATCAGAATGGTGTCGGGGCTGTCGGCCAGCTGCTCAACCAGCGCTTCCGGCGGGGTGACGCCCCAGCCCTCAGGCAGGCCGGTGAGCATCGCATCAAACTCGGCCAGCAGCAGCGGGTCAACCTCAGGCTCGCTGATTGCCTCGGCTTCCGCCGGGAGCCCTTCTGCAAAGGCGAACTCGGCTTCCTTCCAGCCGGTGAAGCCGCCGGTCAGGCTTTTGACATCGGCCCAGCCCAGCGACACCAGAGTCGTCATAGCGATGTTGGAGCGCCAGCCGCTGCCGCAGATCGTGACGATCGGCGTGTCGGCGTCCGGCAGCTTGTCCAGGTTCTGGGCCAGGTCGCGCAGCGGGATGTTGATCGAGCCCTCGATATAGCCGGCCTCTTCGATCTCTTCTGGCTGGCGCACATCGAGCAGGAACGGCGGATTCTCCGCCATCATCTCATTCAGATCGGCTGCGGCGATCTGATTGTATTTCTGCAGACTGCCCAGGAAGGTTGTGAATGCACCGTCCAGGTCCGCCACCGGCTCCGGAGTAGGCTCCGGCGTCGGCTCCGGGGTTGGCTCGGCGGCCTCCTCGGCTGGTTCTTCCTCAACAGCCGGTTCCTCAGTCGCCTCGGCGGCTGGCTCCTCCATCACCGGCGCTTCGACCGGCGGGGCGACACACCCGCCGAGCAGGCTGCTCAGCAGGGCGATCAGCAGGAGGCTGATCAGCAGGCTCTGATTGCGCTTCATGATAGTTCTCCTCATCGATTGATTTGTTGACTGCCGGGCGGCGCAGAGGTCGCCCGGCAGGCCAATACACTAGGGTCCGGGCAGCTCCGGCACGATCACCGGGGCATTGGCCGCGCGCTCTTCCGGCAGGACGGCATCAAGGGTCAGGAAGATATCCGCATTGCCGTGGCAGTTCTCGCACTTCTCGTTCTGCGGCGTGATGCGCTGGATGTTGTGCGGCGTCGTGGGCAGCCAGGTGGGCCGCGCGTCGAAGTTCGGCAGCAGGTTCTCTCCGTAGAAGTCAAAGGCGTTGGGATCGATCGGGACGTGGCGCACCAGCACATACGTCCAGGGTCGCTCCGGCGTCGGGTTGGGGTTCAGCCCAATGCGGAAGTCCATCCACGACTCGGCTGTCTCGAAGTAGGGGATGCCTTCTTCGTTCTGTTGCACATGGCAGCTTGCGCAGTTCTTGTAACTCACCGAGTGGCAGACCTGGCAGGCAACCCGGTCGCCGTGCAGTGTGTGCTGCTGGATTGTGTTGCCCTCGCCGACGGCATCGGCATGGCAGGACTCGCACAGAGGCTGACGCTCGCCATCATAGCGGCTTGTGCCAGTCACGCCGACGCCGTGCATCTCATCGCCGGTATGGCAGCCGGCACAGGCCAGCCGCGCCTGAGAGAGGTGCACATCTCCGGGGATACCTTCATTGCGCCCACTGTACTCATTCCGGACGCGGCTGCCGTGACAGCCGGTGCAGGTGCGGCTCATCGGCGGCGTCGTGACGATCGCGTGACCTTCCAGCAGCCCACCCCCGACTGATGCCGGCTGGCTGACGTGGCAGCTTCCGCACGACGCGTGGCAGCTGCTGCAGTGATTTGCCTGCATCTCATCGAGGGCAGGGTGATTCTCCGGCGTGCTGCGCTGGTACAAAGCCAGATCGTAGCCGGCCAGGGTGACATGCAGGCTGTTCTCGTGAGCAGTCTGAATCTCGGCGTGGCAGGTGCCGCAGGCATTTGCCGGTGGCTGTGACGGATCGGCGATCAGGCCGTCATGGGCGCCTGCCAGATCGCTGCTCGCACCGTTGCCGCCGTGACACTGCGTGCAGGTGACGGATGCATGAACGCCCGTCAATGCCTCTGCGCTCACCAGGACCTTTTCCCATGCCTCCACCGGAGGCACATCGCCACCTCAACCCTCCCCCGAGGAGAGCGACTCCGTCGGGGCTTCTTCAACGGCCAGGGTTTTCAGAGTCTCGGCATCGGTATGGCAGGTCAGGCAGTTTTCCTCGGCCACCGGCGCTGGCGTCGCGCTGGGCGCGGCGGTCGGCTCTTCTACCGGCGCTTCTTCAGTGGCTGTGGGGAGGGATTCAGCTGCCTGCGCTTCGGTTGCTGTGGCCTCGGGCTGTGGAGCGGCGCTGATCAGCAGCCCGGCCTGTTCTGCATACAAGCCAAAGGCTAGCACCAGCAGCCCCAGAGCAATCAACAGAATGGCGGCGCGGCTCGTTTTCAAAGCAGACTCCACCGGTTATTTGTGAACCATATCACAATATTACCCATAGTTCTTTATGCTGGGGAGTGACTTTCATCACATATTCTTATCAAAGGTGGTTATAGGAATCCATAAATATCTCTTATGAAAGCCGTGATGTTTGTCCGGTTTGATCGAATGGAAGGGCCGCTACAATATAACTGGCAAGCACCACGGCCCACGCGGGCAGCGAGGAGACTGACATGCTCGATCTGAATGCGCTCAACGTGTTTCTGGCTGCCGCCGAAACCATGAACTTTTCGGAGGCAGGCCGCCGCCTCAATCTGTCGCAGCCTGCGGTTAGTATGCAGATCCAGGGGCTTGAAGCTCAACTGGGAGCGGCGCTCTTTCACCGGGCGGGGCGGCACATCGCGCTGTCCGAAGCGGGCGAGGCGCTGATCCCGCTGGCACGTGATCTGCTGCACCACGCCCGGCAGGTGGAGGAAGTCCTGCTCTCCCTGCAGGGCCAGATCCACGGGCTGCTGCGGCTGGGGTGCAGCACCACCTCTGGAAAGTATGTGCTGCCCCGGCTGGTAGCCCGGTTGCACCAGCGTCATCCCCACGTCCAGGTGATCTGCGACGTTCAGGGGCGCGAGGTGGTCCTTCGCAAGCTGCTGGCCGGTCAGGTGCAGATTGCCATCTCCAGCCTCAACGAACCTCATAAAGATATCGAGTATCGCCCATTCCTGAACGATCCGGTGATCCTGATCGCGCCGTCTGACCATCGCTGGGTGCGGAGCGGGGGCGTCATCCAGCCGGAGGATCTGCTGGACGAGCACTTCATTTTGCGCGAGGAAGGGGCTGGCACCCGGGAGGCGGTCGAGCAGGGGCTGGCCTGGCATGGTCTGCACATCGAGGACCTGGACACCATCATGGTCCTGGGCAACAGCGAAGCTATCCGGATGTCCGTGCAGGAAGGGATGGGTGTGGCATTTGTCTCGAGCATGGTGGCAGCCGAAGCCATCGCGAGCGGCTTGCTGGCCCGGGTCATTGTCACCGGGCTGGAACTGCGGCACACGCTGTATCTGGCCCGTCACAATGGCCGCCCGGCAACCGGGGCCCAGACCGCCTTCTGGGATCTGGCATTCTCGCCGGAGAATGAAGACATCCGCCACCTGCCGGAGCAGTTCGATCACCAGCTGCTGGGCGGGCCGAATGCTGCCCACCCCTGAGGGCGTTTGAGCTGTCGGGGGTTGACACAGCGGCCCGCTTCACAGTATGATGCATTTGTTCATCTTATTTGAACATTAATACGGCGTGCTGCCCAGAACTCGCCACAAGGATCGAAGGCCATGAACGGCCACAACTATGAGATAGGGGTTTCCCGGGACGAGATCGACACCCCGGCGCTGCTGATCGACCTCGACGCTATGGAGCGCAACCTGCAATGGATGGCGGATTACTTCGCCGGGGTGGAAGCCAATCTACGGGCGCACGTCAAAGTACACCGGGCGACGCCCGCCCTGGCGCACCGGCAACTCGCCGCCGGGTCAGTGGGGCTGACCTGCGCCAAACTCTCGGAGGCCGAGAGCCTGGCCGCCGCCGGCATACGCGACATTCTGATCGCCAACGAGATCGTCGGCGCACGCAAAATCCGGCGGCTGGTCAGCCTGGCGGCCTGTACCAACATCATCGTGGCGGTTGACAGCCAGGAGAATGTCGCCGAGCTGTCCCACGCTGCGCAGGCCGCCGGCGTGCCGATCCGGGTACTGGTCGAGGTGAATATCGGACACCGGCGCTGTGGGGTGGGGCCGTTCGAGCCAGCCCTGGCGCTGGCGCGGGCTGTACAGGAGGCTCCGGGGCTGATCTTCAAGGGCCTGATGGGCTACGATGGCCACTGCACCATGAAGGTCGCCGAGGCCGACCGGGAAGCCTGCTCGCGGATGGCCAATGAGCTGCTGGTCCAGACGCGGGACTATCTGGAAGCGGCCAACCTGAAAGTCGATATCGTCAGCGGCGGTGGGACGTTCACCTATCAGTTTGCTGCCACGACACCGGGGATCACCGAGGTTCAGGCGGGGACGTATCTTTTCAATGACACGGCCTTCCGCGACCACGGCGTGCGGGACTTCGACTGTGCGCTTACGGTGCTGGCGACGGTCATCAGCCGGCCTGATTGGGCTGAAAACCATGATGTGGCCGTGATCGACCTCGGCACGAAGGGGATGGACGCCGCCCTGGGGCTGCCTGAAGTCAAATCGCCGCAGGGTGCTGCTGTGTTTGCCCTATCACAGGAGCACGGCCGTGTGCGGTTGACCGGTGATGCGAAGGCTCTGCGCATCGGCGACCACATCGAACTGTGGGTGCGCAGCGCCAGCGAGACGATCAACCTGTATGACCGCTTCTACGGCATGCGAGGGGGTGTGGTGGAAGCCGTGTGGGATATCCCATCCGCCGCCAAAGGAACCTGATCGCTGAAGGCAGCAGAGGAGGCCGGTCGTCTGAGCCGGCCTCCCCGTTCGTTGCTGAATATGTGGCAATCCCGCGCAGGGTAAAAGGCTACTCGGCGGGCAGTTCCTTGTAGCTGAGCGAGACATCCACCCCGCGGCGGCTCTGCAACCACTTCGCCAGGTAGTAAACGCCCAGTCCACTCAGGAAGACGATCGTGTTGAACACCACCAGGAACACGGGGCCGTTTGCGCCGGAAGCCAGCGGATCGGCGACGTAGGCCCAGGCCATGATCACACAGGAGATGATGCTCAGCACACCGATGATCGAGATCACCGGGATTCCAAATAGGCGCTGCTTCACCGGGGAGGTCTCGAACACGTCAGGCAGCCGGTACGGCAGCAGCACCGCCGAGATCGACACCATGATGAAGCTCAGGATGAACCCGAAGATGCCCACCAGCGTGGCGAAAAACGGCGTGAATACGTATATTGCCAGCGCCACGATGCTCATGATTCCCATGGTCGCCAGCGCTGGCACCGGGGTATTGAGCTTGGGGTGCACCCGGCGGAACCAGGCCGGGATCAGGCCATCAATCGCATAGGCCAGGATGTTGCGCGAGCCGTTGATGATCTGGCCCGGCAGCCAGGCGTAGCTCCAGAAGATGAAGCCGAAGGTGATCAGGAAGGCCACCACCACGTTGCCGCTGGCATAGGCCGCCAGCTCGGTATAGAGCGGCGTCGAGCTCATGCCCAGCTCGGCGGGATCGGCCCAGCCCAGCGCGCCCAGGAACTCCATGCCGGCTGCGTTGACCACCAGCAGCACCGTCACCAGCACGCCGGCCCCGACCAGGAAGAGCGTCAGCAGCATCGAGCGGATCTGCGTGCGGCGGGCGTCCTTGACCTCACTGCCGATGTAGGCTGATGACTGCATGAAGGACAGGTTGAGATAGATCCAGGTCATGGCCAGCAGAGTATTGCGCAGCGAGAAGGGGGCCACAGCGAAGCCGCCTTCCGAAGCTGCCTGCAGGACATAAGCTGCGGCATCCGGCTTGCCCGAGATCGGGCCAACGAATCGGTTGAAAGCCTCCATGATGTCAGCCGGCCCCTTGCCGATGAACACCACAGCGCTCAGCACGGTGCTGATCACCGCCAGGATGATCAGCAGGTTCTGAATGCGGAAGAACGTCTTCATCCCGCGGGCGAAGATGAACACCAGCAGCGAGATCAGCGCTGTGCCGAAGACGAACATGCCGACCGGGCTGGCAAACCAGTTGCCCACGTCAATCAGGCCGGGGTTGTTCGTGAAGATGCCCATCGTGCGGAAAAACGGCGCCAGGCCATACAGCGCCAGGAAGGCCGATGGCACCCCACCATAGAAGAACCACCAGATGGTGACATTGAAGTTCGACATCATGCCCAGCGCCGGCCCCAGCACGCGGCTGACGTAGACGTAGTCACCCCCGGAGCGGGGCATCGATGAGGCCAGGAACCCGAACGTCAGCGCCAGGGGTAGGATCAGCAGCACGCAGATGATCGTGCTGAGCGCCAGATTAATGCCCGGGTAGAAAGCCGGTCCCAGCCAGAGCAGAAAGACAAGCAGTAGGCCGATGCTGGTGAAATTGACGTTGTAGGCCAGAACGTCCCACCAGCCGGCGGTCCGCACCAGGCCGCTGGCTTTGCGGACAAAGACCTCAGGTTTTGCTGCGCTATCGGTTGCTGTTGACATGGTGCCTCCCTTTAGCTGAGTGTGCAGCGCAATTGTGGGCCGATCTAAACCACACGTCAAATCTGCCACAACTGGAGCGGTTTTAGCGGTCCCAGGCTATCGCCCGGACTGGCGATCCATCCAGGCCGGCCAGCCTGAGCGGCAGAAAGGCGAACAGGTAGCGCTGGCCCGGCACCAGCTGGTCCAGACGGGTCAGGTTTTCCACGATCAGGACGTTGTTGCCCAACAGCACCTCATGGACATGCGACGTGCCCTGAACTGTCGAGTCCGGGTTGAGCGCGTCGATGCCCAACAGGCTCGCCCCCGCCTCGACGATCGCCTGAGCCGCTGCGGCGGTCAGGTAGGGGTGGCGCAGATAGCGGTCAGTTTTCCAGAACCGATCCCAGCCAGTGCGCAGGATAAGCGCTTCTCCGCCCGTCAGATGAGCCAGGTGCGGCTCAAGGTGTTCAGCGGTGATGGGAGCGTCGTCCGCCAACTGTGGCAGGAGGGCAACCCGACCGGGCAGCACGAAGCGCTCGAGGGGGTAGCTGTCGATGGCAGCGTGGTCCCGGTAGAAATGTGAAGCGGCGTCGATGTGGGTGCCGCTGTGCGTTCCAAGGTGGAGGGAGGCCACCAGCCACGGTGAACCGGGCACGGCGATCGGCTCAACGTGCGGCTCCGGGTCCCCGGGGTAGAACGTCATGCCGTTCTCTATCGCCTGACTCAGATCGTAGATCAGCGAGGGGCCTGTATTCACCGTTTTAGCTCCATCACCCGGAGGTCAGCTGCGTGCTGACTACACTGTCTCCGGAGAGATTCACAATGACGCCGCGCAGGACCCCTTCGCCATATTCGCTGCCGGGATTGATCGCCGTAGTACGACCGATGGTAGTAATGCCCCGGGACTCATGGATATGGCCGTGCAGTGACAGCAGCGGCTGCCAGCGCTCAATGGCCTCGCGGACAGCGGTGCTGCCAGCCCCGAACATCACCGGCTGGCCGCCGGATGTCACCATGCTGGGGGGGTCGGTGGAGGTGTCCAGCATAGGGCAGGTATCGAGCGTGCTGTCCACCGGCGGCACATGGAAATTGAAGATCACCCGCGAGAAGTCGTCGATTCCGTTGACTAGCGCCTGGATATGGCGCTCAAGGTCTACTTCCTCGATCTCACGGGGGGTCTTCCATGGGGTTGGGTTGCTGTAGCCCAGGCTCACCATCCGGTGGCCCGCCGGGCTGAGATCAACGGTGCGGTCCTCGCACAGGATCACATGCTTCACCGCTTCGCGTTGCAGCGCCTCCAGCACTTCGGGAGGATCGTCGTTGCCCCCGGTGACATAACAGTTGATATTTGTGCCGGCCAGCCGCTCCTCGGCCAGCCGCGTCCAGGCGGCCAGCCGCTCGGCCGCTTTCTGCCGGTACAGATTCTCGATCAGGGCAGGGCTGCTGGCCAGCGCCTGGTATTCGGATTCGCTCAGAATGTGGCTGTAGTTTCCTGCTTTGGCGACCATCTTCTCAAAGGCTGCCAGATCTTCCTCGTCGCGCAGCATGTGCATTTCCCCATAGAAGCTGGCGCGGTAGGTGCCGTTGCCCAGGCTGATAATGGGGGTCATCATCTTGCCGGTGATGTCGCCGCCCAGGATCAGGGCATCGACTTCGTAGATCCGGGCCGCATTGATGAATTTGCGGAAGGTCGGCTCGGAGCCGTGGACATCGGTCACGAAGAACAGCCGGAGCGGCGGTTCAGCACTTGCTTTCGACCAGAGTGACATAGGTTAACTCGCTTCCCTCGTAGTGAATATAGACAGCCGATCAGTCAACGTCATCCACGCTCTGATACCACTTCACCGAGTCCCCGATCGCAGAGCGCACCTTCCAGGCCAGCGTCTTGGGGGTGGTATTGATGATGGCAAGCGCCTCCTCCACCCGGGCAGCGATGTGAACCTTATCCTGCTGCGAGAGCTGATCATAGCCCTGCGCCAGATCCCTGACCTTGCTCAGATTCATGGTGGTTGTGCGCCACAGGCCCCAGTCCGCGGCGCACAGACGGCTGATCAGGGCGATGTTGATCGTCTCCCGATCGTGGTCGCCCAGCGGGTGCTCCAGCAGCAGCATGATGGTATCGATGATGTCCTTCTCGTTGATCTTGACGATCTGCATTTTCTCCAGCAGCATCTCTGCCAGAGGGATGGTGGGATAGTCCTGCTCCAGGCGACCCTCCCAGTTGATCTCGTGGCAGAAGTTCAGACGGTCAAAGAAGATATCCACATGGAGGCTGTTGGAAGGGTGGTTGAAGATCATGCGCTGGCCGGCGAAGAGCACGTTGATCTCCGCGTCCTCGCCGTAGCCCAGTTCCTTAAAGAAGGCGCTCATCCGGGAGGCTTCGCCGCGGTAGCTGCCAAAGTCAATATCCGTATAGGCCCGCCCCAGCGCCGCCTGCAGATACCCGTAGCGCGGGCAGTGGACATGAAACGCCAGCGAGCCAAGCAGACGGAGAGTCAGGCCGCTGTCCCTGGCGGCCTGCACCACCTCGATGGCGGCGTTTTCAAACCGCAGTCGTTCCTCATGGCTCTGATCTGCCATACCGGGATGAGACACCGTACGCCTCCTGCGCAATTGTTCTTGAGAGCTGTCAAGCCCCGTGCTGCCGCTTCCAGGCTATCAGGCTCAGAATTTCCCAGGCCATGTTGGCGCCTGCGCCGGCAGTGACCCCGGTCGGATCGTAGGCGGGCAGTACCTCGACCACATCTGCCGCTGCCAGGTTGAGACCCACCAGGCCGCGCAGCAGCCGCTGCGCCTGCCAGGTGGCAAAGCCCCCCACCTCCGGCGTGCCCGTACCGGGCGCGTAGGCGGGATCCAGGAAGTCAATGTCAAAGGATAGAAATACCGGGTGGTCCCCGGCGCGTTGGCGGATCCGCTCGGGCAGGCCATCCAGCCCGCCGGTGTGCATCTCGCTGGCGGTGATGATCTCGAAACCCAGTGCACGCGCCTGATCCCAGTCATCTGGCGCATACAGGGGGCCGCGCAGGCCGACCATGATCGAGCGGGAAGTGTCCAGCAGCCCCTCCTCCACGGCGCGCCGGAACGGGGTGCCGTGGAAATAGGCGTGCCCGAAGTAGCCTTCCCAGGTATCGGGGTGGCTGTCGAACAGGACCAGCGCCAGCGGGCCGTGGGTGGCCGCGGCGGCTCGCAGCTCTGCCAGCACGACCGAATGGTCGCCACCCAGACACAGCGGGATGACCCCGGCCCGGTGCAGCGGCTCCAGGAAGTTTACGATGCGATCATACGAGTCTTCGATGAAGCCGGGCGCGACAGGTGCATCCCCGTAATCAACCACAGACAGCGCCTCGAAGAGATCGATATCCAGCGCCGGGTGGTACGGGCGGAGCAGGACCGAAGCAGAACGTATCGCCTCCGGGCCAAAGCGGGCGCCCACCCGGAACGAAACGCCGGTGTCAAACGGCAGGCCGGCGATGGCAACATCGACGCCGGTGGTGGTCTGGAGATGCGGCAGGCGCATGAAAGTGCGCACTCCGCTGAAGCGCGGCGATTCGAGCGAATTCGCAGGCCGGTAGGGGGGTGTAGGCAGCGTGGGCTCGACCATAATAGCGCGGCACCTGTCCCGGGTCAATTATACTGGACAAAACAGCGTTATGGCTTATATAATAGCTCATTATATGCAGAGCAAACTTTCTGTCAATGACCTTGTGAGTGAATGGCAGGCAAATGGATCGCTATTACATAGCCAGTCTGGGCGCTGCACTGGAGGTATTGGAGGGTCTGGCTAACTCGGAAGGGGAGTGGCAGCGGCTGACCGATCTGAGCAAACGCGTCGGCATGACCAAAAACCGGGTCTTTCGCATCCTCAGTACGCTGGCACGCCATGGCTATGTGGAGCAGGATGCCGAAACCCAGGCCTACCGACTGGGGCTGAATCTCTTTCGCCTGGGCTTGAGCGCGCGCAGCCAGCTCGGCATCCACCAGGTGGCCCAGCCGCATCTGGTCCGGCTGGCTGAGGCGACCCGCGAGGTCGCTCACCTGCTGGTGAGGCGGGGGCTGTATGCGATCTGCATCGGCCACCATGAGAGCAGCCAGCGCCTGCTGGTGTCCGATCAGATCGGCCAGCCGATCCCTCTCCATATTGGCGCCTCGCCGAAAGTTCTGCTGGCCTTTGCTCCGCCTGCTGAGCGCGAGGATCTCATCGCCCGGCTCAATCTGGTCCGCTACACAGAACTCACCCTGACCACTGTGGAAGCGCTCCGCCACGCTCTGGATGAGATCGTCGCCAGCGGCGTCTCGATCGATCGCGGCGATTACGAGCGCGATATCTGCGCGGTGGGTGCGCCCGTGTTTGGGGCCGGGGGGCAGGTCGTCGCCGGGGTGACGGTTACCTGCCCGCTGACCCGTTTCGGCCCAGACGAAGAAGCCCGGATCGCCGCCGAGGTCTGCAGGACAGCCCGCGAGATATCGTGCGCGCTCGGCTTCTCCGGGTAAGCGCCGCGGCGCGATTGACGCCGCAAACAGCTAGGCGCCCAGTGCGCGCAGGTGCTCCTGTGCCTGCGCTGCCAGCTCGCTCTCGCCCATCTCGGCAAAAGCCGCAGCGGCTTTCTGGAAGCTGGCGATCGCATCGCCCGACATGTCATTCTCCATGCACGCGATCCCCAGGTTCATCAGCAGCTGCCCTTCGGCCAGGCGGTCTCCTGTCTGCTGGCAGAAGGCGATCGCCCGCCGGTAGGCGTCGATAGCGCCATCGAGCTGCCCGACAAATGCGTAGATGTTCGCCAGATTGCCCAGCCACACTCCCTGTGCCTGGGGGTCCTGACGCTGGCGGGCAATGCCGAGTGCGCGTGTGTAAAGCTTCATTGCGCGATCGGCTTCACCCTGTGCGGCATACAGACCTGCCAGTCGGCCCACGTAGGTCTCTTCATGGCTGCTATCCCCCGACGCCTGTGCTCTGTCTGCTGCCTCGGTCAGGTAGATGATGGCTTCCTCATCACGCCCCAGCTCTGCGCAGGACAGGCCCATGGTGCCGCGCATGCGGATTTCGAGTGCGCTGTCTCCCTGCTGGTGAGCCAGGATGGCGCCTTCACGGCAGGTCTCCAGCGCCTCAGCGAACTGCCCCAGCGTGAACTGAAGGCTGCTGAGCTGCACGCATAGCTCCATCACCCGGGTCATATCGTTGGCACGGACGGCGGCATCCCGGGCCCGGCGGTATAGCGCCGCGGCGTTCTCGGTCTGGCCCATGCGGAGGCTGGCATCGGCCAGCCCTATAAACGCCCGCATTTCCAGGGTGGTGTCACCTGCTTCCATTGCGGCAGTCTCTGCCTCAACATAGGTCGCGCTGGCTTCTTTGATCTCGTCAAGATCGACGTAGGCAGAGCCCAGCTCCACCAGCGCCAGCGCCCTCAGGTCATTGGCGCCGACCTGCAGCGCTTCCTCGGCGGCCTGACGGTACAGGCTGGCTGCCTGAAAGGGCTGACCGCCTTCGTGGCTTCGCCTGGCCTGATCGATCAGACTGATGATAGGATCCCGTTGAGATGACTCGGTGTCTGACATCGGCAGCACTCCTGATTTGTCTTCCCAGATCCATGTGAGGGCTGCGCTCAGTGTACTCCGCTTGCCCGGTGAAGCAAATCGCCGGGTCTGCCTGCTTTGACCCCTCCGCATTTGATGGCAGTAAGCCTTCTTCGGTGGCAGGTGAGATTATCGCCAACCGGCAGAGGTTGCGGGGCAGGGTTGTGGGTTGAACACCCAAATGCCTACCAAAACACGACCTCCGTTGGGAGCTTCAGCATGTGTGCAAATCTGGTTCTGCCACCTCCCCCGGCATGCAGCCGCCAGTCGCACCGGACCTCGTGGGCGGCCCTGGGTCGCCGGGTATGGGGGGATGTGCGCATCGCGGACGCATTCTCTCCTAACCTGCGCACACCTCAAGCAATCCACTTTGCAGCAGGCGTCGAAGGTACTGCGTGTTGTATCCGGAGTATTCGGCAGCAGCCTTTACAGGCAGGTAAACATCTACCGGCGCCGTTGTGCTGCTGTCAGCGAGGGCAGAAAAAACAATCATTCCAAACTCCCCTTTCACGCCAACAGGTCTACTTCCAGTTCAGCCAGTCTGCTTCGGTGCTCGAAGCGTAACATGGCTAAAAACTGTTCGACCTCTTGTGGTGATGCCTGCGGCATCGGAGGTAGTTTGGAATGAGTTTCTTCAGGTGGACCTGAAGGGATTCGAACCCTTGACCTCTACAGTGCGATTGTAGCGCTCTCCCAGCTGAGCTACAGGCCCGGCACGCGGCTCATTCTAGCGACTCGGCAGGGGGTTGTCAAGCGCTGCAAGCGGCCTGGCCGCCCGGCGCCCTTAAACAGTGGAAAGCCTCATCAACCCGCCCCGTCGAGTGGCCGCAGCAGCTGGACACGTCGGCGAGCGGTGATCTTTCCGGCGTGCTGCATGAGGCATCCCAACGGGCAAGAAGCCGGCAGAATCAACGCGGTCTTACCGGCAGCGGGCCGCCAGGCACAACAGACCCCAGCGCCATCAGCCCGACCAGCGCCGCGGCGGCTATGGCGCTGGTCGCCACCAGCGGCACACCGCTGTGCTTGACCGCGATGCCTGCGAAAGCCCATACCAGCACCAGCGCATAGCCAGTATCGCCGCGGGTTGCCATCACCGACCCGGCAATGATCACGGCCACTGCCAGCACGATCGCTGTCCACGCCTGCGGGTTGATTCCAAAGCCGTCCCAGCCGGCCAGCCACAGCAGGGCGGTGGCGTTGGCGATGGTGGCCACGGTGATCCAGCCGAGATAGATGCTGAATGTCAGGTGAACCGCCCAGCGCATCCCCGCGCTGACCTGCGTCCGCTGGATATCCAGGCGCAGATAGATCAGGATCAGGCTGACCAGCAGGCCGAGCATGGCAACCAGGGTCAGTGGGAAGATGTTGTAGTGCCACAGGAAGATCCAGGCGATGTTGGCAGCGCTGCTCAGCCAGTACAGCGGCGCGATGGCACGCAGTGCGGTGTTATCCTGCTGAGCCGGCAGCGCCTGGTAGATGCTGAATGCGATCAGCCCCAGGTAGATCACGCCCCAGATAGAGAAGACATAGCCGGCCGGGGTGAAGAACACCTCAAAGCGGTCGGAAATCGCGCCGGTCGCCTGCCCATTAATCGGCAGGGCGTTGGCCAGCCCGTTCACCGTGATCGTCGCCAGCGTGGCGATGAGGGTCAAGGCCTGACGGAAGAAGCTGCGGCTCATGGCGGAAGTCCTTGCAGGAAAAGAGTTGATCAGCGATCTGATTATATCGTGGCCTGGCCCGGAGAGGCTGGCGCAGTTGACGACGCCCGGCAGACTGGCTACACTCGCGCGCCATGGCACGCCACCCGATTCGATTCCGGTACCCGCGTCGCGGCATGGTACGCGCGATTCTGCAGCGCCTGGCACGGACGCTCTTACGGGCTGCTACGGATTTTCATCTGGAGGGTGTGGAGAACTTCCCCCCTCGCGGCCCGCTGATCGTCGTTGCCAACCACTTCAGCTACCTGGACCCGGTGGGTATGGTGGGCGCCGTCCCCTGGCCGCTGGAGTTCATCGGCGGGCTGGTGAATCCCGGCGCGCCGCCCAGTACGCGGATCATCCCCTGGCTGTGGGGCTATTATCCGGTGGTGCGCGGCACTGCCTCCCGCTACGCTCTCAAGGCGGCGGAGGCGGTGCTCCTGCAGGATGGCATCATCGGCATCTTCCCGGAGGCTGGAAACTGGGCCACCGTGCTGCGCCCGGCGCGGCCCGGCACCGCCTATCTGGCCGCGCGCACCGGCGCGCCCATCCTGCCGATGGGCTTTGACGGCCTGTTGAATGTATTCCCGGCGCTGCGCCGTGGGCAGCGTGCCTGCGTAACGGTGCGCGTGGGCGAGGTCTTCGGCCCCTTCTCGATCGCCGGGCACGGACGGGAGCACCGGGATCAGCTGGAGGCCATCAGCCATGAGATCATGCAGCACATTGCGCCGCTGATCCCGCCGGGACGCCGCGGCCACTACTCAGACGACCCGGCCATCCGGGAGGCGGCCCGCGGTACGGAGGTCTATCCCTGGGCGAGCCGCACGGAAGACGAGTTCACGCCCGGCGAGCATCTGATCGGCGGCTGAGCGCCCGTCCGGCGCCGGAGAACTGGTGCGTCTCTCCCGCGGGATGGCAGTGTTGTAACTGTCACGCAGGGCTTATCCCACTCATGCTTAGGGAAGGGCACATGGACACAGCCTTCGCTGGTTCTCGCTCCAGCCGGCGGGAGCGCATCGCGTGGTATTTGTATGATTTTGGCAACTCAGCCTACGCTGCGGTGGTTCTGCTGGCCATCTACTCGGCCTACTTCAAGGAAGAGGTTGTGGGCGGAGCCGAAGGGTCTCGTCTGTGGGGTATCGCCGTCGGCATCGCCATGCTGGTAGTGGCAGTGGCGTCGCCAATACTGGGTACCATCGCAGACTTCTCCGGTGCCAAGAAGCGCTTTCTCTTCTTCTTCACGTCGCTGTGCTGCCTGTTCACCGGCCTGCTGTTCTTCGTGGGCACCGGCGATATCCTGACTGGAATGCTGTTCTTCATTTTCGCTGAGATCGGCTACCGCAGTTCTCAGGTATTCTATGACTCCCTGCTGCCGGAGATTTCCACCCCTGAAGACATCGGCGAGGTCTCCGGTAATGGGTGGGCCATTGGCTCGCTGGGCGGCATCGTCTGCCTGCTGATCGTCCTGGCGCTGATCCTGCTGGTTGGCGGGCAGTTCATCGTGCGTCTGTCATTTCTGATCACCGCCGTCTTTTTTGCCCTGTCGGCCGCCCCGATCTTCCTGTGGCTCCGCGAGCGCGCACAGCCGCAGAGGCTGCCGGAAGGCGGCACTTATTTTTCTGTGGCTCGCAAGCGGCTTACCGATACCTTTCGCGATGTGCGCCACTACCGCGAAGCGGTTAAGTTCATCATCGCCTTTCTGGTCTACAACGATGGCATCATCATGGCGCTGGACTTCGCCGCTATTGTGGGAGCGGTGCTGTTCGGCATGGATCAGCAGCAGCTGATCATTCTGATGATCATCGTACAGGCCACCAGCATCGGCGGGGCTTATCTGTTTGGACTGCTGTCGTCGCGCGTCAGCAGCAAACGTTCGCTGTTAATCTCCCTGGCGCTGATGATCGGTGCGGTGGCGTGGATGCTGTTCAACCAGACTCTGACGGGCTTCTTTATCATCGCAGCGCTGGCGGGCTTCGCGCTGACGGGCGTGCAGTCGGTGAGCCGCACGCTGGTCGGGGAGTTCAGCCCGCCGGGCAAGAGCGCCGAGTTCTACGGCTTCTTCTCTGTAGCCGGGCGCACCTCCTCGTTTATCGGGCCGACGGTGTTTGGCTTCCTGGCAGCCGAAGCTGCGCTGCGCTTCGAGGCGCAGGGCTTCGCGGTGCGTCTGGCCGAGCAGATGGGTCAGCGGGTGGGGATCGCTTCAATTCTGGTCTTCCTGATCGCGGGCTTTGTGCTGCTGCTGTTCGTCAACGAGGCCCGCGGCCGGGAGGCAGCCCGGGCGCTGGCCCAGAATGGCCAGTGACGCGGCTCCGATCTTATCAACCCGGCGAGCCAGCCCGGTTAGGCTGGCTC
>DAOTXW010000050.1:0-17648 GCA_034435035.1 Anaerolineae bacterium | reverse complement strand
GCTCAACGGTCGGCTCGTCGGTCGGCTCGTCGGTCGGCTCGTCGGTCGGCTCAACGGTCGGCTCGTCGGTCGGCCCGGCGGTCGGCGTTGGCCAGTCTACGTTCCAGCCGAAGTCGCTGCCGGGGTCTTCGTTCCACTGGTGCGCCCGGATGGCGAAGGCGAAGACATACGTCTGTGCCTCGCTGACCGGGTCCGCATTGGTGAAGGCGATCTCGATCGCGCAGTCGGCGTGCTCGCCGTGATGCAGCTGGATCACGCCCTGGCTGATCAGCGCCAGCTCGGCGCTGGAGTCGGTGTGAATATCCGCCGGGCGCTTGCGGCAGACCGGAGCCGCCACCCAATCTGCGTCGGGTTCCTGCGGCGGGTCGAGCCGCGCCAGCGCCAGGTGCACCGGGATGGTGCCCAGGTTCTCCACATCATAGACCACCAGGCAGTGATAGCCGGGGTAGGCGCTGGCGACGGTGATCGTCAGCAGGTCATACCCCAGATCCACCGGCGAATCGTCGGCGGCCTCGCCCAGCACGGCATCGCAGACGATGGCATCCTTGATCTCGAACAGATCCGGCATCAGCTCATCGATCGCCCGCTCAGGGAACTCCGGCGGGTGAACGCCGCCCCGCTGCGTGGCGATCGGGATGCCCTCCGCGTCAGTAAACCAGCGGTAGCGCACCGGAGGAGAGAACCCGACGTCCAGCGTGCCGGTGGTGACCGACCCGCCGACCAGCAGATCCTCGTACCAGAGGCCGTAGCCGATCCCGATGGCCGCCAGCGCGATCAGGATCATCGCGCCCAGCGCCGCCAGGGTTCTGCGGTTCATGCCTCTCATCCTTTCTGCGGGGGAGCCGCCGGGCTGGCCCCGGGGCTCCCCCGCCGGCTGCCGCTACTCGATCGGGAACGGGAACCAGTCGCCCAGGGCGGGCGCATCGTCCTCGTTCCACTGGTACGCCCGGATGGCGTAGAAGAAGCGGTACTCCTGGCCCTCAGTCACGGGATCGTCGTTCATGAAGTGGAACTCGATCTCGCAGTCGAGGTGCTCGTTGGGGTGCAGCTGGAACGGCCCGGAGCCATCGCCGTCCTGCCCGCCGTCATCGCCCTCGCAGTGGCCGGGGCCGATGACTCCACCGTTGAAGCCGTCCAGGATCCACTGGGCGGTGGCCGGATCGAAGCCGGGGGGCGGGCTGCCCTGGAAGTAGGCATCCGCGTTCGCCATCACCTCCGCCACGGCGGACAGATCGGCGCCGCGCAGCCCGTTCAGGGTGGCCGCGATGTACTGATGGGCCAGCTTGATATAGACATTGCCGCCGCCTGGGACGGCGTTGATCATCTCATACCAGGTCATGCCGCTGGTGTAGAACGGCGTATCCTCGCCGACCAGCGCCCACGTCGGATCATAGGGCGCAGGGCCGTAGAGGGAGTGGTTCTTCCAGTAGCCCTGGGTCAGGGTGCAGTTCTTGCCGCTGCCATCGCCGCCGTCGCAGACGAAGTTCTCGATCACCGCGGGCTGGTTGTTCGGATCGGGCTGGAGCATGAAGTGCACCGGCACCGTGCCCGCATTGGTGATGTCAAACGTCACCAGGCAGTGATAGCTGGGGTACGCCCCCGTGATGAGGATCTGCAGCAGGTCGGGGCCGGTATCCACCGGGCCTTCCGGGTTATCCGGGTAGCCGGGGATCGGCTCGTCCAGCCGGGTCGCCTCACAGGACACGTACTGATCGTGCTTCAGCTCAAACAGCGGATCGCCTTCTCTGGCGATGACGTTGTTGTACTCATCGCTGAACCACTCGATCTCGTCTTCCGGCGAGAAGTTGACATCCAGATAGCCGGTGGTCAGGTATCCCATCAACTGCAGGTCCTCAAACCACAGGCCGTAACCCAGGCCAACCAGCGCCAGCGCGATGATCAGGACGCCACCCAGCGCGGCGAGAGTCTTACGATTCATAGAGCGACCTCATTCCCTTTCTACCGGACCGGGCAGGGGCTCTGCCCCCGCCGCTCGCAGCGCGGGGGCTGCTTACTCGCCCAGCAGCCCCGCGAAGGGATTCCAGTCATCCGGCACGGCATCGTCCTCGTTCCACTGGTAGGCGCGGATCGCATAGCGGAAGGTGTACGTCTGGCCTTCCTCGATGGGGTCGGCGTTGGTGAAGTGGACCATGATGCTGCACGGCACGCTGTACGGGTAGTGCAGCTGCCACTTCGGCTCGCAGAAGTCGTTGCCGTTGGTGTGCTCATAGTCCAGCTTGCGATCGACGTTGTTCCAGTAGCCGGGCAGCCCCCGGTAGTACTGGTTGTTCTGGGTCAGCGTCCACAGGACGGGCCCCCAGAACAGATCGGTCTGGCCGGCGCAGTGGGCATCTTCCACCACCAGATCGAGCGACTGTCCCGGCTCGATGACGGCGGTGTCGTAGTCATACAGCCACTGCGTCTCCAGGATGTTGCTCGGATCCACCCGCTGATAGGTCGTCAGGCCGATCAGGTACGCGCAGTTCGTCGAGCTGTTGGTGACATGGCCGGTCCAGGTTTCGGTCACCGGGTCCAGCGTCATCACTCCATCCAGCGCGTTGCGCGGATCATCCGGGGAGCCTTTGGTGGGGCTGCAGGTCTCGCCGAAGTACCACGGCTCGCCCGAGATGGGGACGTGCGGCGGGGGGATCTTGCCCTCGCGGAAGCAGGCCTCCAGCTCGGTCAGGCCCTCCGGGTTGGCCGGGTCGGATACCGGGCCGATCAGATGCACGGGCACCGTGCCGAGGTTCTTGACCTCGAAGGTGACCAGGCAGTGATAGCTGGGGTAGGCGCCCGTCACGGTGATCTCCAGCTCATCCTTGCCGGTGTCCACGCCGGGGTCGGGGCTGTCCAGCCCGTCCGGCCCGTGCAGGGCGACCGTGCAGGATGTGATGCCGTCATGCTTGGTGCGGAACAGGGGGGTGCCCTGCATAGCAACCAGCTCATCATTCTCGTCGGCGTACCATTCCTTGACGCGGGCGTTGATGATGCCCACGTCCAGCACGCCGGTGGTCATCTGGCCGGTCAGGTTCAGGTCCTCAAACCACAGGCCGTAACCGATCCCGACCAGCGCCAGCGCGATGAGGATGGCTCCCCCGGCAGCCGCCAGTGTCTTGCGGTTCATAGTCCTCTCCTTGCGTGGCGGATGCCGCCGGGCCGGTCAGACCCGGCGGCGGGCAGCCAGTCCGTCTGCGCGGCTCAGTCCACTACCGGCCACGGATACTCGTTCCACTGGTAGCCGCGGATCGTCCACCAGAACTCATAGGTCTGGTTCTCGTCCAGGTTATCCTCATTGGTGAAGTGGATGCGCGTCCAGCAGTCGGCGCTCTCGCCTTGATGCAGCTGGATGTAGCCGATCTCCGGCACGCCCGTGTCCACGCACACCGGGGTGGTGGCATACGGATAGATGTCACCCTCCCACTCGCCCAGGATCACCGGCACGGTGCCCAGGTTGGTGATGTCGAAGTACACCAGGCAGCTGTAGCTCGGATAGGCGCCGGTCACCCGGACCAGCAGGCCATCATAGCCGGTATCCACCCCCGGCTCCGGGCTGTCCGCGCCATTCGGGCCGGTGAACTCGGCATAGCACTCCACATTGTCCTTGATGTGGAACAGCGCCGCGTTCAGCTCGGGGACGTTCAGCGGCGGCACGCCGCCCTCCTGCGTGGCGATCGGCTCATCGGCCGCATTGCTGAACCACTCGTAGAGCGTGAAGGGCGAATAGCCCAGATCGAGTACGCCGGTGGTGACGGTGCCTTTGATCAGCAGGTCCTCAAACCACAGGCCGTAGCCCACGCCGACCACCGCGAGCGCGATGACCAGCAGACCCACCAGGATAATGACCGACTTGCGGTTCATCGTAGGCTCTCCTCTGCTTGTAAGGGCCGTGGATGACGGGGCACTGGTACCAGGGTACTTTTGTGTTTCACCCGGCATCCGTGGCATACTGAACGGTGACGCACAAACCAGTCACTGCAGATTCGCCATGCGGACTGCTGCCTTTTCGAGCGGACAGGCCATTACCGTGCGAAGGCCGGCCGGTCGGCTCGTGACTGGATGTGCCCGGGGCGTCGGCCTGCCAGGGCCGGCGCTCTTGCGTTCCGGTGGGGCGCGCCTGCCGGCGCTGCGTTCATGGATGTCGATAGAGCCTCCTTTTCCCCTCGAACCGAACACGCGATCGCAGGCCGCGCGGCCTGCGAGGGAGGGCGCAGGATGCCAGGCTACCATCTGCCGTGATGGAAGAATGCGGGGCCTGGTGGAATGAAGAACGATGGAGGAGTGCGGCGCGCTACCGTGATGGACAGCCCGGCGGTCAGGGCGCGCTGAGTGCGCGTGGAAGGGTTTCCCGGACCATTATCCCTTCTGAGAGAACGCCAGTTGCAGATTCATTGTAAGGGTATATTGCGCGGCCTGTCAAGTATTGTGGGACAGGCGGCCCGCCCCCGGTCGAGCTTGCCTCCGGCGGGCTTTGCGCGTAGAGTGGCAAGCCTCAAATCCTGGATGTATCAGATTTCCGACTCAGGAAGAAATCACATCCGTGGCGGATCGGGCAGGCAGAGTGATCTGCCACGGGCCTGCATACTTCCCGTGTAAAATCGATCAGCCCATAGTTGTATGCCCTGAAAGCCCTCCGGGGAGTTATGCGTTCGGCAAGCTCCCGCAGCCATGGCTTCCTTCTTGTCTCACCGTTTGTCTCAAAGCCGAAAAAACGCCCGTAGATGCGAACCACGTTGCTGTCGATGATGACATCATGCAGGCCAAGATGAAGGGAACGGAAAGCGGCGGCAATGTAGTCACCGATCCCGGGTAGCGCAAGCAATTCATCGCGCCCATCGGGTATTTCTCTGCCTGCAAGCTCACAGGCGAGTTTCCTCAGGATCTCCTCTCGCCAGTGGAGTCCCAGCGTGGCGAAAGCCTGCGCTTCGGGATCATGGGCGTAGTCCTCCGGGCAGGGGTATTTATCTGTGAAAGACAGATATGCAGGCAGCACCTGTTCAGCACGGGTGCGCTGGAGCATGATCTCAGCGACAAGCGCATGCCACCGATTACGTGTATCCCGCCATGGGAAGCTGGCGTAGTGTTGCCTGCCCCATCTGATGATCGCTGCCCGTAGCCAGCGAATCCTGTAGTCTGAGAACTCAGTCACCTGCATCGGGTGTGGCCGTCAGTCCGCCAGTATCGGTGAGCAGCGGCAGTTGTTTCGCCTTACTTGCTGCAATACTGCTCGAATCATATACGTAGACATTGTACGAGTGGAACTTCCCGTCCTGTGATCTCTGCCGGGCTTCTACTAACGATATTATTTCTCGTGCTATGACTTCCACCAGCGGCACAACTACACTGTTGCCAAACTGGCGGTACGCCTGAGTATCGGAGACGATGATCTTGAAATCATCCGGGAAGCCCATCAACCGGGCGCACTCACGAGGCGTAAGACGGCGGGGGTTCTTGCCCTCCTGCCGGATCAGAATCTCCGAGCCGTCTTTGTGGTACCTGGCGCTGAGTGTTCGGGTAATAGTGTCAGTTTCCGGGTCTACGAGCCCGAAGCCAAACCCGTTGCCTTTCATCCGATGCCTGGCCCTGTAGTCCTGTAGATACTGCCAGAGATGATTCGACAGGGTATAACGGGGATCGGGATCTGACTCGAGAATATCGGCAATCCTTGCGTGCGGCTCTGGCAGCTCAGGAAACTGAAACTCAAATCCCGGGTACAGCTCCTCCCGGAAACCCACAATGAAGATGCGCTCCCGGTGCTGGGGAACAAAATGCTTGCCGTCCAGCACGCGATAAGCAATACGGTAATTAAGATCTGCAAGTATCTGCCTGATCACCGTGAACGTATTGCCGCGATCATGGCGCTCGAGGTTTTTGACGTTCTCTAGCAGCAACGCCTCAGGTTGTTTCTCTCTCAGGATTCTCTCGATCTCGAAGAAGAGATTCCCCTGACGTTCATCTTTGAAGCCATGCTCTCGACCAAGGCTCTTCTTCTTGGAGACTCCGGCAATAGAGAATGGCTGGCACGGGAAACCGGCGACCAGAATCTCATGATCGGGTATGTCTCCCGCGCCGATCTGGCGGATGTCACCGTGCGGCGTGTGCCCGAAGTTAGTCTCATATGTTATCTGTGCAAATCGGTCCCATTCGGAGGTGAACACGCAAGTGCCCCCGGCTCGCTCAAAGGCCAGCCGGGTACCTCCGATGCCCGCAAAGAGGTCAATAAACCTGATCATGATCAAATAACACCCAGTCGCTTCCAACGTGCCATAGCGGGATCTACGTGTTCAGTGAAGAACTGGCTGAAGCTGAGGACGTTGCGAGCCAGTCGGTAATGCGATATCCGGCTTTTCAACTGCTGTGGCACTACCATGCGCACCCTGTTGCGTATCATCTCCTGCAGCTGGCTTGCTGATACCTCATCGTCCTGTGTCGCCAGAAAGAATCCGAGACCTCTCGTGCCCTCCGTCACAATCTGCCGCCATCGTTCTCTGACGGTGCGTTTCGATGTGAAGATTATGCAGTCGGGTGCATTCTGCTCATAGTATTCGCGCGACGGCAGAATGAAATCAGGTTTCCCATTGATAACCGGTTGCTCTGTAAAGGGATACCCCAGGGTTCTGAAGAGCGCCATAACGGTCTTCTCAAAAGACTGTCCAGCCCTCATTGTTCGTGATTGCTTCAGGGAAAGGAAGAATCGATCAAGAACTGAGAAGTTCCCTCCTAGAGCGCGGCCAACTGACGAGATATCTGTAATCTCGCCGGAAGCGATCAGGTGCTCAGCGAAGAGCTGCATCACCTCCCGGCCATACCTTTCTTGATGTTCCAGATACACCACGTAGATCATTTCTAGGGTATCATAGAAGATCTTGTCAAAATTGTCCCTGATATACTCCGGAGTATTCAGATAGGACGATGTCAACCTGCGGACAGCTTCCCGAATAATCTCACTCTGGTGAGTGAGTGAGATCCCCTTGCTCGTGGCATGGTTAATGAGATTGTCAATCATCCTTGATACCCTCCTAATGTAGAGGCTATTATAGTTGATGCGAAACACTTGAGCTAACCTGACCCTGCCGCCGTCCCTATCGGAGAGCGCCCTAGCATGGCCGAAGCCACCCACACCTTCCCGCCCGATTTCCTGTGGGGCACTGCCACCGCCGCCCATCAGGTCGAGGGCGGCAACACGAACAATGACTGGCACCGCTGGGAGCAGGCCGGCGGCGGCCGCGTCTTCGCCGACGGCGTCGCCGGCGACGCCTGCGGGTGGTGGACGGGCCGCGCCGAGGAGGACATCGCCCGCATGGCCGCGCTGGGCACCACCACCCACCGCCTCAGCGTCGAGTGGAGCCGCATCGAGCCGGAGCCGGGCCGCTGGGATCACGACGCGCTCGACCGCTACCGCGCCATCCTGCGGGCCATGCGCGGGGCCGGCATCGCCCCCATGGTCACCCTGCACCACTTCACCAACCCGCTGTGGCTGGCGGATCTGCCCGATCCGGACAGGCCGGCGGATACGGGCTGGCTCAACCCGGAGGTGGTGGGGCACTTCCGCTGCTTCGCGCAGAAGGTGGTCGGCGAGCTGTACGACCTGTGCGATACCTGGTGCACGATCAACGAGCCGTCGGTCTATGCCGGGCAGAGCTACTTCGCCGGCATCTGGCCGCCGGGCCATACCAGCCTCTCCGAGTACT
The DNA here is from genome assembly GCA_034435035.1 of Anaerolineae bacterium. Classification (GTDB taxonomy): domain Bacteria; phylum Chloroflexota; class Anaerolineae; order Aggregatilineales; family UBA3940; genus JAHEME01. The sequence continues at coordinate 9,960 of DAOTXW010000050.1, read as the reverse complement.
TCCGCGTGGTCTACCACCAGCTGCAGGCGCACGCCGCGGCCTATGAGGTCATCCACGACATCCAGCCGGAGGCGAAGGTCGGGCTGGCGCACCACATGGTGGACTGGCATCCGCGCCACCGCCTCAGCCCGCTCGATCGGCTGGTGACGGGCCTGCTGGATCAGGCGTTCAACGGCCTGGTGGTCGAGGCGCTGGCGGATGGCTGGTGGCGGCCGCCGGTGGGCCGCCGGCTGGATGTCATCAACCTGCGCGGCACGCTGGACTGGATCGGCCTGAACTACTACCAGCGCTACGATGCCGGCTTCAGCCTGCGGGCGCTGCGCTCGCTGGGGATCGACTACGCCGCCCGCCGCGGCGCGCCGAAAGGCCCCGGCGGCTGGGGCGAGCTGTACCCCGACGGCCTGTTCACGCTGATCCGGCGGCTGCACCGCGCCTTCCATCTGCCCCTCTACATCACCGAGAACGGCGTGCCGGACGAGAAAGACACGCTCCGCCCGGCCTTCCTGCTGCGCCATCTGCGCCGGGTGTGGAAGGCGGCCATGTTCAACTGGCCGGTGATGGGCTACTACTTCTGGAGCCTGGTGGACAACTTCGAGTGGGCGGAGGGCTACGATCCGCGCTTCCGCTTCGGGCTGTACACGGTCGATTTCGCCACGCAGGAGCGGACGCTGACGCGCAGCGGCGAGCTGTACGCCGAGATCGCCCGCACGAACGCGATCAGCAGCGATATGGCCCGCCGCTACGCCCCGGAGCTGCTGGCGGAGATGTTCCCCGGCGGCGGCCCGGACGATGTGCTGAAGCTGTAGGCGGCCGGCGGCGGGCTTCCCCCTGCGGGGGGTCACTCCGGGAGGCCGAACGGTCCGGCGGCGGCCAGCGCCAGCAGCTCGCCATCCGGCAGGCGATCGCCGCCGAGGGGCGCCGGCGCCCCGTCGCGCAGCGTGTACAGCGCATAGCCGCAGTCGGCCAGAGAGCGGATGGCGGCCTCTGCGGCGGCGCGATCCGGCCAGAAGCGCGGGTGCAGGGCCACGATCAGCGCTCGGTACAGGCCGCTGGCCAGCCCTTCCTGCATCCCCAGCAGGATGTCCGGTTCCGCGCCCTCGGCGTCGATCTTGACCAGGTCCACCTGCGTGAGGCCCCGGTCGTGGCAGAAGGCGTCCAGCGTCAGCGTGGGCACAGAGATGCCGGCGTCGGCGTAGGGCAGGGGCAGCAGGCTGGAATTGCCGGGCTCCAGCCGGCGGCGGATGTGGAGCCGTCTCTCGCCCGCCGCGCGGCCCAGCGCCGCCGGCACCACCTGCACGTTGTCGGCTCCGTTCAGCGCCAGATTGCGCCGCAGGCCCTCGCAGGTGGCGGGGTTAGGCTCGAAGGCGAACAGCCGGGCGTCCGGCGGGGCGGCGGCGCGGGCCAGCAGCGTGAAGTAGCCGACATGTGCGCCCACATCGACGATCGTCTGCGCCGTCGCGGCCAGCCGCCGCAGCGGCTCCCCGACCTCCGGCTCCCAGCGGCCATCCAGCAGGATGTTCGCCTGCAGCAGGTCGGTGACATCCAGCGCCATCCGGAAGCCGTCCAGCTCCCGGAGGGCCGGGCGCGGACGCGGCAGGATGCCGACCAGCGCCGTCTTCACTTCATAGGGGATCGGGGCGCGGATGTACCACAGGCGCTGCCAGCGGGCATAGAAGGTCGGATAGTCCACGGAGCGCCCCGGCCAGACGGCTCTCAGCCCTTCAGCGCGCCGGCCATCAGCCCGCGCAGGAAGTAGCGACCCAGCAGGATGTATACCAGCAGGGTGGGCAGGGCGGCCAGCAGCGCGCCCGCCATCTGCACGTTCCAGGCCACGATCTGGCTGCCCGCCATGTTGTTCAGCGCCACCGTCACCGGCCACTGGGCCGGGTTGGTGAGGATCACCGCGAACAGGAAATCGTTGTAGGCCTGCGTGAACTGCCAGATCAGCACCACTACGAAGCCGGGGATCGACAGCGGGAAGACGATCCAGCGGTACAGCCCGAACAGCCCCGCCCCGTCGATGCGCCCGGCTTCCAGCACTTCGGTGGGCACGCCCGCGTAGTAGTTGCGGAAGATCAGCGTGGTGATCGGGATGCCGTAGATGATGTGCACCAGAATCAGGCCGGGGATGGTGCCGCGCAGCCCGATCAGCTGCATGAACTGCACCAGCGGGATCAGGATCGACTGGTAGGGGATGAACATGCCGAACAGCACCAGCGTGAAGATCAGGTCTGCGTACTTAAACTTCCACTTGGCGAACACGTACCCGTTGATCGACCCCACCATCGAGGACAGGATCGAGGACGGGATCACCAGCAGCAGGCTGTTGCGCAGGTGCGGCGCGAGCTGTTTGAACGCCTCGATGAAGTTGTCGAAGTAGATGCCGGTCGGCAGCTTCCACATCGTCTGCAGATCGACCTCGGCGAAGCTCTTGAGGCCGGTGATCAGCAGCAGGTAGACCGGCATCAGGTAGAGCAGAGCCATGAACACCAGCACGCCGTACAGCAGCGGGCGGGTGATCCGGCGGGTGAAGGAGGTGGTCATAGCTCGGCCTCCGTCCGCATGCTGTGAACCAGGTAGGGGATGATCAGCAGCGCCACCGTCACCAGCATGATGATGCCGATCGCCGCGCCCCGCCCGTAGTTGTTGCCGTCGAAGGTGGTGCGCCACATATAGACTGCCGGCACATCCAGCTTGATGTCATTCTGGCTGATCGCCACGATCAGGTCGAAGATCTTCAGCGAGATGTGCCCCAGGACGATGACCGCGCTCAGCGTCACCGGCTGGAGGAGCGGCAGGATGATGTAGCGGTAGATCTGCAGCTCGCTGGCGCCATCCACCCGCGCCGCTTCGCGCAGATCGTCGGGGATCGAGCGCAGGCCGCCCAGATACATGGCCATAGTGAAGCCGGACATCTGCCACACCGCCGGGATGACCACGAAGGCGATCCCCCAGGGCGGCGGCGTGGTGTGCCACTGGCTGATCAGGAAATCCAGCCCCAGCCGGTCGAACAGCAGGTTCAGCCCGCTGATGCGCGTGCCGGTGGCCGGGTTCATCAGCCAGCGCCAGGCCACCCCGGTGACGATGAAGGAGATCGCCATCGGGAACAGGAAGGTGCTGCGGAAGAACGCCTCGCCCTTCAGCCGCTGGTCGAGCAGCACCGCCAGCAGCAGGCCCAGCGCCAGGCAGGCGATCAGGAACAGCACCGTGAAGATGGCCGTGTTGCGCACATCGATGCCGAAGCGCCGATCCTCCAGCAGGATGCTGTACTGCGATGGGTTCGCCAGCGTGTAGTCGGGGATCAGGCCCTGCCACTGGCTGAGCGAGACCCGCACCGACCAGCCGATGAAGCCGTAGACGAACACGGCGATCGCCAGGATCGAGGGCGACACCAGCAGGATGGCGAACAGGCGCTCGCGGTCAAGCGGGTTGCGCCGCCGTGGGCGGCCCCGGACGGCGCCTGCCATCAGGTCACTTGGGCTGGATGCGGTCATGAGGAACCCCTGTCAGTGTTGATCGCTGGCAGACATTGTATGCCACAGCGCGGGGATTGTAAAACGCCCTGCGGGACCCTCCTCCCCGACGCGGCGGTGCCCGGAAGCGGCGCCGCCCCGAACTGTCCGGGGCGGCGCGGTGATTCAGGCCTGCGGTTGGTTAGTTGGGGTAGGCGGCGGCGGCATCCACCAGCGCAGCCTGGAAGGCGGCCACATCGCGGTCGGCCAGGAACAGGCCCAGCGCGGTGTTGATCTCGTTCTTCCAGGCGTCGTTGGCGGTCACGCCGTGGGTCAGGCTGCCCACCACCGTGTCGGTTGACCAGTCGGCCATCGCGGTCTGCAGGTACTCGTTGAACAGCGAGGTATCGCAGTCCGTGCGGGCGCAGATCGAACCCTTGACGGGGTTGAAGGCTTCCTGCCCTTCCTTGGAGCCGGCGATCGTCAGCCAGGCGGTCGCGCCCTCAGGATGCGGCGCGCCCTTGGCCAGGGTGAAGCTGTCGGACAGGAACTGGAAGACGCCGTCGGTGCCCGGAGGCGGCGCCCAGCCGTAGCCCTCGCCCGGGACCAGACCCAGATTGCCGCCCTCAGTCGTGCCTGAGAAGTAGCCGTCCACCCAGTCGCCCATGATGTTGAAGGCGGCATCGCCGTTGGCGACCAGCTGCGCGGCATCCTGCCAGGTCAGCGTCGAGGCGTCGCTGTTGACGTGATCGAGGACCGCGTTGTAGGTCTCAAGCGCGGCGGTGACTTCCTCGCTGGCCCAGTCGGTGCTGCCGTCCCACAGGCCGTTGTAGGCGTCGGGGCCCAGCTCACCCAGCAGGACGACCTCCAGCAGGTGCATGCTGGTCCACTGCTCGCCCATGCTCAGGCAGATCTTGCCGGCGGCCTCGATGGCCTCGCAGGCGGTGAAGAACTCATCCCAGGTGGCGGGCGGCTCCACACCGACCTCGTCCAGCAGGGCCGGGTTGTACCACATCACGTTGGCGCGGTGGATGTTGACCGGCACGCTGTAGATGTTGCCATCCGCCGAGATCAGGGGGATCAGGGTTTCGGGCATCACTTCCAGCCAGCCGTTGGCCTCGAACAGTTCGTTGAGCGGCTCGATCTGGTCGGCGGCCACATAGGTGCCGATGATCTCCTGCCCGGCGTGCGCCTGCCACGAGTCGGGCGGGTCGCCCGCCTGCAGGCGGGTCGCCAGGACCGCGCGGGCATTGGTGCCGGCGCCACCGGCCACCGCGGCGTTGATGAACTCAACATCCGGGTACTGGGCGCTGAACACGCCGATCATGGCCTCGAGGCCGGCAGCCTCACCGCCGCCGGTCCACCACGAGAAGACCTCCACCTGCTGAGCCATCGGCTCTTCGGCGGCCGGTTCTTCGGCGGCGGGTTCCTCGGCAGCCGGTTCTTCGGCGGCGGGTTCCTCAGCCGCCGGTTCTTCGGCAGCCGGTTCCTCCGCCGCGGGCTCCTCGGCCGGGGCGGCGGGCTGGCAGGCCGCCAGCGCCATCGCCGCGATCAGAAGGAGTGCGATCAGCCAGAACTTCTTCATGTCCTTCTCTCCTCGGTGTGTGAATAGAACAACAGGGTGGATACGCTGGGGTCAGGTTTCTCAGGCTGGCTGACAGCGATTTTCTGCTGGCAGTGCTCCCCCCGGGGAGCATCAGCCTGAGCGCTGTCACCCCGTTTCACCGCAGGGTGAAATCGTTTTCAGTATACCACCCACCCCGGGTGGCGTCAACGGGGGGAAGCCGCGCGGGCCGGGCGGCGCACCTTGACGCCCGCAGGCAGTCATGCTACGATGAAAACGATTTCAACCTGCCCGCCCCTTGATCAACATGATGAGCCGCAAACCCACCATCCAGGATGTCGCCCGCGAAGCCGGTACGTCGGTCAGCACGGTTTCCCGCGTGCTGACGGGCAGCGCGCACGTCAGCCCGGATCGGCGCCGCGCCGTCGAGGCGGCGGTCGCCCGGCTGGGCTTCCGGCCCAGCCACATCGCCCGCAGCCTGCGCACGCGCTCCACGCGCACCATCGGCCTGCTGATCAACGACATCACCAACCCGTTCTACAGCGCGGTGGTCAAGGGGGCGGAGGACGAGGCCAACCGCCGCGGCTACGGCCTGATCCTGTGCGACACCAACGAGGACCCCGCCCGCGAGCAGCAGTATCTGGAGATGCTGCGCGACAAGCAGGTGGACGGCATCATCTTCGGCCCCACGGGGAGCAACACGGCGCTGATCGCGCCGCTGGCCCGCCGCCTGCCGCTGGTGATGATCGATCGCCGGCTGGACGAGGTGGATGCTGACGCCGTGCTGGCCGATAACGAGGGCGGCGCCTACCGGGCGGCGAGTCACCTGCTGGCGCACGGCCACCGCCGGATCGGGGCGGTGACCTGGGGCGGGTGGATCACCTCGCTGGAGCAGCGGCTGCGCGGCTATCGGCGGGCGCTGACCGACGGCGGCGCGGTGGCTGACCCCCGGCTGGTGGTGGAGGTGCCGCGCCCGGAGGCGGAATTGGTCAGCCGGGCGATCTGCGGCTGGCTGCGCGCGGACTGGGAGCCGGCGGGCGGGCCGCCCACGGCGCTGTTCGCGCTCAACAACCAGATGGGGATGGGGGCGCTGCGGGCCGCCCGCGAGCTGGGCCTGTGCATCCCCGGCGATCTGGCGCTGGTGGTGTTTGACGATCTGGAGATGTTCGAACTGACCACGCCGGCCATCACGGCGGTGAGCCAGCCGGCGGCGGACATGGGCCGGCGGGCGGTGGAGCTGCTGGTGGCGCGCCTCGCCGATCGCGCGGCGGGCGGCGAAGGGCGGGCGGCGCGTCCGCCGGAGGTGGCCCTGCTGCCCACCCGGCTGGTCGAGCGCGGCTCGGTGTGAGGGCCCTCCTCCCCGGGGCGGCTGCGCCCCCTTTTCCGTTTCTACGGCATCGCTTCCTGCATGGCCAGGATCGCCGGCAGGACGATGAACACGCCGAACAGCGCCAGGAACATCAGGCCCAGGACGACGTACAGCAGCACGTTGCGCCACTCGAAGTCCACGATGCGCGGACGGGCCTTGCGCTCGGCGTCCGACTGGAGCTTGAACGGGATGAAGTAAAACAGCGGCATCGGCGGATGGCCTCCCCCCGGCGGACGGGGCATCTGGTTCAGGATGCTTCGCAGTGTAGCGCGGCGGAGGGGGGCGCGTCAAGGGGCGCCCTCAGCGGAGGCGGCTGACCAGCAGGCCGGCGATCAGCGCCAGCGCCGCCCCGGTGACGAAGGGGGCCGCCGGCCCCAGCCCGCCCCAGCCGCCGATCCCCTGCCACAGCACGCCGGCGATCAGGCTGGCCGGCAGCGCCGCCAGCCCCACCGCCGCATGATACAGCCCGTAAGCCGCCCCGCGCCGATCCGCCGGGATCAGGTCGGCCACGTAAGCCCGCGCCGCGCCCTCGAAGGCGGCGTAGTACAGCCCGTACAGCGCGTACAGCGCCGCGATGTGCCAGCCCGTCCGCGCCAGCGCAAGCCCCAGGTAGATCAGCCCGTAGATCAGCCAGCCGGTCACGATCAGCCGCCGCCGCCCCAGCCGGTCGGAGAGCGCGCCCGCCGGGGCCGCCGCCAGCGCGTAAACCGCGTTGAACGCCGCCAGCATCCCCAGCACGCCGATCACGCCCAGGCCGCGCTCCTGCGCCCGCAGGATGATGAACGCATCGGCGCTGTTGCCCAGCGTGAACACCACGACCGCGATCAGGAAGGCCCGGTAGCGGCCCTCCAGCCCGGCCAGCGAGAAGCGCGGGGCGCGGTCGGCGGGCGGCGCGGCGGGCACATCGCGGGCGCCCGCGACCAGCGCGATCACCGCCAGCAGCGCCGGGACGGCGGCGATCCACGCCAGGCGGCGGAAGGTGGCGGCCTGCAGCCGCGGCGCATCCCCCTGGCTGGCCCACACGACGATCAGCGCCGCCAGCAGCCCGGCCAGCGCCCCGGCGGTGTCGCCGGCCCGGTGCAGACCGAAGGCCAGCCCGCGCCGCGCCGGGGCGATGCTGTCGGCGAGCAGCGCGTCGCGCGGGGCGGTGCGGATGCCCTTGCCGGCGCGGTCGGCCAGGCGCAGCGCCAGCACGGCGGGCCAGGAGGCGGCCAGCGCCAGCAGCGGCTTGGCCAGCGCGGAGAGGCTGTAGCCGGCCACCGCGGGCCACTTGCGGCTGCCGATCCGGTCGGACAGGCCGCCGGAGACGATCTTGAGCAGGCTGGCGGCGGCCTCGGCGGCGCCCTCGATCAGGCCGATCAGCCCGGTGCGCACGCCCAGCACGGTCGCCAGAAACAGCGGCAGCAGGTTGAAGATCAGTTCGCTGGAGACATCGGTCAGGAAGCTGGTGGCGGTGAGCGCCCACACATTGCGGGGCAGGCTGCGCAGGTCAGAGAGAGGCGGCTGGTGGCTCATGGCGGGATGCTTGGCAGGATGCGCCGTTCATGATAGCGCCGCGCGGCGCTATCGGCCAGCGGCCCAGCCGCGCCGACCCGATTCGAGCGCCCGGCGGGGGGGCGCTATACTCTGATTGCGTCGATTGAGTCGATCGATCACCTGAAAGGTGCGCCACACTGGAGCCGGCAACATGAGGATTAACCGCCTGCGTGAAGGGTTCACCCGGATGGACATCCGGATCACCGGCCTGATGTCCCGGTATGGGCTGCCGCTGCTGCGCATCAGCACCGGCGTGGTATTTTTCTGGTTCGGCGTGCTCAAGTTCTTCCCCGGCCTGAGTCCGGCGCAGGATCTGGCGGCCCGCACCATCCAGGCGCTCAGCTTCGGCCTGGTGCAGCCGGCGCTGTCGCTGCCGATCCTGGCCGCCTGGGAAGTGCTGATCGGGCTGGGGCTGATCAGCGGGCGCTTCATGCGCGCCACCCTGCTGCTGCTGTTCCTGCAGATGCTCGGCACGATCACCCCGCTGTTCCTGTTCCCGGCGGAGACGTTCACCCGCTTCCCCTATGCGCCGACGCTGGAGGGGCAGTACATCATCAAGAATATCGTGCTGGTCAGCGCCGCGCTGGTCATCGGGGCCACGGTGCGCGGAGGCGCGGTGATCGCCGACCCGGAGGCGACGCGGGCCGCCCGCCAGATGGAGGCAGATCGCCTGCGGGTGCTGCAGGAGCCTGCCGGGCGCTGAGATCGCCCGCGGCGGAGCGGGGCCGGCCCGGCGGGCGGACGCCCGCTAGGGGCCGATGCGCACCGGCTGCGGCAGGATCCAGTACTCCGCGCCGTCCGCCAGCGGGGTGCGCGCCCCGGTCAGCGGATCGTACCAGCCGATGCGCAGCCGGTACTCACCCGGCGGCAGATCGGGCGGCAGGGCCAGCGTCGGGAAATCGGCGATGACCTCGCCGGGCGCCCAGCCGGTCACCGGACGCGCTCCCTCCTGCGGGACGCCGTCGTGCTGCGCGGCGATCCGCCCCTCCGCATCGATCAGGTGGACGAACCGCACCCGCCCCGCTGTGATCGGCTCCGGGCCGGCCTGCCAGTACAGCGTCAGCGGCAGGGAAGCGCCCGGCGATGCCGGCAGGTCGGCGCCGATCAGCCGGATGCCGTCCGCCCAGACGACATCGAGGGGGATCGGCGCATCCGGCCGATCGTAGCGGCGCGGCGGGGCGCTCACCTGCATCGATCCGACCGGGGCCGGCGGCCCGGCGGCCCGCCCGGAGCCATCCAGCAGCCGCAGCGCCAGCGTGTAGCGGCCCGTCTCCAGCACGGCGGGGACAGCGACCAGATGCGCCGTCCGCCAGCGATCGCCGGCCCGCCAGCCTAACGCGGACCCGGCGGGAGCGTGGAGGGGCGTTTCGGCGCGGACCTCGCCCGCCGCGCCCACCCACAGCAGGCTCCAGCCCGCGGCGATCCGCGGCGGGGAATCGACCTGCCAGCCCAGCGCCAGATAAAACGGCTGGCCCACCTGCTGCGCCGCCGGATCGAGCGTCACGCCGATCAGCCGCAGGCCGTCCCCGGCGGAAACGTCCAGCGGGGCAGCCAGCGCCAGGTCGGCGGCCTCCGGCGGGCGGAGCGGGCGGCTGACCGTCAGCGTCCCCAGCGGAGGGTAGGCCCCCAGCGGCGCGCCGGCGGCATCGGCGGCGGGCGGGGTCAGCCCGGCCCGCGGCGCGAACACGGCCAGATGCAGGCGATAATCACCCGGCGGCGTGCCGGGGGGGAGGCGAAGCGTCAGCCACTCCGTGATGGCCGTCCCCGGCACCCAGCTTGAAGTCTGGAAGGGGACCGCGTAGCCGGAATCGGCGCGGGCGATGGTCACGCCGTCGGGGCCGCGCAGCTCGACGATGGTGGCGTACTCGTCCGCGATCGGGCCGGCGGCCAGCCGCCAGTCCAGCCGCAGGCGGGCGCGCCCCCCGGAGGGGAGGGCCGCCCGGTCGAGGCGCCAGCCGGTCAGCGCGATCTGCCCGCCGTAGGTCAGCAGCGGCGGGGCGTCGGGCGGGTGCAGGTCGAGGGCGCGGGCGGGGCGCGTC
>DAOTXW010000049.1:0-3492 GCA_034435035.1 Anaerolineae bacterium | reverse complement strand
GGGCGGGAGCGTCGCCGTCGGGTCCGCCGCGGCAGAGCCGGCGGGCGCCAGCACCAGCCGCCCGATCAGGACAGCGCCGGCGGCCAGCAGGGCCAGCGCCCCGATCACCGGCAGGAGCTTCCGGCGCAGGCGGAACGCGGGGCGCGGGCGGATCGACGTGCTGGGCGGGTGGAGCAGCTCCGGCGGGGCCAGCGCAAAATCGACGTCCTCGCCGGGCAGCAGGGCGAAGTCCGCCGGGGCCGGCGGGGCGGGCTGGGGGCCGGGCGGACCCTGCAGCGCCGCCGCCAGCGCCCCGGCAAAGGCCGACGCGGTGGGATAGCGATCCTCGGGCCGCTTGGCCATCGCCCGCTTGATCACCTGATCGACCTCGATGGACAGGCGCGGGTTCATCAGCCGCACGGAGGGGACCGGGCGCTGGACGTGCATCAGGATCTGCGCGATGGGTGTATCGGCGGTGTAGGGCACTTCGCCGGTCAGCACCTGAAAGAGCGTGGCGCCCAGCGAATAGATGTCCATGGCGGGCGTCTGGTTGCCCTTCTCCGCCTGTTCCGGGGCCATGTAGGCCGGCGTGCCGATCAGGAAGCTGCCGGTCATGTCGCCTTCGCCCTGCAGCACCCGCCCCAGCCCGAAGTCGGACAGATAGGCGTTGCCGCCGGCTCCCAGCAGGATGTTGCTGGGCTTGACATCGCGGTGCAGGATGCCGCGCTCATGGGCATAATCCAGCGCGGCCGCCACCTGGGCGGTGATGCGGGCGATCTCGGCGGGCGTCAGGTTGCCGGCCACGATGCGGTCATGCACGCTGCCGCCCTCGACGTAGCGCATGACCAGATAGGGCATGTCGTCGTACTCGCCGAAGTCGTAGACCGGCAGGATATGCGGATGCTCCAGCCCGGCCACCAGCTCCGCCTCGCGGCGGAAGCGGGTCATGAAGGTGTCGTCATGGGTGAAGTTGCGGGGCAGCACCTTGATGGCCACGACGCGGTTCATGCTGCGCTGCATGGCGCGGTAGACGGTCGCCATCCCGCCCTTGCTGATGATGTCGGTGATCTCGTACTGACCTACTGTCCGGCCAATGAGTGGATCGGGCTTGCCCACATACCGCTCCGCAGCGTGTTTCCAGGTGATGGGATCCGCCGGCGGCGGATGCATTAACTGTACTCCGGGCGGGCGGTGTGGACAAGTATCCGCCGCGGAGTGCGGCGAGCAGGCACGGGCCGCGGGCGGAGGCGGCCGCGGGGTGGGGAGTTGACGCGGCATCCGGCAGGGGCGCGCGGATGCCGGCTAGGCAGCCTCGTCCAGCAGTCCGGCGGCGATGCCCCGCACGACGGGCCCATCCAGCACGCGCACGCAGAGTGTCTCGCCCTCGCGTTCCAGCGTGAAGCGGTACAGAGGGGCGCGGTCGCGCTCCGCAATCTGCTGCACGTGGCGCACCTGCCAGCCCCGGCGCAGCAGCGAGACCAGCACATCGCCCGTCGCATAGGGCTGCTGCGGCGACCAGTGGCGCGTTTCAAGCGCCTGCACCGGTTTACGAACCATCCACTCGATCACAGACATCGGCCCTTTCATCCCGGGTAATCCTATTTTCGCTACCCTACAGAATAGCGGGCGGGTGTTAAGATCGTGCAAGGGGTTCGTTAAAAAGTGTTAAGTTGACCGGCCCGCGGCCTCAGAAGGGCAGCAGCCCCAGCAGGTAAGCGGCCACCAGCCCGATTCCGATCACCAGCGCCAGGACGATCACCAGAACGGTGCGCAGGCCGCGGCGGCGGCGCCGGGGCAGCGTGACATCGCCCGTCAGGTTAAGCTCCGCCCGGATGTCGTCGTAGCGCACGTCGGTGACGCTGGGCGCTCGCCTCACGCGCTGCGTGCCGGCCAGCGGGTCCAGTTCCATCTCCGCCCCGGCCGCCGCGCTGGGCGGCACGAAGCCCCCCAGGTCCTCCAGCGACAGCTCCGGCAGGTCGGGGGCGGCGGGCGCAGGCTCCGGCGGCGCAGGCTCCGCTGCTGGCGGGGGGGCGGCGCGCTGCGCGGCCTGGCGGTCGGCGGCCTCCTGCGCCTTCAGGCGCTCCAGGTGGAGCGTCGCCCACGGGTGGTTCGGCTCCAGCCGCAGCACGTTCTTCAGGCAGTCGATGGCCTGCTGGCGGTTGCCCACCACCTGCGCCATCACCACCCAGGCGGCAGCGTTGTCCGGGTCGCTGCGCAGCAGCCGGGTGACGATGGCGCGGGCATCGCTGCGGCGGCCCGCCTTGGCCAGTTCGACGGCTTCACGGATCAGGTCGGCGCTCATGATGGGATTCCTCCTGCGTCAGGCCGGCGCTACCACAGCCCGGGCAGCAGCCGGTAGCGGGTGGTTCGGGTGGGGCCGCGGCAGAGGTCATCGCCGGCCTCCGTGGATCAGGGCTGGAACACGCCGGCGCCCCAGCAGCCGAGCTGGAGCGCGGCGGCGCTGGCTTCCAGCGCGTCGAAGGTGTCGGCCTGGGCCGTGTCCGGCTCATAGCGCACCGACTCAGCCCAGCCGGCGGCCACCAGCTCCAGGTTGACGAACACGCTCCCGACGTACACGTAGCGCAGCAGCCGGCCGTAGCGGTCGGTGTTGCTGATATCCGGCACCAGGGTCACGATCTGGGCTTCCACCAGGTCGCGGTTGGCCTGCGTGGCCTCCGCGTAGCACGGCTCGTCGCGCTCCGGCGTGTTGACGCCGATGTAGCGCACGCGCACATCCTGCCCGCCCAGGCTCACGTCGATGGTGTCGCCGTCGATCACATAGGTGACGGAGGCCAGCTCGGCACCTGGCGGCAGAGGGGTCGGCGCGGGCAGGGTCGGCCCCGCGCTGACGGGGGTGGGCGTCGGCGGCGGATCGCCGGGCGGCGGATCGCCGGGCGGCGGATCGGTGGCCGCCGGGCCGGACGGCTGCAGGGTGGGCGGCGGCGGCAGCGCGCCGGGCGTGGGCGGCAGCGTGCCGCAGGCCAGCAGCGCCGTCGCCAGCGCCGCCAGGGCGATCGGGGTGTGTGTGCTGTGCATACCTGCATTGTACACCGGGAGTCCCGGTTGCGCAGGGGGAGGTCTGCGGGCGCCGTCCCTACATCAGGCTCCCCTGCTGCAGCCGGGCGGCGACATCCACCACCACGGCGAAGCGCATCCCGGCTTCCTCCGGCGTGCGGGCCTGCTTGCGGACGTTGCAGGGCAGGCACGCGGGCGCGATGTTGCTGAGCGTATTGTGCCCGCCGCGGGCCAGCGGCACGATGTGATCGGGCGTCAGCGGGGAGGCCGGCTGGCCGCAGTAGGCGCAGCGGCCCTGGTAGGCGTCCAGCAGCCACTCCCATTCCGCCGCGCTGAGGTCATTGACGGCGGCCAGAACCCGCCCGGCCCGCCGCTGCTGCCCGTCCGCGGTGACGGCGGCGCGGTTCTGATCAGCCCAGACGCGGCGGTCCTCCGGGTGGGCGCGGAACCAGCGGCGGCGCAGCGCAGCCACCACGGCGCGGCGGCGGGCTGCCAGGC
>DAOTXW010000048.1:0-3504 GCA_034435035.1 Anaerolineae bacterium | reverse complement strand
GAGCGGCGCTGATCGGCGGGGCCGCCGCCGGGCTGCTGGCGCTGGAGCGTCTGGCCGGGCTGGCGGACGGACTGCCGGCGGCCTGGCCGGCGCTGATCGCCGCCGCTGCGCTGGGCGGGCTGGGCGGCTCGCTGATCGACTCGCTGCTGGGGGCCACCGTGCAGGCGATGTACTACTCGCCCTACCGGGGCAAAGAAACCGAGAAGCGCATCGACCCCAACGGGCAGCCCAACCAGTTCCGGCGCGGGTGGCGCTGGCTGACCAACGACGCCGTGAACTTCCTCAGCTCGCTGGCCGGGGCCGGGCTGGCGGCGCTGATCTTCGCCGCGCTGGGCGGCGCGTGAACCCGCGCCCGGCCCGGCGTGTAGAGTCTGTGCGCCCTGCTTGAGGGCCGGAGGAGAGAGCCGATCCATGCAACCCACCCGCGAAGCCCGCGCCGCGGCCGCCCTGCAGCCGTGGAACCCTGCCGACCATATCCGTCTGCTGGGCTGGCTGTTCTTCACGCCGGAACGGCTGGAAGCCTACCGCGCCCGCCGCGGCGAGCACGCCACCCGCGGCATCGGCACCTGGCTGGCCAGCACCCTGCTCTGGCTGCCGCTGCTGACCCCGCTGCTGGCCATCGGCACCGGGGCGCTGCCCTCGCAGGCGCGGCTGATCCCGCTGCCGCTGCTGCTGGCCGGGATCGCCGTCGGCTGGCTGCTGACCGCTTACCTCGGATCGCTGGAGTACCCCGCCGTATCGGGCTGGCGGCACGCCTTCGGCCCGGTCTTCGAGGGCGCGTTCATCATCGTGTTCGGGGTGGCGTTCGGCATCGCCTTCGGGATGGCCTTCATCACCGGCCTGGATCTGATGGACGTGATCCTGGTCAGCGCGGTCTTCGGGCAGGCGGGGCTGCTGATCATGGTGGCGGCCTTCGGGGCGGCCTTTGGGCTGGCCTATATCATCGCCGACCAGGTCGCCTTCGGCGGCGCGTTCATCATCGCGCCGATGATCGCCATGTGCCTGACGGGGCTGGTGGCCTTCGGGCCGGGGTTCGTCGGATCGTTCGTGTCGATCTTCCTGACCACGTTCGGCATCGCTTTTGTGGCGGCGTTCGTGATCACCTTCATCCTGACCTCACTGGTGGTCAGGCGGCTGGAGCGCTACCCCCGGTCGCCGCTGGCGCGCGGGCTGCGGGCCGCCGGGCTGGTGGTGCTGGGGCTGGCCCACGCCACGCTGATCTGGGTGTGCCTGCTGGGCGGCTGGCGGATCCTGGCGAGGTAAAAGCCGGCCCGCCGCAAGAATCGGTTTGCCGGGATGCCTCAGCCGGCCGCTGTCTGCGTCCCTGCCCACACCCACCCGCCGCGGCTTGGCCGGAGCCGCGCGGCCCGGTACAATCGGGGCGGTCGGACACCGCATCCCTCAACAGGAATCGACATGGGCAAGATTCACGACGTGGTGATCAAACCTCTGGTGACGCACGCCGATGACCGGGGCTACTTCCGCGAGATCCTGCGCGACGATGACAACCTGCTGCGCCGCTTCGGGCAGACCGCGGTGACCCGCACCTATCCGGGCGTGATCAAGGCTTTCCACTGGCACGCCGATCAGGATGATCTGTGGTACGTGGCCGACGGCATGGCCCGCGTGGTGCTGTATGACCGCCGTCCCGGCTCCCCCAGCTTCGGGCAGACGCAGGTGATCTACGCCGGGGAGGACAACCCGGTGCTGATCTTCATCCCCACCGGGCTGGCCCACGGTTATCAGGTGCTGGGCGCCAAGCCGGTGATCCTGTTCTATCACGTCACGCGCAGCTACGATCCGGCCAACCCGGATGAGTACCGCATCCCCTTTGATGACCCGACGATCGGCTTCGACTGGTCGATCCAGAATCGCTGATGGCCGATGGCTGACGCTCACGCTCACGCTTCAGCATGGCCTGCCGGCTGTTTCGCTTTCACCAGGAGTGCCTGCCGTGGACGCCTCCCTTCTGCCCCTTGATGTGCGCCCCGCCGATTTGCAGGCTCGCTACACCCGCGAGGATCTGATCCGGCTGAGCGGCCAGTCCATCGATGCCATCCTGGCGCTGATCCGCGATCTGCCGGATGCCGCCGTCACCTTCCAGCCGGAAGATCCCGACGCCCATGACGAGTGGGCCGCCACCCCGGAAGAGGTGACGATGGCCTGGACGCTCGCCCACGTCATCGCCCATGTCACCGCCTCCGCCGAGGAGCGCGCCGCGCACGGATCGATGCTGGCCCGCGGCGTGGAGATCAGGGGGCGCTGCCGCTATGAAGTGCCGTGGTGGTCGCTGACTACCCTCGACGATCTGGTGGCGCGGCTGGAGGAGAGCCGCCGGATGCGGCTGGCCTTTCTGGAGACCTGGCCCGATCGCCCGCATCTGGATAACGTGTTCAACCACAAAAGCTACATCGATCTGTTCGGGCTGATGAACCCGGTGGGGATGGTGCTGTTCGGCCTGCAGCATGAGGTGGAGCACCTGCCGCAGATCGCCGAGATCGTCCGCCAGGCCCGCGCCGCCCTGACATGACGCGCGCAGGGGTGCGATGCCTTACCACCCGCCCATGACTGCCTCTCCGCACCGGGGGCGCCGCGCCGTGCCGGCGGCGGCCCTCGCCCTGCTGCTGCTGCACGCCGCGCTCCGGCTGGCGAACCCGACGGCGCTGGCCCCGTACATCGACGAAGGCTACCACACACTGATGGCTCGCAGCCTGTGGCGGCTGGCCGAGCACCCCGCCTATTACGCGCACGGCAAGCTGCTGCTGTACGTCTACCTGACGCCGTTCCAGGGCGAGCCGGAGCCGGGCATCGCCGCCTCGCGGCTGGCGGTGGCGCTGGCCTCGCTGATCACGGCGGCGGTCGTCTTCCGGCTGGGCGTCCGGCTGGGCGGGCGCGGAGCGGGGCTGGCGGCGCTGGGGCTGTACGCGCTGCTGCCGCTGGCCTTCTTCTTCGAGCGGCTGGCGCTGGCCGATCCGCTGGCCGCGGCCCCGGCGGCGCTGGCGGCGTGGGCCAGCCTGGATATGGCCCGGCGCCCTTCCTGGCGGCGCGGGGCGCTGCTGGGCGCGCTGCTGGCGGTGGCGATGCTCACCAAGCTGACGGCGATCGGGCTGCCCGCGCTGCCGGCGGCGGCCCTGCTGCTGGGGCGCCCGGCCGGCGCGTCCCGGGGAGCGTGGCTGCGGCGCGGGCTGCCGCCGCTGGCCCTGGCAGCCGGGATCGTGCTGGCCGTCTGGATCCCGCTGGTCTATCCGCTGGCGCTGATCCCCTCGGCGCGGCCCTACGCGCTGATCGATCCAGCGGTGCTGGCTGATCGGCAGAGCCTGATAGCCGCCACCCCCGGCGAGAAGCTGACCGGGCTGCAAAGCTACACCGGGCCGGGCCTGCTGGCAGCCGCCGGCGCGGCGCTGATCCTGCAGATTGCCCGGCGGCGCACCCGGCGGGACGGGCTGCTGCTGGCGGTCTGGCTGTCCGCGCTGGCCGTCCCGCCGCTGCTGTTCAGCCGGCTGG
>DAOTXW010000047.1:0-5489 GCA_034435035.1 Anaerolineae bacterium | reverse complement strand
CCCTCAAACGGGTGCCCCGGCGCGATTCCCCGACAGGCGGCGGCTTGGCAGGCGGCCGCCGCGCCTCTATACTGGGCTGCGAAGCCGGGGCCGCCGCTACCCCGTCAGGGCGATGTTGACGGGTTTCCTGACCTCAGCCACCCGGGCGGAGAGAGGGACCTGAGGGGGGCGGGACCTCCGGGCAGCCAGCCTTATCATCTTCATGCGGACTGACTACCGTCAGAGAGGGACACTATGAGCCTGCTCACCGGGAAGAAAGCCCTGATCTTCGGGGTCGCCAACAAGCACAGCATCGCCTGGGGCATCGCCCAGAAGCTGCACGCGCAGGGCTGCGAGGTCGGCTTCAGCTATGCCATGCCGGATCTCGAGCGGCGTGTCCGCCCGCTGGCCGAGAGCGTCGGGGCGCGGCTGGTGGAGGAGGCCGACGTGACGGACGATGCGGCGCTCGACCGCGTCTTTGAACGCGCCGCGGCCGTCTACGGGACGCTGGACATCCTGGTGCATTCCATCGCCTACGCGGAGCGGGCCGACCTGGCCGGGCGCTTCATCAACACCAGCCGGGCAGGCTTCCGGACTGCGCTGGAGATCAGCGCCTATTCGCTGGTGGCGCTGGCCGGGCGCGCCGAAAAGCTCATGCCCGCCGGCGGGTCGATCGTCACGATGACCGCCATCGGCAGCGTGGCGGTGCTGCCCAACTACAATGTGATGGGCGTGGCCAAGGCGGCGCTGGAATCGAGCGTCCGCTACCTGGCCAATGACCTCGGCCCGCAGGGGATCCGCGTCAACGCCATCTCGGCGGGGCCGATCAAGACGCTGGCGGCGTCCGGGGTGGCCGGCTTCAAGGCGGTGTACCGCTACCATGAGAAAGCCTCGCCGCTGCGCACGCTGGTGACTCAGGAGGACGTGGGCGACTGCGCGGTCTGGCTGTGCTCGGACTGGGCGCGGGCGGTCACCGGGCAGGTGGTGTACGTCGATTCGGGCTGGAGCATCCTGGGGCTGCACGCGTCGCCGGACGAGCTGGAGGGGGAGGGATAGCGCCTCGCCCGGCGTCTCCCCCTATTCCCTTTGTGAAGAATCTCCCCTATCATGAGGGCAGGTCCTGATCACACCGGAGGGGAGCCATGCCCAAACGCTACCGCGCTCTGCGCACCATCTCGCTGATCTACAAGGTGCTGGGGGTGCTGGTCACCGCCCTGTCCATTCTGTCGGCCATCGGCGCGTGCCTGCTGCTGGCGACCGGCGGCGCGGCCTTCTTCCGCTCCGATCTGGGCGATCTGATGCCCGGCGGCCGGGGCCGCGATTATATGCCCGGCGGGCTTGCCGCCTTTGCGGTGGTGCAGGTTGTCTCCGCCGCTATCACCACCCTCCTGGGCCTGCTGGCCGGGCTGGGGCTGTACGCCGGCGGGGAGATCCTCGACCTGCTGATCGCCGTCGAGGAGAACACACGGGCCATGTCGCTGGGGGCGCAGCGCACGGCGGAGCCGCACCCCACCGCGCCGCCGCCGGCCGGCTGACAGCCCGCTATTCACCCTGCCGCAGGAAAGACTCCCCGGCGCTCGTTTGCGCCCTCGCCGGGGCCCCGCGTTGCGCGGCCAGCCGCAGCAGGTCGCGATATGTCCTAATATCATGACTTTTGAGCCCGTAACTGTCCCCGGCGACAAAGGGACTTTTTTCCCCTGCCATTCCTGGCCCCTGCCAGCTACACTTGCAGCAGGATCGCTAAACGCTATACTTTACAACAACTCAGCAAGCCCTGTGTGGAATGCACCCAGCCGGGAGCAAAAGGAGATCGGTACGGATGAATCCCCTTCCTCTAACAAGGCCGCGGAGCCTGCTGCTCGCGGCGCTGGCCGGGGCGCTGGCGCTGGCCCTGAGCGAGCAGCCTGCCCACGCCGCCACCTTCACCGTCAACAACACCGTAGCCTGCAGCGACATTACCGGGACGCCCTACTGCACCATCCAGGCCGCCGTGAACGCTGCCGCGGCCAACGGCACCGGGCCGGATACAGTCAGCGTGGGGCCGGGGACGTACAACGAGAATGTCACCCTCAGCGAGGCCAATCTCACCCTGGAGGGCGCTGTGGCGCTGACCATCGGCGAGGCGCCCAACCCGGCGGCCCATACGATCATCGACGGGACGGGCCTGTCGGGCAGCGGTATCCGGCTCAATAACAACGTCACCGGCGTCACGATCCGCAACCTGCGCGTGCAGGGCTTCGACGGCCCCGCTGCCAGCGGCGCAGCCAGCGGCATCTACGGGGCGCTGAGCAACAGCAGCCTGACCATTCAGGATGTCCACGTCTACAACAACGGCATCAGCGGGACGGCCAACGGCGGCATCCTGCTCAACGGGCCGATCAACGGCGTGACCATCGCGCGGGTGGACGCCCGCAACAACTTCAGCCGCGGCATCGTCATCTGGAACGGCTTCAAGCAGAACATCAGCATCACCGACAGCTGGGCGCAGGGCAACAACTGCTGCGGCATCGAGCTGCAGGACGGCACCGCCTCCGGCGTGACCCTGACCGGCAATACGGCCATCAACAACACCGACAGCGGCATGAGCGCCGTCGGCCTGACCTCCGGCGCGGGCCCCAACCTGATCAGCGGCAACACCGTGACCGATAATGGGCGCTTCGGCATCGAGATCAAGCTGCCCAACGGCACGGGCGCGACCGGCGGCGATGGCAGCATCGTGGTGGAGAACAACACCGTGACGCGCACCGGCGCCATCAGCGACCTGCGCGACACCGCCGGCATCGTCGTGATGCGGCGCGGCTGGGTGAGCGGCAACAACAACGCGGATATCCCCACCGGCGTGGTGGTGCGCAATAACACCGTCTCCGGCTACACCCAGCCCAGCACCAGCGACGGCTTCGGCATCAGCGTCGAGGGCCTGAACATGGTCGTGACGGGCAACACCGTCAGCGGCAACGATGTCGGCATCCAGGTGCAGGCGGGCCACCTGCCCTACACGCCCAACACCAGCATCGACGGCGACCAGAGCAATCTGGCCGACCTGTACTTCGGGCGCGGCAACTCGCCGCTGGCCTGCGTCTACGAGGCTAACCCCGCCAACAGCGGCAACACGGTGGACTTCCGGCAGGTGGGCGCGTGGGCCTTCCTGGCCGACACAGCCAACGGCTCCTGCGCCGAGACGCTGGTGGTCACCGAGCTGGACTGGCAGGACTGGCTGATCGGCCCCGACCCCGGCAACTCGGTCAACCCGGCGGCCGGCTGGGAGTTCGGCCCCGGCACGCCGCCGCTGGGCGACGGCAGCTACTACACGGACGTGCCCAACTCGTCCACCTACTCCAAGCAGCTGCTGCTGGTCCCGGCCAGCTGGATCGGCCAGTCGCTGGCGGCGCTGACCACCCTCAGCTACAGCACCTACGTGGATCCGGCCAGCGCGACGCTCAACAACTGGTACATCAACCTGTACATCGACCGCGACAACAACGGGACGTTCGAGACGCGGCTGGACTACGTGCCCGGCTCGTTCGGCAACCCGGCGGTGGTCGCCGGGACCTGGCAGACCTGGGATGCGCGGGGCGGCACCTGGTACATCGCCGTGGGGGCAGGCGCGGGCGGCACGACCACCCTGCCGGCCTTCCTGACCACCTACCCGAACGCCAAGCTGTACGCGTTCAACTCGTCGTATCCCCCGATCGTCTTCAATATGGGCGATACGGCCAGCACCTACCAGGGCTTCATCGGCAACCTGGATAACGTCACGCTGGCGCTCGCCGGGCTGGCCTATACCTACGACTTCGAGCCGCTGGTGATCGACCTGACCATCGACAAGACGGACAGCCCCGGCGGCCCCTATGACACCGGCGTCAGCTGGGCGTGGGATCTGGTGATCACCAATGACGCGGCCAGCAACACCGATGCCGTCTTCAACGGCGACGAGGTCGTGCTGACCGACGATCTGCCGGCCAGCGGCCTGACCTACGGGGCGATCACCGTCACCGGCAGCGCGGGCGTCACCGGCGCCGACGAAGTGACCTGCGCCATCGACGGGGCCAGCACGCTGACCTGCACGGTCAACAGCGGCGAGACGCTGACCCTCCCGCCCGGCGAGACGCTGACCGTGTCGCTGGAAGTCACCGGCGATACCGCGGGCGACTATGACAACCCGCGCACCGCCGGCGTCTGCGCGGTGGACACGGGCGCGGCCGTGGACGAGGTCGATGAGCTCAACAACGACTGCGCCGACAGCGTGACTATCACCCAGCCGTCGCCGGAATGCGGCCTGCTGCTGAACTGCTCGTTTGAGGAAGACACAGACGCCGACCTGGTGCCCGACTTCTGGGAGCCGGGCAGCCTGAGCGTCGGCCCGGCCCTCAACCGCGACAGCATCGACACGGGCACCTTCACCGACGGCGTCCAGTCGATGCGCTTCTACAATGACGGCAAGCTGACCCAGGTGGTGCCGGTGGACGGCCTGGCCGGCGATGACATCACCCTGACCTTCGACACCCGCGGCACCGACGTGCGCAGCAGCGGCAAGTACCGCGTCACGGTCAAGCTGCACTACGTCGGCGGCGGGTCGAACTCGTATATCATCAACCTGCCGGTCGGTACCAACGACTGGATCAGCTACATCCTGCCGATCACCGCGCCCAGGGACTATGACTCGATCACCGTCGAGATCAAGTTCACCAAGAAGGGCACGGTATGGTTCGATAACTTCCTGCTGGAGATCAGCCCGGGGGTCAACTAGGCCCGGCGCGAGGCAGCGATCGGAAAGGGAAACCATCTGATGAAACGCAAAATCGTACCGGGGATCGCGGGGGCTGCGCTGGCGCTGGGGCTGACGGTCGGCCTGGCCGCTGCCGCGGATGTGACCCTCCTCACCCCGCCGCTGGCGTCTGACCTGCCGATCTACTATGACGCCAACCGCAACGGCCTCCACGAGTCCGCCGAGTTCATGGGCAGGTTCGACGTGTACGACGGCGCCGCCGATCTGACCTTCAGCTGGGTGAAGTGGCAGGGCGCGACCGCCTACCGCGTCTCGATGATCCAGTACCCGCTGCCTTACGTGGATGGCCGCGGCGGCAGCGTCGAAACGAAGGTGGCCCACCACTGGTTTAACAACCCCAACGGCCTGCAGTTCACTATGGGCAGCTTCGGCTTCGACGAGCCGATCTGCTACGGCTGCGTGACCATCCTGACGGTGACCCCGGAGATGGCCACCCAGTACTTCGACCCGACCACCGGCCAGTACGAGTACGAGTATACGCCGCTGGGGCCGGCGGTCGCCTCCGAGCCGTTCGTGCTCCAGCAGATGCCCGGCCCCGGCGAGAATCCGCCGGCGGATGTCCGCCACCGGCCCGTCTGCGGCGATTTCATCTGCGAGCCGCCGGAGGCGAAGGTCGGCGAGCAGTTCTACTGCCAGTTCGACTGCGGCGTGCCGTAGCGCAGGCAGGGGCAGCGCGCGCTGCGCCTGCGCCCGATCGATCGCCGGGGCGGCCGGACGGCCGCCC
>DAOTXW010000046.1:0-82381 GCA_034435035.1 Anaerolineae bacterium | reverse complement strand
GATCATGCCCACGGCCGCCGCGCCGGCAGCGTCTGCGCCGCCCGCCGCGCCGCCCACTGCGCCACCCGCCGCGCCGGCTGCTGTACCGCCTGCTGCTCCCACGACATCGGCTGCGACGCCTGCGCCCGCAGCCCCGACACCGGCGGCTCCAGCCGCGCCGCCCGCCGCCGCCAGCCCGACCCTGCCCGCCGAGCCTGCCGCAGCCCCGCCCGCCACGGCTGATGGCAAAGCGGCCCCGTCACCGGAAAAAGAGGGCGACGCCCACCCCGAAGCTCCGGCCAGTGGGGCCGCCGGCAGCCTGTGACGCGGGATTGAGGAGAACAGACGATGAGCAGCCTGTTTGAGAAGCTATTCAGTGGGCGCAAGCCGCAGTCCAGCCAGGTGGCCAAAGAGCGTCTGCAGCTGGTGCTGGTACACGACCGCAGCAACCTCACCCCCGAGCAGGTCGCGGCGATGAAGGATGAGATTCTGGAAGTGATCGCCCGGTATGTGGAGTTCGACCGCGAGAAGGTGGCTATCAACCTGGTGAGCCAGGATCGCGAAAGCCTGCTGCACGCCGAGATCCCGATCCTGCCGGCCACCGAGCGGCGCCGGCGGGCGCTCTCTCCGCAGTAGGCCCGCAGTGCACTCTGCCCAGGCCGCGGCGCTGCCCGCGGCCTGTTCGATTCCGCGCCGGCCTCAGGAGATAAAGACTTCGCCGGCCACCGCCTCAAGGGTGATCTCCACCTGCGCCGGGGCGGCGTCGAAGTCGGGGGTGGCGTAGCGGCGGGCGTCGAGGGCCTGCAGGCGCGGATGAGAGACGGCCAGCGAGGCCAGCGCTCCCTGCCGGATGTGCAGCCGGGCCCCCACCTGCGCGGGGATGCGCACGTCGATGACCCCGCCGCGGCTGCGCAGAAACAGCCGTGTGAACCCGCGCGCCGGGCAGATCACAGTCAGCCGGCCAAGTCCGGTGCGCGCGGCGACCCGTTCGACGCGCAGGCTGCTCAGGTCCAGATGCAGATCGCCCAGCCCGCTGCGCACCTCCACATCCCACAGGATGTTGCGGGCCAGGCTGGCCCCCCAGTGGGAGAGGCTGAGCGCCAGCGGGCTGCCCAGCCGCAGCCGGGCGATCCCTTCCTCCACGACCACCTTCGGGCGGCCCGGCGACCCGTGCCGGAGCGTGGCGATCCGGTCGTTAGGGCACGAATCGACGGTCAGATCGGCCAGCCCCGCCCGGACGGCCAGCTCGCCGCGCACCACCTGCCCCCTGACCGTGAAGCTGCGCGGCTCCGGCCCGGCCACCAGCTCGCCCATGAGCAGGACGTTCAGGCCCAGCAGCGCCAGCACGGCCCCTGCCCACAGCTCCGGCGGCGCCAGACGCATCCCCGCCAGCGTCGTGCCAGCCCCGGCGGCAGCCGCCAGCACGGCCATCCACCACAGCAGGCGGGCCACTCCCCGGCGCGGGCCGGCGCTCATCGATTTCCCCCGCCCGCGTCGATGCGGCGCGACAGCTCGTTGCGGGCCTCCCAGAGCGCGGGGAACAGCCGCACCTGTGCCATCGCCTGCAGATAGTCGTGTGAGGTCCCGCCGGTGCCGGTTGTGCGTTCCCCGATCGTGCGCTCGATCAGCAGAATATGCGCCTGCCGCCAGGCAGCGATGGCATGATCCAGCGCGGAAAGGGCCTCGCACAGCACATAGAGGTCCGGCTGGCCGGCCATGCCGGCGGCGTAAATGGCGGCTATATCCGGCATGCCGCGGCGGGTCAGCAGCCCTTCAGCCGCCTCCAGCAGCGAAGGCTCGGCCAGCCGGGCATCCAGCAGCGCCCGGTGTGAGTCTTCGGCCAGGGTGCTGCGCGCCCATTTCAGGTAGCGTTCGTCGCGCCGGCCTGCCAGCACTTCGATCTCCCGGAACTGGTAGGACTGCATCCCGCTGGCCGGCGACAGCATCGCCCGGAAGACATGAAAACTGGCCGGCGGCAGGGACTGCAAATGCTCAATGGCAGCCAGCGTGCTGCGGAAGATGCCCGTCACCTGTTCCAGCAGCCGGACCGCCTCCAGCACCACCTCCTCCAGCAGCGCCCGGCGGGCGCGCTCCAGATGATGCAGCGCCAGCCTGAACCACAGCTCATGCACCTGATGCACCACGATGAAGTGCAGCTCATCAGGATGGTCGGTCAGCGGGTGCTGAGCCGCCAGCAGCGTGCTGAGGTCGAGATATTCAGCATAATAGGTCGGCGGGCGTGAGCCAGTAGAGACCATGGGTGCCCCCTGTCAGGCAGCGGCACAGACCGCGGGATGCCGTCAGTGTGCCCCGGGATACCGGGACGCGCAAGCGGCAGCAGGCGCGGCAGGCTCAGCGCCGCCGCGCCGCGTCCAGCAGCAGGCCGTCAAACTCCCAGTCGATGTCGCGCCCGGCGCAGAACTCCGCCCAGGCCATCGGGCTGCCCGGCTCAAACGTCTGCGCCGGCTCCGACTCCTTGAGCACCGCCAGCGCCTCCTCCACAGTGGCCGGGTCGGCGGCCGGGTGGGTCTCAATGTGGACCTGCAGCCCGTCCGGCGTCCCGGTAAGCCGGACCGTGCGGTAAACGCACGGGTAGCCGGTGAGCGACGCGGTGTTGAGATGCAGGCGGCCGCGGCGCAGGGCGATCTGGTTGGCATGGTGGTGCCCGGCGATGACCATCACCACGCCGGGGTACTGATCCAGCAGGCGTTCGACAACCGGGCCGTTGCTGACGATGAACTTATCGAACCATTCGCGCTCGTTGTGCGGGCCGAGATAGTGCAGCGGGTGATGGAGCGCGATCAGCACGCGGTCGCTGTCATGGGCATCCAGCTCACGACGCAGCCAGTCCAGCTGGCCCGCGCTGATCGTGCCCGCCCAGTCCGTGGCGATGCGCGAATCCAGGCCGATCAGCTGGACGCCAGGCGCAACCGGGCGGCTCCAGTAAGCCTGGTTCGCCTCCGGGGCCGGGCTGGCCATGCGCGGATCGATCACCGCGACGGCCTCGGCGGGCCGGAAGGCGCGCGGATTGGCTTCATGGTAGAAGCCATCGTGGTTGCCCGGCACAAAGTGCCACGGCTTGCGCAGCGCCGCCAGCGCATCGATGAACCACTCCAGCTCCAGCGGGGTTGCCTGGTCGAGGACATCGCCGGTGATCAGCACAAAATCCAGATCGTCGATCTGATTCAACCGGGCGAAGCAGTCCTTCAGCAGGCGCGGGCCGAGCGCCCCCAGCGTGGCCCACGAGTCGCCGCTTTCGGAGATGTGCGGATCGGTCACGTGCGCGAAATGAAGGGAAAGAGCCATAAGCCACCTGTCTTCAATCTAAAGAGAGCCTGCCCCGACACGCCGCCCGTTCAGCCGGCGACCAGTTTATACCCGATTCCCCAGACGGTCTCGACGACGACGGCGCTGCCGGCTGCCTGCAGGCGGGCCCGGACGTGAGCGACATGCACATCCACCGTGCGGGTCTGCCCGTAGAAGTCGAAGCCCCACACCCGGTTAAGCAGCTGCTCCCGGCTGAGCACTAACCCTGCGTTCTCCGCCAGCACCTGAAGCAGGTCGAACTCTTTAGCGCGCAGATCGACAGGCCGGTCGCCGACCCGAACCTCCCGGCGGGCCGGATCGATCAGCACATCGCCCACCCGCAGCGGGCCGGGCAGGGAGTTAACCGCCGGCCCCGCCACCCGCCGCAGGATCGCCCGGATGCGGGCTGTCAGCTCGCGCGGGTTGAACGGCTTGGTCATATAGTCGTCTGCGCCCAGCTCCAGCCCGACGATCTTGTCGATGTCCTCATCGCGGGCGGTGAGCATGATGATCGGCACCGCCGAGCGCGCCCGCACGCGGCGGCACACCTCCCAGCCATCGATCTCCGGGAGCATCAGGTCGAGCACGACCAGATCCGGCTGGCTGCTGTCGATCACCTCCAGGGCGCGGCGGCCGTCCTGGGCCGCCAGCACCCGGAAGCCATCCTGCTCCAGGTACATGCGCGCCAGCTCGATGATGTTGTGCTCATCATCCACCAGCAGGATCGTCTCGTTAGCCATGGACGCCTCGCCTGTGATCGGTCAGGGAGCAGCCGTCGCCGCCAGAGTCGCGTTCGGGTTCGGGGTGGGCGTGGGCTGCGAACAGATTTCCAGCCCCTCGTTCACCAGGTCGATGATGCGCTCATCGCCGGAGGCCAGGCTGCGGGCCTGCTCCAGCGGCCGCAGCGCCTGCCCGCACTGCCCCTGATAAGCATAGGCCAGCCCGAGCTGGTAGTAGATATCCACACTCTCAATGCCCAGGGCGAGCGCCTGCTCCAGCGCCAGCACTGTCTGAGGGTAATTACCCTGCACATAATAGATCGCGCCCAGGCGCACCCAGGCCGACCCGAAATTGGGATCGAGTTCAACCGCGCGCTCAAAAGACTCGGCTGCCGTCACGGGGTTACCCAGAAAGGTTTCGTAGGTCCGACCGATCTCAAAGGCTACCACAGGATTCTGCGGGTACTGGGTCTCCACCTGAAAAAACAGTTCCAGGGCCTCGTCGTAGCGGCCATTGACCCGGTAGATGCGCGCCAGCGACATCTTGATATGCGGCAGGTTAGGCTCGATCTGCATGGCCGCCTCATACTGGGTCGCAGCGGTCACGTAATCCCCCAGGCTCTCCAGCACATAGGCATAGTCGCGCCGGATATCGACGTTGCCGGGTTCGAGCGACAGGGCATATTCGATGGTTGTCTGCGCCTGATCCCAGCGCTGGAGATCCACCAGCGCCTCAGCCAGGTAGGACTGCCCGAGCGCATAGGTAGGGTCGATCTCCAGAGCGCGGTTGATGTTGTTGAGCGCCTCCTCCGGGTTGCCCTGCCAGTCCTTGATCTTGCCCAGGATCGCGTAGCCCGGAGCCGCATCCGGGTTGGCCAGGATGGCGTTGTTGGCCGCCTCCAACGCTTCATCCAGGGTAGCAGCCTGCTGGTCGCCGTACTCCAGCGCGGAGCGGAACAGCAGCAGACGCGCCGCCTGGAAATGGTAATCCACGGTGTTGGGCGCCAGATCGGCGGCCTGCCGGTACTTCTCAATGGCCTCCGGCAGATCGCCTGCATGGTAAGCCTCCAGCGCCTGCACAGCGATCTCCTCAGGGCCGGGGCCGATCAACGCCGTCTCGCTGGCAGGGGAGGCGCCGGGCGGCGCCGTCTGACCGGAGGCCGCCGGGGTCAGGATCAGCCAGGCGCGCACGGTCTGCTGGTTGAGATATACCCACAGCGCCGCAGCAATCAGGACCAGATAGATCAGGATGCGGGAGGGATCCGAGCGGGGCGGCGTGCGGCGGCTGGGCGGGCGGTAGTCCGCGTAACTGCGGCGGCGGCGGCCGCCCCCCTTGATGGGGATACCCACGGCAGATTCTCCTTGTTGCAGCCCGGAAAGTGCTACGGGGCCGTGGAGCCGGCGTCTTCGCCTTCATCCTCGCCATCCGCGCCGGGCCGCTGAATGATCACATCCGGCTCCTCGTATCCGTTGGGGAACCCGTTTGTGAAGCCCGGCCCGGTATGCACGTAGGCGGTTTCCGGCGAGGAGGCGTAGTCCCGGCACAGCACGAAAAGACGCAGAATCGTCGCCTGCGCGCCGGGGTCCTCGATCTCACGGCTTTCATAGATGTCCAGCGCCTCGACGGCCAGCGGCACGGCCATCCGGCACTGGTCCTTATAATAATAGGCCGACGCCATCACGTAGTAGGCTTCCATCGGGATCGGCTGGTAGCCCGGCGCCTCCGGGTCCTGCGCCTCACCCCAGGCAACCGCCTCGGCCAGGATGGCGATGGCATCCTCGTAGTTACGCCGGGTCAGGTAAACCTGCCCCAGCCGGTTCCAGGCGGACATGAGGATCACAGGCGGCACCTCGCGGTTGGCCGCATCCCACGGCACGCGCCGGTCGAACGGCAGGCTTTCATCCTGCCAGCGATTCTCGCCCGAGTCGCTGAACAGCTCATCGCTGGAAAGAAATGGGCAGTCGCGGCGGTCTTCTTCGGGGAGATCCTGCTGCGCCTGGTTGCACACCAGGGAGACGGCCTGCTCCAGCGTTTCCTGAGCAGCGGCGTCATCGCGCATCTCGAAATAGGTCTTGCCCCATTCAACGTACAGGTAGGGGTCTTCGGGGGTGCGAATGGCGATCTCGGCGAACGTCTCCACCGAGCGATCCATCTGGCCAGCGCCGCGGTAGTTGCGGGCCAGCCCGTACCACAGGTCGAGGAGATTCGGCTCCAGCTGGAGCGCCTGAAGGTACTGCTGCACCGCGCCCTGATAGTCGCCGTAGAACTCCAGCACATAGGCATAGTTGCGGCGAGCATCCACGTGGTAGGGGTCGAGCTGGATCGCCAGCTCGGCCTGCTCGCGGGCCTGCCGGTAGCGGCCCAGATCCGCATACGCCTCGGCCAGATAGGCGTGGGCGAGCGCGTAGGTCGGGTCCAGTTCGATGGCGCGCAGGGCCTCGATCTGGGCCTGATCGTACTCGCCCATCCAGTCCAGCGCGCGCGCCCGGGCGGCGTATCCGCGGGGGTCTTCGGGCGCCAGCAGGATGATCTGATCGGCGACGGCCAGCGCCTCCTCCAACTGCTGGGAAAGCGTCAGCAGCCGGGCATAATCGGTCAGCAGCTGGACGTTCGTCGGCTCGATGGCGGCTGCCTGCCCATAATAAGAAGCCGCCGTCTGCAGGTCGCCCTCGTGATAGGCTGCCTCGCCGCTGGCTATCAGCTCGGTAGGGGCAATTGTGGGGGAAGGCTCAGGACCCAGCATCGTCAGCACGCGCGGCTGGATCCTGTCCATGCTGGCATACAGCACCAGCGCCGCCGCCAGGATCGCCAGATACAGGATGATCACGATCAGGGGAAAGCGGCGCCGTCGCCGGCCAAAAGTCAGGTTCCCGCGGCCCAGCGGCTCGCGCTTGATATACATTCACACTCCTGCTGCCTCGCCGGAAGGGCTTGCGCACGGGATCTTAGCATCCCGACCGGAGGGCTGCAAGGCGCCCCCTGCCGCAGCAGGCAGAAAGTCCGTTTCCGGCACCGGGCGGTCATAGTGTATTATAATGGGATTGCCGGGCAGCCTCCGCGCTGCCCAGTTCGCCAGAGGATACAAAACAGAACCCCATGCCCTACGATGACTTTCTGAAGCGGGTGCCGCTCTTTGCGGAGCTGGATGACGCGTCGCTCGAGCAGCTCTGCCGGATGGTGCGCGATCTCGAGCTGGCTGCCGGCGAATATCTGTTCCATGAAGGCAGCCAGGGCGACCGGGCTTATGTCGTCAAGGAGGGG
This sequence comes from Anaerolineae bacterium, assembly GCA_034435035.1. Classification (GTDB taxonomy): domain Bacteria; phylum Chloroflexota; class Anaerolineae; order Aggregatilineales; family UBA3940; genus JAHEME01. The sequence continues at coordinate 75,115 of DAOTXW010000046.1, read as the reverse complement.
GAGGTCGAGATCCTCAAGACGGCGTCCGGGCGCGAGGTGCTGCTGGCCGTCCTGGGGCCGGGCGAGATCATCGGCGAGATGTCCCTGCTGGAGCACACGCCGCGCACCGCCAGCGTCCGCGCCCGCCGCCAGAGCCGCCTGCTGGCGATCAGCCCGGAGCAGCTCGATATGCTGTTCGATTCCAGCCCCGAGGCCGCGCGCTCCATGCTGCGAACGGTGACCGCCCGCTGGCGCACCACCGAGGCCATGGCCAAACACAGCGAGAAGATGGCTCAGCTGGGCACTCTCTCGGCGGGGATGGCGCATGAACTGAACAACCCGGCCGCAGCGGCTCAGCGAGCCGCCGCGCAGTTGAAGTCCGCGGTAGCGGCTCTGCAGCAGGCGCAGCACCAGCTGATCACGCTGGGACTCTCCGACGCCCAGAGCGCCCTGCTTGAACCCCTTCTGAAGCGCGCCGCGCGCAGCGCCGCCGAACCGGTGGACCTCGATTCGATGGCCCGCAGCGACCGGGAGTACGAGATCGAGACCTGGCTGGAGCAGCACGGCATCGAGAACGGCTGGGAACTGGCCCCCGGCCTGCTGAACTTCCAGATGGATGCCGCCGGGCTGGATGCGCTGGCCGGCCAGTTCGCCGGCGCCCACCTGTCCGCCGCGCTGGCCTGGCTCACCGCCAGCTATACCGCCTACAGCCTGATGGAGGAGATCACGCAGGGGGTCGGCCGCATCTCCGAGATCGTGCGGGCGCTCAAGCAGTACGTCTATCTTGACCAGGGGCCGGTGCAGCAGGTCGATCTGCACGAAGGAATCGACAACACGCTGGTGCTGCTGCGCGGCAAGCTCAAGGGCGGGATCACGGTGCGGCGTGAGTACGCTGCCGACCTGCCCCGCCTCGAGGCTTACGGCAGTGAGCTGAATCAGGTCTGGACGAACCTGATCGACAACGCCGCCGACGCGATGAACGGTCAGGGGGTGCTGGCCCTCCGCACCCGCCTGGAAGGTGAATGGGTGGTGGTCGAGGTGGAAGACAACGGCCCCGGCATCCCTCCGGAGATTGTGGGCAAGGTGTTTGACCCCTTCTTCACCACCAAGCCGATCGGTCAGGGGACCGGGCTGGGGCTTAACATCACGTACAATATCGTGGTGCAGCGGCACCGGGGGGATATCTCCGTGCGGTCGGAGCCGGGCCGCACATGCTTTGAAGTCCGGCTGCCGCTGCGCGTCAGCGCGGCTGATTAGCGATCAACCCTTCACCGGGAGAGAGAGAAACGCATGGCGAAACCGGTTATCCTGGCTGTCGATGACGATCTGCAGGTCCTGAGCGCCGTCGAGCGCGACCTGCGCCGGCGCTTTGGCAGCGCTTACCGCATCCTGCGGGCTTCGTCAGGCGCCGAGGCGCTGGAGGCCGCCCGCGAGATCCGGCAGCGCAACCAGACGGTGGCCCTGTTCCTGGTCGATCAGCGCATGCCGGCTATGTCCGGCACGGAGTTCCTGGCCGAGGCCCGCCAGATCTTCCCTGAGGCACGCAAAGTGCTGCTGACCGCCTACGCCGATACCGAGGCAGCCATCGCCAGCATCAACCGCATCGGGCTGGACTACTATCTGATGAAGCCGTGGGATCCGCCGGAGGAACATCTGTATCCGGTGCTGGATGACCTGCTGGATGACTGGTTGGCGACGGCTCGCCTGCCCTATGACGGCATCCGGGTGATCGGCACTCTGTGGTCAGCGCCCAGCCATCAGGTCAAGGACTTTCTTTCCACCAACCGCATCCCCTACCAGTGGCTCGATCTGGAGATCGACGCCGAAGCCCGCCAGCTGGTACAGGATCCGGCCAACCTTAACCGCCTGCCGGTCGTGATCATGCCCGACGGCGAGGTGCTGGTGCAGCCCGACAACCTCCAGCTTGCGCAGAAGGTGGGGCTGCAGACCCGCGCCGCCCAGAAATTCTACGACCTGATCATCATCGGCGGCGGGCCAGCCGGGCTGGCAGCCGCGGTGTACGGCGGCTCCGAGGGGCTGCGCACGCTGCTGATCGAACGGGCCGCCACCGGCGGTCAGGCGGGCACCAGCTCCCGCATTGAGAACTACCTGGGCTTCCCCAGGGGGCTTAGCGGCGCCGACCTGGCGCGGCGAGCCACCAGCCAGGCGCAGCGCTTCGGCGTCGAAATCCTGACCGCGCAGGAAGTCACCGAAGTCCGCATCGAGACTCCGTACCGGATCGCCCGGCTGGGCGATGGCACCGAGCTGAACTGCCATGCCCTGCTGCTGGCGACCGGGGTCTCCACCCGCCAGCTGGCGGTGCCAGGCATTGAGCCGATCACCGGGGCCGGCGTTTACTACGGCGCTGCCATGACCGAGGGGGCGCTGTACCGGGACTGCGATGTGTTCGTGGTGGGCGGCGCCAATTCGGCGGGACAGGGCGCCATGTTCTTTTCGCGCTACGCCCGCAGCGTGACGATGCTGGTACGCAGCCACCTGTCGAAGGAGATGTCCCAGTACCTGATCGATCAGATCACCGCCACGCCGACCATCCGCGTCCTGGAGGGTGTGGAGGTGGTGCAGGTACACGGGACCCAGCGGTTGGAGCAGATCACCTACCGCGATCGCGGCACCGGCCAGGAAATCACCGTCCCGGCGGCTGCCATGTTCATCTTCATCGGCGCAGCGCCGCGCACCGAACTGGTCGCCGGGATGGTCGAGCGCGACGCCGACGGGTACATCCTGACCGGCCCGGACCTGCTGCGTGCCGACCGGCTGCCGCGCAACTGGCCGTCCGGCAGCCAGCCTCGCAGCCCCTTTCTGCTGGAGACGAGCGTCCCCGGCATTTTTGCGGCCGGCGATGTGCGCAGCGGCTCCAGCAAGCGCATCGCCTCGGCGGTCGGCGAGGGCGCGGTCGCCGTGCAGCTCATCCACCGCTACCTGGCGACAGTATGACCCTCCCGCCGCCTGCGGATGGGGAATCGAACCGGCCCGCACACTCCAGCAGGCCGGTTCGATTTCTGCGGCCAGTGCGATCAGGCAGCGGGCCCGGCTCGCCGCCGGGACAGTATGATCATCAGCACCGCCGCCACCACCAGCGCCGCGACGGTCACAACGATGATCAGCGTCATGTTCTGCGCGGGAACGGCAGCCTGCGCGCTTTCCGGGACCTCGACGTAGCGCTCGAAGCCTTCATTCAGCTCCGGGGCCGGGACTTCACGCTCCACCGCCGGCACTTCATTACGCAGGTAATAGATGACCGCCGCCATGTCTTCCTCGGTGAGCGCCGTGTAGTCGGGCCACGGCATCAGAAGGACCTGCCGCCCATCCGGGCGGATGCCCGACCGCAGCACGCGCTCGATGTCCTCGTCTGACCACGCGCCCAGCCCGGTTGTCTCATGCGGGGTGATGTTGGCCCCATAGACGATGCCCCACGGGCCTTCGTAGGGCTGGCCGCCGGCCAGATACAGGTCGGTCAGCGGCGCGCCCGTCTCAGGATCCAGCGGGGTGTGGCAGTCGCTGCAGGCCAGCAGGGCCGTCATCAGGTAGCGGCCCCGGGCCGCCGTGTCGGACGGATCCGGCGCGGTGATCCCATCCACGCGGGGGATGGCCGGCAGCGCTTCCGCCGGCAGCACCGGATCGCGGGGCACCTCATTGCGCACCGGCGGCAGGGTACGCAGGTAGGCGACCAGCGCATCCAGGTCTTCATCGGCCATCTTGCTGAAATAGGGGTACGGCATGATCGGGAACTGGTGCAGGCCGTCGGGGCTGACCCCGGTGACGATCGCGGCCTTCAGCTCCTCGTCCGTCCAGCTGCCAACCCCCGTCTCAGGATCGGAGGTCAGGTTTTTGGACAGCACCGTGCCCGCCGGGCCGAGGTCAAACAGGTACCCGCCAGCAAACTCCATCCCGGCCACCGGCAGGGTCGTCGTCGGGTCGATCGGGGTATGGCAGCCTTTGCAGCCGCTGATCGTGGCAAGGTATTCGCCGCGCCGGATCGGATCGTCCTCCTGCGCCGGCTCGCGGGCCCCGGCGGGCAGCACCGTCAGCGCGGCCAGGACGGCCAGCAGGCCACCTGCCGCGGCCATCCGTTTCACAGCTTTCTTCATCGTTTTCTCCTCCAGGGGCGCCTCTGCGCCTGTGGCTCGAATTGCCCATCCCGGTTCCCACCCCCCGGGAGTGGCACTGACAGCGGTTATTATAGAGCGTGTCGTCCGGGGCCGATAGCCCGGTTGACCGGCGCCGGACTGGTGTGCTATGCTGAACGCAGCTACGCTGGCACCTACGCTGAATACAGGCTGCGCCCGGCGGCAGAGGGGCGTGGGGCCACCTTCGCCGCCGCGCAGCAGCAAACAGGATGGGGGTAGTCATGGCACGCTACCAGATCATGTACTGGAAGGACATCCCCTCGCAGGTCAAGGCCGACGGCGAGGGCGGGACTCACCGGGCTATGCTGCCCGATCGCTTCCAGCAGGCGATCGATATGGCCGCTATGGCCGAGGGGAGCACCGACACGGACGCCTATCTGGATGGCTGGACATGGGGGCCCCGGCAGGAACGTCCGGGGACCGCGCGTGAAGTCGCGCTGGCCGTCGCCGCCGAGCTGGAAGCTGAATACTCCGAGGCGCGCCTTCAGAAGCTCACCCGTGTGCGCCGGCCCGCCGCCGACGCCGAATGATCGCCCGCTGGCTGCATCGCCGCCCCGCCCTGCTGGACGCCGCCTACCGCGCCACCCTCGCCGGCCTGCTCGCCGCTGAGCCGCTGCTGCGCCGGATCGGGTTTGCGCGGCTCGCCGGCCTGTTCGTGTGGGCCGAACACCGCCTCAAAGGCCCGCTGTTCGACTGCCATATGTGCGGCATGTGCATCCTGCACAGCACCGGCATGATGTGCCCGATGAGCTGCCCCAAGTCGCTGCGCAACGGGCCATGCGGCGGCGTCCGACAGGACGGCGGCTGTGAGATCAAGCCCGGCATGCCCTGCATCTGGGTGCTGGCCTGGGAGCGCGCCGCGCAGCTCGGCCAGCACGGGCTGGAGATTCATCTGCTGCAGCCCCCGGTGGATCGCACCCTGCACCGCACCTCGGCCTGGCTGAATACGCTGGACGGGAGCGACCGCGTCGCCCCGCCGGGCTGGATCGCCGTCAGCGCCATCGGCCTGCACGAGCATGGTGATGCGTGAGCGCCCCCTGCGCGCCGGCAGCCGGCTGGAGCGAGTCCTGCGCAGCGGGCGCTTCGCGGTGACAGCCGAGCTGGCCCCGCTGGATACCAGCGATCCCGATGCCGTCTTTGACCGTGCCCTGGTGCTGGCAGAAGTCTGCGACGCCATCAACGTCACCGACGCCAGCGGGGCGCACGTCCACATGAGCAGCCTGGCCGTCTGCTCCCTGCTGACCCATTCGGACTACGAGCCGGTATTCCAGATCGGCTGCCGCGACCGCAACCGCATCGCGCAGCAGGGCGATCTGCTGGGGGCAGCAGCGCTGGGCGTCCGCAACGTCCTGTGCCTGACGGGCGACGGCGTGCAGGCCGGCGATCATCCCGGGGCGAAAGCCGTCTTCGACCTGGACAGCATCCAGCTCTTGCAGACGGCCCGCATCATGCGGGATGAAGGCCGCTTCCTGAGCGGGCGGCGGATCGATGCCCCGCCGCGGCTGTTTCTGGGCGCGGTCGAAAATCCCTTCGCCCCGCCGCTGGCGTGGCGGGCTGCCCGGCTGGCCAAGAAGATCGCGGCGGGCGCGGACTTCATCCAGACGCAGTACTGCTTCGATGTGCCGCGCCTGCAGGACTTCATGGCCCGCGTGCGCGATCTGGGCCTGCATGAGCAGGCCGACATCCTGATCGGCGTGGGCCCGCTGCGCTCCGCCGCCGCCGCTGAGCGCATGGCCGCCATGGTGCCGGGAGTCCATATCCCGCAGGCCGTCATCGACCGGCTGCGCGCCGCCCCGAAGGAGCGCCAGCGCCAGGAGGGCATCGACCTGTGCGTGGAGATCATTCAGCAGGTGCGCGAGATCGAGGGGGTGCGCGGCGTCCATGTGATGGCCTTCCGGCAGGAGGAGATGGTGGCCGAAATCATCCAGCGGGCCGGCCTGTTCCCGCGGAGCCACCGCCCGCGCCGTGTGCATCGCCCGCACTTCACGGTATCCGAAGCCGCCGATGGAACTGAAGGCGCCCATGCCTGAGCGCCGCACGGCCCTGCTCATCTGCGGCGCCCTGGCCCGCGAGGTGATCGCCCTGCGCGACCGCCGCGGCTGGGACGCCGATGTGTGGGCCATCCCGGCCAAACTGCACATGGCGCCGGCGCAGATCGCCCCGGCGGTCCGCGCCCGCTTTGAGGCGCTGCGCCGGCAGTACGCCCGCGTGATCGTGGTCTACGGCGACTGCGGCACCGCCGGGGCGCTCGACGCGCTGCTGGACGAGCTGGGCATCGAGCGCGTGCCCGGCCCGCACTGCTACGAGATGTATGCCGGGGCCGAAGGCTTTGACGCGTTGATGGCGGAAGCGCCCGGCACGTTCTTCCTGACCGATTTCCTGGCCCGCCAGTTCGACGCGCTGGTGATCAAAGGGCTGGGCCTCGACCGCTACCCCTCGCTGCGCGACGAGTACTTCCGGAACTACACCCGCGTCGTCTATCTGCAGCAGTTCGACAGCCCCGATACGCTGGCCCGCGCCCGGGCCGCCGCGGAGAAGCTGGGCCTGCCGCTGGAAGTCCGCCGCACCGGGCTGGGCGAGCTTGAAACCCGGCTCGCCGCTCTGCTGGATGCCCCCCGCTGATCCGCTTGCGCGCTTCCCGCTGATGGCGATAATCCAGCCCATGCCCATGCCCGGGAGGAGATGTCACGATGAAGACGAAAACCGGATTCATGCTTGCTCTGATGGCGCTGGCGCTGGCCGCTCTGGCCTGCGGAAGCGGCGAATCCGCCCCCGCCGGGGAAGGCGGCGGCGAGGCGCTCAGCGTCACCCGCTTCACCCTGTACCGCGATGACGGCTCCGGCGAGGCGGGCGAGGAGGTCGCCAGCTTCGCGCCTTCCGACCGTCTGATGCACTTCGAGGCGCAGCTCAGCGCCTTCGTCTCCGACCAGCCGGTCCGCTGGGTGTTCACCGCCGTTGACACGACCGAGGGCCAGAACATCCAGGTGGCCGAAGTGACGACCGATGCCTTCCTGGGCAACATCCTGACCGCCGACCTGGAGCTGCCCAACGACTGGCCGGTCGGCACCTACCGCGCCGATATCTATGTCGGCGACGCGCAGGTCGGCAGCTTCGAATACACCGTCCAGTAGCTGCTGCCCCTCGAATCAACAGGGCAGGCAATGGCTGCCTGCCCTGTTCCCTTTGATCCCCCCGGGCTCAGCCGGCGGCCTTTTCGCCCTCAGCCAGCGCCGCCGCCACCACTTGGATCGGGTGCAGCGGGGCGCGTCCGGTCGTATGCAGGATCTGCTCGCGGCACGACGTGCCCGGCGCGGCGACGATCGTCTCGGTGGAGGCACTCCGGATGGCCGGGGCCAGACTGATCTCCGCCAGCGTCATCGAGATGTCGTAGTGCTCGGCCTCGTAGCCGAAGGAGCCGGCCATGCCGCAGCATGACGAATCGACCTCGCTGACCGTGCAGTTGGGGATCAGCCTGAGCATGGCGTGCGTGCCGCCCGTGCCAAACAGCGCCTTCTGGTTGCAGTGGCCGTGCAGCAGCACGCTGCGCGGCGTCCCGTCGAAGGGCAGCTGGAGGCGGCCCTCCTGCGCCTCGCGCGCGAGGAAGTCGTCGATCAGCATCGACTGGCGGGCCACCGCCTGCGCGTCCTCGCCGGGGGCCAGGCTCAGGTAGTCATCGACCAGCGCGGCGATGCAGCTGGGCTCGCAGCCGACGATCGGGAGGCCGGCCCGGGCAAACGGCGCCAGCAGCGCGATGTTGTGGCGGGCCAGGGCGGCAGCCTCGTCCAGCAGCCCCTTGGAGATCGCCGGGCGGCCGCAGCATTTATGCTTCTCGACCAGGATCACCCGGTAGCCGGCGGCCTCCAGCACCCGGACCGCCGCCCGCCCGATCTCCGGGTTGTTGTGCTCCATGAAAGTATCATGAAAAAGCACCACGGCGCGGTCGCCCGCCGGCACATGGCCATCGGCAGCGCCGTGGGTGCGGCGGAACCATCCGCTGAAGGTGGGCGCCAGCAGCGGCAGCGGGCGGGCGCGGTGGACGCCCAGCCCGGTCATCACCCACTTCGCGGGCCCACGCAGCATCAGGTTGGCCAGCGGGCGAACCGGCTGGCCCAGCCCGTTGAGATCGGCGATCCGGGCAAACAGGCGCGAGCGCAGCGGCGTGCCGTGCCTCTGGTGGTACAGATGCAGAAACTCAGATTTCAGCTTGGCCATGTCCACTGAGGATGGACATTCGGCCTTGCAGGCCTTGCAGGACAGGCACAGATCCATCACCTCATAGACCTCAGGCGAGGTCACGCCATCCGGACCCAGCAGGCCCATGATGCCCGCCCGCAGCGCGTTGGCCCGCCCGCGGGTGGACTGCGCCTCGTCGCCGGTTGCCATGAAGGAAGGGCACATCACCCCCTGCTCCGGCTTGCGGCACACCCCGGCCCCGTTGCACATCTCGACGGCGCGGGCGAAGCCCCCATCGATGGCATAGCTGAAGACGGTGGCCGACGGCTCCTGCGGGGTGGCATAGTCGGTGCCGAAGCGCAGAAGCGTCATGTCATCCATCTTCGGCGCATCGACGATCTTGCCAGGGTTCATGATCCCCTGCGGATCGAAGGCCGCCTTGACCTCGCGGAACGCCTGCACCAGCTCCGGCCCGAAGATGCGGGCCGAAAACTCGCCGCGGGCTAACCCTTCGCCATGCTCGCCGCTGATGCTGCCGCGGTATTTCTTGACCAGCTCGACCACGCCCTCGCCGATCTGCCGCATCTGGCGCAGCCCCTCGGCGGTCTTGAGGTTGATCACCGGGCGCAGGTGCAGGCAGCCCGCACTGGCATGCGCATAGATGCCCACCTTGCTCAGCCCGGCCTCCTGCACGATGTCCAGCACATCCGTCACGTAGTCGGCCAGATGCTGCACCGGCACCGCGACATCCTCAATGAAGGGCAGCGGCTTGGCGTCGCCCTTGATGCTCATCAGCAGGCCCAGGCCCACCTTGCGGACATACCACACGTTGGCCTGGCCCTTCGGGTCGGCGACCACCGGGGCCGGATCATGGTGGTTCAGCCGCGCGAGGATCGTCTTGAGCCGGTCCACCCCGGCGTCAAGCTCGGCGTCGCTGTCGCCGGAGTACTCCGTGATCAGCACCACCGCCGGCTCGCCCTCGATGAACGTCAGCAGGCGGCGGTACTCCGGCTTGTCGCGGGTCTGGGTGAGCATCATCTCGTCGATCAGCTCGATGGCGGTCGGGCCGCTTTCCAGCATCACGGGGACGGCTTCCAGCGCCGCCCGCAGCGTCGAGAAGTGCACCAGCACCAGCCGCCGCTTCTTCGGGACGGGCACCAGGTTCAGGGTGGCCTCGGTGATCAGCGCCAGCGTGCTCTCGGACTGGACGATCAGCTTGGCCGGGTTGGCGACGCCGTTTTCCACCACGTGGTTGAGGTTGTAGCCCGCCGCGGTGCGCCACGTCCCCGGATAGCGGGTCTCGATCTGCTCGCGGTAGCGCTCCAGCACAGCCGGCACAGCGCGGTAGATGCCGCCTTCCAGCCCGGGGCGCCGGGCCCGGTCGGCCCAGGTCTCGCCGGTGAGCGCGTCAAAGCGCACCCGGCTGGCGTCGGCCAGCACGACATCCAGCCCGATCACATGGTCGCCGGTCATGCCGTAGACGATCGAGTGTGCGCCGGTGGAGTTGTTGGCGATGATGCCGCCCACCGTGGCCCGGTCGGCGCTGGCCGGGTCCGGGCCGAACATCAGCCCGTAGGCGCTCAGGATGCGGTTAAGCTTGCCCAGCGTGATGCCGGGCTGGCTCCGCACCGTGCGGGCCTCCGCATTCACCTCCACCACCTGCGCCATGTAGCGCGTCATATCCAGGATCAGCCCGTCGCGCAGCGTGGCCTGCCCATCCAGGCTGCTGCCGCCCCCGCGGCCCAGCAGGGGCACACCGTGCCGCGCAGCGACCTCCACCACGGCGGAGACTTCGTCGGCGTGGCGCGGCGAGACGACACCCAGGGGCATCTGCTGGTAGATGCTGGCGTCGGTGCTGTACAGCAGGCACGTCAGCCGGTCGAAGTGCGCCTCACCGACCACGCCGCGCAGCGCCTCCTTCAGCTCAGCCGAGGCTTCAGTCATCTCTCTGGGGATCATAAGAAGGCTCCTTGTGCGCCCCCGCGGGGAGGCGGGGGCGCAGCCTGTGCATCAGGGACGAAGGGGAAAGTTAGCGTCTGGCTACCGGCAGCGCCTTGAACGACTCCACCTGGCCGCGGATGGCCCGCTCGGTGGGCAGCCGTTCGATGCTGGATGCGCCGAAGAATCCGACGATACCGGGCATCTTCTTGAGGGCGACGCCAACATTATCCGGCTCGTCCAGCGGCCCGCCGTGACAGATGACCAGTTGATCCTTCCGGATCGCCCAGGCCGCCTCGGCCATCTCCATGACCCGATCGATGGCCTCGTCGAGCGTGAAGGCTTCCGCCGCGCCGATGCTGCCGGCAGTCGTCAGGCCCACGTGGCAGACCATCAGGTCCGCGCCGGCGTTGACCATCGCGCGCGCCTCGTCGGGGGTGAAGACATACGGTGTCGTGAACAGGTCGAGCTGGTGCGCCAGGCTGATCATCTCGACCTCCTTCTCGTAGCCCATGCCGGTGGCTTCCAGGTTGGCGCGGAACTTGCCGTCAAACAGGCCGACGGTCGGGAAGTTCTGCACGCCGGAGAAGCCCATCTCCTTGAGCTGGCGGAGAAACACCGGCATCAGGCGGAACGGATCGGTGCCGCAGACGCCGGCCTGCACCGGCGTGTCCCTGACCACCGGCAGCACTTCAGATGCCATCTCCACCACGATCCCATTGGCGTCGCCATAAGGCAGCAGGCCCGCCAGCGAGCCGCGCCCGGCCATCCGGTAGCGCCCGGAGTTGTAGATGATGATGATGTCCGCGCCGCCCGCCTCAGCGAACTTGGCGCTGATACCCGTGCCGGCCCCGCAGCCGATGATCGGCTTGCCGGCATCGATCTGGGCACGCAGGCGTTTGAGGATCTCAGTACGTGGGATGCCTACTTGAAGAGTCATGGGAATCTCCTTGCAGGGTGAAAGGACTCTCGGGTCAGCCGGCAGCGCGGCTTCAGGCGGCGCGCGCGATCAGCTCTTTGAGCAGCGCCACCGCCCGGTCGGCGAACTCAGGGTCATTGATGTTGGCGTCCACTTCCACCACCGGGATGCCGGGCTTCAGGTTGTGTTTGATCGCGTCGAAGCAGGCGGCGTTCGCCTCCGGATCCCAGAACGCCCCGCCAGGGCTGTCCAGCTGCGAGACACCCCGCAGCGGGATCAGGATCGCCACCGGGCCGGTCGAGGCATTGGCGGCGCGGGCGATCAGCTCGCCCATCTGGCGGTTTTCTTCCACATTCGTCCGCAGCAGGGTGATGTTGGGGTTCCATTCATACAGGTTGCGGTTCCGGTACTTCTCCGGCACAGTATCCCGCCCCCAGAAGTTGGCCATATCCACGCAGCCGGGCACCAGCACGGTGGGGATGCCCGCCCGCGCCGCCGCCATCATCCGATCCGGGCCGGCGCTCAACACGCCGCCGCAGACTTCATCAGCCAGCTCGGTGGTGGTGATATCGAGGCTGGCAGCGATGTACCCGTCGGCGATCAGCCCTTCCATCGTCCGGCCACCGGTGCCGGTCGCGTGAAAGACCAGCACTTCGTAGCCCTCGGCCTCCAGCGCCTCGCGGGCGCGGGTGACGCAGGCAGTCGTGTTGCCGAACATGCTGGCGGTGATCAGCGGCCGGTCGGAGGTCCCGGCCGGGACCTCCTGCGCCACCATCCCGGCGATAGCGCCGGCGGCGTTGGCGTAGATCGGGCGGCTGATCGAGTTCAGCCCTGAGACATCCACCACCGACGGCATCAGCGTGATGTCCCGGGTGCCGACATACTGGGATACGTCGCCGCCGGCCACCGTGGACAGCATCAACTTGGGCACGCCGACGGGCAGCGCGCGCATGGCCGCCGTCGCCAGCGAGGTGCCGCCGCCGCCGCCCATCCCCAGGATGCCGCCCAGCCGCCCGGCGCTGTGCAGGTCGCGAACAATGGCGACCAGCCCCTCAGACATCGTGCGCATGGCCAGCGTCTTGTCCTGGCTGGCGCGCAACTCGGCCAGCCCTGCCCCGCCAGCGCGAGCGACCTCCTCCGCGCTGATGTCCGGCGTGAACGGCGGATCGCCCAGCACGCCAAAATCGACGACGATCGTCTCCAGACCACGGGCGCGGATCAGATCGCGCACAAAGCGGAATTCCTCACCTTTGGTATCCAGAGCACCGACGATGACAACCGGCCTGGGCATATAACCCCTCCCTGGTGGCGCGCCCCGGGGGGCGCTGGTATGGGCAAACCGGCGAGCGCGAAGATGAAGACAAACGGCGCGAGAAAGACGGGGCGGGCGCTCCTTTCGCGGATCAACCGGGCGAGGCGGGCGCGGCTGGGGCCGCGGCTGCCGATGGGCGGCAGTGTGTGAAATCGCCTGTCAAATGGACAGGTTGCCAGTACAAACCCCGTCAAAATGGCCATTTGGATCTTGACGGTGGCAACGGATCCGGTGTACAATGGCACTTAGTTGGTTGCAACAACCAACAAGCCTGCTCTTTTAATTGTATGCGACTCAGGCCGGTTGTCCAGTACCCTGTTGCATCCTTCACACTGGGCAATACGAGGGGCGCTTTTCAGGCCGCGCAGCTGTCTAATCAATTAACCCGATCGATATTTTACTCCAGTAATGGTATGGGCCACCGTGTAGCGTAACCGAACCGTAACCGTTAGGGGTCGTCTGGCGTCCGCACAAGCAGGTTTCTGGCCTTGCTCCGCCGGCTGGCGGGGAGTCACTGCAAAGGTCTGGCGCACATATGACCAAGCGATCTCGGATCAGGACCGGCGATCATTCGCTGGTGCGCGAGATCAACCTGTCGGTGATTTTGAATCAGCTGCGCGATCATGCTCCGATCTCCCGGGCAACGCTGGCTGAGATAACCGGGCTTAACAAGACGACGGTTTCCAGCCTGATCCAGGAGCTGATCGACAGCCGCTACGTGCGCGAAACCGGGATCGACAGCTCCGGACTGGGGCGCCCGTCGGTGCTGCTGGAGCTCAACCCCGACGCGGGTTTCATCGTAGGCGGTGAAATCGGCGTCGATTTTATTTCTGCGGCGAGCTGCAACTTTGGCGGTGAAGTCATCTGGCAGTACCGTGAACAGATCGCCTCCCCGATCGGCCAGCAAGCGACCCTCAAACGCACGCTGGCCCTTTTGTCTCAGGCAGCCGAGGCAGGCCGCCGCGTCTACAACGATCACCTGCTGGGGGTGGCGGTCGGGGTGCCCGGATTGGTGGATCAAAGCACGGGGACCCTGCTGTTTGCGCCCAATCTGGGCTGGTCCGATGTGCCGCTGCGGGAGATCCTGCACGGGACCTTCAACGCCCCGATCTTCGTGGACAATGAAGCCAACATGGCTGCGCTGGCCGAGCACTACTTCGGCGCCGCCCGCGCTTATGAGGATGTGCTGTTCATCAGCGCTGGCGTGGGCCTGGGCGGCGCGATCATCCGCAACGGGCACCTGCTGCGGGGCATCACCGGCTTCGCCGGCGAGTTCGGACACATGACGTTCGACCCCGACGGCGAGCCATGCAACTGCGGCAACCGCGGCTGCTGGGAGACGGTCGTCAGCCAGGCGGCTGTCCTGCGCCTGATCCGCCAGGAGGCCAACAGCGCAGTCCCAACCCTGCTGCGCGACCTGACGGGCGGTCACCTGGAGCAGGCCTCGATCCCGCAGGTTGTGGAGGCGGCCCACGCCGGCGATGACGTGGCCCGCCGCGCGCTGGGGATGGTCGGCCACAACCTGGGCATCGGCATCGCCTCGCTGGTCAACGCGCTGAACCCTGAGCTGGTGGTGCTGGGTGGCATCCTGAGCATCGCCAGCGATTTCCTGCTGCCAGCCATTGACATCGAGTTCAAAAACCGGGCGCTGCGCTGGAATGTCGAAGCCACCCGGGTCGTCGTAGCCCGCTACGGATCGGAAGCCTGCACCATGGGGGGCATCGCGACCGTGGTGCAGGCGATCCTGGCGCGGCCCATACTCAGGACGCTGCTACCCACGCCGGAGACACTCGCGCCAGCGCGGCAGAGTGCATCCACTTGACGATGAAAAGGGGGTGATGCCTGATCGGATCAATGCCCGGGTAGTTTGCCGATAGATTGACTACACATTGACTCAGTGGAGGGAGAAAAGATGTCTAAGCGTTTGACCTTCATCGTGCTGCTGCTGATCGGGGCCCTGCTGATGGTGGCCTGCCAGCCGGCGGCGGAAGAGCCGGCGGGCGGCGAGGAGCCGGCGGGCGGCGAAGAGCCGGCGGGCGGCGAGGCCGCCGGGGTGACCGAGCTCAACATCCTGTGGGCTCAGTGGGACCCTGCCGACTACCTGCAGCAGCTGGTAGCTGACTATGAGACCGAGACCGGCATCAAGGTCAACGTCATCCAGGAGCCGTGGGGCTCGTTCGGCGACCGCTTCTTCACCGAAATGGCCGCGCAGGGCACCTCCTGGGATATGGTGGTCGGCGACAGCCAGTGGCTGGGGCAGGGCTCAACCCAGGGCCACTACCTGGAACTGACCGACTTCATGACCGAGACCGGCATCAAGGACACGGTCACGGCTGCCACCCTGACCTACTACGGCGAATACCCGACCGGCTCCGGCCAGTACTGGGCCTTCCCGACCGAGGGCGACGCCGATGGCTGGGCCTATCGCAAGGACCTGTTTGAAGATCCTGAAGAGATGGCCGCCTTCGAGGAAGAATATGGCTATCCGCTGGCCGTCCCCGAGGACTACAACCAGCTGAAGGACATTGCCACCTTCTTCACCCGCCCGGATGATGGCCTGTACGGCGTGGCGATCTACACCCAGAAGGACTACGACGCCATCACCATGGGCGTTGAGAACACCATGTTCGCCTGGGGCGCCAGCTGGCAGGACGAGAACAACAACGTGATGGGCGTGGTCAACTCTGAGCGCGCCATCGAGGCCGTGCAGTTCTACCGGGATCTGTACGAGTGCTGCCAGGCGCCCGGCCTGAGCAATGCGTTCTTCACCGAGACCAACGACGCCTTCATCGGCGGGCAGGCCGCGATGTCGATGAACTACTTCGCGTTCTTCCCGGCCCTGACGAACCCCGAGATCAATCCGTATGCCGAGAGCACCGGCTTCTTCCCGAACCCGGCCGGCCCTTACGGCGATCGCGGCGCGGCGTTGGGCGGTCAGGGCATGAGCATCATCGCCTACATCAGCCCGGAGCGTCAGCAGGCGGCCAAGGACTTCATCGAGTGGTTCGCCCAGGAAGAGGTCCAGGCCAAGTGGGCGGCGCTGGGCGGCTACACCTGCAACATCAACGTCCTGGAGAGCGACGAGTTCCTGGCAGCGACGCCGTTCAACCCCGCCTTCGCCACGACGATGACTTTCGTCAAGGACTTCTGGAACATCCCAGAATATGGCACGCTGATGGAGATCACCCAGCGTGAGCTGAGCGCCTTCATCGTGGAGGGCCAGGGCACCGCTGAAGAGGCGATGAACAACATCGCCGAAGAGCATGACGCGATTCTGCGCGAGGCCGGCTACATCGAGTAAGCCGTCGCGGATCTTCTCTTCTGGAAGGGAGGGACGGCCTGCCGCCCCTCCCTTCCCACGGGGACGCACACACAGTGAAAGAGGCAGGGCTATGTCTGTAACCAATGCGGGCCTGAGCACGACGACCAGCCCCCGGCCCGGGCAGTCCAGCCGCCGCCGCTATCTCAGCGACCGCGCTATCCAGAACCTGTTCATCTGGCCGACGCTGATCCTGCTGATTCTGGTCAACATCTTTCCGCTGTTCTACAGCCTGTATCTGGCCTTCAACGACTATTCGGCGATCTCGCGCGTGCCGCCGGTCTGGGTGGCTTTTGAGAACTTCCATTCGGTGCTGAACGATGAGCAGCTGTGGAAGTACTTCGCCACCACCGGCCGCTATGCGCTGGCCTCGGTGGGCCTGCAGATGCTGTTCGGCTTTGGGCTGGCCATGCTGGTGCGCGAAAAGTTCCAGGGCAGCGGCATCGTCACTACCCTGATCCTCATCCCGATGATGATCTCGCCTGTGGTCGTCGGCCTGTTCTGGAAGCTGATGTACAACCCGACCTTCGGCATCTTCAACTACCTGCTGGGCTTTAACAACCCCAACCTGGCCCCGGACTGGCTGGCCAGCCGCTGGGGCCGCGAGCCGGTGCCGGGGCTTGCCCTGTGGGCGGTGATCATCGTGGATGTGTGGATGTGGAGCCCCTTCGTTATGCTGCTGGTGTTATCCGGGCTCAACGCCATCCCCGAGTATCTGTATGAGGCCGCCGCCATTGACCGGGCCAGCGTCTGGTTCCAGTTCTGGCGCATCACACTGCCTCAGGTCGCCCCGCTGATGCTGATCGCGGTGCTGTTCAGGACTATTGAAGCCTTCAAATCCTTTGACCTGGTGATGGGGATGACCGGCGGCGGGCCGGGCGACCAGACCGAGCTGATCGCCGTTAACCTGTACCGGCAGGCCTTTCAGGGCCAGTGGCGCACCGGCGAGGCCAGCGCCCTGGCTTACATCATCCTCATCATCATCATCGCCGTCAGCAACGTCTACATTAAATATCTCAACCAGATGAGAGGGGAGGGCTGAGTCATGGCAAGCTTTGAAGAAGCTGGCCCCCCGACGCCCGTCGTCGAGTCGATCCGGGTTGACAAGGTTCATCCCCGGGCCCGGCTGGTGCGCACGATCCGGGCCCTGGTAGTCGTCGCCCTCACAGTGATCGGGCTGCTCCCGGTCTTCTCGATGGCGATCACCGCCTTCAAGTCCCGCACGGACGTCGTGGCTGTGCCGCCGAAGGTCTTCTTCCAGCCCACCCTGGACGGGTTTGTGTTCCTGCTCACCGAGCGGGCGGTGGTGGCTGAATCGCGTCTGGAGGAGTTCCGCCGCAGCGCCGAGTCGGGCGAAATGAACTGGATGGAGCAGGTGGCCTTCCGCAACGGGCAGGAGATCACCGGCACCAGTGACTACCCACGCCGCCTGCGAAACTCGATCATCATCGCCGGCATCTCAACCCTGACATCCGTGGTGCTGGGGGTGTTTGCCGCCTATTCGTTCAGCCGCTTCAACATTGCCGGCAAAGGCGACCTGCTGTTCTTCATCCTCAGCACCCGCATGCTGCCGGCGGTCGTCGTGACCATCCCGCTGTTCCTGATGTTCCGCTCGCTGAAGCTGCATGACACCCATCTGGGGATGATCATCCTCTACACCGTGTTCAATCTGTCCTTTTCGGTATGGCTCCTCAAGGGGTTCATCGACGAAATCCCCAAAGAATACGAGGAGGCCGCCCTGGTGGACGGATACACGCGGATGCAGGCGTTTCTGCGTATTGTCCTGCCGCAGGCCGTGACGGGCATCGCCGCCACCACGGTGTTCTGCCTGATTTTCGCCTGGAACGAGTACGCCTTCGCCCTGATGATGACCAGCGACCGTGCGCAGACAGCCCCGCCCAGCATCGCGACGATGCTTGGACGCGGCGGTATCGAATGGTCTGCCATTGCGGCCGGCACGCTGGGCTTCCTGATCCCCGTGGTGATCGTCACATTTGCGCTGCGGAAGTACCTGCTGCGCGGCGTCACCTTCGGAGCGATCCGCCAGTGAGGCCCGGCGCGCTGCCCGCCGGGCCCCCCTGCCCTGCAGGCGTCCCGGCGGGGCCGGCACCTGTTTGTACAGCGTCTATACCGGATCGGTGAGATATGGCAACCATTGAGCTGCGACAAGTTGAAAAGAAGTTTGGCGACCTGCACGCCGTCAAACCGATGGATTTGACGATCAACAGCGGCGAGTTCGTCGTTCTGCTGGGGCCGTCCGGCTGCGGCAAGACCACCACGCTGCGGATGATCTCCGGGCTGGAGGCGGTCACCGGGGGGAGCATCTATCTGGATGGCCGGGATGTGACCTGGCGCCATCCCAGCGCCCGGGACATTGCCTTCGTCTTCCAGTTCTTCGCCCTGTACCCCCATATGACCGTCGAACAGAACATCGCCTTCCCGCTGCAGGCGCAGGGCGAAGCAGCAGATTTGATCCGCCAGCGCGTCGATGAAGTCGTCGATCTGCTTGGCATCCGCTCGCTGCTGCACATGCGCCCCGGCGGCCTGAGCGGCGGCGACCAGCAGCGCGTGGCGCTGGCCCGCGCTCTGGTGCGCCGTCCCGCGGCCTTCCTGATGGACGAGCCGCTCGGCGCACTCGACGCGGATTTCCGGGAGACCATGCGCGCTGAGATCAAGCGTCTGCACATCGCCCAGAAGGCGACCACCGTCTACGTGACCCACGACCAGATCGAGGCCATGGCGATGGGCGACCGCATCGTGGTGATGTCCGATGCCGAGGTCCAGCAGGTGGGCAGCCCGGCGCAGGTCTACCATGACCCGGCCAATCTGTTCGTGGCACGCTTCATCGGCAGCCCCGGCATGAACCTGGTCGATGCCCGCTATGCGCAGGGAAAGGTGCATCTGCCCAACCAGCAGTTCGACGCACCGACCCGCTGGAAGGCCGCGCTGGATCGTGCCACCGGCGGCGATGGACCTGTGATCATTGGCTTTCGCCCGGAGGCGGCCCACCTGAATGCCTCCGGCGCGCTGGCCGGCGAAGTCTATGCCTCTGACATCCACGGTGCCTATAACATGCTGCATGTCAGCCTGTTCGAGGATGCCGGAGGCCCCCGCATCGTGGAGATCCGCACCAGTCGTGAGGTCGCTTACCCGATCGGTGAGCAGGTGCGCTTCGACATCCAGCCTGAGATGGTGCGCTTCTTTGACCCGCGGTCAGAGGCCGCCCTGAAAGCGGAGAGTGCTCAATGAGCAACGTGGCCCTGCAGCATATTACCAAACGCTTCCGGGAGACGGTTGCCCTGCACGATGTCTCCTTTGAGGTACAGGACGGTGAGTTCTTCGTCCTGCTGGGCCCCACCGGCGCCGGCAAGACCACCACGCTGCGCGTGATCGCCGGCCTGGAGCATCAGGATGAGGGCAGCGTGGTCTTTGACGGCGAAGTGGTCGACTCCATGCAGCCTGCTGACCGCGACGTGGCTTTCGTCTTCCAGCAGTACTCGCTGTACCCGACGATGACCGTCTATGACAATCTGGCGTTCCCCCTGCGCTCCCCGATGCGCCGGGTGCCGGAGCCTGAGATCAAGCGCATCATCGAGGAGGCGGCTCAGAAGCTGCGCATCACGCACCTGCTGCATCGTAAGACCGCCAACCTGTCCGGCGGTGAGATGCAGCGCGTCTCGCTGGGGCGGGCCATCGTCCGCAACCCGCGCATCTTCCTGATGGATGAGCCGCTTTCCAACCTGGACGCCAAGCTGCGCGAATCGCTGCGCGTTGAGTTGAAGCACGTCCAGAAGGTGCAGCACAGCACCACCCTGTTCGTCACGCACGACCAGATCGAAGCCCTGACCATGGCCGACCGGATCGGTGTGCTGGATCACGGCGAGATCATCCAGATCGGCACCCCGGCAGATATCTATGACCGCCCGGCCACCACCTTCGTGGCGCAGCTGGTCGGCACGCCGCGCATCAACCTGTCCAGAGCTACGCGGGAGAACAGCACGGTTTACATCAACAACAGCGAGGTGCATGTCGGCGATATTCACAACGAGGCCCTGCCCCGTGAGCTGCTGCTCGGCATCCGGCCTGAGGATATCAAGATCGAGCCGGGCGGCGAGTTCGCGGGCGAGGTCATACTCACCGAGCCGCTGGGCGTCGAGACCATCATCCACATCCGCACCGGACAGATGACCCTGACCAGCCAGGTGCCGGGCATCGCCAGCGTGCGCATCGGCGAGGCAGTCAGGTTCAATGTCGTGCGCGAGCGGCTGCATTTCTTCTCGCGCGATGGCAACCGTATCACGGTCTGAGAGTCGACCGTGACTGCCGACAAGGAGAATGAGCAATGAGATTCGGCGTCAATACCTGGGTCTGGACTTCTCCGCTGACCACCGCCGAGCTGCGCAAGCTGGCTCCCAAGGTGGCCAAGATGGGCTTCGACTGGATCGAAGTCCCGCTGGAGAGCCTGGAGGATCTCAACTACAAGATCGCCGCCAAGATCATCAAGGACAACGGGCTGGGCGTGAGCTGCTGCGCCGCGATGGGACCTGACCGCGATCTGATCCACCCCGATCGGGCCATCCGCAGCAACGGGATGGCCTACCTGCGCGGCGCGATCAAGGCCTGCAAGCAGCTCGGCGCCACCAACCTGGTCGGCCCGCTGTACTCGGCAGTCGGGCGCACCTGGCAGCAGAGCCCGAAGTCACGCGCCAGGGACCTGGACCGTCTGGAGCGCAATCTGCGCTCGCTGTCCCGGATGGCGGGCGACTACGGCGTGGTGCTGTGCATCGAGCCGCTGAACCGCTTCGAGACCAGCTTCATCAACCTCGCCTCGCAGGCTATCGAGATCGTTGACCGCGTGGATCACCCGGCCTGCCAGATCATGCTGGACACGTTCCACATGAACATCGAGGAAAAGTCGGCGGGGGATGCCATTCGCGCCGTCGGCAAGCGCCTCAGGCAGCTGCACGCCTGCGAGAACGATCGCGGCGCGCCCGGCTCCGGCAACGTAGCCTGGGATCAGGTCGCCAAAGGTCTGAAGGACATCAAGTATGATGGCCCGGTGGTGATCGAGTCCTTCACCGCCAAGGTCAAGAGCATCGCCCGCGCCGCCGCCATCTGGCGGGCGCTGGCGCCGAGCCAGGACGCCCTGGCCGAGGATGGCCTGAGGTTCCTGAAGAAGACGCTGGCATAACAGCCGTGGGGCTGACTGTGTGAGGTTCTCTGACACGCTAGTAAGGAGCGCAACGAAATGGGACGACCTGTTACCCTGTTTACCGGGCAGTGGGCTGACCTCACCCTGGCCGACCTGGCCAAGAAGGTCAGCGATTGGGGGTTCGACGGCCTTGAGCTGGCCTGCTGGGGCGACCACTTTGAGGTGGACAAGGCCCTGTCCGACGATGCCTACGTCAAGAGCCGCTGGGACATCCTGAACCAGTACAACCTGAAGTGCTTCGCCATCAGCACCCACCTGGTGGGGCAGTGCGTCGCCGACGACCCGATCGACGAGCGCCACAAGCGCATCCTGCCGCCGCGCCTGTGGGGCGACGGCAAGCCCGACGGCGTGCGCGAGCGCTGCGCCGAGGAAGTCAAGAACACCGCCATCGCCGCCAAGAAGCTCGGCGTCAAGGTCGTCAACGGCTTCACCGGCAGCAAGGTCTGGAAGAACCTGTACTTCTTCCCGCCTACCACGCAGGACGATATTAACGATGGCTTCACCGACTTCGCGGCCCGCTGGAAGCCGATCATGGATGTCTTCAAGGCCAACAGCATCAAGTTCGGGCTGGAAGTGCACCCGACGGAGATCGCCTACGACATCATCACGTCCCACCGGGCGCTGGAGGCCATCGGCTACCACGAGTCGTTCGGTTTCAACTTCGACCCGAGCCACTTCGTCCACCAGTTCGTTGACCCGGTCGAGTTCATCAACGAGCTGGGCGATCGCATCTGGCATGTGCACGTCAAGGACTCGCGGGTGCAGCTTACCGGGCGTAACAGCATCCTGTCCTCCCACCTGGACTTCGGCGACCCCCGCCGCGGCTGGGACTTCGTCTCGCCGGGGCGCGGCGGCGTTCAGTGGGACAGGATCGTGCGGGCGCTCAACCGCATCGGCTACGACGGCCCGCTGTCGATCGAGTGGGAAGATTCCGGCATGAACCGCGACTGGGGTGCGCCCGAGGCGCTCAAGATGATCCGCCAGCAGGATTTCACCCCGTCCAACGTAGCCTTCGACGCCGCCTTCGCGGCTGGCGAGTAGGCCGCTTCAGACACGCTCTCACGCCGGGGGCCGGGTTCGCCGGCGGCGGCCCCCTGCCCCCGGCCAGCACCTGGCAGTCACTTTGACGAGCGGGAGGACATCCAATGGCCAAGGAAGAAACCGGGTTCACCACGATGGCAGCCCAGAGGGCCGCAGGCGAAGCGCCGGAGATCGGCGTGGCCATGCTGGGCTATGCCTTCATGGGCAAGGCCCACAGCAATGCGTACAAGAAGCTCCCCTATATGATGTATCCGCCGGTCGCCATCCCCAGGCTGGACGTCATCTGCGGCATGGGTAAGGAAGCTGTTGCCGAAGCCGCCAGGCGCTTTGGCTTCCGCGACTGGTGCCCGAACGACTGGCGCGGCATGCTGGATGAGTGCGCGAGCGAGAACGTGCAGCTGTTCGATAACTGCGGCCCGAATGACGTCCACGCCGAGCCCAGCATCAAGGCGCTGGAGATGGGTATGCACGTGCTGTGCGAAAAGCCCATCGCCCGCACCGCCGAAGAAGCGGCCCGCATGGTCGAGGCCGCCAAGAAGGCCAGTAAGAGCAAGGCGATGGTGGCTTTCAACTACCGCTTTGTGCCTGCCATCCGCCAGATCCGCCAGCTGATCGATGAGGGCCGGCTGGGGCGCATCTACCATATGCGCGCCGTCTATCTGCAGGAATGGATCATGCCGCACTATGGCACCCCGGCTATCTGGCGTGTCAACAAGAGCGTGGCCGGCAGCGGCGCCATCGGCGACCTGGGCGCCCATATCATCGATCTGGCGCACTACCTGGTCGGCGGCTTCAAGAGCCTCAAGAGCTACGTCACCACTTTCATCCCTGAGCGCCCCGATCCGGAGACGGGCAAGATGGTCAAGGTGGACGTGGATGATGCCTTTGTGGCCGCGGTCGAGTTCGAGAACGGCGCCATCGGCACCTTCGAGGCCAGCCGCTTCTCTGGCGGGCGCAAGAACTATAACTGCATCGAGATCAACGGCGAGAAGGGCAGCGTGCGCTTCAACCTGGAACGCATGAACGAGTTCGACGTGTTCTGGGTCGGCAGCGAGCCGCGGGCCACCGAGGGCTGGACGAACGTCCTGGTCACCGAGGGCTATCACCCGTGGATCTCCAACTGGTGGCCGCATGGCCACATCATCGGGTGGGAGCACACCTTCGTGCACGAGATCAACCACCTGCTGGACTGCATCGTCAACGATAAGGAGGTTGGCCCTTACGGCGCCACCTTCGTTGATGGCTACCGCGCGGCGGTGGTCTGCGACGCCATTGTCGAGTCAGCTCGCAGCAAGCAGCAGGTCGATATCAAGTACCAGTACTAGTGCCCTGCGGCTGGCCCGATCCCCGGCGCGCTTGGCGCCGCGAAACATCAGCCGCCGCATCCGCTCCGCCGGGGGCGGGACGCCCCGCCCCCGGCCCGAAAACGAGGCTTGACTATGACCCAGAAACCCGCTCGACTGCCGTTTGGGCTGCTGATCGCCGCGCTGGTGCTGTTCATCATCGGCGCAATCTTCAGGCCAGTTGGAGGGCTGCTGATCGACCCTGAGCAGATGGAGACCAACATCTTCCTGCTGGCGATCCCGTTCCTCACCATTTTTGTGGCGATTATCCTGACCTTCATCTTCTCGATCTTCCTGGTGGCGCGCGCGCTCAACGGCCGCATCCAGGAGCGGGTCTATCGGCCCATCGAGACGGTGATCCTGGCAGGCATCGCGTTGGGCATTATCGGGATGTTCCAGCCCTTCACGATCGTGTTGTACCGGATTGGCTTTCACGTCCTGCTGTTCTCAACGCTGTCCTTCATCGTGTGGAGCCATATCAGCCCGCGCCGCAGCAACCAGAACAGCAGAAACGATCGCGCCGCGGCCCACAGCCTGGAAGCGGGAGCCAGAGAATAGCCACACGCCTCATACGAGGCGCTATCACCAGTTTCTGCCCTCTTTAATACCAGTGAGGTTGACTCATGCCGGACGCGTACCAACCCAAACCAGCTGACAAATTCACGTTCGGTCTGTGGACAGTGGGCAACATCGGGCGCGATCCCTTCGGCGGGCCGGTGCGTGGCGCGTTGACCCCGGTCGAGCTGGTGCACCTGCTGGCCGAGGTGGGCGCCTACGGCGTCAACCTGCACGATAACGATCTGGTGCCCATCGACGCCACCCCCGCCGAGCGCGATCAGATTGTGCGTGACTTCAAAAAGGCCCTGGCTGATACCGGCCTGGTGGTGCCGATGGCAACTACCAACCTCTTCAGCGATCCGGCCTTCAAGGACGGCGCCTTCACGGCCAACGACGCCCGCGTGCGGGCCTACGCGCTGCAAAAAACCATGCAGGCCATCGATCTGGGCGTGGAACTGGGCGCGAAGGTCTATGTGTTCTGGGGTGGACGCGAAGGCACCGAGACGGACGCCAGCAAAGACCCGGTCGAGGCGATCAAGCGCACCCGCGAGGCGATGAACTTCCTGTGCGACTATGTCATCGACCAGGGCTATGACCTGAAGTTCGCGCTGGAGGCCAAGCCGAACGAGCCGCGCGGCGACATTTATAACTCTACCACCGGGCATATGCTGGCTTTCATCGCCACGCTGGATCACCCCGACATGGTGGGCGTCAACCCGGAAGTCGCGCATGAGCACATGGCCGGCCTGAACTTCACGCACGGCGTCGCGCAGGCATGGGAAGCCGGCAAGTTGTTCCACATCGACCTGAACGATCAATCGTTTGGCCGCTACGACCAGGACTTTCGCTTCGGCGCTCACAACCCCAAGAGCGCCTTCTTCCTGGTCAAGCTGCTGGAGGATGTCGGCTACCAGGGCAGCCGCCACTTCGACGCCCACGCTTACCGAACCGAGGATTATGAAGGCGTCAGGGACTTCGCCCGCGGCTGCATGCGGACCTACCTGATCCTCAAGGAAAAGGCCCGCCAGTTCAACGCCAACCCGGAGATTCAGGCCCTGCTGACCGAGATCGGTGCGCAGGATCCCGCCGCCGCCAGTCTGCTGGGCGGCTACACCCGGGAGCGGGCCGCGGCGCTCAAGAACGCCAGCTTCGACCGCGTCGCGCTGGGGGCACGCGGCCTGCACTATGAACGACTCGACCAGCTCACCGTTGAGCTGCTGCTGGGCGTAAGATAGCCGCCCGGCGGATGGCTGCGCTGGCCCGGCAGGCGCCCGTCTTGCGGTACCCCTGCCGGATCGAGCCGGCGCGTACCTGTTCAGCCTGAGTGGGGGACAGTCCTATGACCGGCCAACGCCTGCTGCTGGGCATTGATGTTTCGACGACCGGCGCGAAAGCCCTGTTAATCAACGAAGGCGGCGACGTGGTCAGCAGCGTGACCACCCCGCTGACCCTTTCCACCCCGCGCCCGCTGTGGTCCGAACAGGATCCCCATGAATGGTGGCAGGGGACCGTCGCCAGCATCCAGGGGGCGCTGAAGGCCGCCGGCGCGACCGGCGACGACGTGGCTGCCATCGGCCTGACGGGGCAGATGCACGGCCTGGTGCTGCTGGATGAGGCGGGCAGCGTCCTGCGCCCGGCTATCCTGTGGAACGATCAGCGCACCGGCGAGCAGTGTGACCAGATCCGCGAGCGGCTGGGCCGTGAGCGGCTGATCCAGATCACCGGCAATGATGCGCTGACAGGCTTCACGGCGCCCAAGATCCTGTGGGTGCAGCAGCATGAGCCGGAGGTCTACCGCCGCGCCCGGCACATCCTGCTGCCCAAAGATTATGCCCGCTTCCGCCTGACCGGCGGGTACGCCATGGATAAGGCGGACGGCTCCGGGACGATCCTGTTCGATCTCAGGGAGCGCGCCTGGTCGCCGGAAGTGCTGGACAGGCTCGGCATCCCGCCGGCATGGCTGCCGCCCACCTTCGAAGGCCCGGAGATCACCGGGCATGTCAGCGCCGAGGCTGCCGCGCAGACCGGTCTGCGGGCGGGCACGCCGGTGGTCGGCGGCGGCGGCGATCAGGCCGCGCAGGCCACCGGAGTGGGCGCGGTGGAGCCAGGCATTGTAGCCCTGACGCTCGGCACATCAGGGGTGGTGTTCGCCACCACCCCCGGCCCGCTGATCGAGCCGGAGGGCCGCCTGCATGCCTTCTGCCATGCCGTCCCGGGGCGCTGGCACTTCATGGGCGTCATGCTCAGCGCGGCGGGCAGCCTGCAGTGGTACCGCGATTCGCTGGCGCCCGGCGTCAGCTTCGACGATCTGACCGCCCCGGCGGCGCAGGTCCCGCCCGGCAGCGAGGGTCTGCTGTTCCTGCCCTACCTGACCGGCGAGCGCACCCCCTACCCCGATCCGCTGGCCCGCGGCGCATTCGTCGGCCTGACCGTCCGCCACGGGCAGGCTCACCTGACCCGCGCCGTGCTGGAGGGCGTGGCCTTCGGCCTGAAAGACAGCTTCACGCTCATCCAGAATGCCGGCCTGGGCGCCATCCGCCAGGTGCGCGCCTCCGGCGGGGGCACACGCAGCCCGCTGTGGCGGCAGATCCTGGCCGACGTGCTGGGCGCCGAGCTGGTCACCGTCAACACCACCGAGGGCGCTGCCTTTGGCGCGGCGCTGTGCGCCGGCGTCGCGGCGGGCCTGTTCCCGACCGTCGAAGCAGCCTGCGCCGCCACGATCCGAATCACCGGCCAGACGCAGCCCGATCCGGCAGCCTCCAGCGCCTATGCCGATTTCTACCCGCGCTACCGGGCGCTGTACCCTGCCCTGGCCGCGGAGTTCGCCGCGCTGGGCCAGGCCGCCGAGAAGCATATGAGCCAGTCCGGAGCAAGAGACTACAGCCATCAGGGAGGGAAACGATGATCAAGCGCAGCGAGGTGAAGAAGGCGCAGGATCGCGCCGCCGCCATGCTGGATCGCGTCGGGATCCGGCTGACACCCGAAGAACGCAGCCATATCGAGATCGCCGAGTTCGGGCTGGGCGAGCTGGAACGCACGGGCCTGGAGCTGGTCGTCTACGTCAACACCGACCGCTACTGCGCCAAAGAACTGATCATGTTCCCCCGCCAGACCTGCCCGGAGCACCGCCACCCGTCGGTCGGCGGGCAGCCCGGCAAGATGGAGACCTTCCGCTGCCGCTGGGGCAACGTATGGCTCTACGTCGAAGGCGAGCCGACGCCGGGCTATAAGGGGCGCGTGCCGGCAGGCAGCGAGCCATATTACACGGTCTTCCATGAGATCGAGCTGCATCCCGGCGACCAGTACACCATCCCGCCCAATACGCTCCACTGGTTCCAGGCGGGCGACGAGGGCGCGATCGTCTCGGAGTTCTCCAGCACCAGCCGCGACGAGTCGGACTACTTCACCGATCCGCGCATCAAGCGCATCCCGGAGATCGTCGAGGACTGACGCCATGCGACTTTATGGCCGCACCTGGGCCCGGCGCGAGCTGGAGGCCCGCATCGGGCGGGTGGAGCAGATCGGCGGGGTGCGCCGCCAGACGTGGAGCGAAGGCCCTGAAGCCGGGGTTGAGCACGTCCGGGTGCGCACCGGCGCCGGCCTGTCTTACACCGTCGTGCCGGGGCGTGGGCTGGATATCACGTCGGCTGCGTTCGGCGGCGTGCCCCTGTGCTGGCAGTCGGCCAACGGCGAGGCGCACCCGGCTTTCTACGATGCCTCCGGCGCGGAATGGCTGCGCACGGCCGCCGGCGGGCTGCTGATGACCTGCGGGCTGACGCATGTCGGCTCCCCCGGCGAGGAGGAGGGCCAGATTCTCCCGCTGCACGGGCGCGCCCACCATCTGCCGGCGCGGCAGGTCGCCGCCGTAGGCCGCTGGATCGGCGACGAGTACGAGATGACCGTCAGCGGCGTGATCGAGGAAACCGCCATCTTCCGCGAGAGCCTGCGCCTGACCCGGCAGATCGCCAGCCGCCTGGGCGAGAACCGGATCGCGCTGCGCGACACGGTGGAGAACCTGGGCTTTGAGCCGGTCCCGCATATGATCCTGTATCACTTCAACTTCGGCTTCCCGCTGCTGAGCGAGGAGACGGAAGTGCGGTTCCCCTCGCGGCGGGTCATCCCGCGCGAGCCGGAGACGCCGCTGGAGGGCTATGATCGCTGGCAGGCGCCGCAGCCCGGCTACCGCGAGCGCGTCTACTACCACGAAGACCTGACCGTCGATTCCGGAGGCCGGGCGAGCGCGACCGTCCGCAACCCGCGTTTCCCGCTGCCCGGCGGCGGGGCCTGCGCCCTCTCGGTGCGGCTGACCTGGGCAACAGACACCCTCCCCCGGCTGGTCGAGTGGAAGATGCCCGGCGCCGGAGTCCACGTGCTGGGCATCGAACCCGCCAACTGCTACGTGGAAGGGCGCGCCGCCGAGCGCCAGCGTGGGACGCTGCGCACCCTGCAGCCCGGCGAGGCGCTCATCTACGCGATCGATCTGGAGGTCATTCGTGAAGACTGAAGTAGGGCGGCGGCCCCTGCGAACCATCAACGCGGTGGCCCCGATCCGCATCTGCGACAACGGCGGCTGGACGGATACCTGGTTCGCCGAGTATGGCCGGATCTTCAACATCGGCGTTTACCCCTACGCCGAAGTGCAGATTGACGTGTACCCGCTGGACGGCAGCCAGCAGGACCGGATCATCATCAACGCCGAAAACTTCGGCCAGCGCTACGTGATGCATCCGGAACAGAACCACTGGATCAAGCACCCGCTGCTGGAAGCCGCCATCCAGCGCATGGGCGTCCCCGATAACCTGGCCTTTGAAGTGACCATCTTCTCGGAAGCGCCGGCAGGCGCATCGACTGGCACCTCCGCCGCGGTGACGGTCGCCCTGATCGGCGCGCTGGACTGCCTGACGCCGGGCCGCCTGACCTCGCACGAGGTCGCCTATACCGCCCAGGCCGTGGAAACTCAGGACCTGCAGCAGCAGTGCGGCATCCAGGATCAGCTGTGCTCGGCCTACGGCGGGATCAACTACATCGAGATGTTCAAGTATCCGCACGCCTCGGTCTCCCCGATCCTGATCCCCAATGCCACCTGGTGGGAGCTGGAGCGGCGGCTGGTGCTGATCTATCTGGGCAAATCGCACAGCTCCTCCGATGTGCATGTCAAGGTGATCCGCGATCTGGAGAACGCCGGGCCGGACTGCAAGCAGATCGCCGACCTGCGGGCCACCGCGATCCCGTCCCGCGATGCGCTGTACGCGGGCGACTTCGCCGGCCTGGGCCGCGCCATGATCGCCAACACCGACGCGCAGGGCCGGCTCCACCCCGACCTGATCGGGCCGGATGTGCATCGCGTGATCGAGATTGCCCGCGAGCACAGCGCGCTCGGCTGGAAGGTCAACGGGGCGGGCGGCGAAGGCGGATCGGTGACCCTGCTGTGCGATGAGCGATCCTCAACCAAGCGGGCGATGATCCGCGAGATCGAGGCGGATAACCCGTTGTTCAAGAGCATCCCGATCTATCTCAGCCGCTACGGGCTGCGGATCTGGGAGCATGACCGGCGTTCCGAAAGCGAGCGCTGGGCGGATCGGGAACGTCAGGGCATATAAAGGGCGATTGAGATGCGCGGCACTCAGCCCATCGTCTGTCTGGGAATCATGGTGGCCGACGTGGTCGGGCGACCCGTCGCCAGCCTGCCGGTGCCGGGCAAGCTGGTGCTGGTGGAGGAGATGGGCCTGCACACCGGCGGCTGCGCCATCAATACGGCGACCGCGCTGGCCAGGCTGGGCCTGCCGGTCGAGGTGATCGGCCGGGTGGGCACGGATGCCTTCGGCGATTTTCTGATCAGCGCCCTGGCCGAGCGCCACATCGGGGCGCGCGGCGTTCAGCGCGACCCCCGGGTGGGCACCTCGGCCACGATGGTGATGATCAACCCGGACGGCGAGCGCAGCTTTGTGCATTACATCGGCGCCAACGCCTGCCTGACGCAAGATGACATCGACCCGGTGGTGATCGACCGCGCCGCCATCCTGCATGTGGCCGGCGCCCTGGTGATGCCGGGCCTGGATGGTCAGCCCACTGCCGACCTGCTGGCCTACGCCCGGTCAAGGGGGGTGATCACTTTCCTCGACACGGTCTGGGATGACACCGGGCGCTGGAGCCGGCTGGAGCCGTGCCTGCCTCACCTGGATTACTTCGTCCCGACGCTGGAGGAGGCGCAGGGCGTTTCCGGGCAGGACAGGCCGGAGGACGTGGCCCGCTGGCTGATCGATCACGGTGTGGGGACGGCTGCCCTGAAGATGGCCGCGCGCGGCTGTTTCGTGATGGATCGAAGCGGCCAGACGATCCGTCTGCCCGCCTTCCAGGTCGATGCGGTGGATACCACCGGCGCCGGCGACTCCTTCGCCGCCGGCTTCATCGCCGGAGTGTACGAGGGCTGGCCGCTGGAGCGCACCGCCCGCCTGGCCAATGCGGTAGCTGCGCTGTGTGTGACCGGGGTGGGCGCATCCGGCAGGACCACCTCGATGGAGCAGACGCTGGCCTTCATGGAGACGGCCAGCCTGCGTTCGCTGTAGCGGGTGATGTGATGGGGGAAGGATCCCCGCCCTCCCCCGCGCCAGAGGATGGATAAGGGATGAATGACTCTCCGCGCCTGAAACGCCTGCTGGCCGCCGACGGCAAATGCTTCGATGTCGCCATCGATCATGGCTGCTTCAACGAAGCCAGCTTCCTGGGCGGGATCGAGGATATGCGCCGCGCCGTCGCGGCCATCGTGGCGGCTGGCCCCGACGCGATCCAGCTCAGCCCCGGGCAGGCTCCGCTGCTGCAGGGCATCCCGGGGCGGCAGAAGCCGTCGCTGGTGCTGAGGACGGACGTGGCGAACGTCTACGGGGAAACCCTGCCGCGCACGCTGTTCAGCGCACTGATCGAGGAGGCCGTCGAGCAGGCCCTCCGGCTGGATGCGGCCTGCGTGGTGGTCAACATCTTCCTGATCCCCGATCAGCCAGAGGTGCACCACCAGTGTGTGCAGAATGTGGCCCGGCTCAAGCCGGTCTGCGAGCGCTACGGCATGCCGCTGATGGTGGAGCCGCTGGTCATGCGGCCCAACGAGCAGGCCGGCGGCTACATGGTGGATGGCAACCCGGCCCGGATCGTGCCGCTGGTGCGGCAGGCCGTCGAGCTGGGCGCGGACGTGATCAAGGCCGACCCGACGGATAACCCCGCGGATTACCACCGCGTGATCGAAGTCGCCGGCGAGGCACCGGTGCTGGTGCGGGGAGGCGGCAGAGCCTCCGAACAGGAGATCCTGCAGCGCACCTACGAGGTCATGCAGCAGGGAGCCAGGGGCATCGTATACGGGCGCAATGTGATTCAGCACCCCAACCCGGCCGCGATGACCCGCGCCTTGATGGCGATCGTCCACGAGGGCGCCTCGCCGGAACAGGCGATGGCCCTGCTGCGGATTTAACTGCCAGCCGCCGAATCGCTGATCGTTCTTTGCACAGGAGGATCCATGGACAAGTACGGTTACCGCTTCTCCTTCGGCCCGTGGAATATTCACGAGGGCGCCGACCCCTTCGGGCCTACCGTGCGCCCGCCGCGGGCCTTCGACGAGAAGATCGCAGTGCTCAAGGATCTCGGCTTCGACGCGATGCAGTTCCATGATGACGATGCCGTGCCGAACCTGGACGATAAGTCCCCGGCGCAGATCGCGCGCGATGCCCGCGCCATGAAAGAGAAACTGGATGATCACGGGCTGGTGGCCGAGTTCGTCGCGCCGCGCCTGTGGGAAAGCCCCATGACCATCGACGGCGCGTTTACGGCCAATGACCCGAAGTGCCGCCAGTATGCCATCGAGCGGAGCAAGAAGGCCGCCGACATCGCCCAGGAAATGGGCTGCGACCTGATGGTGCTGTGGCTGGCCCGCGAGGGAACCTACCTGCGCGAGTCCAAGGACGCTGTGGAGGCGACCCACCTGCTGGTCGAGGCGATCAACGCCATCCTGGCGTACAGCCCGCGTCTGCGCATCGCCGTGGAGCCCAAGCCGAATGAGCCGATGGACATGGCCTACATCCCGACGATGGGCCACGCGGTCGCGCTGAGCATGCAGACTGCCGACCCGCGCCGCGTTGGCACGCTGATGGAATCGGCTCACGCCATCCTGGCCGGCCTCGATCCCAGCGACGAGATCGCGTTTGCCATGGCCTTCGGCAAGCTGTGGAGCGTTCACCTGAACGATCAGAACGGCCTGAAATACGATCAGGATCGCTCCTTCGGCTCGATCGACCTGCGCCGCGCCTTCAACCAGGCCCGGGTGCTGGATGAAAACCGCTTCTACGAGGTGGGCATGGTGGGGCTGGACGTGAAGGCGATCCGTACACAGCCCGCCGAGCTGGCGACCAAGCACCTGCGCAACAGCCTGCAGACTTTCCTCAAGCTGGTAGGGGTCTCCCGTGGACTCAACCGGCAGCGGATCGGCGAGCTGATCGCCGCCCGCGACTACGAGGAGCTGGATACCCTGATCCTGAATGCCCTGCTGGGCGGATAGTTCGCCTGCCCCGCAGGGGCCGGCCTGAGAGGAGCCTTTCTTTGACCGATACAGCCCTGTTCCGCGCTGAGATGATCCGCAGTGAGCTGGAGGAGATCGTCGGCTCGCACTTCATCTCGACCTCGGAAACCGACAAGCTCATCTATTCCACCGACTGGGCATGGATGCCGCAGATGTGGCTCGACCGGGGCGAGCGGCTGGCTACCCCGGACTACATCGTGCATCCCGGCTCAGTGGAGGAGATCAGTGCCATCCTCAGGCTCGCCAACCGCTTCCGCATCCCGGCCATCCCGTGGGGCGGCGGATCGGGCACGCAGGGCGGTGCGCT
This sequence comes from Anaerolineae bacterium, assembly GCA_034435035.1. GTDB lineage: Bacteria > Chloroflexota > Anaerolineae > Aggregatilineales > UBA3940 > JAHEME01. The sequence goes on along the minus strand of DAOTXW010000046.1, from coordinate 42,306 downwards.
GCCGATCTACGGCGGCATCATGATCGACCTCAAGCGGCTGGATAAGCTCATCGAGATCAACGAGACAGCGCTGACCGTCACCGCGCAGGCCGGGATCAACGGCTCGCAGCTGGAATGGGCGCTCAACGAGCGCGGCCTCTCGCTGATGCACTACCCGGCCTCGGCCAACTGCGCCACACTGGGCGGCTACCTGGCTCCGCGCGGCTCCGGCACGATCAGCACCAAGTACGGCAAGGCCGAAGACCTGGTGATGAGCATGCAGATCGTGCTGCCCACCGGCGAGGTGTTCCGCACCCCGCCGGTGCCCAACCATGCCTCCGGGCCGGACTTCATGCGCCTGTTCCTGGGCACCGAGGGGACGTTCGGCATCATCACCGAGGCGACGATGATCGTCGATTACCTGCCCGCGACCCGCCTGCTGCGGGCCGTGCTGTTCGACAGCCTGCCCAACGCCATCGAGGCAGGCCGCCGCATGATGACCCGCCGCCTCGGCCCGTTCGTCATCCGCCTGTACGACCCGGCCTCGACCGGCTCGCTGGTCAAACACGTCCTCGGCTATGAGCTGGAGGGCGCGTACATGGTGATCGGCTTCGACGGCGACCCGGACCTGGCCGCCCTGCAGGAAGAGAAGGGCATGGCGATCTGCACCGAGCTGGGGGCGCAGGACCTGGGCCGCGAGCCGGGCGAGCGCTGGTGGAAGCACCGCTACGATTTCTACTACCCGCCCAAGAGCCTCAAGCTGCCCTGGATGTACGGCACCACCGAGACGGTCACCACCTTCGATAAAATCGAAGGGCTGTACTACGCCAAGAAGCGGGCCATCGAGGAGACCTATAAGGACTGGGGGGCGAAGTACATCGGCCACTTCTCGCACTGGTTTCACTGGGGCGCCGCCCTGTACGACCGCTTCATCGTCGAGGAGCCGCCGCAGGATGCGCAGGAGGCTCTGCGCCTGCACAACCGCATCTGGAACACGGCCATCACCACGTCGATGGAAAACGGGGGGATGGTCAACGAGCATCACGGCATCGGGCTCAAGCTGGCGCGTTTCATGCCGCGCCAGTACGGCAACGCCTGGCCGTATCTGCAGGCGCTCAAGCGCGCGACCGATCCCAATGGGATCATGAACCCCGGCAAGGTCGGGTTCGGTTTCTGAGCATAGAACGGATCAGCCGATGACTGTCAGCGAAATCAAGTTCATCGAGAATGTGACCGAGACGACCGAGGACTGCCGCTACTGCCTGATGTGCCGGCACACCTGCCCGGTGGGCCATGCGATGCGGCTGGAGACGCTCACGCCGCATGGCTGGGGGCTGGTGATCGCCTCGGTCAAGCGCGGCCTGCTGGAATGGAACGAGGAGACGGTCAACATCCTGTATTCCTGCGCCGACTGCGGCAACTGCCGCAGCAACTGCGTCACCGACCGGCCGCTGCCGGAGGCCATCGCCGCGGCCCGCGCCGAGGTGGTCGATCTCAAGCGCGCCCCGCAGGCGGTGTACGACCTCGACGCTGCCCTGCGCCAGTACGGCAACCCGTATCAGCAGCAGACCCCGGACCCGGCGAGCGGCAGCGGTGAGATCGCGCTGTTTGTGGGGGACGAGGCGCGCTATCTCTCCCCTGCCACCCTGGATGCGGCGCTCAGGCTGCTGGAGGCCGTCGGCGTCCGGCCCGTGCTGATCGGCGTGGGGCGCAGCAGCGGCTACCTGGCCTCGTCGCTGGGCCTGCCGGAGACAGCGGCCCAGCTGGCTCGCGCCACGCTGGAGGAACTGGCCGCCTCCGGCGCCGCCCGGATGCTGGTGCTTTCCCCGGGGGACTACTTCGCCTTCTCCCGGATGCACACGGAGCGGCATGGCCTCGCCTGGCCCGCCGGCGTGGCCCTGCAGGAGGTCAGCGTGCTGCTGGCCGAAGCGCTGCAGACCGGCAGGCTCACGCTCAAACAGTCCGCCGACGTGCAGCCCTACGCCTACCTGGATCCCACCCACTCGGCGCGGACGCCGGAGCGCTACGCAGCCCCCCGCACCCTGCTGACCGCGGTGATGCCCGGCCCGGCCCGCGAGGCGTTCTGGCGCGAACAGCGCACGCACGCCGTCGGCAGCACTGCGCTCCAGTTCACCCAGCCGGGGCTGTCCGCGCACCTGACCATCGCCCGTCTGCAGGATGCCGCAGCCTCCGGCGCCCGGCTGCTGTTCACTGACGACCCGGGGACGCTGCATCACCTGTCGCGCTACGGGGCCCGCTTCGGCCTGACGATCACCGGCCTGTACGAGCACCTGGCAGCGCATCTGATTTAGGATGCGGCGGCGGGCGCCGCCGGAGAGGCGCCCGCTGTTGTTCATCAGCCTATCACGATCGGGTTCTATATCGAAGGGAGGATAGCATGCATCTGTCAATGCACAACTGGATGAGGGCCGAGCCGATTGAGGTGACCGTTCGGCGCCTGGCCAAGTACGGGTACGAAAGCATTGAAATCAGCGGCGAGCCGTACACCTACAACACCAAGGATGTACGCAAGATCCTGCAGGACAACAAGATCCGCTGCTGGGGCTCCGTGACCCTGATGCTGGGCGAGCGCAACCTCGTCGCCAAGGACCCGGCGCAGCGCGCCAATTCGGTGAAGTATGTCAAGGACTGCGTGACGATGGTCAAGGAGCTCGATGGCTATGAGATGACCATCGTCCCGGCCACCGTTGGCAAGGTCGTCGCCGATGGCACGCCCGAAGAAGAGTGGGAGTGGGCTGTAGACAGCATGAAGCAGATCTACGATCATGCCATGAAAGAAGGCATCAAGCTGGCCGTCGAGCCGATCAACCGCTTCGAGACCTATTTCTGCTCACGCGCCGCTCAGGCCATCGCCCTCGCCAAGGCTACCGGCCCGGAGTGCGGCGTCTGCCTGGATGCCTTCCACCTGAACATCGAGGAGGCCGATCCCTACGAGTCGGTCCGCTCGGCCAGGGGTCTGCTGGTGGACTTCCACGTAGCCGACACCAACCGCTTCGCCTGCGGCTGGGGCCACTGGGACTGGGCCAAGCTGATCGACACGCTCAAGAGCATCGGCTACGATGGCGCGCTGACGGTCGAGTTCGTCGCGCCGGTTGACCGCACTCCGGCCAACCCGTACAAGAACATGGTCGAGACCGACCTCAGCAAGGTGGACATCAGCGAAGAACAGAAGAAGTTCATCATCGACCACGGCTCCAGCCTGCTGACCGAGGAGTTCTACTCCGATCAGGTCCGCATCTGCGCCGATACCCTGCTGCCGCTGATCAAGTAGCAGCCGCCTGTCAGAGTACGCTCTCCCTCCGCCTCTCTTCCCCTCCGGGGGAGGAGAGGCCGGGGCGGGAGAGCCTCGCGTCCGGAGGAACGGGGATGGGTAAGAATGTTGTCATCATCGGCACGCTGGACACCAAGGGGCCGGAGATCGCCTACCTGCGCGACCGGCTGCAGGCGCTCGGGCTGACCACCACCGTGGTGGACTCCGGCATCCTGGGCGAACCCATCGGCATCGTGCCGGACATCAGCCGGGCCGAAGCCGCCGCTTACGGCGGCACCACCCTCGACGCGCTGCGCAACGCCGGCAGCCGCGGGCGCGCCGTGCACGGCATGCGCGAGGCGCTCAAGAAGCTCACCCGCGAGCTGTACCAGCAGGGCCGGCTGGATGGCATCGTCAGCATGGGCGGGGCCGAAGGCGCTGTGATGGGCGCGGCCACTATGATGGTGCTGCCGGTGGGTGTCCCGAAGGTGCTGGTCTCGCCGATCGCCTCCGGCAAGCACTACTTTGACCCCATGGTGGGCACCAGCGACATCATGGTTGTCCACTCCATCGTCGATATTCTGGGGCTGAACCCCATCGCCACCACTATCTTCGACAATGTCGCCGCGGCCCTCAAGGGGCTGGTCGAGCACGGCCATGTGCTGCCGCCCCCCCGCCCCGGCGACCGCTATGTCGCCGTCACCATGCTGGGCAACACCACCCGGGCCGTCATGGCGCTCAAGGAGCGCCTGGCCGGGGCCGGCTACGAGGCGGTGATCTTCCACTCCAACGGCGTCGGCGGACCAGCCATGGAAGAGATGGCCGAGGCCGGGCAGTTCGTCGGCGTGATCGACTTCACCACCAACGAAACCTACGACCCGATGGTCGGCGGTATCCATGACGGCGGCCCCGACCGCCTCAAGCGCGTCGGGCTGCTGGGCCTGCCTCAGGTCGTCGTGCCCGGCTGCATCGACTTCAGTGTCTGGCATGCCGGCGCGATCCCGCCTGCGCTGCAGGGCCGCCCCATCTATGACCACAACCCTGAATATACGCTCGTCCGCGCCTCGCACGACGAGATGATCGCGCTCGGCCACCTGTTCGCCGAGCGCCTCAACCTGTCCAGAGGGAAAGTCGTCCTGGCCGTGCCCACGCAGGGGCTGTCGATCCCCAACGTGCCCACCGGCCCGTTCTGGGATCCCGCGGCGGATGCCGCCTTCCTGGAGACGCTGCGCCGCGAGATCAGGCCGGAGTTCCCGGTGCTGACCTTCGAGCGCCATGTCAACGACCCCGATTTTGGCCGCGAGGTCGCCGATCTTTTCATCAAGCTGATGGCAGAGGGCGCCTGACGCCCCCGGCAGATTCCCGGCTGACTGCTGATAGTTATTTTCAAAGGAGCAAGCCTCATGATCGCCGCAAATGGACGCAACTATAAGGACCTCCCCCATCTGACCCAGGGTGACGACGACTTCCGCAAGAAGTTCCTCTCCTGGGATCTGGGCAACCTGACGTATGTGGACGTGCGGGAGTACCTCAAGGTCAAGGATGTCATCCTGGTGCCGATGGCCAGCTTCGAGCAGCATGGCCCGCACCTGCCCATCTACACGGATACCATCACCGCCATCGAGGTTTCCATGCGCGTAGCCGAGATGATCGGCGTGCTGCACACCCCCCCGATCTGGATGGGCTACTCGCCGCAGCACATGTACGCCCCCGGCTCCGGGCGCGGCACGATCACCATCCGCAGCACCACCCTGCTCAACCTGATCTATGATGTCGGGCGCAGCCTGATCCATCACGGCTTCAACCGGCTGATCTTCATCAACGGGCACGGGTCCAACGTCAAGGTGATCGACCCTATCCTGCGTAAGCTGCGCTACGAAACCGGCGCCCTGATCAGCTTCGTCAAGCCCTACATGGAGAACTATGTCGGCATCCTCAAGGGTCTGATGGAGAATCCGGTCGAGGAGACGCCCGGCTGGCACTCCAGCGAGCTGGAGACTTCGCAGGACCTCGCCTGGAACGAGCAGTTCGTCCGCATGGACCGCGCCGAGTTCACCAAAGCCCACATCCCGGACTTCCTGCCCCGCACCTTCGCCAAGAAGGACGGCATGCCGGATGTCGAGTTTGAGGACTACAAGTACTTCACCTTCCCGATGGACCACCATGAGTTCATCGAGAGCGGCACCATCGGCAACCCGCTGCGTGCCACCAAAGAGAAGGGCGAGGAAGCCTTCCGCCGCCTCTCCGAGCATGTCGCCCGCGGCGTACTGGAGCTGATGAAGGTCGAGGTGAATGTCCACACCCGTGAGTTCGTAGACCGCGTCTTCTAACGCGCGATCATTCCACTTCCCTCCCTCGATCCCCTCCTCCAGGCCGCCCCTGGAGGAGGGGAAAGGGAACGAGCACGGTGCCACCCGCCCCGGAGAAAGGAAGGCTCCCATGAAGGTCGGTGTATTCAGCTTCATCTTCCAGGATCTGCTCTCTTACGACGAAGCCCTTGACTGGATAGCCGGCACCGGAGCCACCGCCGTGGAAGTCGGGTCCGGCGGCTACGTGGCCGAGCTGGGCAGGCCGTACTGCCCCGCCGCCGATCTGCTGGCCGATGCCGGCAGGCTCACCGAATGGAAGAAGAAGGCTGAAGATCGCGGGCTGGAGATCAGCGCCCTGAGCTGCCACGGCAACCCCCTCCACCCCGATGCGGCCATCGCCAGCCGCCATCGGAAGGAATTTCGCGACAGCGTGCTGGTGGCCGAAAAGCTCGGCGTGCGCCGCGTGGTCACGTTCTCCGGCTGCCCCGGCGACAGCGAAGGCAGCAAATATCCCAACTGGGTCACCTGCCCGTGGCCGCCGGATTTTCTGCGCATCCTGGAATGGCAGTGGAACGAAAAGGTGATCCCGTACTGGCGCGAAGAAGCGAAGTTCTGCCGGGATCACGGCGTGGATATGATCGCGCTGGAGATGCACCCCGGCTTCACGGTCTACAACCCGGAGACCCTGCTGCGCCTGCGGGCCGCGGTCGGCCCGGAGATCGGCGCCAACTTCGACCCCAGCCACCTGTTCTGGCAGGGCATCGATCCCATCAAGGCGATCCGCGCTCTGGGCGAGGCGATCTTCCACGTCCATGCCAAAGACACGATCATCGACGGGATCAACGCCGAGGTGAACGGCGTGCTGGACACCAAGCCGTATGCAGATGAGGTCAACCGGTCGTGGATCTTCCGCACCGTAGGCTATGGCCACGATCTGAAATTCTGGAAGGACCTGGTCAGCAACCTCAGGCTGGTGGGCTATGACTTTGTGCTCAGCATGGAGCATGAGGACAGCCTGATGTCGCTGCGCGAGGGGCTGCAGAAGGGCGTCGCCTTCCTCAACGATCTGGTGCTGGTGGACGACCGCGGCAAGCCCTGGTTCGAGGCATAATAGGGACTGCTGCGCAGGCGGGGCTGGTGTGGGGGCACTGCGCGGCTGCCCCCACACTGCTGGAAAGGGGAGGTAACTCTTGTTTCGTGTGATTCAGGTCGGGCTGGGGGCGATGGCCGGCCCGTGGATCGAGGCCATCCGCGCCGTGCTGGGTGTCGAGCTGGCCGCGCTGGTGGAGATCAACCCGGCGGCTGCCGCCCGGCTGGTCGAGCAGTACGGCCTCCAGTCAGCGCCTGTGTTTGCGGCGGTCCGTGAGGCACTGGACACCGTGCCCGCCGACGCGGTGATCAATGTCACGCCGCCCGCCGCCCACCGCGAGGTCGCCCTGGCCGCCATCGAGCGCGGCCTGCATGTCCTCACCGAAAAGCCGCTGGCCGACTCGATGGAAGCCGCGCGCGAGATGGTGCGCCGCGCCGAGGAGGCCGGGCGGGTGCTGATGGTCGCCCAGGACTACCGCTACCATCCCCCCTGCTGGACGGTCAAGCGTCTGCTGCAGTCCGGCGAGCTGGGGCCGGTGGCGTCCATCACCGTGGAGTTCTTCCGCGGCCCGCACATCGACCGCTTCCACGACCAGCTGCCGCACCCCCTGCTCCAGGATATGTCCATCCATCACTTCGACCTGATGCGCTTCTTCCTGGATGCTGACCCGGTCTCGATCACGGCCCGCAGCTGGAACCCGCCCTGGAGCTGGTTCAAGGGCAGCGCTTCGGCCTTCGCCCTGATCGAGTTCCCCGGCCCGGTGATGGTGACTTATGCCGCCTCCTGGGTCGCCACCGGGCAGGAGCAGCCCTGGAACGCGCACTGGCGCTTTGAATGCCAGGATGGGGTCATCATGCTGCGCAGCGACCGCGTGACCGTGCACCGGCGGACGGATGAGATCGAAGACCTGATCCACTACCGCCATTATGTCAATGAGCCGCCGCGCCGCATCAGGCTGGCCCGGACGGCTTTCCGCAGCCCGCAGGCTTACCTGCTGGATGAGTTCGTCCGCTCGGTCACTCAGGGCACCGCGCCTGCCACCTCAGGCCGCGACAATCTGCGCTCGCTGGGCATGGTCTTTGACGCGATCCGCTCCAGCGAGACCGGCCAGGTAGTGCGGTCGCAGGCCCACGGATAAAGGACAGGCTGCCATGCGCGTCAAGCTGGCCTACGGCCGTCAGGGCCTGGAAGTCAACCTCCCCGCCGGGGCGGATGTCATCGAGCCGCGCTTTGTGTCGGGGCTGCCGGACGAGCCTGCGGCTCTGCGCGAGGCGCTGCGCCAGCCCATCGGCTCCCCGCCCCTGGCCGACCGGGTGAAGCCCGGCGACACGGTCGCCATCGTCCACACCGACATCACCCGCGCCACGCCCAACGACCGCATCCTGCCCGTGCTGCTGGCCGAGCTGGAGGCGGCGGGCGTCCGCCGGGGCGACATCACCCTGATCAACGGGCTGGGCACGCACCGGCGCCAGACCGATGCCGAGCTGCGCGCCATGCTCGGCGGGGCCGTGGTGGAAAACTATCGCTGCCTTCAGCACGACTGCCACGACGACGCTAATCTGGTTCCGCTGGGCACGACCGCACGCGGCAACCCGGTGCGCGTCAACCGGCAGTATCTGGAGGCCGATGTCCGCATCCTGACCGGCTTCATCGAGCCGCATTTCTTCGCCGGGTTCAGCGGCGGCCCCAAGGCGATCCTGCCCTCGCTGGCCGGGGTGGAGAGCGTCTTTTCCAATCACGGCCTGAGCCTGATCGCCGACCCGCGGGCCACCTGGGGCGTCACGCAGGGCAACCCGATCTGGGAGGAGATGCGCGAGGTCGCGCTGCGCACCGACCCCACCTTCCTGCTCAACGTGACGCTCAACGCCCGCCGCCAGATCACTGGCATCTTCGCCGGCGACATGCTGGCCGCCCACGCGCAGGGCTGCGCATTCGTTAAACAGAACGCGATGGCCCCGGTCGATGCCGCCTACGATATCGTGCTGACCACCAACAGCGGCTATCCCCTGGACCAAAACCTGTACCAGTCGGTGAAAGGGATGAGCGCCGCAGCCCAGATCGTCCGGCAGGGGGGGACGATCATCATGGCCGCCGCCTGCGAGGACGGCCTGCCCGATCACGGTCGCTACGCCGCGCTGCTGGCTGCCGCCGGCTCGCCGCAGGGCGTCCTGGACATGATCTCCCGCCCCGGCTTCGTCGAGCAGGACCAGTGGCAGGTGCAGATCCAGGCGCTGATCCAGCTGCGGGCGGAGGTGCTGGTCTACAGCGACGGCCTGAGCGATGAGCAGATCGCCCGCGCCCTGTTCACCCCGTGCCGGGATATCAGCGGCACCGTTGCGGCGCTGGCCAGGCACTATGGTCCGGGCGCGCGCCTCTGTGTGATCCCGGAAGGCCCGCAGACCATCCCCTATCTGCGTGAGCCGGTTGTGGAGGCAGCGGCCCAGTGACGGCCGCCGGAGTAAGGACGACGCACTCTATGGACAGCAAGAGCTACCGATTGCGCGAGTTCCTCAGCCCCGCCGACGGGCGGAGTCTGGTCGCCGATACCAGCGCCGGGCTGGCGCTGGGGACGCTGCCCGGCCTGGAGGATTACCGGGCTGCCCTGCAGCCAGCCCTCCCCCTGCTGGATGGCGTGGTCGCCAGCCCCGGCATGGCCCGCCTGCTGGCGGGCCGCACCCGCGGCGAGGCCGCCCTGCTGGTGCGGGCCGACTGGACCAACGCCCTGCGCGGCCCTGATTTCGTCCTCCCGCCGGAGCATATCAGCCGCCTGTCGCTGCTCGATCCCGCCGACGCGCTCGATCTGGGCGCCAGCGGCATGGTCATCTCCTTCCTGCTCGGCTATGAGGAGGAGATCGAGGCGGCCTGCCTGCGGGCGACGGTCCAGCTGGCGCTGAACGCCGCCCCGGTCGGGCTGCCGGTGCTGGTGGAAGTGCGCCCGACCGGGCCGCGCGTCGTCCTGCGCGAGAAGGCGATCGAACTGGGCGCTTCCTACGCGCTGGAGGGCGGCGCAGACGGCATCGCAATCCCCTGGCCGGGCGCAAAGTCGCTGGCGACCATCCTGACTATGGCCGCCGGGCTGCCCGTATGGATCGCAGCGGAAGACCTGACCGACGGCGCCGCCGCGGCGCTGGAGGCCGGGGCCGCCGGCCTGTGGCTCGACCACCGGGTCTTTGCCGGCGACGTGCAGGCCCGTCTGCGCGATCTGCGCAGCCAGGTGCACCCAACCGCCGCCGGGCTGCCGGCGTAGAGGAGGTGCCCTCATGCAACCCGGACTGCAAACCCGCCTGGATCGCCTGTTCAACCGCCACGGCGATGGGCGCGCCGTGTGCGTCGCCGCCGATCATGGCTACATGAGCGATGTCACCCCCAACGTCGTCAACCTGCGCCCGATCACCGAGGCGGTGATCGCCGGCGGGGTGGATGGCATCCTGCTCAGCCCCGGCCAGGCGCTGCGCCTGGCGCCGCTGTTCCAGGGGCGCGATGGCCCGGCGTTGATCGTGCGGGCCGACTGGATGAACATGCCCCGCCTGGGCACATCCAACGTGGCCAATGCGGTGCCGCAGCGTCTGCTGCTGCACCAGAAGGTCATCACCGCCGAACAGGCCCTCGCGCTGGGAGCCAGCGCCATCACGATCTACCTGTTCCTGGGATACACCGATCGCATTGAGGCGGCAGGCGTGGACGTGTGCGCCCGTTTTGTCAGCGAATGTCACCGCGCCAGCCTGCCCTGCATCATCGAGCCGCTGGCCTACGGCGGGCAGGTCACCGGCGCGAACCTGGTGGAGCTGCTCACACTGGGGGCGCGTATGGGGGTCGAGCTGGGCGCTGATGCTCTCAAGATCCCCTATACCGGCGATGTGGACTCCTTCCGCCGCCTGTGCGACGTATCCGGCGTGCCCGTGCTGGTGCTGGGCGGCGCTCGCAGCGACAACGAGCGCGACGCGCTGGAACTGTTCGCCGAAGGGCTGGAAGCGGGCGCAGCCGGCTGCCTGATGGGCCGCAACGTCACCAAGTCGCCCGATCCGCGCCGGCTGATCGAGCAGCTGTGCAGCGTCGCGCATCGGGGCTGGTCGGTGGATCGCGCCCTGCGCGGCGAGGACTGGGCCCATCTGCGGCTGAAGGCCAACCCCGCAAAATGCACCGGCTGCCAGCTGTGCGTGACCGCCTGCGTCGCCTCGCACGATGGCGGAGCCTACGGCGCGCACCTGGCCCGCCTGCGCATCGATCCCGGCACGCGCTGGGGCCACCACAAAGTGATGTTCTGTACGCTGTGCGAGAAATGCATTCAGGTATGCCCCACCGACGCGCTGCGCTGGCATCCGCAGACGGGCGCCATCGAGCTGCTGGCCGACCGCTGCGAGAACTGCGATGAGTGCGTGAAGATCTGCCCCACGCAGGTGATCGTCCATTCCGACGACGGCATCACCTTCGCCGATGGCCACGCCATCCCCTGGTACCCGGTCGTGTGCGATCTGTGCGGCGGAGAGCCGGAGTGCACGCGCATCTGCCCCACCGATGCCATCTTCGTGGCCGAGCGCCCGGCCTTTGCCGGGGGCCAGGGAGCCTGACCGATGAATCTGCAAGAACGAAGCTATTGCGACCGCATCCTGCGGGTGGACCTTTCCAGCGGAGCCATCGAGGTCACCCCGCTGCCCGCCGACGCCATGCCGCTGATCCTGGGCGGCAAGGGCCTCGGCGCATGGCTGCTGGCAGCGGAGCAGGCTCCCGGTGTCGATCCGCTGTCGCCGGACAACCACCTGATCTTCCATAACGGCCCGCTGACGGGCACCACCGCCCCGACGGCCGGACGCTTCGGCTGCACCACGCGCAGCCCGGCTACCGGCGCCTACCTGGATTCGTACTGCGGCGGCTACTGGGGCCAGATGCTTAAATACGCCGGCTACGATGCGCTGGTGATCACCGGGGCCGCCAGCGAGCCGGTCATGTTGGCGATCGACGACGATCGGGTATCCGTGCGCCCCGCCGGCGACCTGTGGGGAACCACAATCATGGAGGCAACCCGCCGCCTGTGGGCGGATTTCGGGCATGACTGGCAGTCGCTGGTCATCGGCCCGCCCGGCGAGCGCCGGCGCAACCTGGCCGGGGTTTTCAATGAGACGCGGGCGCTGGCCCGCGGCGGCGTCGGCGCGGTGATGGGCTCCAAGAACCTCAAGGCCATCGTCACCCGCGGCTCGCACACCATCCGGGTGTTCAACAAAGAGAAGTACGAGCGCGCCCTGCAGCTTGCCTTCCGCGCCGTGCGGATGTCCAGCGAGATCACGCTGCTCCAGCGCGAGGGCACGCCCAACATCGTCGAGATCATCAACGTGATGGGCGCCCTGCCCACGCGCAACTTCCAGCAGGGCAGCTTTGAGGAAGCCGACGCGGTCTCCGGCGCGGCCTTCCGGGCGAATCACTGGGTCAAGGATTATGCCTGCTTCGGCTGCCCCATCGCCTGCGGCAAGTACACGCGCCCGCTGGACGACGGCACGGTCATCGAGGGGCCGGAGTACGAGACAGTCTACGCGATGGGCCCCAACTGCGGCATCGGCGACCGCGAGGCAGTCATCCGGCTGAGCGCCTGGTGCGATGAGTACGGCCTCGATACCATCAGCACCGGCGGGGTGATCGGCTTCGTCATGGAGCTGGCCGAGCGCGGCCTGATCGCCCCGGCCGATCTCGACGGCATCGCGCCGCGCTTCGGCGACTGCGCCGCGGCGCTGGCTCTGGTAGAGAAGATCGCCCGCGTGGAGGGCTGCGGGGAATGGCTGGCGCAGGGCGTGGCGGCCATCGCCGCCCGCTGCCCCGGCTCGGAAGCCTTCGCCATGCACGTCAAGGGGCTGGAGATGCCGGGCTACCATCCCAGCGCCGCCAAGGGCACGGCGCTGGCCTATGCCATCTCCGAGCGCGGGGCCTGCCATCTGCGCGGCGCGCCGCTGGGCGAGCTGTTCAGCGGCTCCGCCGACCCGCTGACCCTCCAGGGCAAGCCCCAGCTTTTCCGCGACCGCCAGGCCGACAAGGCTGTCTGGGACAGCGCCTGCCTGTGCGTCTTCCCCGCCTACGGGATGTCGCTCAAGGAGCTGTGGCAGCTGGTGACCGCCGCCACCGGCTTCGACTACCCGGCGGTGCGCGATCTGGAGCGCGTCGGCGAGCGTATCTCGACCCTGGCGCGGGCCATTAACGTCCGGGAAGGGCTGAGCCGCCAGCACGACACGCTGCCCGCCCGCAACCTGAGCCAGCCGATGTCCGACGGCCCGGCGGCCGGGCAGGTCGTCGAGCTGGAGCCGATGCTCGATGCCTACTACCGCCTGATGGGCTGGGATGCCGCCGGCATCCCGACCCCGGAGCGTCTGCGCGAGCTGGGCCTGGAAGGTATCCTGCTGCCGCTGCGCTGAGCAGGGGCCGCGGTTCGTTGCCGTCGGGGGCAGACGCCGGTCTGCCCCTCATCCTACCCCTGAAAGGGATGCGTCCGTGGAAGCTGTGCTGGAGAGCCGCACGTTTTACCTGATCCTGACGGGTTTTGTAGGCTTCCTGATCGGGCTGTCCAAAGGCGGGCTGGGCGGCACACTGGGCGCCACCGCCGTGCCGATCCTGACGCTGGCCATGACGACCGCTCAGGCCAACGGGCTGGCGCTGCCCATGCAGATGCTGGCCGATGTGTTTGCCGTCGGGGCACACTGGAAGAAGTGGGAGCGCAAATATGTGCTGCTGCTGATGCCGGGCGCATTCCTGGGGGTGGTGGCCGGCACGGCGATCATCCTGGCCAGCGCGTCCCAGCCGCAGGTGCTCAAGCGCCTCCTGGGCGTGATCGTGCTGCTCTTCGTGGTCTACAAGCTGTTCGAGACACGCATCCTGGGTGCGGTGACGTACAACCATCGCAACTGGCACGGGACCGGCGCGGGCCTGGTGGCCGGTTTCGCTTCCACACTGGCGCAGAACGGCGGCCCGCCGGTGACCATCTACCTGCTGATGCAGCAGATCAGCCCGCAGGTGTTCATCGCAACTTCGGCCCTGTTCTTCTTCCTGCTGAACTGGGTCAAGGTTCCATTCTATATCTACGCCAACATCCTGAGCGCGCAGCGCATCCTGGAGATCGCCTTCCTGCTGCCGATCGTCCCGGCGGGGGTGTTCATCGGCAAGTGGCTGGCCAACCGGATGAACCGCGAGCTGTTCGAACAGATCATCATCGGCCTGCTGGCGCTGACCGCCATCCTGCTGATCGCCCTGTGAGCGGCGTTCAGGCCAGGATCGCCGCCGTGACGAGGGCCCCGTCGCGCAGGTCATCGAACACGTAGTCGGCCCCGGCATCTTCCAGCGCCCGCCGCGGGACGCCGCCGGTCAGGACGGCGAGGCTGCGCGCCCCGGCCTGCCGCGCGCAGGCGACATCCAGCACCGCATCGCCGATCAGCACGACCTGCGCCGGGGCGAAGTGCACCCCGGTGCGCGCCGCCGCCGCCGCGACGGCCACCGGCACCAGGTCTGCCCGCACTTCGGAGGCATCTCCATACGCGCCAGCGGCGAAGTCGGCCATCGAAAAGCCGCCGGCCTCCAGTTTGAGGCGGGCGGTCGCGGCGATGTTGGCCGTCAGGATGCCGGTCAGCACGTCATCGCGTGCGGCCAGCGCCGCCACCAGCTCGCGGGCGCCGGGGAAGGCCCGCACCGGGTAGCGCGGGATCAGCCGCCGCAGTTCGGCTTCCCAGACGGCCTGCATCTCGCGGAAGCCGTCCGCGATCTGCGCCTCGCTCAGCCCGCTGCCAGCCAGCAGATCGCGCACCATCCCGCGGATCGTGCGCCCGCCCATGTCGTAGCCATCGATCGGCCCCGCCGTCCCGTAGACGGTCTCCAGCGCCCGCTTCAGCGCCGCCGTCCCGGCCCCGCCGGTGGTCAGCAGCGTGCCATCAATGTCGAATAACACCAGTCTTTGCAACATACTCGCTCCCCTGCAGGCACAGGGGCGAGATTGCCTCGCCCCTGCCGATCCCTCACTTCAGTGACAGCCTGCGGTTATGCCCAGAACATCTCGCCCGCCGGCTCCGTGATCAGGGCTTCCTTCAGCGCCCCGATGGCCTTGGACAGCCCTTCATCCGGCGACATCAGCGCGTCCTCATGCTCGATGGAGATCACGTAGTCATAGCCCACCATCCGCAGGGCGCTGACGATGTCCTTCCATGTCTTGGCGTCATGCCCGTAGCCGATGCTGCGGAACGTCCACGATCGGCGCGGGATCTCGCCGTAGGGCTTGTGGTCGTTACAGCCGTTGACCATGACGTTGAGCGGGTCCACTGCCACGTCTTTGCCGTGCATGTGGAAGATCGCCTCACCCAGCTTGCGGATCGCCGCCACAGGATCCACCCCGTTCCACCACAGGTGGCTGGGGTCGAAGTTGCAGCCCAGCGTCGGGCCGGCGGCCTCCCGCAGCCGCAGCAGCGTTTCCACGTTGTAGACCAGCATACCGGGGTGCATCTCGAAGGCCACTTTGATCCCGTGCTGCTGTGCAAACTTCGCCGCCTCCTTCCAGTACGGGATGGTGACAGTGTTCCACTGGTAGTCCAGCATCTCCAGAAAGTCGGGCGGCCACGGGCAGGTCACCCAGTTGGGCATGGTGTCTTTGGGAGAACCGGCGGGCAGCCCGGAGAACGTGTTGATCACCGGCACTTCCAGCGCCTGAGCCAGCCGCACCGCCCTGCGGAAGGTCTCGTCGGCTTCCTTCGCCACGTCCCTGTTCGGGTGAGTGGGGTTGTTGTGGATGCTCAGCGCACTGAGCATCAGCCCGCGCGAGGTGATCGCATTCAGCCATTTGCTGCGCTCGGCCTTGCTCTCCAGCAGCCTGTCCACCGGGCAGTGCGGGCTGCCGGGGTAGCCGCCCGCGCCGATCTCGACGGCGCTCAGACCCGCCGCCGCGGCCTTGTCCAGCGCCTGCTCAAATGGCAGGTTGCCCCACAGGGCCAGGAATACACCGATTTTCATGGGGAGATTCTCCTTTCATAACCGGCATGCCAGCTACTGAAGCCCGTCCTGCTGGCGGCGCAGGCTGACCACGGCGCTGCTTTCGTCCAGCCGGACATCATCCCAGGTGAGGATCGCGCCGCGGGGAACTGCACGCGTCACCACCGCCCCCGGCGTCAGCCCGGCAGGCAGCGCGTTCAGCCGCCGGGCCTCCGCCGCCAGGTCGATCACGCCGTGAGTTGTGTAGCCGCCGAAGTCATCCAGCCGATCGCCGGGGGCCAGATCGCGCTTGGCGACCGCCATCACATCAGCCACCGGCTCATCCAGCGGAGCCAGCCAGACCTCGCGGTACAGATGAGCGCGGGCGATGGAGATCGGCGCTTCCAGGAACCACAGGTGGTAGGGCCGGAAGAACGTGTAGTACCGGCCTGCGCCCACTTTGAGGTACTCCAGATCGGCCTGCAGGCGCGGATCGGTGATCCGCACCGTGACGAACACCCCGCCCGCCATCGCGCTGCCCTGCACAAAGTCCACCACACCGGGGAAGCGTGAGATGCCGCCGTCCTCCTCCAGCGCAAACACCTGCGAGACCGTCGCCAGCGTGGCCTCCGGGCCGCACATCCCGCGCTGCATCGGACGGCAGCCGGTCGCGTTGGCCGCGCAGGCCATCTCGAACATCGTCTTGGTGCCATCCACATAGGAGGCCACCTGGAAGGGATCCTTGTCGGCTTTGCGTGCCGACTCGGCGACCGAGTCGGGCGTGGCGGCGGGATCGAGCGGGTTATTCTTCCCCTTGCCGATGGCGATCACCTCGTGCCCCAGGCTGGTCACGAAGTCCACCAGCTCCATCAGGCAGCCCGGCTCGTCGCCCGACGAGACCGAGTACAGCACCCCGGCCTGCCGCGCCAGCCGGTTCAGGATGCGCCCGACCGTCACGTCGGCCTCGATATTGATCAGCACCACATCCTTGCCATGCTCAATGCAGGCCAGGGCGACCGCCGCGCCGGTGGCCGGCGACCAGGTGGCATCCGACACGATATCCAGCGCCTCGATGCGGGCCAGCAGCGTCACGTCGCCGGTGATCACGCGCCGGCCTGCCCGGATGGCATCGTTGGCCGGCCCCGGAGTACTGACCTCAACGATCTCGCCGGGCGGCACGCCAGCCGCCTGGTAGGCAGCACGCGCCGCGCCGGGGTCGGGGCTGGCCAGCGCATCCAGCCGCATGCCGGGCACATGGGCCATTGCAGCCACAAAGCCGCTGCCCATCCAGCCGGCGATGCTCGCCCCCACCCGGATCGGGCATTTCTCGGCAGCCCGGCGGGCCAGATCGTGGCGGATCATCGCCCGGCTGCCTTCTTCGCCCGGACGACCTCGCGGGCCGCCGCGGCGATGTCCGCTGCCGTCAGGTGATACTTCACCAGCAAGTCGTCCGGGTCTGCCGACTCGACGTAGGTATCCGCCAGCCCGACGAAGCGCATCGGCACCGGGCAGCGTTCCGCGATCACGCGGGCCACGTTGCTGCCCATCCCGCCGTGCAGCAGATGCTCCTCCGCGCAAATGATGGCGCCGGTTTCGCGGGCTGCCGCTGCCAGCGTCTCGCCGTCCAGCGGGCGGATCGTGTGCAGGTCAATCACCCGCGCCTCGATCCCCTCGGCGGACAGTGCCGCCGCCGCGTCCAGCGCCGCCGCCACCATCATCCCGCAGCCGACGATCGACACGTCGCCGCCCCCCCGCACCACGTTGGCCCGACCGATGGCGAACGACGCATCCGGCCCGTAGAGGTGCGGCATAGCGATCCGGCTGGAGCGCAGGAACACCGGCCCCGGGTGGTCGGCAGCAGCCTGCACGGCCCAGTGCATCGCGGTGGGGTCCGACGGCACCAGGATGGTGAAGGTCGGCAGCCCGCCCACCAGCGCCAGGTCCTCGATGCCCATCTGCGTCGGCCCGTCCTTGCCCAGCGTGATCCCGCCGTGGCTGCCGACGATCTTGGCGTTGATGGCCGACAGCGCCACTGCCAGCCGGATCTGATCGTAGGCGTTGCACAGCAGAAAGGACGAGAAGCTGACGATGAACGGCACGAAGCCGCACGCCGCCAGTCCGGCTCCGACCCCCACCAGGTTGCTCTCCGCAATGCCGATGTTGAAGAAGCGCTCCGGGTAAGCCTGGCGGACCGTCTCGGCCATAGTTGAGTTGCCCAGATCGCCGTCCAGCACCACGATCCGCGGGTTACGGCGGGCCGCCGCCAGCAGGGCCTCGCCGAAGACGTTGCGCATGGGGGCGGCGGGCTTCAGCCCGGCCTGTTCACCGAGGGCCATGACGGATCTCCTCCCGTGCCTTCTCCGCCTGATCCGGCTTCAGCGCCCGCCCGTGGAAGGTGAAGTCAGCCTCGACAAACGAGACCCCCTTGCCCTTCACCGTGTGCGCGATCAGGATCGATGGCTGCCCGCTGACCGCCTGCAGGCCGCGCAGCGCGTCGAGGATGGCCATGACATCGTGCCCATCAACCTCGGCGACATGCCAGCCAAAGGCCCGCCACTTGTCGGCCAGCGGCTCCAGCGCCATCTCGCGGCTGATCGGGCCGGTTTCCTGGTACTTGTTGTAGTCCAGGATGGCGATCAGCCGATCGGCTTTGAAGTGCGCCGCCGACATGGCCGCTTCCCAGACCTGCCCGGCCTGACATTCGCCGTCGCCCAGCAGCACGTACACGCGGTAGTCCAGCCCGTTCAGGCGGCCGCCCAGCACATGACCCACGCCCAGCGACAGCCCCTGCCCCAGCGAGCCGGTGGTGGCCTCCACGCCCGGCAGCATCCCCTGGACGGGGTGCCCCTGCACCGGCGAATCGATCTGCCGCAGCCGCCACTGCTCCTCCCGGGGGAAGTAGCCCGCGTGAGCCAGCACGGCATACAGGAGCGGCGCGGCATGCCCCTTGCTCATGATGAAGCGGTCGCGCCCCGGCCACCATGGATCATCCGGGCGGTAGCGCAGAATCCCGCCGAAGAACAGCGCCACCGCGATCTCCACCGCCGACCACGAGCTGGACGGGTGGCCCGACCCGGCCCGTGTGGTTGACTCCAGTATGTCCAGCCGGATCTGGCGGGCGCGGTCTTCCAGCGCCGCCCGATCCACCCTCTGAGAATGGTTCATGATCGCCCTTTACCAAGCTCTCTGTTCTTTCAGAAATGCCTCGACCTGCGCCGCCGTCGGCAGCGCGGGGATGACTCCCTGCTTGAGCGCCGTCAGCGCCCCCACCGCGTTGCCGTAGCGCAGCGCGTCGTACAGGGCGGCGGCCGTCAGACGGCGGCGCCAGTCATCGCCGGGCGCGGCCAGCCGCGTCAGCACCCCCGCGATGAAGGCATCGCCGCAGCCCACCGCGTCCACCGTCTGCACCGGGAAGGCCGGCACATGCCCGCTGGCCTCCTCGCTGCAGAAGAAGCTGCCTCCCGTGCCGAGCGTGATCAGACACAGCTGAGGCCCGTAGCCCAGCAGCACCTCGGCGCCCCGCTGCAGATCGTCGGTATCGGCCAGCAGGCGCAGCTCGTCCTCGTTGACCTTCACCAGGTTCACGAACGGCAGCAGAGTCCGCACCCGGGTGCGGGCGGTGTCCGGGCTGTCCCACAGCCGGGGCCGGTAGTTGACATCGAAGGAGATGAGCGCCCCCGCCCGTTCGGCTACCTGCACAGCCACCAGCGTGGCGCTGCGGCAGGGTTCATCGGTCAGGCTCAGCGAGCCGAAGTGCAGGGCGCGGGCCTGCTGCAGCAGCGGCTGGCTCAGCTCATCGGCGTGCAGGCGGGTGTCCGCGCCGGGGTTGCGGTAGAACACGAACTCGGCGGTGTTCTCGTCCGGCATAGCGATGATCGCCAGGGTCGTGCGCGCCTGATCGTCGAAGCGCAGCCCGCTGGTATCCACGCCTTCCACGCGCAGCACATCGCGCAGGTAGTAGCCGAACGGGTCATCGCCCACCTTGCCGATGAAGGCCGTCCGCGCCCCCAGCCGCCGCGCCGCGATGGCCACGTTGGCGGGCGCCCCGCCCGGCTTGGGATGGAACGCGGAGACCTGCGTCAGGCTCCGGCCCAGCTCCGCCGGGAACATATCGATCAGCAGCTCGCCCAGGCATACGATGTCGGCCACCTGCTCCTCCTCTCGCGGTGATCCTGTGACAGAATCAGCTCCCGCCCAGCATCCGCCGCATGAGCTGTGAGATCTTGATCGCGTCTGACGTGCGGAAGCACTCGCGCAGCTCCTCCCGCGGCACCCGGTCGAGCAGTTCGTAGCCGAACTTCAGGTTGCGGATGCTCTCCTCGATGGCTTTGGCCGGATCCTCGCGGTAGGGGAAAAGATCCAGGCCGAACCAGCCGTCATAGCCCCACTCATCCAGCCAGAACAGCGCCTCCAGCGTCTCCCACAGGTTGACCGTGCCGACGATCACATCGTCGTCGAACAGCTTCCAGTTGTCGTTCCAGTGAGTGTGGAAGAGCTTGCCGTAGCGGCTGCACAGCGCGATCGACTCGGCCAGGTTCTCCTTCATGATGAAGGCATGGCCCATGTCGATGTTCACGCCGAAGTTGGGCCGGTTGATCTCGTTGACGATCGTCATGCAGTGGCCGATGGTCGGCAGCAGGATGTGCGTGCGCGGCTCGAAGGCTTTGTATTCCACCACAATCTTCTGCTGCGGGTTGTGGTTGACCCACTCCGACAGCCCTTCCACCAGCCAGTCCAGCGCCCGGCGGTGATCGATCTGGAAGGGATAGTCATAGCCGTCCTGGGCGGGCCAGTAGACCATCACGTGCGCTTCCATGTGCTGCGCGATATCGGTGGTGCGCTTGGCCAGGTCGATGGCCTCGCGGCGCAGCTTCGGGTCGGGGTTGGTGAACTGCCCGAAGCGCCACTTGGGATCCACCCACAGGTGCGGGCAGAACTGGACGATCGCCATCCCCAGATCATTGGCCAGCTGCTTCATCTCTTTGTAGTTGCCATCGGTGATCTCGGTGGGGTAGTGCATCTCCAGCCCGCCGACGCCCGGCACGCTGGCCGCCAGCCTGAAACGCTCGGCGATGCTGCGGTCGGGGCGGTAACCCTGCTTGACGAACCGGTCGCTGGTCGCGCCCAGAAACCAGATGCCGGCGGAGACTTTCAGGTCGCGCATGGTGCTTGCTCTCCTTTTAGGTTGTTACAGAACCGCTGCCGGGTTCAGCCGCGCAGCTCGTTGTAGAGCGTGTAGCGGTCGCCCCGGTAAACCACTCGCAGGTATTCCACCGGGACATCCTGCTCATTGCTGCTGATGCGCTCGATGCTCAGCAGGGCCGCCCCCGGCGCGACGGCCAGCAGGTGCGCCATGTCAGGAGGCGCGTTGATGGCGCGAATCTTCTGGTGCGCGCGCACCAGATAGACGCCCTGCCGCGCCAGCGCCTCGCGCAGCGGCGACCGGGCGTAGTCCTCCTGCCCCAGGATGCCGGGGCACAGCCGGTGCAGCAGGTAGGTATCCTCGATGCTCAGCGGCTCGCCCCCGGCCAGCCGCAGGCGGCGCAGGTGGGCCAGCTCCTCGCCGGGCGCGACGCCCAGCGCTTCGGCGATGGCCGCCGGCGCGGGCAGCAGCTCGCTGGACAGCACCCGCGTGGCCGGGATCAGCCCGCGCTGCCGGGCATCCTCGGTGAAGCTCACGATCCGCCCGGCGTTGGCCTCCAGCGGCGGGCGGGTCACAAACGTCCCGCGCCCGCGCTGGCGGCTGATCAGCCCTTCGTTCAGCAGCGCATCCAGCGCCTGCCGCACCGTGTTCCGGCTGACATCGTGGGCCGCGATCAGCTCATTCTCGGTGGGCAGCATATCGCCGGGTCCCCAGTCTCCACGCAGGATGCGCCCGCGCAGCTGCTCGTAGAGCTGGTGATACAGCGGCACTTTACTGATGCGGTTCAGGGTCATGCAGCGCCCCGCGAATCGGCCATAAACTGCTAATATTCTAATGTTGGTATCTTTAAGAGTCAAGAGACGGGAGGCCTGAGAGCCTCCCTGTCCTTACGGCAGCACCGGCACGTTGCCAATGATCACCGAGTCGATCTCGGCCCGGCCCTCCACGCCGCCCTTTTCCCCGGCCAGTTCGAAGAAGATCATCACCCGCTGGCCTTCAAAGTCAGCCAGATCCACCCAGGCGCGGGCGAACGACGCGCTGGGCCGGCTGGACTGCCACAGGGTGGCCTGCCCTTCCTGCGTGGCAGCTCGCACCCGCAGCGTCGAGCCGGCTTCCAGCAGCCGGTAGTGGAAGCTCAGCAAGCCGGCTGACCAGCCCGGCGGGATGTCCACCGTCAGGGCGGCGGCGGGGTGCCCCCACGGCCTGCGCCCGCCCTGCAGCGCCAGCACCGACCCGCGCTCCCCGCCCCGCCGGGCGGCGACATCGCCGGGCGCCGACCACCACCAGCCCTGCGAGCCGAAGTCGAACTCGCCGTTCTGCGCCAGGTTCTGCAGCGGCAGCAGCAGCCAGTCGGACGCGATCTCCTCCTCCACCCGGATCTCCAACGAGGCGGATGGTTCCAGCGCGCCCTGCGCCGAGCCGTCGATGCGCACCACCCGCAGCGGGCCCGGCGGGGCGGTGATGCGCACCACGCCCTGCGCGTCGGCATCGTGCAGCGTGCCGTCGCTCAGCGAGACCCGGGCGTAGGGCACGGGCTGGCCGCGCAGGTCCGTGATCCGCAGGGTCAGCGTGCCGACCGGGGACAGGCTGGCCGTCACCGGCAGCGAATACTCCCCCAGGTTGCCGGCCCGGTCAACCGCCCGCACCCGGAAGCTGAACGACCCCCCCGCCGAGATGTCGTACACGGTCTGCAGATCGGTGACGCCGGCTCCCCACGTCTCCCACGGGCCGCCGTTCAGGCTGACCTGCACCTCGTAGGCGGCCACCCCGGAGCCGGACGCCCCGTCATCGCCCGACCAGCGCACCACCACACGCTCGCGGTCGCCGGGGACGGGCAGCACCTCCGCCACGGCCCGCGGCGGCTGGGTATCCTGCTCCACCACGATCAGCACCGGCCCGCCGACCGCATACTCACCGGCGCGGGTCAGGTCGCGCCCGCGGGCCGGCGGCAGCGAGAGGGTGTACACGCCGTCCCGCGCCTGGATCGCCTCGGCCTCGCCGGCGGCATTCACCAGGATGGCCGCTCCCTGTTCGGCCCGCACGTCGATGTTCAGCGCCGTGCCCGCCTTCGAGTACAGGCTGACGATGCGCGCGCCGTCCGCGCGGCGCATCTCGGTGAGGATCACGCCGCCGCGCACCTCCCGCCACGCCTCGACGATGTCATACATCAGTGAGGAGGCCGTTTGCAGCGCCGTGTAGCTGGGCCGCCGCGAGCCATCATTCCGCACCAGCCCGAAGGCTTCGTCCATATCGTCGTCGGCCAGCCGGAACAACATCAGACGCTCGGCGCCGGCGGCGAAGGCGTTGCTGACGGCCTGCAGGACGTACCACGCCTGCTCCTGCTCGCTGACATGCCCCCAGTCGCCGTCGATGAATCGACCGTACCCCCGCAGGGCGACATTCGTCTCGGTGATCCAGATCGGCTTGTCGGCCAGCCCGTAGGTATTCAGGACACGGCGGGTGTAGGTGGTCAGGCTGTACACCAGCTCGGGGTCAGCATACATGTGGATGGCCGCCGCATCGAAGAAGTAGTTGTTGGCCGGGCCCTGCGGGTCCTCGGCGGCCAACCGGATGACGGTCGGCATGAAGTTTCGTTCGACCAGCAGCGCCATGCCCGCCATCGCCACCGGGACGGCCGGATCCGCCGCCTTGATCGCCTGGTAGCATGAACGCAGCAGCGCGAAGTACTGCTCGGCGGTACCCTCCCAGTACTGGTTGAGGTCAGGCTCGTTCCAGACTTCGTAGCTGGCGATCTGCCCGCGATAGCGCTGGGCAAACGCATGGCAGAAGCGCCCCCACGTGTTATCGGGCTGGTTCCACGCGCCGCTGAAGCTGATCGGCACCAGCCCGCCGGGGTTGGCCCTGGCCCAGTCCGGCGGATTGTGCAGGATCGCATGAACGCGCAGGCCGCCGGCTCGCCAGGCGGCCATCTGCTGATCGGACAGCTCCCATGTCCAGCTGCCGGGGCTGGGTTCATGGTCGCGCCAGTTGAACTGCCAGCGCACCGTCCCGGCTCCACTGCCGCGCCCCAGCGCCATCCAGGCGGTCGAAGGGTGGATGAAGTTAAGCCCGTAGAAGTCCGCTGCCGGGATCGGGTTGCGGGCTTCGGGGCCGGAGGTGGACGCCGCCGGCGGCGGATCTTCCGAATCCTGCGCCTGCGCGGGCAGGGACGGCGGCCCGGCCAGCAACAGGCAGGCGGCTGCCACCAGCAGCAGGCGGCGGGCCGGACCAGGCAGGATACGGGCAGGGATCGGGTCGATAGCCGGGATCATCGTCGGGCGTGCGGGACTCCTTGCGTCCGGTGACGCGAGGATTATCCGGTATCGGCGCGGGTTTGGCAAGGCTTCCACCGCACGGCAGGCTGTGCTACAATGTCAGTGCCGCCTCCTGGCGGCGGCTCCATCGCTCGCAACCTGTATCCGATCCTGACCACTCTACCCGGGCATAAATCCCTATGACCACACCCTCCGCCGCCCGTCCCGACCGGGTATCCCTGTTTGTCACCTGTCTGGTGGACCAGCTCATGCCGGAAGTGGGCGCAGCAGCGGTCCGCCTGCTGCGCCGCGCCGGGATCGAGGTAGATTTTCCCGAAGGCCAGACCTGCTGCGGGCAGCCGTTCTTCAACAGCGGCTTCCGCCCCGAGGCCGCCCGGCTGGCCCGCCGCACCATCGAGGTGTTTGAGGACTCGCCGGAGGTCGTCCTGCCCAGCGGATCCTGTGCCGCCATGATCCGGCTGGAGTATCCGCATCTGTTTGAGGGCGATCCGGAGTGGCAGGCCCGCGCCCGGAATCTGGCCGCCCGGACCTACGAGCTCAGCGAGTACCTGGTCAAACGCGCCGGCTGGCAGCCGCCGCCCGCCGCTGCCGCCGGCCCGGTCACCTACCACGACTCCTGCCACGCCTGCCGCATGCTCGGCCTGAAGGAGGAGCCGCGCAGCCTGCTGCGGGCCGCCGGCCACCCGATTCATGAGATGGACGAACCGGATCGCTGCTGCGGCTTCGGCGGGCTGTTCTCGATCCGCATGCCGGAGGTCTCCAACGCCATGACCGCCGACAAGCTGCGGCGGGCCGCCGACAGCGGCGCGCCCACCCTGGTGACCGTTGACCCCGGCTGCCTGATGCAGATGCGCGGCCTGATCGCCGGGACGGGGGTGCAGGCAAAACATCTCGCGGTGCTGCTGGAGGAGGAGACCCGATGACCGGCGCAGGCTCGTTCAGGGCATTCCGGGCCGTCGCCGCGGAGGCCATCGCTGACCCGACCATGCAGCAGGCGCTGGAAGGCGCCACCGCCAATCTGCGCGGCGCCCGCGACCGCGCACTGGCCGACATGCCGGAGGTGGAGGCCCTGCGCGACCATCTCAAGGCGATACGCTCGGCCACGCTGGCCCGTCTGGCCGAGCATCTGGAGGCTTTCGAGCGCAACGCCCTCGCCGCCGGAGCGCATGTCCACTGGGCACGCGGCGCGGATGAGGCCAACAGCATCGTGCTGGAGATCGCCCGCCGGCACGGGGTGACGCTGGCTGTCAAGAGCAAATCGATGGCCAGCGAGGAGATCCACCTTAATGCCGCCCTGCTGGGGGCCGGCATCGAGCCGGTGGAAACCGATCTGGGCGAGTGGATCATCCAGCTTTCCGGCGAGCCGCCCATCCACATCGTCGTCCCGGCTATTCACAAGTCCCGCCAGCAGGTAGCCGACCTGTTCAGCCGCGAGGTTAACCGGGCGCTCCCGCCCGACGACATCCCCGGCCTCACCGCCGAGGCCCGCCGCCTGCTGCGCCAGAAGTTCCTGAGCGCCGGCCTCGGCATCTCCGGGGCCAACCTGGGCGTGGCCGAGACGGGCAGCATCGTGCTGGTGACCAACGAGGGCAACGGCCGGATGGTGACCGGCGCGCCGCCCGTCCATATCGCCATCATGGGCATCGAGAAGATCTGCCCGACGTGGGACGATGCGGCAGTCTGGCTCTCCCTGCTGGCCCGCAGCGCCACCGGCCAGCCCCTCTCGATCTACACCACCGCGATCACCGGGCCGGCCCGCCCGGAAGACCCCGATGGCCCGCAGGAGGTGCACATCATCCTGCTGGATCACCGGCGCAGCCTGCAGGTGGGCACGCCGTACGAAGAAGTGCTGCAGTGCATCCGCTGCGGGGCCTGCCTGAACATCTGCCCGGTGTACCGCGAGGCCGGCGGTCACGCTTATCACAGCCCGTACAGCGGGCCGATCGGCGCGGTGGTCACCCCGCTGCTGCTGGGCCGCGAGGAGTACGACTCGCTGCCGCACGCCAGCTCGCTGTGCGGCGCCTGCCTGGATGTGTGCCCGGTGCGCATCGACCTGCCCCGGATGCTGCTGGCTCTGCGTGCCGACGGCGTGCAGGAGCGCATCATGCCCTGGCATGAACGGGCGATCGAGCGCCTGGCCGCCTGGGTTCTGGAGCGCCCGCGGCGCTATGCTTTCTTCGCCGGGCTGGCGCGGCTGTTTGCCCGCCCCCTGACCCGCGGCGGCGCCACCGCCGTCCCCCGCTGGCTCAACCCGGCCGGCGAACGCCGGCTGCCCGCCCTGGGCCGCCGGGCGTTCCGCGATCTGTGGAAGGATGGTCAAATCTGATGGCCGCCCGCGATGAAATCCTCAACCGCCTGCGGTCCGCCGCCCGCGCCGCCGATCACCCTGCGCCGTGGCCGTCCCGCCGGGCCTTCCCCGACCTGGCGGCCCGCTTCGAGGAAGCCCTGACCGCCGCCAAAGGCGAGGTGATCCGCGCCGCCACCCTCCAGGAGGCCGCTGACCGCCTGGGCGAGGCGCTGGCCGCCCTGGACGCCCGCCGGGTGGTGGCTAACGACGAGCCGCCGCTGCGCGAGCTGGACCTGCCCGCCCGCTGGCCTGCGCTGGACTGGCACATCGTGGGGCGCACTGCCGGCGACCTGCGCACTTTCTGCGCTGCCGCCGACGCCGGGATCAGCGGCGCTTCCGCCGCCCTGGCCGAGACCGGCAGCGTCGTCATCGAGAGCGGGCCGGGGCGCAGCCGCCTGGCCACCCTGCTGCCGCCGGTGCACATCGCGCTGGTGGCGGTGTCCAGCCTCACGCCCGACCTCTTCACCTGGGCAGCCGCCCGCCGCGGCCCCCTGCCCGCCAACCTGATCCTGGTCAGCGGCCCCAGCAAGACCGCCGACATCGAGCAGACGCTGGCGGTGGGAGTCCATGGGCCGGGGCGCTTCATCGTGCTGCTGGTAGATCGCCTGGAGGGCTGATCGCGCCGCAGCAGTTGACACGGATGCCCGCATAGGGCATAGTTGCTGCCTGACCCCTCTCGGGCCGGGGTGATTCATCTGGGCTTCCCCGCGCGAGGAGCCCCTCGCGCCGTCACCGGAGTGTTGCTATGTCGCAAGCCAACCACCGCCTGTTTCAAATCCGCGAAGGGGAAGCCGGTCCGGTGATACTGCTGGGCGTGCTGCTGTTCATCAACTCCATGGCCCTCGAACTGGCCGATGTCGTGGCCGTCAGTGGATTCATCAGCCAGGTTTCGCAGCTGTCCCAGATCCTGATCGTGTGGGCCATCGACATGGCGCTGATCGCCATCAGCGCCAGCGCCCAGAGCCTGATCGTCGATCGTTTCAACCGCACCCGCGTGCTGCAGCTGCTGGTGGTGATCTTCATCATCACCTACAGCCTTCTGCGCCTGATGTTCATCCTGAACGTCCCATCGGTGATCAATTACGCGCTGCTGTTCCTGCTGCTGGAACAGCAGTGGATCTTCTTCCCGCTGGTCTTCTGGGTGCTGGCCAACGACACCTTCGACCTGGCGCAGGCCAAACGGCTGTTCCCGCTCATCACGGCCTTCAGCTTCGTCGGGCAGATCGTGGGGCTGGGGCTGGCTTCGGCGGCCCCGCGCATCCTGGACGGCCTCGGCCTCGACCGGGCCGAGCCGCTGACCTTCAACGTGATCATCTACGTCATCGCGCTGGTGCTGACCGTCGTCGGGCTGCGCCGGATCAGGATCCGCGAGCGCGCCGCCGCCGCGCCCGTCCAGACAGTCCAGGAGACCCTGTCTGAAGGTTTCGGCTTTGTCAAGGAAGTGCCGGCCTTCCGCTACCTGATGCTCGCGCTGCTGGCGACCGCCATGGTGGTGACGATCTCGGATTATCACTTCCTGCGCGTCTCAGACACCGCGTTCCAGGTCGCCCCGCCCGGCAGCTTCCAGACCTTCTACGGCCTGTACCGGCTGATCGTGACCGTGATCGCGATTGCGGTGCAAACGCTTGCCACCGGGCGGCTGATGGACCGGCTCCAGCTCAAGAGCATCTTCCTGCTGCTGCCCGCCTCGATGCTCGCCTCGCTCGGGCTGATGCTGATACCGGGCCTGCCGACCGTGGTCGCCGGGCGCGCCCTGTTCCGTGTCGCCCAGAGCAGCATCGATGACCCCGCCCGCAAGACGCTGCTGTCCCTGGTGCCGGATGAGCGCCGCGGGCGCGTCAGCGTCTTTATGGAAAGCTACCTGTTTGCCGCCGGCGTGATCGTGGCCTGCGGGATTGTCGGAGCGCTGGTGGTGTTCGGCCCGCGCCTGCTGCCCTTCGATCCGGGCTGGGTCTACCTGGGCATTGGCGTGGCCGCCGCCCTGGCGGCGCTGTGGTCGGCGCTGAAGATGCGCCAGACTTACGACAAGAGCATGCTCAACTGGCGCCTGCGCCGCCGGTCGCGTGGGGCGAACGTCCTCGACGGCCTGGAGTTCTAGGAGCGGGACCGATGGGACCGATCAACGTCCGGCCGGTGATTCAGCAGACCCGCTTCTGCGGCCCGGCCACCCTCGAGATCCTGTACTCATTCTTCCGGCTCGATGTCCCGCAGGAGCGCATCGCGGCCCTGACAGGCATCCCGATCGCGCAGATCCGGCAGCACGGATGCAGCCTGCAGGATCTCTCGACGGCGGTGCAGGCGCTGGGCAGCGATCACTGTCTGCTGGCCCGGTATGACTCGACCGTTGACGACCTGTACGATCTGGTGGAAGCCCATGGGGTGCCCGCCGGAGTCGAATGGCGCTGCGTCTTTCAGGAGCCCGATGGGCGCATCTGGGGCGAGGGGCATTACTCGGTGGTTGTGGGCGTTGACCGGTCGGCCCGCACCCTGCAGATCGTGGATCCGCATGACGGCAGGAACCTCTCCCACCGGGATGGGATCGTCGGCTTTGACGCCTTCACGGAGCGCTGGTGGGATGAGAACTGGCTGCCGATCCCCGGCCAGCCCGGCGAGTTCGAGCAGATCTGGACACAGGGCCTGCTGTTCGCGCTGATCCCGGCCAGCCAGGAGGCCGCATACCGGGCCCGGGGCCTGACCCCGATGTCCGTGGAGCTGGCCCGCCGCCACCGCGCCGCTCCGCGTGTCATCGATCTGCCGACCACGCCCGAGGAGGCCATCCCGCCGCCGCCGGGCTGGCAGCCGCAGCACCCCTGAATTGTGCACAGGCTGAATGTGCGTACAATGACTGCGTTACGAGTCGGTCACGCACAAGACGACACCGTCCAGAGTAGAAGGAAAACGACCGATGGCTGTTGCTGCCCAAGCCCAACCCCAGGTCATGCCGGGGGCGACTCAAAGCCGCTACATGAGTCTGCGCGTCAAACTGCTGATCGCCTTCACCCTGCTGTTCAGCGCCATCTACGCTGGCACGTTTTACTGGTTCTACACCTTTGCCAGCCAGAAGGCCGTTGACCGTCTGGGTGAAGATCTGCGCGTCCTGATCGAGGGCGCGGCCGCCCGCATCGACGGCGATGCGCTGCGAAGCCTGTACGAAGAGGGGGAGCCGAACGCCGCGGGCTTCAGCGACGATCCGCGCTATGTGGAGCAGGTGAGATGGCTGGAAACGCTGGAGGTCGTCGATCCCCGCGCCTCCACCTTCACCATCGTGCCGGTGGAGCTGCCCTATGAGTACGCCATCGTCACCGTCTCCACCGCCTTCACGGAGCCGGAGGACACCGCCGGCTTCCGGGAGCCGCTGACCGTGGAAGACCCGGATGCCAGCGAGTTCGCCAAGATGTTCGTCGGCGAGCGTGACACCTGGCTGATCCTGAAGCCCTATGAAGACCAGTGGGGCTGGCACATCTCCGGTTACACGGTAGTTCGCGACTCGAATGACGAGATCGTGGGCGTCCTGGGCGCAGACTACGACGCCAGCTACTACGACCAGGTCCGGCGTGACGTGCTGCTGTCAGCCATCCCGGCCTTTGCCATCACCTACATCATCCTGTTCGTCATGGTCTGGGCTGTCTCCAGCTACCTGGCCCGCCCGATCCTCGCGCTCAGTTCGGTCGCCGACCGCATCGGCGAGGGCGACTACAATCAGGACTTCACCCGCCTGACTCAGGTCAGCCTGAAAGACGAGATCAGCTCGCTGGCCTCCGTGTTTTCGATCATGGTTGACAAGGTCCGCGCCCGTGAAGAAAGCCTGAAGCGACAGGTGGCCGAGCTGAAGATCGAGATTGACGAGGTCAAGCAGAGCCATCAGGTCAGCGAGATTGTTGACTCGGATTTCTTCCGCGATCTGCAGGCCAAGGCTCGTTCCATGCGCTCCCGGAGTAAAGGACATAAGGGGGAGGCTGGTTGAGCGATGACCGCACAGGGGCGGCTGCCAGCCCTGCGCCACAGCCCGCCTCTTCGCCGGCCAGAACGGCTGCGCTCCCACTGGATGACTACATCGCCTCGTGCGCCTTTCTGCACGATGACTGGGATCCCCACGGGGGCAAAGGAGACTGGGGCCAGTATGATACGCTGCCTTTTCTGCTGGGAGCCCCGGTGTGCATCGCCGGCACCCTGCGCGGGTTCGGGCAGCCATATATCGACTATCTGCGCAGTCTGGGGGCCTTCCCGGAGCGCCTCATCACCCCGGAGCCACGCAGCACCGATCTGACGGCCAATCTGCTGGCTGACGAGGCGGCGCTGGCCGAGCTGCGCGGGTTGATGGCCGAGCGCCGGCTTGACCTGTCGCTGTTCTACAGCACGCCCGACCGCTTCGCCGGCGAGTTGATCGAGGCCCTGTCCAGCCACGGCCACCGCCCCCGCGCCCTGCCACATGCCGACGCCTTCACCCGGGTCAACCGCAAGCTGTCCAGCCATGATTACTTCGAGCAGGCCGGCATCCCCAGCCCGGAATACGCCCTGTGCGAATCGCCGGATGCCGTGCGGGCGTTCTTCGCCGCCCCGCGCCGCTACCCGGAGATCATCATCAAAGCGGATCATCGCCATTTCTCGCGCCTCGGCCCTGATGACCTGGGCCGCCTGGATTCCTTCCGCTACCCCCTGATCGCCGAGACCTGCTACCAGACCCGCTACTCCCCCAGTGTCAACTGCCTGGTGTTTGACGGGAGCATCCAGACCCTCTTTACCACCCGTCAGCATATCACCGGGCTGACGCACTGGGGCAACGACAGCGCCGCCAGTCTGCCGGAGGCGATCGCCGGGCAGGCCGCCGCCGATGCCCATAAGCTGGCAGCCGTGCTGCCCCCCCTGAACGGCGTGCTGGGCGTGGATTACATCCTCACGGTGGAGGGCGAGCTGCTGGCAGTGGACATCAACCCCCGCTTCTGCTCGCCGACCTACCCGTTCTACCTCCTGATGCGGCTGGGCTTCGACCTGAAGCACGTCCATGCCCGCTACCGCCTGGTCAAGTGCCCGGCCCGCGATCTCTCGCAAGTGCTGGCCGATCCGGACTTCGCCCCGCTGCAGCCGGGCCATCTGCCGGGGATGTTCGTGTACGGCCCGGTCGTCTATGACGATCCCCGCCGCCCGGTGGCTTACTTCTCCACCCTGCTGGCAGCGGACAGCCCGGACGGACTCGCCGCTGTGGAGCGCCGGATGCAGGCCCTCATCGGCCGCCTGAGCGCGGCCTGACCGCAGCCGGGGCCAGGCGCGTTACCCTCTCTGACAGGAGATTGACCATGCAGTACCGCACCTTTGGACGCACCGGCTGGCAGGTCAGCGAGATCGGTTACGGCATGTGGGGTATGGGCGGCTGGAGCGGCTCCGATGACGCCGAATCGCTGGCCGCGCTGGAGCGCTCGGTCGAGCTGGGCTGCAATTTCTTCGATACCGCGTGGGGCTACGGCGAGGGCCACAGCGAAGGGCTGCTGGGCCGGCTGGTGCGCGCCCACCCGGAGAAGAAGCTGTACGTCGCTACCAAGATCCCACCCCGTAATTTCAAGTGGCCATCCAGGCCGCATTTCACACTCGATGAGACCTTCCCGTCGGATCACATCGCTGAGTACACCGAAAAGAGCCTGCGCAACCTGGGCCTGGACAGCATCGACCTGATGCAGTTCCACGTCTGGGAGGACGCCTGGGC
Source organism: Anaerolineae bacterium (assembly GCA_034435035.1). Classification (GTDB taxonomy): domain Bacteria; phylum Chloroflexota; class Anaerolineae; order Aggregatilineales; family UBA3940; genus JAHEME01. Next base: position 10,269 of record DAOTXW010000046.1, on the reverse strand, counting down.
ACAGGATGAACGCTGGCAGCGGGCCGTCGAGGACCTCAAGCGGCAGGGCCTGATCCGGGCAATGGGCATCAGCATCAACCGCTGGGAGCCGGAGAACGCCATCGCCGCCCTGCGCACCGGCCTGATCGACGCCGTGCAGGTCATCCACAACATCTTCGATCAGGCCCCGGAGGATGTTCTGTTCCCCGTCTGTCAGGAGCTGAACATCGGTGTGATCGCCCGCGTCCCCTTCGATGAGGGGACGCTGACCGGCACGCTCACCCGCGACAGCCGCTGGCCGGAAGGCGACTGGCGCAACACCTACTTTGTGCCGGAAAACCTGGCCGAGTCCGTCGAGCGCGCCGAGGCCCTGCGCCCGCTGATCCCGCCGGGTATGACCATGCCGGAGATGGCCCTGCGCTTCATCCTGTGCCACCCCGCCGTCAGCACGATCATCCCCGGCATGCGCCGGATCCGCCACGTCGAGGCCAACCTCGCAGCCAGCGACGGCCGCGCCCTGCCCGCTGAGCTTGTCGAGCAGCTGCGCGCCCACCGCTGGGATCGCGTACCGACCACGTGGTCGCAGTAGGCGTACAGCAAGCCCCCCCCCGCCTGGCAGCTTCGGTGCCGGATCCGCCCCGCAGAATTGGCACCCCGGCCCGGCTGGATAGAATACAGTGACGACGCAGACCTGACTCGGCGCACGGAGGACCTATGGCGGCACATCACTGGCGCAGCGCCCTTAACCCGGCCAACTGGTCCTTTGCGATCAAGGCCACGCTGGTCCCCGGCATCGCGCTGTCGCTGATCGGGGCGGCGCTGGCAGTGATCATCGGGGAGGCGGTGCGCGAGTTGCAGGTTGAGGCTGCTCAGGGCGACCTTGAGCTGATCGCCCAGTCCCAGACGCGCCGGGTAGCGGTGACGTTTGTCAACCGGCTGTCCGCGCTCGACTCGCTGGCGCACAATTCTGACGTAATTGCGGCCGTTACAGCAGCAGGCGACCCGGCGCTCGACCTCGCCGCCCAGGAGGAATTGGACGGCTATGCCCGTTTCCACCCTCAGTTTCCCCTGCTGATCGTCATGGATGGTCAGGGGCGGATCGCCGCCAGCAACGGCAACCCCGACAGCGCCGCGCTGAGCAACCTGAGCTGGTATCAGGCTGCCCTGAGCGAGAAACAGGCCAATGCCTATCTCAGCGACCGGAGGGAGGACATCCCGGCATCCGGGCAGACGGGTGTCAGCATTGTGATCCCGATCCGCGACGACGGGCAGCGCCGGGTGGGCACCCTGTATGCGCTGTGGAATATCGATGGCGATGCCACCCTGATGTATGCCAACAGTGACTACCGTCTGGCCGTCGCCGATTCACAGGGCAGCGTGCTGGCGGCCTCCGGCTACGATCTCAGCGCCGGCATGCCCTTTGACCGGTCGCTGGTAGAGACTTTCTACAACAATCAGGATGTCCGGGGCAGCTTCACAGAGACTCACTCCGGCAGTGCGGTCGGGCGCGACATCTACGGCGAGGAGGTTATCGCCGGCTATGGACGGCTGGCCGGCTTCACCTTCGAGCAGGAGTTTGAGTACCTGCCTTCCAGCCTGAGCTTCGATGCAGTCATCCCCATGCGCGAGCTGAGCTGGGTGGTCATCGCGGCCAAGGACTCGCAGACAGCGCTGGCGGGCACGCAGGCATTGGTGCGTCGCATACTGGCGGTGCTGATCGGCGCGATGGGAATCACCACGGTGGCCAGCCTGGTCCTGGGTCGGCTGGTGATGGCGCCGCTGGGTCGGCTGGCCGAAGCCGCCCGCAGCATTGGCGCCGGGCGGCTGGACACCCCCATCCCGATCCTGGGGCGCGATGAAGTGGGCCAGCTGGCTGATGTCCTGCGCGAGACCGTCACCAGTCTGGTGGAGGCCCAGCGCCTGGCCGAGGACGCCAATCAGGCCAAGAGCCAGTTCCTGGCCACCATGAGCCACGAAATCCGCACCCCGATGAATGCGATCATCGGTATGTCTGCCCTGCTGCGCGACACCTCCCTGAATGCGGAGCAGCGCGAGTACGCAAACACCATCCAGACCAGCGGGGACACGCTGCTCACCATCATCAACGACATCCTCGACTTCTCCAAGATCGAGGCTCGCCGGCTCGAACTGGAGATGCAGCCCTTCGATCTGCGCGAGTGTGTCGAGTCATGCCTTGACCTGCTGGCCTCCCGCGCTGCCGATCGGGGGCTGGAGCTGGGCTATGTCTTCGAGAGCGAGACGCCGGGGGCGATAGTCGGCGATATCACCCGCCTGCGGCAGATCCTGATCAACCTGCTCAGCAACGCCATCAAGTTCACCGAGCGGGGGGAAGTGGTGGTGACGGTGAGCAGCCGACCGCTCGCCGGGGAGCAGTCCGGGGGCAGGCATGAGATCGCCTTTGCGGTCCGCGATACGGGGATCGGCATCCCCGCCGATCGGGTGGATCGTCTGTTCCAGCCGTTCAGCCAGGTCGATGCCTCCACCACGCGTAAGTTTGGCGGGACGGGGCTGGGTCTGGCGATCAGCCAGCACCTGGCCGAACTGATGGGCGGACGGATGTGGGTGCAGAGCGTCGAGGAGCAGGGATCAACCTTCTTCTTCACCATCCAGGCGGAGGAGGCGACCCTGCCCCCCCCGCCCCGCCCGGCTGCGGACCTGCGGGGCCGGCGGGTGCTGGTGGTGGACGATCATGAGATCAATCGCCAGATTATCCGGCTGCAGGCGCAGAGCTGGGGCGTCGAGGTGGTGGAAGCCGCTTCTGGCGCTGAGGCACTGGCCCTGCTGGCGCAGGATGGGGTGCTGGATGCCGCTATCGTGGACATGCAGATGCCGGAAACGGATGGACTCACGCTGGCCGAGCAGATCCGGCGGGAGCCGGCAGGCGGCACACTGCCGCTGATCCTGCTGTTCTCGCTTGGCCTGCGCGAAGCGGATCCGCGGGTGGGTCTGTTCGCGGCCACCCTGAACAAGCCTGTCAGAGCCTCCCACCTGTTCAATGTACTGATCCGGGTGCTGCTGGGTGAGGATGTGGTTGAGGTGGCAGCCCGGGACCTTGACCAGCCGGAGCGCCAGTTCGATGAGCAGCTGGGCCGGCAGTTACCCCTGCGCATCCTGCTGGCGGAAGACAACACCGTGAATCAGCGTCTCGCTCTGCTGCTGCTGAAGCGCCTGGGTTACCACGCCGACCTCGCCACCGACGGAGTGGAGACCCTCCAGGCCGTTGAGCGCCAGCCCTATGATGTGATCCTGATGGATATTCAGATGCCCCACATGGATGGGCTGGAGGCGACACGCCGCATCCGGCAGATGCGCCATCTGGAGACACAGCCGCGCATCATCGCGGTGACGGCCAACGTCACCCGTGAGGACCGGGCGATCGCCCGCGAAGCCGGGATCGATGCCTATGTCAGCAAGCCTATCCAGGTGCATGAACTGGTGCAGGCGCTGCGCGACGCCGCGGACCAGCCAGCGCCCGCGCCCCACTCTCCAACCCGGCGCCCGCCCCCTGAACAGGCGGGCAGCGGGGCGGTGGTTGATCCTGCTGCGATCCGCCGGCTGCGCGCCACGCTCGGCAGCAGCGCCGCCGAAATGCTGCCAGAGCTGTTGGATGAGTTTGATCGGGACACCGCGCGCCTGATCGAGAGTGCCCGCCAGGCGCTGGCGCAGGGCCAGGCCGCCGAGCTGGGCCGGGCGGCGCATACCCTCAAGTCGAACGCAGCCAGCTTTGGTGTGCTGGCCCTGTCCGACGCCGCCCGCGAAGTCGAGGAGCTGGCCCAGGCGGGCCGCCTGATCGACGCCGCCGCGCGCCTGGATCACCTGGAGGCTGAAGCACAAGCAGCCCGCGCGGCCCTGCGCACCCTCCGGAAGGAGTTATGACATGAGCGCCCACGGCAGCATCCTGGTCGTCGATGACGAGCTCCTTAACCGGCGGCTGTTGTCCACCAATCTGGCAAATGCCGGCTACGACGTCGCCCTGGCTGCCGATGGCGCGGTGGCGCTGGAGATGCTCGCCGCGCAGCCGTTTGATGTGGTGCTGCTTGACCTGATGATGCCGGAAGTTGACGGCTTCGAAGTGCTGGCCTGGATGAAAGAAAACCCGATGCTGCGCCACATCCCGGTGATCGTGATCTCGGGCATGGACGACATCGAGAACATCGTCGCCTGCATTGAAGCTGGCGCCACCGACTATCTGAACAAGCCCTTTGATCCGGTGCTGCTGCACGCCCGCATCAACGCCTCGCTGGCGGTCAAGCGGCTGCGCGATCAGGAGATCGCCCACACTCAGCAGCTGGAGATGCAGCTGGAGATGGCCGCCCGGGCTCAGCGCAGTATGCTGCCCACCCGTCTGCCCGCCGTCCCGGGCTTCGAGTTCGGCGCGCACTTCGAGCCGGCCCGCGAGGTTGGCGGCGACTTCTATGACGTCGCGCGGCTCAAGAATGGGCAGATCGCTGTTCTGATCGCCGATGTCTCGGATAAGGGAATGCATGCGGCTCTGTTCATGGCTGTCACCCGTGCCCTGTTCCTCCAGGAGGCCGGGAGCGGCGCACGGCCCGCTGACGTGGCACTGAGCGTCCACCGCGGGCTGCTGGAGGTTTCCAACTACAACATGTTTGTGACGGCCATCTACGGCGTGCTGGATCCCGCCACGGGCGTTTTCCAGTATGTGCGGGCCGGCCACGAGTTTCCCCTGCTGACGCGGGCCGGTGGTCAGGCAGAGTATCTTGGCGGGCCGGGCAGCGCCCTGGGCGTCAGCCTGGGCCCGCCCAAACTTGAGGAACAGCAGCTGGTGCTGGAGCCGGGAGACTGCCTGGTACTGTACAGCGACGGCGTCACGGATATGCGCAACGCCGACCGACAGCCCTTCGGCGCGGAACGCCTGTGGGAAGTCGTGACTGCCTGCCAGTCGGCCAGCGCCGATACCATCGCGCAAACCATCTATGCCGAGGTACAGGCCCATCGCGGCGCGGCCCTCGCCTTCGATGACTTCTCGCTGGTGGTGTTGCGGGCGCTTTGAGCCGGCACGCCGCCGCCACCGGGCGCCGCTATGGGCCTTCCGCCGGCCGGTCGCCCGGCTGGCACTGCCCGCGCAGGAAGGCCCAGCTCACACAGGTGCTGCCATCGGGGAACACGCACAGCCCGCAGCGAGAGCCGTCCGCCTGCTCGCGGACTTCATACTGGTAGCCCTGCTCCCGGCAGTAAACCGCCGCCGGATTCTCCGGCACATCCCCCGGCTCAGCCGCGCTGCCCGTTTGCAGGATCTTCCCCGCCGCGCTCACCGTGGCCTGCCAGCAGTAGCCGGTCGTCTGATCGCCGATGGAGACATGGTAGACCGTGTCCTCGCTGGCCGGCAGCGGATAGGAGACCGTCATCGCGCAGCCATCCGAGGTGAAGTAGTAAAGGCCAAACCCCTCCGGCGCTTCCTCGCCGCCGGCGCGTGCCTGCCAGGGAGCATTCTCCGCCGGGACGCACTCGTTGGCGCCATCCCGCAGGAAGTCCAGCACCGCTTCGCGGGCGCCCAGCACATCAGCGGGGATATCGACCGCCGGTGTAGCGTCAGCGGCTTCCAGATCGACCGCCGGAGCGCCGCCACAGCCCACCAGCGTCAGGGCTATCAGGATCAGCGCTGTCGGTTGGGGTCGCGTCCTGTGGATCGACATCTTGCCCCTCCTGTATGTGGCTTCCCGATCCGTTTTCCCCGATTCGATCTTACTATAATAAGTGATATTTGTACATTATTATGCTACACTCAGGGCAGTCGACCAGAGAGGTGCACGTCCGTGGCAGAACATTCGAAGCTCCCGGTCGGGCAGCGCATCCGCCAGCTCCGCGAACAGCGAGGGCTGTCGCTGCGTGCGCTGGCCTCACAGGCCAGCCTGTCAATCAATGCCATCAGCCTGATCGAGCGCGGGGAGGCCTCGCCGACCGTTTCGTCGCTCCAGCTGCTGGCCGCTGCCCTCGGCGTGCCGGTCACCGCGTTCTTCGAGCCCGAACACGAGCAGACGGTGGTATTCGTCAGGCCGGAGCAGCGGCTCCACGCTCAGGTCAATGGGATCCTGATGGAGAGCCTGGGGATCGGCCTGCGCGGCCAGCAGATCGAGCCGTTCCGCCTGGTGCTGGAGCCGGGCTCCGGCAGTCTGGAGGAACCGATCACGCATCCCGGCGAGGAGTTTGCTCACTGTCTGGAAGGCGAAGTGGCCTACCGCATAGGCAGCCAGCACTTCCGGCTGCTGCCCGGCGACAGCCTGCTGTTCTCCGCTGGCCAGCCCCATAGCTTCCACAACCCCGCCAGCGCGCCCGCCGTGCTGATCCTGGTCTTCTGCGCCGGGGATGCCATCCATCTGGCTCGCCAGCGCCATCTGGATGTGTCTGCCGGCTAGCGGCGCAGAAGATCGCAGCAGCCCGGCTTCAAGCATCGCCGGGCTGCGTTTCATGCCCCAGGAAGGAATTGAACCTTCAACCTACCGCTTAGGAGGCGGTCGCTCTGTCCGTTGAGCTACAGGGGCCCTGCACCTATTATAGCGCCCGCACCGGGGCCGGCCAAAGCTGTGCTACAATCGGGCTGCACAACAGCACCACCCGTTCACAGAAGCCCGATGAGCCTCTCGGAAGCCCGCCCGCCCGATCCTGAAACCCTGAATGAACTCCTCCACCACCTGGAGGCGGCTGAGGCCAGCCTGCGGGCGGCGGCGCTGGCCCCGGCCCGGGACTCCCTCGCTGCGGCGCTGGCGCTGGCGCGGCGGCTGGCCAGCCCGCACGGACCGCAGGATGAGCCGCCAAACCCGACAGGAAACCCGGCCCCGCTCACCCTCCGCGAGCTGGAGGTGCTGGCCCTGCTGGCCCGCGGCGCGACGAACCGCGAGATCGCCGCGGCCCTGGTGATCACCGAGCGCACGGTCAAGTTCCACATGACCAACATCCTGGCCGCCCTCGGGGCGCGCAGCCGCACCGAGGCGCTCATCCAGGCCGCCCGGCGTGGGTTGATCGACCGTTAATCCGGCACCGCCGGGAACGTCCCCTCCGGCGGAAACCAGTCGATCAGGTCGATCCCGGTGATCGTCTGCCCGGCCCCCACCCGCACCGCCACCAGCCCGAAGTCCACAAAGGCACACTCCGCCGAATCCAGCCCCTTATCGGCCAGACACTGCCCGTGCACCGTGTAGCCCCCCTCAAAGCCCGGCACCTCCGGGCCCAGGTCGGCCAGCACGAAGTATTCGCCCGGCGGCACTTCCAGCGTATAGGCGCTGCGCCCGCCGCCCACTTCCACGTAGCGGTACTGCCCCCCGCCCGTGCTGAGGGCGTACACCCGCATCGGCGGGTTGCCCTCCGATGGGTAGCGCAGCGCCCCGGTGAGGATCCCCTCGCGGCTGGCGTCGGGCGTTGCGCTGGCGCGGGCGTTCACCGTCCCGGCGATGTCCGGCAGGGACGCCGTGGGCGCCGCCGGCGTTTCAGCGGGCATGGGCGCATTCGCTGCGGTGACCGGAGTTCCGTCCGGCTCCGGAGCCGCCGGCGGGCGGCGGGGCGCATTACAGGCCAGCGCGCTCAGGATCAGCAGGGCGGCGGCAGTGCGGTATCCTCGGTTCATGGCCCCTCCACAGACCGTCGTGATATTCGCAGGCTCACCCGCCGCGGCGGCCCGGGGTTGCATCCAGGCCCGCCGCGCGCCATAGTCTAATACTATCCAATAGTCAGCAGAGGCCACAGGGCAGTTGCCTGGAAGTGACCGTCCAACTGCTCAACCGGCCCCACCGGGCAGAAAGCGAGGATGCCAATGAGTGATGATCCCATCAAGACCGCGCTGCGGATGATGCCATACGGCTTCTATGCCATCACCAGCCGCAGCGCCGGCGACGTGAACGCGATGGTCGCCAACTGGGTGATGCAGGCAGCGTTTGAGCCCCGCCTGGTGGCGGCAGCCATCTCAAAGACCGCCCACTCCCACGGGCTGATCGCCGCCGGGAAGGTGTTTGCCATCAACCTTTTCCATCAGGGCGACGCGGACGCGATCAAGCCGTTCAGCAAGAGCCGCGCGAAGAACCCCGAGAAGCTGGTCGGCGTGGCCTACCGCGAGGCCGCCAACACCGGCTGCCCCATCCTGCCGGGCGCAGCGGCGGTCATTGAGTGCCGTCTCACCGCCGTTCTTGAGCCGGGCGGCGATCATGATCTGTTCATCGGCCAGGTGGTCGGCGCCGAGATACTCAAGCCAGGGGACGCCGGGGATATGCTCACTCTGCCCGGCATCGGCTGGAGCTACGGCGGCTGACCGGAGCCGCCGGCGCTCACCCCATCGGGATGTGGTGCCGCGCCGCGTAGCGCCCGGTGACGTGGTGCGAAAGCTGGCGCTCGATGTCCTCCAGCAGGCCCGATGCGCCCAGCCGGAACCGCGCCGGCGACAGCCAGTCGTCGCCCAGCTCCTCCTTGACCAGAATGAGCCAGCTCAGCGCATCCTTCGCGGTGCGGATGCCGCCGGCTGGCTTCAGCCCGACCCGGTAGCCGGTGTGCTCCTCATAGTCGCGGATCGCCCGCGCCATTACCAGCCCGAACGGGAGCGTGGCGTTCACTTTTTCCTTGCCGGTTGAGGTCTTAATGAAGTCCGCGCCGGCCATCATGCACACCAGGCTGGCCATCCGCACGTTCCGCAGGTTGCCCAGCTCCCCGGTGGCCAGGATCGTCTTCAGGTGCGCCTCGCCGCAGGCCCGCCGGAACTCGCACACCTCGTCGTAGAGCGCCTGCCAGTTCCCGGTCAGCACATGGGCGCGCGAGATCACGGTGTCGATCTCGCTGGCTCCGGCCCGCACCGAGGCCTCGATCTCGGCCACCCGCTGCGCGAATGGGCTTTGCCCCGCCGGGAACCCGGTGGAGACCGCCGCCACCGGGATGCCGCTGCCCTTCAGCGCCTCCAGCGCCGGGGCGATCAGGTTGTGATACACGCACACTGCCGCCACCGTGACCGGTTCCATCTCCAGCGCGGCCAGGATATGCGGCTGCACCGGCTGGCGGGCCTTGGCGCACAGCCGCCGGACGCTGCCGGGCGTGTCGTCGCCGGCCAGCGTGGTCAGGTCGGTGAGGGCGACAGCCTTCAGCAGCCAGGCGGCCTGCCAGTCCTTCTTGACGCTGCGGCGGGCATTCAGCGTCGCCGCCCGGCGCTCGACCGCGCTCAGGTTGACGTGATGGTGGGCGGTCGCCCAGTCCAGGTCCAAGGGGATGCCGGGGTTGCGCTCGTCGGGGGTGGACATCGCCGATCAGCCTGCCTTTCGCGGAGCCTGCCCGTGTGAAACTTTTCGAGCCGTTGTGCGTCAATGATTATAGCACGGCGCGCCCGGCGCACCGGCCTGAAAGCAGAGCAGCAGCCATGACCTGTACGATGCCCACCAATCTGATCGGCCTGACGCGCGTGGCGCAGTCAGTCCTCCATGCCGAGATCGCCGACCGTGAGCAGGCCGACTCGCTCAGCCACCGCGTGATCGACTATATCCTGAGGCACTGGGGAGAGGTTGCGGCCCGCTTCGGCGGCGGGGGCGCGGACGACTTCGAGATCGTGGAGCGGGCCACCCGGCACATGCTGCACGACCGCACCTGGATGATCACCTGACCGGTCACTCAGCCGTCCTCAGGGGATCGGCGGCGGGGCGGTCAGGGCGCTGATGACGCTCGGCAGGAAGATCAGCATCAGGTTCGTCATCGCCTGGCAGACAAACGCCGACGCCAGCCCGTAGCGATCCCGCACATAGCTGTACATGAACGCCATCACGCTGTAGAACAGCACCGCCGCCACCAGGTAGCCCGGCGTGGCGGCCGCTGCCGGCCAGAACAGGATCAGGGTGTGGGCGGCGGCTGCTGCCACGCTCGCGCCGATCCCCCGCCGCTCCTGCACGACGCCCCGGAAGAACAGCGTCTCGCCCAGCGGCCCCACGATCACCACCGCCTGGAACAGCGCCGCCAGCGTCGATCCGGGGAACAGCGCGGCGGCTGTCGCCGCCAGCCCCGGCCCCGTGAGCACCAGCAGCGGCAGGCCGATCACAAACCCGATCCCCAGCCCCCAGATCAGCCGGCCCGATGACAGCGCCGCCGGCGGGTTCGGGGCGTCGATCAGCGTCAGCAGCGTCCCCACGCCGATCAGCGCCGCCCACAGCAGCGTGTAGCGGGCTTCGACGCTCAGGCTGAGGGTGGCCGTCCCGACCGCCAGCGCCAGGTAAAAGGCCACCGCCACCAGCGGATCGATCCGCTCGCCGGGCGCCGCCGCCAGCTCCTCGTCCAGCCCTGCAGCAGGCC